>JAJTID010000216.1 GCA_021300155.1 Pirellula sp.
ACTGAGCTATCTCGTCTTTGATCAAACCAAATTACACATCAAGCTCGAACGCTCACCCCCCAATCAAGCAGACCTGTAGGTTTTTGGTATGTGACTCGCCCCCCATTCAATTCGCCATGCTACATGTTCAAAAACAAACTTGCAGCAGGAATTGATTTTTCCATTCGCTTATTTGCAATTAGCTCTGAGGTATTTGCAATTAGCTCTGAAGACGCGTTGACTTTCCAGCAAGTAATCTTGCCGGCACGGCTCAATTACTTTTCTTCTCTCGCTGGTGCAAAATCGATGGTCAACGATTGGGTTGGTGTCGCACCGCCATCAGACAAGGCAGTTGATACATCGCCGATGTCCGTTTGAGCAGTACTGTCCGTTTGAGCAGTACTGTCCGTTTGAGCAGTACTGTCCGTTTGAGCAGTACTGTCCGTTTGAGCAGTACTGTCCGTTTGAGCAGTACTGTCGGATACTTCACTCGCCCGTGCAAGGCCAACGCTGGAAGGGCATTGCGCAGTGCAATCTGCATCGTCGGATGGACACCCAATGCAACTAGCAGCCCCTGAATCGCAGTACGAGCTGGTGGCATTGCAGCACGCACTGGCGGCCTCGGACGAGACCATGGAGCCCCCACTGAATGGACAGCACGAACCTGACGAGGATTCACGATACATCAACGCGGAAACAACACATCCTGCTCCAAAAAGCCCAACACCAACGAGTTTCAAAATTGACATGAGTAAACCCTCTTTTCTAGCCAACGACAAAAACTACGGTCTCTGTAAGTGAGACTCTTCAAGTATAGCAATCTTGCCTCCGTAAAACCATCGGAAAGGAAATGTTCGAAATTCCTAAGCTTCGCTTCTTACGTTCTTACGGATAACCGACAAAAATTAGTAAACGTCACAGCCACGCTCTGCCGCGCTGTCGAGTCATGCATTTGTGCAGATCTCCTACGTCATTTTCGAATCAACTCTACTGACTGGCCAGCTTGCAGAGAACCGGCGCGTAGGAGAACGATCGTCTCACTACCGACAAGCCCCGAAGTAATTTCAACTTCGTCTCCGACACGTAGCCCAAGTATGATCGGTAGAAGCTGAATTTTTCCGTCGAATACGGCGCAGCATTTGGTCCCCTCGGCCGATTTAACAATGGCACCAGTTGGCAAGACGAGTACATTCTCACGCTTCTCTAGCAGCATTTTTGTCGTCACGAATGCACCAGGCAACAGTTTCAAATCATTGTTGTCTATGTCGACTTCAGCCGAGAGAGTTCGACTCTGAGGATCGAGCTGAAGGCTCGTTCTTGTAACACGCGATTCTATTTTTCCATTTGGTAACGACGGCGACAGAATTGTTACAGGGTCTCCTTTATTCGCATTACCAAAACCTGCGTCGACCCAAACAGCCTCGCTTTCAGGGACGTTCACGAAAACACGCACCTTACTGACGTTTGCAACCGTCAGCAATGGTTTCGCATTACTAGCCCCTGCTGGCTGCACATAGTGACCTTCATCGACATGCCGGCTTGTGACGAATCCGTCAAATGGTGCCGTCAGTTCCATGTAGTTCAACATCGTCTCGGCTTGTGCAATTTCCGACTGAGCGACGCGCAGTTTGGATTTTGCCACTTCGATGTCTGCCTGTGCGGTCAATACTCTCGCTTCGGCTTCGCGTCGCTGAGCCTTGGCTGATTCAATGTGGGCCAAAGCTTCGTGGCGAGCGGCATTGGCAGATTGGAATTGACTCGATGTCTCATCGGCAAGTTTTGGTGTGACAGAACCTTTGCTCACCAGTTGTTGGATTCGTTTGAGTTCTGAATCCCAACGCGCATACTCTGCATCCGTCCTTCCAACGCCCGCTTCCGCTTGAGCCACCATGGACTTTGACGAGTTCGAGGCAGCTTCCGCGGCGACGAATGCAGCTTCGGCCTGTTTGACTTGAGCTTCAGCCTGCCCGAGCAAACCACGTTTTTGTTCGAGTTGGTCCTTATACTCCGGGGCATGAATCCGTACGAGCACTTGACCTTTGGAAACTTTGTCCCCAATGTCAAACAGCACGGACTCGACATAACCTGGAAGCTTCGCGAGGATCGGTGTTTCTTCAAACGCAACGACACGCCCCGGTTGCTCGGTGAATAGCTGCAGTGTCTTCCGAATAGGAATGCCGGCGGTGACTCGATCCAATGAGACTGTTGTTGCGATAGTCGTGCCGGTTTCAGGTCCTTCGACTTGGTTCGAGCCACATCCCGCCATAGCGATCAACAACGTGGAAGAGATGAAGGAACTGCTTATTTGTTTTTTGTTCATACTGGTTACGCTGCGTAAGAATTTGTATTGTGCCTAGCTTGCGAAATAACGACTTTCGGGATCGTCTGGGTCCATCGAAGCCGATTTGAGGCTTGCTTTCGACTGTAGCATCGCAAAGAAAAGTGGTAGTAAAAACAACGTGGCTACCGTCGCGGTCAAGAGGCCGCCAACGACCGCCCTCCCCAGTGGTGCGTTCTGTTGACCTGACTCTCCCAACGACAATGCCATCGGCAACATGCCTGCGATCATGGCCAAACTCGTCATGAGAATTGCACGCAATCGACTGCTTGCACCACTCACCGCTGCAGTCTTCACATCGTTCATTTCGCTGCGCCGTTTCTCGGAGAATGTCACCAGCAAAATTGCATTTGCCATCGCCACCCCAACGGCCATGATCGCGCCTATGAAAGACTGTATGTTGACCGTCGTATTCGTCAGATAGAGCATCATTACGACACCCATGACAACAGCAGGAATCGTTGAAACGGTAACCAGTGATAGACGAATCGATTGAAAATTCGCAGTGAGGAGAAGGAATACGACCATAATGGCCAGAAGCAATCCGATCGATAATCCCGATTGCATTTCTTGCATGGGCGGTATCTGGCCTCGTACATCCACCATGCTACCAGTTGGCGGATCCCCTGCGCGTGCTATCGCTCTTCGAACCAGCGTAGAAACGGAGCCAAGATCACTACCCGCAATGTTTGCGGTCAGCGTGACTTGACGCTTCATATTGTATCGATCGTACTGCCCTGGCATCGTGCCGCGTTCGAGCGTTGCTACATCTTGAATGAGTACTTGGCCGTCCGCTGTCTTGCGAAGAGGTATGCGACCGAGCTGAGCCACGGAACCGATCGTCTCGACATCAAACGGTGATCGTACAACAGGGCGAGGTAGTTCCACCTGGACCTGATAAGCGATGCCACTCTTGGGGTCTGCCCAGTAGTTCGGAACAACGAAGCGACTGGATGAAGTTGCCGTTACCAAAGCTCGCGAAACATCGATAGGCATCAGGCCAGCCATACCAGCCTTTTCGCGATCGACATTCACTTGAATCGTCGGATAGTCCATCGATTGCCCGAGTTGCAGGTCTCGAAGCGCAGGCACTTGAGCCAATTCCCTTCTGAGCTTCTCGGCAAACTCGCGATTCTTCGTAAAGTCTGCTCCACTCACCACGACTTCGATAGGAGTTGGCGAACCAAAACTCATGACCTCGTTTACGATGTCGGATGGCTCAAAGGAGAATCGAACATCGGGCATCTCTTTGGCGAGCCGTTCTCGCACTCGCTCTTTCATCACCTCGTCCGATAATTGCAATCCTTCGCTGAGGCCTATGTTCAGAATCGCTTCCTCGGGACCTCGCGACCATTGATATACGGCATTCACAGGAAAGTTGGAATGAATCATGCCAACATAGCCAAGTGTTAGCTCGATACTCGCTGGCCCCAATTCATCGCCGATAATCTGCAATGCCTGCTTGGCCAATGCTTCTGACTTCTCAATATGCGTCCCATCTGGAGCACGCATACGAAGACGAAATTGCCCCGCATCGACGACAGGAAACACTCCACGTCCCAATTGGGGTGTTATCCAAGCAATCACTCCGAAACACACCGCCAAATACACAGGGACCACGATCCATCGCAGCGTCACAAGCCGAGATAAGACTCCTTCATAACTTTCACGCAGTTTGTCAAAGGCCGTCCGCTTCGTATGATGCCCATCGGAAGTCTTGAGTAGCCAGACCGCCATTACCGGCACAAACGTACTGGAGAGAAAGTACGATGCGATCATCGAGAAACCAACCGCCAAGGACATCGGTACGAATAACGCTCGCGCCGCTCCCTGCATGAAGAACGATGAAACAAAAACGGCCAAGATGCAAAGCATAGCCAGCAACCGAGGGATGACGGTTTCCGTCGAACCATCCCGTACAGCCCGCGCCAGTGGTACACCACGTTGCAAATGGGAATGAATGTTCTCGATCGAGACAGTTGCCTCGTCGACTAGAATACCAATAGACAAAGCCAATCCACCCAAGGTCATCAAGTTGATCGTTTGGCCCGTGAGCCATAACGCCAATATCGAACTGAAAATTGCCAGCGGAATGTTGAGCACAACTATCAACGAGCTTCGCCAGTCTCGCAAAAACAGCAAGATCATTAATCCGACCAGCGTCGCTGCCAGTACCCCCTCAGTCACCACACCTCCAACAGCCCTGGTAACATAGTGTGACTGATCGAACTCAAAGCGCACATCGATTCCTTCACCATCGGCACCGAGTGCTTCCTTCATTTTAGGAATGGCTTCCTTGATATTGTTGATGACGCTCAACGTCGAGGCTTCAGCCCGCTTTGTCGCGAGGATGTAGACCGCCCGGCGGCCGTTGACCAACGCATAGCCTGCAGGCGCGTCGGCCGAGTCTTGAATGACGCCAAGGTCGCGGATGAAGACTGGATTCTCCCCCATGCGAACAGGGATCGATCCCAACTGCTGTGGATCCTTGACCACCGAGTTCACAGGAACGATTGGGTACGAGTCACCGATCGGAACATTGCCAGACGGACTGAGGGAGTTACCCCGCGTCAGGGCTACGATCACTTCGTCCGGTGACATGCTATACGACTGCAACTTTTTAGGGTCGACTGTGATGACGATCGATCGAGCACTACCTCCGAATGGAGGCGGAGCCGAAACACCAGGTAGGTTCGAAAACATCGGACGCACGCGGAAGAGTGCAAGGTCCTGGATTTCAGCGATGCTTCGCGTATCGCTTGATAGAACTAGGTAGCCAACCGGAACGCTACCCGTGTCGAATCGCATGACGAACGGAGATACCGTTCCTGGTGGCATAAACGCTTGCGAGCGATTTACGTAGTTGATCGTCTCCGCCATCGCTTGAGCCATGTTGGTTTCAGGATGGAAGTACAGCTTCATGAGTGCCGTACCTTGCACGTTGCGCGACTCTACGTGGTGTATACCGCTGATGTAAAGAAAGTGATACTCATAGTAGTTCGTCAAATAGCCTTCCATCTGCGCGGGGTCCATTCCGCCAAACGGCTGGCAAACGTAGATGACCGGAAGGTTTAACTTTGGGAAGATGTCGACTTCCATCCCCTTGGGCAAACCAGTTGGGTAAGGCAATTTGTAATGCTGAAATACCGACGGACCGATAGCCATGAAGCAGCCAAGAGCCAAGCTTAGAACGAGCACCATGACGGTCGCCGGGCGACGCATGGCAGAAAGTATGAGTTGCATGAAATGATGATTTCGTGTTCGTCCGCGAACAACGGATCGATTGATTCGCCGTCTCCACCAATTCCGTTTAGCCAAATGGCAAAGTTCGCCAGGTAGGAACGCCCATTCTAATCGCTGCGACCGATGTTCCACGAGTCGAAACCTCGCTTTCTTTATTACAACCGCTATTTGCATATTCGAGGATGGTCGAATCAACCATCAAAGAAGGAATAGACGGACTTGCTCCGCGAACTAGGGGTCATGACGACATGAAGCGAAAACTACGATTCTTGGCGGCAGCCATGCTAGGCTTTACATTTCTGGCTGGCTGTGCGTCAACGAATCCAGGAACCAATGTTCAGAAGCATCCGACAGTGGTTTCCGGTTTAGCCTACCGTTCCAACACTACCGAGCTTGGATCGAACGAGCCTAACAACCGAGGTATCGCAGTTCAAACGGTCTCTTATCAGACAGCTTCGCATGTCGCAGGTTCCTCAGAAGATAGCGAATCTGCTGCTGTAACTCCGGAGCAGTCACTATCCAACGCCGTTGTAACCGTAGCTTCTTCAGTTGTCGTTCCGAACGAAGGACCTTCAACCGACTCAGTCCCCGAAGAAGGAATTCCCAACAACTCTAGCATTCCGATCAATCTACCAACAGCGCTTGCGATGATCGGCGGCCAACATCCCGTCGTCGGCTTTGCACAGTGGCGGGTTCAAGAAGCCTACGCCCAGCTAGATCGAGCCAAAGTCATGTGGCTGCCCAGCATTCAATCGGGTTTCAACTACCGACGTCGTGACGGAAACTACCAAGATGTGCAAGGAGCGATTGTCGATGTCGATCTTAACTCGATGAACTATGGACTTGGCGCTGGGGCTGTTGCTGCTGGGTCCCCGACCAGACCGGGTATCGTCGCTCAGTTTCATTTGGCCGACGCAATATTCTTGCCTAAAGCAGTGGAGAAGACCGCTTGGGCAAATGGACATTCAGCCTCTGCTGTGATCAACCAACAACTCCTTCATGGCGGCATCGCGTACATCGATCTACTCGAAGCGTACCAAGATGCCGAGATTGTTGCAGCGGCAGCCTCGCGGACTTCTGATCTGGTCGACATTACCGAGAACTTTGCTGAAGCTGGTGAAGGATTGAAGTCGGACGCGGACCGAACTGCTGCAGAATTGTCGTTACTGCAAACGCGTCAGTTGGCTGTGCGTGAACGCCAGTTAGTCGCGTCAACGCGATTGGCTCGCGTGTTGAGTATCCCGATGTCCTCTTCCATATTGCCGCAAGACTCTGTGGTTGTCCCCCTGGAAATGATGCCGCAGATCCCTGATGAGCCATCGCTTATCTCAACCGGACTTTCCGCACGCCCTGAGCTCAAGGAATCACAAGCCTTAGTCGCTGCCGCTTGCGAAGCTTACAAGCGAGAAAAATACGCACCCTTTGTACCAAGCGTTCTCCTGGGTTTTAGTTCGACAAGCTTTGGAGGCGGGCTGGGGAACAACGCCGAGAACTTTGGCGGACGATACGACGTCGACGCGTTGATGGTATGGGAAACTCGCAACCTCGGATTCGGCGAAGGTGCCGCTCGGCGCCAGCGCAATGCACAAGTTCAACAGGCCACGTTTGCCAAACTCCGGATCATGGACCAAGTGGCCCAAGAAGTAGCCGAGGCAAATATTCAAGTGGGCATTCGCAAACAACAGATCGAGTTGGCACAGACGGCGATATCTCGCGCTCGCGATTCTTATCAACGCAATCTCGATAGAATTCGAGATGGGAAAGGGCTACCCATAGAAGTTCTTCAAGCGATCCAGGCTCTTGAAGCTTCCGAACGAGCTTATCTAAAGGCTGTCGCGGATTACAATCGATCCCAACTACAATTGCAGTGGGCATTGGGCTGGCCCGTCAATACGTTGCCTCTTTCGGCTTCGGCACCGAGCGTCAATTGATTTCGCTCGATAGATCGCCATGATCCAATCCCCAAGAAGCAACGCCTTTCTCGGTTAAGTGCTGCTGAGTTCTTTCTCCCAACGTTTTCATGTCTCGGTTTGGTATATTTGTGAACGCTAATCGAGTATGTTATCTACTCTGTGCGAAACAAATACAGATTGCACATCGAAACACCCTCCACAAAAAGGAGCCTATTGTGAGAATGAACTTTGAGAAACTAGTAGCATCCATTCCGAACGTGTTACTGCATATTTCTGTCGTTGCGATCCTCGCTTGTTGCAAACCAACAGCAGCACAACAAACTCCGCCCACAGGATTCACACCGCTTTTTAATGGCGTCGATCTTGCAGGTTGGTATGGCTGGGGCACTCGCGATCCACAAGAACTTTGGGCGATGTCTTCGGAAGAACAAACGAAGTACAAGAAACAATCGATCGAAGGTGGTCTTGTTGACAAGAAAGGGAATCCTATCAATGAGCATCTCTTGGCCCATTGGAAAGTGGAGAATCAAGAACTGGTCAACGATGGCAATGGCCTCTATTTGACAACAGAGAAAGACTACGGCGACTTCGAGTTGCATCTCGAATACAAAGCACTACCCAAGGGGGATAGCGGCGTTTACCTGCGTGGGATTCCTCAAGTACAGATTTGGGACCCCAATCAAGAAGACCCGGACGGTCTCGGAAGAGCCAAAGGATCCGGCGGTCTTTGGAACAATCGTAAAGGCACTCCCGGCAAAGATCCATCCAAGAAAATGGACAAACCTTTTGGCGAATGGAACTCATTAAAAATGACCATGATTGGCGAACGAGTCACGGTCGTCTTCAACGGAGAAAAGGTTGTTGATAATGCGGTGCTTGAAAACTTCTTTGCCAATCAAAAGAGTGGATATGTCGCTTATGGAAAGCAGAAACAGCAAAATGGAGATACGAAGAAAGCCCCCAACGGTTACATGATGGATCCAGTCTATCCGAAAGGGCCGATCCAACTGCAAACCCACGGGAGCGAGATCCGTTGGCGAAACATTTTTATTCGCGAGATCTCGGCCGAGGAGGCTAACAAGTATTTGGCTTCAAAGGATGCCGACGGCTTTGTTGAATTAAACAATGGCAAGGACCTTAGCAACTGGCTTGGTGCAATCAACAACTACGAAGTCAAAGAGGGTGCTATCGTTTGTAAGCAAGGAAAGGGAGGTGACTTGCTTAGCAAAGAGGAGTACGAAAACTTCATCTTGCGTGTCGAGTTTAAACTACCTCCCGCAGGGAACAATGGTATCGCTTTGCGAACACCGCTCGGCGGCCACTCTTCAAAAGATGGTCTAGAGCTACAAGTCATCGATAGCGACGGCTACAACGCCAAACATCCAAATGCCCCACTAAAGCCATTTCAATATCATGGATCACTTTATCATTGTGTCGGAGCCAAGCATGGTTTCCTACGACCTGTCGGGGACTGGAATTATCAAGAGATCGAAGTCCGAGGACAAACCATCAAGGTCACATTGAATGGCACCAAGATTCTCGATGTGGATATCGATCAATTCGACCGAAGCCAAATGGAAGTCTCCCCGAAAGGTCTCGATCAAAGAAAAGGTCACATCGGGTTCGCAGGCCACTCCGACCCCGTCGCATTTCGCACCTTCCGCGTGAAGAAACTGGACTGAGCGCTTCGCATTCGCTTACGGGTAAATGCATTACCATGTGCATGCCCTTTTTTCCCTGGGTTGACACAGTTAAACAATCAGGCTATCTTGAGCAACCGATTTCTGTGCCTGATGCCTTAGTTTGGAGCGAAAAACTCTAAGTGAATAGTAGAGCGAACTATCGTACAAAAGAAATTCGTTTGCTTTTCGTTGCATGCAGCTTAATCGCGGTGACGGCGATTTCGGCAATCGCGCAAGACAAAGATGTGGCGGAGGTTCTAGCAGGAGGGTGTTTTAAGGCGTTAGAGGTTAAGCTAGAAGAAGGTAGAACGGAATACAAGGTTGATGTCGGAGACTTTCCGATGCATAGAGGACTAGCGGTTGAAGTCAAAGTCTTTAATTCGACCGAGGCTGACCTCGATCTAGCCGTCGTGCCGTCGTGCGGCTGCACGACGATAAAAGAAGACAGGCTAAAGATCCCCGCGGGCCGCCAAGTCAATTTGTCGTTTTTTGTAACTCGAGTGCTTGTGGAAAAGGAGATGGCTTTTCGGCTAGCGTCCTCAGACAAAACATCGGAAAAGCGATTCAATTTCAATGTTACGGGGCGAGCTGTTGATGATATAAGCTGGAGCCCCAAGAATTTGCGTGTGAGTTCTCGGTCGAAATCGAAGGTACCTGTTGAGTTTAAGTCCGTTTTTGATGGTACTGAAATCGAGTCTGTAGAGTTGTTAAGTGGAGGGTGTAAGATCGATTCTTGTGATAAGGGAAAGGAAACGTACATTGTTGAAATAGCTCCTGACGGTGGTTGGACCGATACGGCGTTAGTTTTTGTTGTTCGAAAAAAGTCGGGCGCGAATAGTTTTGTTAGTATTCCGGTTGTCAATCCTGACGCCACCAAGATTGCATTGAGATCTTTATTTCTTACTCGGTCACGAGATGATCAAGGGCTTTTCTGTACGAACCTTCTTCTAAAGGGTGAGATGTTAGAGAAATTCCAGAATTCTGTTGCGGTTACTTGTGAAACTGATAGCGAACAAGCATCTGTAATCCGTGGCGTGAAAGTGATAAGTTTGCGGCAGCGAAGTTCTGACCTAATGGTAGTATCTTTGTCAATACCGTCTGAGTCGTTGGACGGACATAAGCAGTGTAGGCTTGTTGTTACAGGACTAAACGATTACGGGAACTGGAGAGATAGTGTAATTGTAAAAATACACGGAGATTGAAATGGTTAAACAAATGTGTTTGGCGTTTGGCTTGGTTTGCATGTTATCTTTTGGCTTCTGTGCTCTTCACGCCGACGTAGATAGGGATAGTAGTGGGCAACCGGTTAGCGGTTGCAATTACTGTGCTAAGTTTAAATTCGGAAGTTGTGAAACTGAGCATGGGAAATACGAACAAAGAGGAGAAAATATAGAGTGCCCGCCCGTTGAGTGTTTTTCGGAAGGATCTTGTCAGTTGGCTTCGAATTACTTTTCAGCTTCCGGGCCTGACTACGATCAGGAACGACAAATAGCTGTGGCGCCAAAAGCTAACGAAGAATCGTATAGATATAGAGTATTGTCCTTGTGGACCTGTTCGATAACACTCGGTTGCGATGATTGCTATCTGAATCCGGACACATTGCTTCTTAGCTGCAGGTATGCAGTGTACGATAAGAAGGTGCTAGTCAATGGTGCAATTTGTTACAATTACCCTAACAGTGCCCCTCTTAGTGAATTGTTGACGCTGATTAAATGTCCAGTTGCCACTGAAAACGGTTCTCCCGTTTCCCCACCCTAGATCTTCATTTTTATGGGGGAGGTTTTGTAACGTTGCGCAGATCAGGAGACGATGGTGATGAAAGCCTTATTTATGCTACTTGTTTTCGC
>JAJTID010000001.1 GCA_021300155.1 Pirellula sp.
CCGACCAAGGTTACTCGCACTGCATTGGCAAACTCCGCATCCGTAGCAACTCTGTTGCTTACCAGCGATGCGTTGATCGCGGAAAAGCCAAAGGATGATCACGGCAAGAAGGCCGGTGGTCACGGCGATCACGACATGTACTAAGCCGCGTCCGTCTGTTTGTGAGACGGTACATTGGATATGAATTGAACGCAAAAAGAGCCCTGATTTTTCAAGGCTCTTTTTTTGTTTCGAGTATCATAAACACTTACCTTTTCGGGAAATTGAGAAAGATATGCGTTCCATTTGGACCAATGTTGTTGCATCGACCCTGCTAATTTTAATTGTTGGCTGCTTTTTTTGGCTCATCGTTTCTCGCAGACAGGCGATGGATAGCGTTCCTCCACCTGAACAGCGAGAAGTACCAGAGGCCGTTCAAGTGTCTACTGTTCAGCCGATTGAAATGCGTTCTTCCGCTACGGCGATTGGAACCGTATTGGCTCCAAGGTCCATTCAATTGAGGACCGAATTGGTCGGAATGGTTTCGAAGGTCTTCTTTTCTCCCGGGATGATCGTCGAAAAGAACCAGGATTTGGTTCATTTTGACACTAGTGTCGAAGAATTGCAGTTGAAGAGTGCGGAAGCTATCCGGGAGATGTCTAAGTCAAACTATACGCGTTCGGAGCAGGCAAGTAATGCTCGCGCTATCAGCGAATTGGAGCTAGAGCAAGCCAAGTCTTTGCTTGCTCAAGCGAATGCGGAGGTTGAACGACTCAAGGTGGTGATTGAGAAAAAGAAATTGCGTGCACCGTTTCGAGCCCGCGCCGGTCTTTTTGATATTCATCCGGGGCAATATCTTCCTGAGGGGACACCTATTACGATGCTTCAGGGAATCGAAGAGACCAACCCATACGTGCACATCGATTTCATGATGTCCCAGCAGGTAGCTGATTATCTCAAGCTAGGTGATTGTGTTTCTGTTATTGCTACAGAAGATTCTATCCCGGCAACGATCATCGCCATCGACTCCCAAGCGGACAAAGTAACTCGCAACGTGATGGCGAGAGCCGAACTAAAAAATCCACCCGAGACGCTGCAGCCGAATGATTCCGTCAGATTGGAAATGAAGTTTGGGAAACCTGTTCCGATGGTCAAGATCCCGTCGACATCATTACGAAATGCTCCGAGTGGGGCGTTTGTCTATGTCGCTGCGCGTGATCCCAAGGACTCTACGAAACTAAGGGCATACATGAGAAACGTCAAGACCGGTGCGTCCTTCGGTGAATTCGTGACAATTAAAGCCGGTATCAAGGAGGGGGAAACCGTCGTCACAGACGGATCATTCAAGCTGAGGGACGGAGTTCTTATCGCGCCTGTTGAAAAGACGCCAAGCGATTTGAAGTCAGGCGTGAACTCTGGTGCGGGGCATTCCGGCGAATGAAGAACTTCACAGACCTTTTCATCAAACATCCTGTACTTGCGATTGTTGTTAACTTGATATTGGTTCTGATCGGAGTTCGGACTGCTCAGTCATTGCCCATCCAGCAGTTTCCAAAACTCGAGAGCACTTCGATACAGATCACCACCATCTACATCGGCGCTAGCGCCGAGACGATTCGAGGTTTCTTGACGACACCTATCGAAAGAGCCGTGTCATCCATCGCGGGTGTTGATTTCGTCGAGTCATCGAGCGTGGCTGGAGTCAGCACGATCACGATTCGACTGGTACTCAATCATAGCGCGACAGCCGCACTGGCAGAAGTGAATGCACGACTTCAGCAGGTACGTCGGGAATTACCTGCGGAGTCCGAACCATCGGTCATTGAAATTCAACGTGCGGACCGCCCCTATGCTTCCTTTTATCTGAGCTTCACTTCAGATGAATATGACATTGCAGGTTTGACCGATTATCTTTCGCGAACGGTTCAGCCGCAGTTGTCGACCATCCCTGGAGTGCAGCGTGTTGGTATCGAAGGTGGACGCACTCCAGCGATGCGAATCTGGATTTCACCGTCACGCCTTTCGGAGCTCAATCTGACTCCGGGGGATATCTTCTCCGCGCTGCGCCGCAACAACTATCTGGCTGCGATTGGTCGTGTCAAGAATGACTCCGTCCAAGTAGATTTACTCACCGATACGGACCTCAAGACCGTCGAGGAGTTTCAGCAACTGATTGTTTGGCAGAATGATGGAGCTGTGATTCGGTTAGGGGACGTAGCCAAGGTCGAGCTTGGAGCGGAAGAGGCATCGATGGTCGCCATGTATCGAGGAAAGGAGGCGGTTTATGTATCGGTATGGCCACTGCCTGGCATAAACGAAATCGATGTTGCGAATCGCTTGAATCGAGCCATGGAAGAGCTACGGCCCACATTGCCAAGTCATATGGAAATGGGGTTAGCGTTCGATGCGACCAAATTCATGCGAGATGCACTCTACGAGATCTCGCAGACTTTACTCGAAACGATCGGAATCGTTGGCGTGGTGGTCTTTTTGTTTATGGGGTCGATCAGGACCGCGATCGTTCCATTGGTTGCGATGCCCGTATCTTTGATCGGCGCTTCGATCCTAATGTACCTGATGGGTTTCTCGCTCAATCTCTTAACACTACTCGCGATCGTATTGGCCGTGGGGCTAGTGGTCGATGACGCGATCGTGGTGGTGGAGAATGTTCAACGCCATATCTTGGAGGGTAATTCTAAAATCAATGCAGCGTTGATCGGCGCCCGTGAGTTGGTCGGCCCCATCATCGCGATGACGATTACCCTGGCTGTAGTCTACGCTCCCATAGGGTTTCAAGGCGGATTGACGGGGATGTTGTTCCGTGAGTTCGCATTCACTTTGGCTTCGGCAGTTGTACTTTCTGGCGTTGTTGCCGTTACCTTATCACCGATCATGAGCGCGGTCATGCTCAGTCCTTCAGGTAAGGAGCCGATATTGACGCGTGGTGTTAATTGGTTGTTTGCTCGTATTCAAACTCTGTATGGAAAAGTACTGGAAGGGGCACTTTCGCTTCGCTGGACTATTGCGTTCTTGACTATCGTTGTCGGGGCTGCAGCGGTACCGTTCTATCAACGATCTGGCAAAGAGCTCGCGCCTGTGGAAGATCAAGGCGCGATAGCAGTTATGTTGCAAGCGTCCCCAGACTCGACACTCCAAAGTACAACGCGATGGGCTTCCGAGTTGGCAACCAAGTTCGTCAGCTTGCCTGAGACCGACTATATGTGGGCCGTGGTTGGTTCCAATAGTGGCTTTGGAGGAATCATTACACACGATTGGCACGAAAGGAAAGCACAGGGGCAGCGTAGCACGCAAGATATGTTCGGTGAAGTCTATAGTTTAGCTTCGCAAGTCGCAGGAGTGCGTCCGCTTCCGATATTGGTACCTCCTCTCCCTGGGGCTGGAAACTTTGACGTAGAAGTCATTTTGAAGAGTGATCTCAGCGTCGATAAAATGATTCCCATGTCCGAAGAGATCGTAGGGCGTGCGTTTGCTTCCAATGTCTTTTTGTTTGTGGATCCTGATTTAAAGGTCGACTTGCCCCAGGCTCAAGTCGTCATCGATCGAGAGAAGGTTGCAGATCTGAAGCTGGATTTGGCTGCGATAGCACAAGAGCTAGGCGTGCTATTGGGGGGAGGGTACGTGAATCGCTTCAATTATTTCAATCGCTCTTATCAAGTCATTCCGCAACTCGCTGAAGTCGACAGGAAATCGACTAGCGAGCTTCTGGATATCAAGATTCGAACTCCCAGCGGCCAGTTGATCCCTGTGTCTACGTTTGCCAGTATTGTTCCGAAGACAGCCCCCCGAGTGCTGAGCCGGTTTCAGCAACAAACAGCCTTGAAGTTCAATGCGGTCATGCTGCCATCGATAACCAAGGAAGAGGGCTTGCGAGTCTTGGAAGGAATAGTTCGCGATGTGGCAGGAGCGAATGCAAACATTGACTACGCAGGTGAGTCTCGTCAGATTCGGCAGGAGGGTTCGACGCTAACGGTGTCGTTAGGTATCGCCTTAGTTTTGATCTACCTTGTCTTGGCAGCGCAGTTTCGATCCTTTCGCGATCCTCTGATCGTTTTAGTTGGCTCCGTTCCATTGGCCATCTCGGCTTCCTTGTGCATCACGTATTTGGGGTTAACAACAATCAATATCTACTCACAAGTGGGGTTGATCACGCTCGTCGGTTTAGTGGCAAAAAATGGAATTCTCATTGTCGAGTTCGCGAACCATCTTCAAGAGCATGGAGCGAGCAAATGGAATGCTGCGCTCGAAGCGGCCAAAACCCGTTTACGACCGGTGTTGATGACTTCGGCGGCTACGGTGCTTGGTCACTTGCCATTGGTCTTTGTGTCAGGCCCAGGGGCCGAGGCAAGAAATAGTATCGGGATCGTTCTGGTGGTCGGAATGACGATCGGTACTCTCTTCACGCTCTTTGTTGTACCTGCACTCTATGTCATCATCGCCGCATCTCACCGATTGGTGTCAGATACAGACGCGCCCTTGCCGAAAGTGGTCTAATGCACGTGGATACAGAGGGATAGACTAATGCGTGCATGTGTCGACGCTATTGCATGCCAGTATCAAGACGAAGCGTAGAGCGTAGATGCTCTAAGCTTGGCTTAAGGTCCCAGATGCTCTCGCAAGATTCTCGCGGCAACTTCGGGTTTGGTGGTGTTGATAAAGCAATCGGATCCCCATTCGAACCCAGCAACTTTGCTTAGTCTAGGAATGACCCGCAATCGCCAATGGTGAGCTTCGTCATCGAATTGATGAAACGGACTGGATTGCAAAACGTAATTGTAAGCGGCCTCAGGCTGTGCTCGTTCGAGCGCTGAGAGACTTGATTTGAGAACTGTCGCGAAGTCCAAGAGTTCCGCAACAGAAGTGTCTTCGAAGTGCGGTCGATGCCTTCTTGGGATGATGGAAAAAGCAAAAGGGAAACGGGAAGCGAAAGGACAGATTACCACGAAATGCTCCGTCTCCATAACGATCCTTTCGCGGTGCCGTACCTCTTCGTGCATTACTTGGCAAATGTAACAAGCCCCATACTCTTCGTGATGCTTGACCAACCGTTGATGCGTTCGCTGAACATCGCTTGGAACGAAATCGAGACAGATAATCTGACTATGTGTATGCGAGAGAGAGGCACCAGCATCCGCTCCGAAGTTCTTGAACACGACGGCAAATTGGATGTTCGAATGGGAACGCCAGTGAAGCAATCGTTTCCGATAAGCTTCCAAAACTAGCTCAATGTTTTCCGTAGGCATGGAAGCAAGACTGGCTACATGATTCGGTGATTCAATGACAACCTCATGGCAACCCGATGGATGTTCGCTACGAAAGAGATGCGATGCACCACCCGCGACCGCGACGGTGCTTGCGGTTTGCACCTCCGCTTTGGATTCAAACTTCACTCTGCTATAATGACTCGATCGAATCGATAGAGGATCCATCGGTGTGTCGTATGTTTCGCAACCGCCATTTCCTGACATTGCGGGAAATTTATTGGGAACGACACGAACCAACCAGGAAGATACCGTTTCTCGATCTTCTGCGTAACCTTCGCGATGCAACGGTCGTGAGGACTCCAAATCAATATGCGGTAAGACGAGAGTGGGCGAAGGAGTCGAGTGCTCAAACCCCTTACAGAAAGGGCATGACGGATTGTGTATTTCTGAAGGGCTAGCTACACAACCTACAGACTTGAATTCGTTTGGTCGTTCTTCTCGATTCGGAGCAAAAATTACCCATCGGTCCGCTAACCAATCGTAGCGAGTTTCATGCATACCGGTGTGCTCCGTAGTCGATTGCCTACAGCCGCCCCTCGATCGCCGCTTGTTCGCGAGCGCGGCTGTAGACTGATTCATAGAGTGCTGCACTGCTCGACCATGACCAGTCTTGCTGCATCCCTCTTTCCACAAGTGTACTCCATCGTTCTGGTTCATGCGAATAGGTATTCATCGCCTTCTGAACACATTCTCGAATTCCGTCCAAAGAATAATCCTGAAAGGAGAAACCAGTTGCAACTTCAGGCGACTGGTCCGCATCGGCTACAGTGTCGATCAATCCGCCCGTCGCGTGAACTAAGGGAACCGTACCGAATCTCAGACTGTACAACTGATTCAATCCACACGGTTCATAGCGGCTGGGCATAAGAAACATATCTGATCCTGCCTCTATCTTGTGGGCCAACGGCTCGGAAAACTCGAATCGAACCGCAAGGCGATTAGGGTATCGACTGGCCAAAGATCCGATCGCGTCCGAAAACCGTGGTTCCCCGTTTCCCAGGATCACCCATTGAGCAGGTATACATTCAATCGAATTTTCTAGCAGCGGCTTCACGAGATCCCAGCCCTTCTGTTCAGCCAATCTCCCGATGAGACCTATGACGGGTACATTCGGGTCCACTGGCAAGCCCAATTTGGTTTGAAGGTCTAGTTTGCAAAGTGCCTTTCCCTCTTTCCAGGTTTCGAAACCGTAGTTCTGTGCAATGTTCTTGTCGTGCCGCGGATCCCAAAGATTGTAATCAACTCCGTTGACGATCCCGGCAAGCTTTGCCTGCTTTGATCGAAGCAATCCATCGAGACCGCAACCATGTTCTGGCGTTTGGATTTCCCTCGCATAGCTGGGGCTGACGGTTGTAATGAAGTCGGAGAAGGCGATTCCAGTCTTGAGTAAATTCAGGTCTCCAAAAAACTCCATCTGCTGCCAATTGAAATACTTCCAATCCATCGCAGTCAAGTTCATATCGTGCGACCAATAACGACCTTGATAGGCAAGATTATGGATCGTGAGAACCGATGCCGCATGTTGGTACCATTGTTTTTGCCCGAAGCCAGTTTTCAGATAGGCTGGGATTAATCCTGTTTGCCAGTCGTGGCAATGAATGATGTCGACATGAAGACGCAATCGTTCAATGGCCTCAACAACAGATCGACAGAAAAAACAAAATCGTTCTGCGTTGTCTTTAAAGTCCCCGTGCTCGTCTCCATAGAGATTCTCGCGATCAAAGTAATGGGGTTGATCAACCAAGTAAACGGTGACGGCACCATCATGCATCGGTATCTTGAGGATTCGAGATGCAACCTGTTTTCCAGCCATGTCTACCACAAAAGAGACATGTGTATCTTCAACCGGCAGTCCCGAATGAATCGCACGTCGATAGCCCGGCAAAAACAAACTACAGTGGTGACCTCTCGCGGCAAACTGCTTTGGCAAAGTACCACAAACGTCTGCAAGACCACCCGTCTTTGCAAATGGAACAGCCTCGGAGGCGGCCATGACGATGTGCATTCAATTTTCTTTCAACAGATGGAGTAGGGAGCGTCGAGTTTCCGCTCCTCTATGCTACCACAAAACATCAATCATGGTGGCAACCCCCAGAGAACGACGGTTTCGCTCGATATGTCAAGAGGGGATTCGAAATTGAGACGCAAAAAATGAAGAGAAGTCTTTTGGACTTTACCGCGTTTTTGTTGCATGGATTGTTGCGAAGTTGATATTGGTAGGCGTATCATCGTCAGTCTATAATCGTCGCTCTTCTCATTACTATTCTCGCTGAAAGGTTGCCAAGTGTTATCGATTCGACCGACCATCGCTGAGCATGCACTTTACGTATTCGGACGATCGATTCACCCAGAGCTTTTTCATGTCTATCGCACCCGGTTGATTCAGCGATCAAATTACTCTGCTCGCATCGACATTACAGGCGACGGGCATGTCATTACGTTCGTGAAAGGGCACTCGGTTATTTCCGAAGTGGTGTGCTCCTGCAAACAAATGCTTCCCCAACGTCGACGCATTGTCGCTTCGCCTCTACGCGGAAAGTTCTACCAGAAAGTGGAACGCAATGCACGAATTCGCTATTCAACAGAGTGCGAACGCGAATCTGTCTCCCCAGACATGTTCTGGATGGTGCAAACTCAACTCCAACGTATCAACTGCGAAAGTGAATTGTTGCAGACGTTTGATTCAAGTGGCAGGATTGCTTACGGCGCTGTGAGTTATCTTCATATTGAAGAACGAGAAAGTCAGATGAGTGTGCAAGCATTCCACACTTTTCCAGACGATCATACGATTCTAAAGTCGGTATCGACGTTCCACACGCTATAGCTTTAACCCGCAGCGTAGCTTTAACCCGCAGCGTAGCTTTAACCCGCAGCGTAGCTTTAACCCGCAGCGTAGCTTTAACCCGCAGCACGGGACCATCGTCTCGTGCCTCCCGTGAATTGGTCCGTCGTTTTGCCTAATTCACCGTCCCTCACCTCTGGCAGCCCCTTATCTTGGAAGCGTTGCCAGAAGAAATCCCGACTCACGCGAATTGCTACTGTTTTTGGCTTCGCAAGAATCGGACGATGTCCGAAATATGCTGAGGTGTTAGAACCTTTTCGAAACCGTCAGGCATTAACGAAAGCGCTGATGTCTTCTCTTCGTCAATCGTCGAACGATCGATCTGTTGCACGCGTCCATCCGTTGTCATGATTTCTAGAGATCCATTGATATCTCGCAAAATGAGACCAGAAACAAGCTCATCAGACGTTGTTCGCAACAGTACACGCTGATACTTGGTATCTACAGATCGACTAGGATCCAAAATTGCGACAAGCCAAGCTTCGTTGGTCCAATGATTGAGTGCCTCCAGTGCGGGACCGACCGACGGTTGCTTCTCTCCTCGCACATCCCGCTCTCGGTGGCAGACAGCGCAATGTTGCTCAAACATTTTCCGTCCATTTTCTATACTCGAATCCTTAGGCCACTGCGAAGAGTAAGTTGCCAAAAATTCGCTTCGGTTGGTAGCGTCATCTTTGCCGAACAGCGTCATGACAAGCTTCTTTAACTCGCTATCTTTCTGACCTCGCAAATACTCTATCTGGCTCGGCTGCAAACTCTTCAATTCCAATTGATTTGCCTCCATTGCTTCAAGTAAGAGCTTTGCCGACTTGGGTTGCGATACCATCAAGGAGATAATCTTGGATTTGTTCGACGGGGACGCATCTATGCAAAACTTCAGAAGTTGCGAATATGTACCAGTCCCTAAACGATAGACACCTTCCAAGATTCCCCCGGCGAAATCCTTGTCGGTTACACGCTGCGCCAAGCTGAGAAGGCTCTTCATTTCTTCTGTGGAGGTATCCGACATTTTCGACAAGCAGAATTCTAGGGCTGCGTTCTTCGAAACGGCTGGCGACTCCTCCCGCATAAGCGTAGCCTTTGCTTGCTGAAGCAGCGAATCCAGAACGCTCGTCGATATCGTAGCTGTGGTCTTGGTTTGTTTCGACAACTGTCGAGCGAACCGATAATGCCAAGCAGGACGCTCGCCCGTCGATTGTTCGATCGACTTGACGATTCGCGATTGCCCCTGCGAGCTCACCCGCGGAATGAGTCGCTCTAGATAAATGTTGGTTGAATCGTCCGACTCACGGAGCAACGCATCGACGAGGCCGTCTACTTTTTCGTTGGCAACAAAATCAACCAACGTATCCATGCCACGCACACGATGGTGGGTCTTCAACGGCTGAACGATGGAATTGGCCGCTTCGGGACCATAGTTACCACCCATAAACACAAGTTCCATCGCGACCGATGGGTCTGCCTTGGCATGACTAGTGTTCAATGCCAATTGAATCAACGCAGCAGTTTCAGCGGGCCTGTTATCCATACGACTCATGCTGTGAAGCGTGAACTTGAGAACACGAGCGTCTTTGTCTTCCATTGCAACTTTCCAATCGGAAGATGTCATTTTGTTGAGATACAACAGGATCGCAATCGCACGCACTCGTGTTCGTGGTGAATCCGATTGACGCAATTGAGTCTGCAGAAGTTCGAAAAGCTTTTGGTTGGACCCATGGTTCCAAATCAATTGCTGTTGGGCGAGATCTGCAATCGCTGCCGATTCGTCGCCAAGCATTCGGACCAATGCATCGATCGAGGCGTTGGCAATAGACAACTTGTTGTTTGGCTTGTATCCGTCTTGATAGACGCGATAGATTCGACCTTGATCTTGCCCCGCCCGGACATCCAACCGAGCAAGCCACTCTTCGGGAATCCAGGTCGGATGCTCGATGACTCGGCGATACATATCCAGAACCCAAATTGTTCCGTCTGGCGCGTTAACGACTCGAACTGGCCGAAACCAGGGATCGGTACTTCGGATCCAATCGGATCGTTGATCTTCGGGGAATCGAACGGCTTTCCAACTGATGCCGTCTCGTTCCATTTTGAAGCGGGCTACCAAATTGTGAACAGGCTCACAAACAATGGCAGCTCCTTCCATCGTTGCACTGCTTCCCGGACCTGACGCGAAGATCGTGCTACAAACTGACGTAAAACGATTCGCGGTGTCCGGGTCGTTGAACCGATCAAGCGGTTGGCTCAATGGAAATACCTCGGGAGAAGCTGCTGGAGTCGTTGAATACACGTACAAGCTTCTAGGCCGTGGAGCATTCTTTTGAATCCATTGGCGATCGTAAACAAAGTGGTAAACCGGATGGGTATTGTCATTGCCAAACCATTCGCCATAAGGCGTTTGCGATCGAATGAACTGCGTCTCGCCGGACTCCGTCGTTAACAATCGTCGATCTACATCGAGGGCCAGATCGACGTCGCGAATGTCGACCGCTTTCTTGCTCCCGTCAATTGCATGAAGATTGATTTCTTTCGCATCGGAACCAACACCAAAGTAAAGCTTGTGATCCAAACCATACGTAAAGCCATGCACACGGTGCTGCGTGTTCGCAAGGGCGAAGCCCGAGAGCAACACTTGACGCTCGTCAGCCACTCCGTCCCCGTTTGTGTCGCGCGCGAAGAAGACGTCTGGTGCACATGCCACCACCACACCATCACGCCATGCATAAACACCAGCGGGATACTCGAGGTTATCGAGAAAGACAACGCTCTTGTCGAGTTTGCCATCCCCATCCTCGTCGCTCAACCATTTGACACGCCCTGGCTTTCCACCATTGGGGTAGTCACCCATCTCGACGACCCATACCTTGCCGTCCGCTCCGAAAGAGATATTCACAGGATCCTGGACCAATGGCTCCGTCGCTATTTGATCAATCTTCCATCCCTCAGGCACCTGGATAGTTGCCAAAGCTTCTTTTGGACCCAAAGGTTCGTCAAGCGATCGCGATTGCCGTTGTAAATCGAGAACGGACAAGACGATCTTGTCTTCGGTACCGGAAACCCATCGCCCTGGTTGGTTGTAATAGATCATCGATGTGTCAGCTTCATAGCCACCTTCGTTTCGAATCCGCTCCGATGCCACATACGCGAAAACATCATCGACATAAGCAGACACCCAAACGTTATCGTATTGATTCAATTCTCGTTCCAATCGCATCTGATAATCGACTACCACTTCGCCTCCCATGAAGACCCAAGCAAGATCTTTGCCGAAGGTCCACAAATGGATAGGAGCTGGATACGATTCAGGAATGCGATCCTTCTTTGTCAATATGTCCAGCAACCCTCGGGCTCGATTCTGCTCTTGGTAGCTTTTGCTTTCCAACATGGTGTTCATCGCTGCCTTGTCGGGTCTTTCGAACTCCAGACCGGTGTACGAGAACGCAATTGCATTCGGCGCAGGAAGCGGCCGACCTTCCGAAGCCATCGCGCGCTTTACCGCCTCAGCTAGCTCATTACCATGACTGACAGCGTGCTCGTAGTTGCCACGTGGATTCGGATTCGCATCGGCTCCGGCACCGATGATCGGCAACGCAATGAGACCGGGATTTTCTGATTCGAGTTTCGCCGAAGAAAGCCCTGCCCAGTCGCCGCTAATGCGATTAAGCTCTGGCGAGATCGATGTGCAATGGCACGCATATTGATAAGCCACCGCCAGTTTTTTTCCCTCTGTCGATTCAACTCGCACTACACGAACGGTACGATCCACGGGCCCTTCGTCGACGGTACCGAACCCAGCTCTAAGCGTGTTCTTTCCTAAGCGTCTATTGTTTGCGAACTCGGCTCGATCGAAAGAAACCTGAAGCTTGGCTGGTTTAGCCGAAGCGACTGCTTCACGCATAGCATCCAAGATTTGCGTGACCAGGTTCTTCGAATAATTCTTGATGGCTTTTGTCTCCGACTCATCCAAAGGAGCCGAGAAGAGGTTGGTAAGTGCCCCTTCCAAATGAGGAGCCGAATGCGAATGCGTCGAACAAATCGCAATCTGCGATCGAGCAAGTCCCAGTTCACGACTGGCTTGTTCGGCGATCGTCTGTGTCATCCATGGAGCGACGCCAATCGCATCGATCGAAACCAGCATCAGTGGTTTGCTGTCCCCGTTCTTCATGAATAGTGCTCGGGCATGGAGCTTGTCACTGATATCGAAGGTTGGTTTGCTCCGCGCGGCATATCCGCTCAGCCGAATGGATTCCGTGGGAGTGATGTCCCGTTTCGCGGCACCCGCGACCCAACCCTCGTCGGCATTTGCAACGCTAGCAATATTGGTGCTGGCGAATGCTAGAAGAATGGAGGGCAATAAGAATGGAAGAAACAACGAGAAACAGTGATGGTTTTTAAATCGCAGCATTTGACACCTTTACGTTTCGGAGTGTGATGCTCGACATTGTAATAAAAGCAAGGCCGCACGGTTAGGCTTTTGAAGTGCTGGACTCAAATTTCGCTTAACCGGAAAAGCCGACTCAAGTTACGCCGCTTGACAGTCGATTCTATTGGCATGGCAACAGCAGACCGTATTTTCCAACGGTCCATTTTGGGCCGACTGCAAAACAACCTTTTTCGAACGGCATCCGCTTGGGGAAGCGTCGTAGTCTCTGGGCTTACGACGTTGGGAGATGTCACATTGTTTGCTAGCCAAATGCTGATGTGGATGTTTTCCGCAAAGCCGAAAAAAGACACGTTGCTCCCCAATTTCTACTCCATCGGCGTTCTCAGTTTGCCAGTGGTCGCACTCACCGGAACGTTCATCGGAATGGTCTTGGCGATCCATAGCTACGACCAATTTCGCAACATGGGAATGGAGACTCGTCTCGGTGCCGTGATCAACATGTCTTTGGTGCGCGAGTTGGGCCCAGTACTCGCGGCAACGATGTTGGCAGGTCGAGTTGGCAGTGCTATGGCTGCCGTGATCGGAACCATGCGCGTCACCGAGCAGATCGATGCCTTGGTAAGTATGGGAGCGAACCCAATTCACTATCTAGTAGTGCCGCGTTTTCTGGCGTGTGTGTTGTTGATTCCAGCTCTCACGATCATGGCAGACTTCATGGGTATCGTGGGTGGTTACTTCCACAGCGTTATCATTCTGGGAATCGACCATGCGCAGTATCTCAAAAATAGTCGCGACTTCGTCGGTGGATTTGATTTGTTCTCAGGGATTTTCAAGAGTGTGATCTTTGGTGCCATCATCGCGATTGTCAGTTGCTATCACGGCTTTCATTGCGAACCAGGTGCCGAAGGAGTCGGCCGAGCGGCAACAACCGCGTTCGTGCAAAGCTTTGTAATGATTTTAGCGATTGACATCGTAATGAACTTGATGCTCCGCGCGATGGAGTTCGCGCTGTGGCCAGGTGGGAGTAAACTCATCTGATGGACGAATCTTTTTTGTCGGACATTGCATCTGCGACCGACCAATTTGCAAGCGATTCTAGAAACGTCTTGGTGGAAACCAAATCGCTCTCGCTTCGTTTCGGCAAGCAAACGATCTTGAATGAAATCTCGATTGCAATTCCCCGAGGCCAAACACTTGCCATCATCGGCGAAAGTGGTTGCGGCAAGACGATGTTGCTAAAGACACTAGTCGGGCTCATGTCCCCAACGAGTGGCAGTATTCTGTTCGATAGCCGGGATATCAACGCGCTGACTGAGCGATCGATGACCGCATTGCGTCGTCGATTCGGATTTGTTTTCCAAAACGCCGCTTTGTTCGATAGCATGACGATCGAACAAAATATTGCATTCCCACTTCGTCAACATGGCGTACCAAAAGGGAAATCGGCATCGCAAATGATTTTGCAGCGGCTCAACGAAGTCGGCTTGCCATCGAATGTCCTTTCGAAGCGGCCATCCCAACTCTCCGGCGGCATGCGCAAGCGAGTTGGTTTAGCTCGAGCATTAATTCTTGAGCCAGACCTACTCCTCTACGATGAGCCGACCACGGGGCTTGACCCGATCATGAGCGATGTCATCAATGAGCTAATTGTCCGAACGCGAAGACGTTACGAAGTGACGAGCGTGGTGGTTACGCACGATATGCACTCCGCTCGAAAGATCGCAGACCGGGTGATCATGCTCTATCCGTATGCGCGATTGAAGAAGGGTGAATCCCAAATTCTCTTTGACGGTCCTCCATCGGAATTGGATCACACTCAAGATCGAAGAGTGCGGCAATTCGTCATGGGTGAAGCAGGTGAGCGACTCATGGAGATGCTTGCCACACAGGGACGGGACGAATCAGGGCGTGGCGATTTGGATTCCATCAATCCACACGATTCTCGATTGCGAACAATAGACTAACGCGAGTTTACAATGGAAGAAAACAACCAAAGATTCAGCGTTGGGGTACTTGTGCTCGCTGCCGGCATTATCGGCGTCCTGCTCGTCGCGTATTTCGGTGCTGTACCTGCCTTTTGGGTTGAGCGTTATCGAATCACCATCAATTTCCGAAGCGCTCCGAAAGTCACTATCGACACGCCAGTTCGCAAGAATGGTGTGTTGATAGGGCGAGTATCGAACGTGCTTCTTGGGCCAGGCGATGCGGGTGTCAATGTGACCATGGAGTTGGAAAAGAAATACGAAATACAAAAGAGTGAGATGCCTCTCATCACGTCGGAGTCGCTCATCACCGGGGATGCAGTGATTCAGTTTGTGCCACCCACACCACAGTCTTTGCTCGATCGATTCGACGGAACAGTGGGTACAACCCGAGACGGTATTCTCGACGAACCCGAACGAAAAGCCATGACGGACATCATCACAGAAGGCTACTATTCGAAGGGCGGCGAGGTCGCTAAGGACCCGATGGAAGCCCTCGCAAGCATAGGTCCCGCATTTCAACGAATCGACCAACTCGTCTTGACTATTCAAGATGCGATTGGTGGCGATACAGGGCCCATCCGCGATTTATCCGCGACCGCCAGAACAACGTTGAACAACTTCAACGAAACAGTCTCCTCGGCAAACCGTATTTTGTCTCAAGTCGAAGATGCCAGAATTCCAGAAGCCGTGTCGCGTGGACTCAATTTGCTTCCTGAAGTTCTTAAGAGCGCGCAAAACACGCTGGTACAAACGCAGAAAACGTTGAAAGGATTTGAAACCTTTAGTTCGAGCCTAGAAGGGATTGGAACGGAGTTCGAAGGAATAGGGGTGGATGTTCGGCAAGCGGTCCAGAATGCCAATACAGCCATCGCGAACATTGCAGACATTACAGAACCGGTGAAAGAGAGCAGCGATGTCATCGTCGAGCGGGCCGTTCGACTCATGGGTAATCTCGATGCTTTGGCCATCGATCTGAAGCAATTCTCCACCAGGCTCAATAGCAGCAGCGGAACCATCGCTCAACTAATCGACAATCCGCAACTGTATCATCAAACCACAGAAACGATTGGAAGCATACGAGCGGCATCCGCGAACGTTCAAGCCATTACGGCCAGGCTTCAGCCGATCGTGGATGATGTAAGGATTTTCACCGATAAGATCGCACGCGATCCAGGGCAGATAGGCGTTCGTGGCGCACTCAGCGGACGCACGTTAGGAACCGGCTTGAAATAACTGACTAAGTTGTAGTCAGCAGCTTTACCAAGCCAACGCGACACCAATGCGGTAGCCGTGCCATTGCTCGGATTCGAAGGCAACGGGGTTTGTTGGATCGGATATTCTTGATTCACGACTCTGAGTTGGTCCCAATGCGAAATCGCTTCCAATCAAACCTTGATAACCACCATAGAGCCCCAGCCAATCGGTAATCGAGAAAGTTCCACCTAATTGGATATCAATCAATTGTGTGGATTGTGTCTCAGCGAGACGCGATGAAAGAGGATTTCCTGAAGTAGTCGTTGCCATCGCAATTCCTCGTACGGAATTACTCAAGAGTCCCCACTTGACGCCACCCGTGACTCGCCCCCGTTTCCCCGAAAAGAGTACGCCCTCAAGTCCGATTTGCCCTCCTATCGCATCATTGTCTACTCCAGAAAAGAACCCTGCCGTGGTAGTCGCACTCGTTGCTGCGACATCGATTATGTCGAACTGTTCTTCGAGTTCAAAGTATCTGATTCCAGCAATCCCGTACAATCGTTGAAAGAGCGGAGTGCGGAGATTTATCTCACCACTTTGTAGATCCGAAGTATAATCTACTATATAGTCGTTTGCAGGAGTCACAGGAATCGCGTTATAGAAAACCGGAATCACGGATGAGGGGGACAGAATTCCGCGGCTGAATAGCATGTCTCGACTCTCAAAGAATCGCAGTTGCAAGTCCAAAGGATGCTGGCCACCTATAACCCTTTTGGCATTTAGCATACCGTCAAACCCCTTGCCTCCACTTCCGGCAAGCTCGTTCATATCCAGTAGTACGCTGGACGACGGCGTGAACACGAATGGCATCGACGCTGGTTGCGATCGGAACAATGAGATGAACCCGACTTCTGCTTCGTACCAATTGTCACCGTCGTCCGGAGTAAGTCTGTAGTTGGACCACGGATTAGTGGACTGCGATTGTGCGGTTTGGCAGGTACCAATCACGGGTAAAGCAACGACGGCTATCAGCAAATGGCAAACGACCGCAAATGGAAAACGCATCAGTACCTCCCTGTACCTTCATGCCTTCGGCTTGCCCTTACGATTGGTCGTCCTGAACAATCACTGTGAGTCAAGCAGCTCTAAAGATTTCCGTGTCTTCGAAGCCCCAATGCTAAAGACTCTAGTTTTGTTGCCTGAAAGCTCTCATTCCTTTCGATTGAGCTCTACTAATCGATTCAGTCCTTTCAGTTTTCTGTTGTTGATTTGCTGGCATTTGAGGCGTGTTGGGGTACTTCAAGAACGAGTGTTGGGATGGCTTTAAAATGTTGCCCGTTAGGAACGAACGATGCGGCGAGATTTCCCTTCGGTGGGTGGTAGGCTTCCTAACGGTACCAGTTCTACCGGGATTCGAAGCCCTAGCTGGACCTGAAGCGATTCTTCTAAAGCCTTGCTGACATCTGTTGTGGATTCGATGTTTAATCGTAAATCATCCAACGAACCATTCTTGACGAGCATGATTCGAAACTCTCGTACCGCATCGAATTCGCGAACGACTGCTTCAATACTCGACGGAAATACATTCACTCCGCGAATCACAAACATGTCGTCGGCCCGCCCGAGTATTCCACCTTCCAAGCGAACGAAATTTGTTTCGCTGTTGGAAGCATCCCATACAGGATGAACGATATCCCCAGTTCGGTATCGAAGAACGGGAGCACCTGTTCGACCTAGAGATGTCAACACAAGTTCACGCCACTCAGGATTCAATTGGTAATCTTGGTTTTTCTCTATCGGCAAATACTCCGCGATGAACTCTGACTCAATGATATGGATTGCTTTGCCGTCGCGAGATCCGAATCCCCAGGGGCCAATCTCGGTTGCGCCGGCATGATCGATGACTTCCGATTGATAAAGTTCTTCCAGGTTCTTCCGAACCGATGGAATTGAGCCGCCCGGTTCACCGGCTACGAAGACTTTCTTGATCGAACTATTGGAGAGTGGCTTTCCACGTGCCAATGCTTCCTGAGCCAAATGCAAGGCATAACTGGGAGTTCCGAACAATACCGTTGGCTTTGCGACGTCGATCAAGTCGATCCGGGCGATCGTCGACATTCCACCACCTGGGATCACCATACATCCACGTCGCAAACAGGCATCGTGTGCGCTCCAAAAACCGATGAATGGGCCAAAAGAAAACGCCATGAAGATTCTGTCTTTCGCATCGATCGAACATGCGTCTAGAACGTACTGCCAAGTGTTCGTCCACCAATTCCAGTCCTCTTCCGTGTCGAGGATCACCATCGGTCGCCCCTTGGTACCGCTGGTCCGATGGTATCGCCGATACGAGGATGTCTCAAAAGAATGATGAATCGCAACGCCATCAAGTTCGTCAGATAACCAATCCGACTTCTGTGAAACGGGTAGTTGATCCCATTCGTCGATGGAGTTTAATTGCAAATGGCGGCAACCAAAATGCTCTTGGTAGTAACGATTCACAGGAAGGACGACCTCGAGCATTCGATTCAATTTTTCCAATTGAATCTTCTTCAGTGATTCTCGGGAAGCTCGCTGCACTTCATACCGTGTATAGGTCAAGCTGTTCAGAGTTTCATCCGCTCCTGTTTCGAGTAGGCCTGCTACGTCCACCATTGGCTCGTTACAATACCACAATGATTATCGAAGGCATTATAACCACAGAAAATACCGATGGCACAATGCATGTTGCTCCGATCGGTCCACACGTCAACAACGAACTCACCGATTGGACATTGAAGCCCTTTAAGACTTCGAAAACATTTCAGAACTTGCATCGGACTGGGACTGGCGTTTTTCATGTGAGCGATGACTCTCTGTTGATGGCGACAAGTGTTTTGGGGATTACCGAGCACTTTTATGGGGCGTGGGCGGCGGAGTGGATAGCTCGATGGCGTACCCAAATCAATGCAAGTCGATCGAGTTACTATGTCCCAGAATGTGGCTGGATTCTTAAGAACTCGCACCGCTACTTTGGTCTAAAGACTGGCGAATGGAACTTGTCGGACGCCCGAGCAATGGTGAAATGCAACATTAGCCAGCAGGATACGCTGAGGCCATTTTGGGGCTGGAATCGTGCCAAGCACAGCATTTTGGAGCTTTCCGTACTCGCCAGCCGAAAACACATGATTTCCTCGGACGAGATTGCAACAGAACTTAGCCGGCACCGAATCGTGATCGAGAAAACAGCTGGGGAAAATGAGCACGCAGCGTTGGAGTTGCTGACACTGGCGATGTCGCGATAATTCGGAGCCTTGGGCACGAACATTGTTGCCGCCCCACGTCGATCGAGATTACACGTTCGCTTGATTGTCATCGCTTCGAAAATCGAAAACTTAATGTCTGTAGAATATTGTATTGGAATTGATTTAGGGACCACCAATTCGGTCTTGGCGTTTGCTCCAATGGAGGAGTCGAACGCGATGGTCGCGGTTCTTCCTATCCCGCAACTGGTCGCGCCAGGAACGGTCGAGAGACGACTCTCGCTACCGTCCTTTCTTTGGCGAACCGACACCAGCGATGCTGCATTGCAAGTCTCTGGTATTCGATCATCTTTCGGTGTGTGCGGGGAATATGCGCGTCGCATCGCTAGCGAACAACCGGAGCGTGTCATTGCTGCCGCGAAGAGCTGGCTTTGCCATCAAGATGTGGATCGGCAGTCTCCAGTGTTGCCATGGGAATCCGAAGAACCTGAAGCCAAGATCTCCCCCGTTCAAGCGACAACAGCGTATTTGATGCATCTGATCGACGCATGGCATTTGCAGTTCCCAGATTCTCCGTTTGCATCTCAGAAAGTCGTCCTTACCGTACCTGCTTCGTTTGATTTGGATGCGCGTGAGTTGACTCGAGTGGCGGCCATCGAAGCAGGCTTTCCTGACGATTTTCTTTTCCTCGAAGAACCGCAAGCGGCCCTCTACAATTGGATTCATTCTCAAGGGGATCAATGGCGTTCACACTTGAAAAAGAACGACTCACTCCTCGTATGCGATGTCGGAGGCGGTACAACAGATCTCACCTTAGTCGAGGTAATTGAGGAAGCAGGCGAGCTTCAACTCCGTCGCTTGGCTGTTGGCAAACACTTGTTGGTCGGTGGCGACAACATGGATTTGACCTTGGCCCACGTTGCATCGCAATTGTTCCATGCTCAGGGAACGAAGCTGAACGCGTGGCAATCGACTTCGCTTTGGCACTCCTGTCGGCTTGCAAAAGAAGCGCTGCTCAAACCGACCTCTCCATCGAGCTACCCGCTAACAGTCCTGGGACGCGGAAGCAAGCTCATTGGTGGCACGGTTTCGATCAGTTTGGAACGATCGATTGTTGAGTCTACGCTCGTCGATGGTTTTTTCCCACGCGTTGGTAGAGAGGACCGGCCAATAGCAGAATCGGAGCTGGGGTTTCAAGAAATGGGACTGCCGTTTGAAACAGACTCGGCGATCACTCGGCATATTGCAGCCTTCTTGGCAGATCATTTAAGTGAATCGACACAACAATGTGTCACCCACCTTTTGTTCAATGGAGGTGTTTTCAACGCCGACTCCTTTAGAACACGACTAATCCAGACGATTACCGACTGGGGAGTGACCGGCGGTGCGTCATCACCTCAAGTCCTCGGTGGCGTCGAGGATCTGGATCAATCGGTGGCCTGCGGTGCCAGTTATTACGTATGGGCGAAACATCACGGTGGTATCCGCATTCGGGGCGGAACCGCTCGAAGCTACTACGTTGGAATCGAATCTTCAGGACCGGCCATACCCGGTATTCCGCGGCCACTTCATGCGCTCTGCGTGGTGCCACACGGGATGGAGGAAGGAACCGAATGCGCTGTCCAAAGCAAAGAAGTTGGGATCCGAACAGGAAAACCTGCGCGGTTTCGATTCTTTTCTAGCACGATGCGAACACAGGACCAGCCGGGAGTTCTTCTTCGTTCGTGGGATGAAGATGAACTCTCAGAAACCTCACCCATGGAGACCGAGTTACCAGCTTCGGAATCCAACGGTCTTATCCCTGTCCGGTTTCATAGCAAGGTCACAGAGCTCGGAGTATTGGAGCTATCGTGCAAGAGCACGCGTAGCGATGCTATGTGGAAGCTTGAACTGCAAGTGCGAGAGCAAAGCGGCGACTGAAATTATTGACCGGCTATCGCCCAGCAGATCGTCGCCAAATGATCGAATCGACAACGTAATCGTGAACGCTAACAGATGACAGCAGAATCGTGGAAGCGATTACCCAGCATTTCTCGATTCCCGTTGTCACATACTGCTCCCACCCGAAGCCCAGCACAAAGCCAAGTACTGCGTTGAAAGTGGTATCAGACCATAAATCCATAATGGTGGATTCCAACGAGAACATTTGCTAGGCTATCTGGCATACTTTGTACCGATTGATGCAAGAAATCACCGTACTCCTGCGGTTTGAGCGACTCGCCACACCAAGTTCCGCTTATGGGTATCGTTTGTGGAGATCAGGAAAGATCAAGAATGCTCTCTAAATCGACGCTTCAGCTACGTGTAGCGAATCGCACTGCGTGTGGGCGATTATAAATCTGAGGTTCATAAAAAAGTAACGCAGGCCGAAAGCCTGCGTTACTTGAAAATCCGCATGAACAAAAAAGCTCTTTAGGTTGCTGGGCCGATCAATGGACCTTCGCTTCCGAGACCACCCTTGAGTTCCATCGCTGGCTTCTCGGCCTTGACGGAAGCAGCAGCTTGCTGAGCTTCTTTTTCTTCTTCAGCTCGCATTTGCTCTTCGGACCAATCGACCCGCTTACGCGAAAGCCCAATCTTGCGTTCGTCGCTATCGACTCGCAAGACCTTGACTTCGATCTCGTCGCCAACCTTGACCACGTCTTCTGGGTTCTCGACTTTGTCATCGGAAAGCTCAGAGATGTGGAGCAATCCTTCGAGCGAATCTTCCAGACCGACGAATACACCAAAGTTGGTGATCTTCGTAACTGTACCACGTACCAGTTGACCTGGTTGGTACTTGGCTGGAATAGTGGTGTTCCATGGATCGTCATCCAATTGTTTGAGTCCGAGAGCGATACGACGTCGAGTTTGGTCCACGCTCAATACGCGGCACTTGACGACTTGACCCTTGGTCAACACTTCGCTTGGATGACTGATCTTGCGAGTCCAAGACATATCGGAAACGTGGAGCAAGCCATCGATTCCCTCTTCGAGTTCGATGAACGCACCGTAGTTGGTAAGGTTCCGAACCTTGCCAGACACTTCTGCGTTCTCTGGGTATTTTTCAAGCACAACATCCCAAGGATTGGATTGTGTTTGCTTGATACCGAGAGACAGCTGTTGTCCTTGAGCGTCGACGCCCAAGATCTTGACGTCGATCTTGTCGCCGATTTGTACCATTTCGCTTGGATGGTTGATGCGGCGTGTCCATGACATTTCGCTGATGTGCACCAGACCTTCGATGCCTGGTTCGAGCTTCACGAACGCACCATAGCTCATTACGTTGACAACTTCGCCAGGGATCGTCGAGCCGACTGGATACTTCTCGGCGATGTTGGTCCATGGGTTGTTGAGCTTTTGCTTGAGACCCAAGGCGATCTTCTGCTTTTCGCGATCGATCTGCAAAATCTTGACTTCGATTTCTTGATCGATAGCAACCATTTCTGTTGGATGGCCAATGCGTTCCCAACTCATATCGGTGATGTGAAGCAAACCATCGATGCCTCCCAAATCGACGAATGCACCGAAGTCCGCGATATTTTTGACAATACCCTTGCGCACTTGGCCCACTTCCAATTCGGCCATGAGGTGTTCGCGATCTTCCTCGCGTTGCTTTTCGATGAGCGACCGACGGCTGACAACGATGTTGCGACGTGTTTCGTCAATTTTGAGGACTTCGCACTGAACAACTCGGCCGATGTAATCGCCGATATCGTTAGGCCGACGAATGTCCACTTGGCTAGCAGGCAAAAAGACGTTGACGCCAATGTCGACCAGCAAACCACCCTTGATCTTGCGAACAACGGTACCGGTAACAACTTGGCCTTCCTGAACGGAAGACATCATCTTTTCCCACTGGATGATCTTTTCTGCCTTCTTCTTGCTGAGGCTGATCATCGAACGAGAATCTTCAGGCGCGGTGTGTTGATCTTCGACTTCTTCGATCAACACTTTGACCATGTCACCGACAGCCGGTGGTGGTTCGCCTTCTTCCCATTCGTTCTTATGGATAGCACCTTCACTCTTGAAACCAACGTCGACGATAACAAACTCGTCATTGATTTCTACGATCTTGCCTTCGATGATTTGATTGACATCAAACTGGCGGTTTGCATCCTCAAGATGCTCAAGAATGTACTCTTCTGCGGTATCGCCGAAGAGGGAATCCAATTCCTGCTCTAAGAGATCGTCTTCAAGGGAGCGGATTAGAGTGCGGTTAACCATACGAAATAGGGTCCTGATGGATCGCTTGCAAACCTGACCAGAAACATCAGAAACAAGGGTAACCGCCTAAACTTCGATTTACGGGATTCCTTCTTGTCGATAAAGTTCTGAACTGAGATTCGGCGTAGCGGGTAAGTGGAGCAGTTTTCTGACGGAATTGCACGCGCAATCCCACTAATGTCAGCAAACGCGAAGGGCAAGAGTGTATCAGCCTTTCTTTTTCTAAGCAACACCAAGGTTTATCGTTATGAGTCAGCCGTCATCCATTCGTTATGCCATCGCCGGAGATCACGCTGGCTTTTCGATGAAGAACGATGTCCGTAAATTGCTCGAAGGACTAAAGGTCTCGGTCATCGACTGCGGCACACACTCCGCGGATTCATGCGATTTCCCGGACTTTGCTGAGGCGATCGCGACCAGAATCCTGGCGGGTGAAATCGATCGAGGCATCCTCGTCTGCGGTTCGGGTGTGGGCGTCAGCGTGGCTGCTAACAAATTCCCTGGCATTCGTGCTAGCTTGTGTCACGACACTTACTCGGCTCGCCAAGGGGTCGAGCACGACGATATGAACGTCCTCTGCATCGGGGCTCGTGTGATTGGTCCTGAAGTCGCCTTCGAAATCACTCGGGCTTTTCTCAATGCTCGGTATACCCCCGCTCCCCGCCATGCCGCTCGATTGGCCAAGATCGTCGATATCGAGAGACGCGTTCTCGCGGGCGAGTTTTCGAACGGAGAGCACCAGCGATAACGTCGCGAGCGGTAACACCAGGATCCACAAGGTTGCGGGCATGGTCGGTAAGAGTTGCTCTAGGATCGTGATTCGCGAACAAACGGAGGAAAGAATCGCCGCGGTCACATACCCGAGCGATTGAGCGAGGGTCATCGATGCTATTCCCATGACCGAAGGGTTCATTCGATGGGCATGCTCGTTTGCAGAAATCTGAAACGGACAATTGAGCGCCAATGCGATTCCGCAAAAACCTAACGCTGGCATTCCAAACATTGAAGCGATGCAACCGATGAATAGGATCGTCCAACCGAGCGGTCCGACAAACAGCAATCGCTTCTTCAGTTGAGGAAAAATGGGAATCACGAGTAGTATCGCTATCTCTACTCCCACGGCAGTAGCAAATATAAAGTAGCCGAACTCGCCATACGTGTTCGTAAGAAATTCGTGCGAATACAATCCATACGACATCTCGCAGACTGCCACTAACCAAACGAGAGCGAGGAGCCCCATCCACTCCAACTTCTGCGAGGTGGTGCTGGGTGTCTTGGGGGCGTTCTGTTTTGGAAGGGCTGGTACTTCGGGGTGCTCAGGGACGAAAAAGCAGGAGCCCAACGCCAAAAGGCAATGCAAAACACTGATGCAGGAACCAACAAAGAGGTGCTGTTTTTCAATGTTGAACCAATCACCCCCAATGGCCCCCATGATCATCAACGCCACCATGTAACCAGCAGAACCGGAGGCTCGAACGGTATACGCGAGCGAACCCATGGTCGCGATGCTGATGTGATTCAGCAATGTCATCACGCTCGACTGCAAACAACCGAGCAATAGCAAACAAAGCGCAATATCAATCGCTGGTCCGAAAAACGAATGCCCTTCTGCAAGTCCCTGGAGCCGAAACCCGAGTACGCATTGCATGATGGCAACTCCCACAGCCGCCACGAATTGCGTTCGTTGCGGATACTTGGTCCAACCTTTGCTTTCCGCAAAACGAAGCAAAAAGTAAGTGGCACATGCAGCGATCGGAATCAGGCCTGCCACCATACTCGCCGTCGCAGGAGACAGCGTCTTTCGAAGATGGGTCTGCAATGGAAAGGAACTGAAGCCGAGTGCTAGGAAATGCACAAAGTACGTACTGGCACTAAAGAAAACGGCGGTGATCGTCCGCGCCGGCGTCGAACAAGAACTCACGGAAGAAACCTTAGAAACATGAATAAACGAATCGCATCCCTGACCCAACCAATAATGCACCAAGAGCAACTTGGAGTCTAGAGCTTTACGAGGTCAAAAATCTCACGGGATCAGCGTGCCATTGCAAGCAAACTCCCATTAGGGCGCTTTGCTGGATCTAACGGGCCGAGTTGGCAACCGAAGATTCCATTGCCACGAGAAAGAAGAATCTCCTTACTGATATTGGTTCACGAAAAAATAACGAGAATCCTCTATCACTTCCCCGGATGTCGCCTACCGCCCATCCTGACAACAGATTGACCATATTCGTCGAGTCCAATTTGGCTAGATCGTGTGATTTGTTGTCTTTGGTCCCTTGCATGGGAGAGCTGACAATACCCCATGCGGCCAACGCCCGAGTTAGCGTAACACACCACCGCAACTGGCGGGTGCTCTTCCGAATGCATCGTCCGTAGATATAGCAAAGGATCGCTTGGACCAAAAAGAACCAGTCGAAACTTGCAAATTAGGCAGAAAGATCGAACGCAGAGAAAATTTTCTGATCTATCTTTCTGCGTTCGATTTTTCTGCCATAGAACCCGCCATACATTGGCGCGAGTTCGACATATATTGGTGGGTGGCACCGATTAGGAGAATGAAAGGAAGAAACTGAAGTGCTATGCATCAACCGGTGTTGCAGGGCTTTCAAGGTCACAGGCTAGCAGCCCGTGACTCCGTCCAAGCTCCATCGCAAATCCATCGGCTCGGGACGATGGTCCCAAGCTACGGTCCAGCAGCGACTCAGCGGCGGCATAAAAAAAGGCTCTGGCATTTGAACTCAAACACCAGAGCCTTAGATTTTTACGATACTAGGATGTCACTCACGTTATGAGCAAGAGATGCTAGTCGAGGAAGCCGACGAGTTCTTGCGAACGGCTGGGTTGCTGAAGTTTTCGAACTGCTTTTGCTTCAATTTGACGGATGCGTTCGCGCGTCACTTTGAAAATGTGTCCAACTTCTTCCAGCGTGTAGCTATAACCGTCACCCAAACCATAGCGCAGTTTGATGATTTCGCGTTCGCGGTAACTTAACGTCTTGAGGACGGTGTTGATTCGCAATCGCAACATCTCTTGTGCTGCACCAATAGCTGGACTTTCGGCGGTACCATCCGGGAGCAAATCCCCGAATTGACTATCCTCGCTATTTCCGACTGGCCGATCGAGCGAAATTGGGTAACGGCTCATCGCCAGCACCCGTCTCGCTTCTTCGATAGTCGTCTCAGCGCGGCGAGCAGTTTCTTCGAGCGTTGGCTCTCGACCGAGTTCTTGCAGCAATTGCCGGGAAACATTTCGGACGCGCGACATGGTTTCTACCATGTGAACGGGAATCCGAATGGTTCGGCTTTGGTCTGCAACAGCACGAGTAATCGCCTGCCGTATCCACCATGTGGCATACGTGCAGAACTTAAACCCGCGCCGGTACTCGAACTTGTCAACAGCCCGCATCAAACCGGCATTACCTTCTTGGATCAGATCCAAAAAGCTAAGGCCGCGGTTTCGATACTTTTTCGCAATGGAAACTACCAGACGCAAATTGCCTTCGCTTAGCTGTTTCTTCGCGCGTTGGTATTCAGTGAAGACCTTTTTCACCATCGCAACACGATTGCGTAGCGACGATGGGGTTTCTTGGGTTGCGACCAGAATCTGACGAAACTCGCGTTTCAGTTGAGCCACCTGTGAAGGGGCCACTTGATACGATTTGAGTGTCGCTAAATCATGGAGAATTTCATCGATCCGATTGCTCAAACGTTCGAGAACGTTGATCATCGCTTCGATTCGTTGCGTTCGCAGCCCTAATTCTTCGATCAGACGAACCGTCTTGCGACGGCGGCGTGCGAGAGATTGCCAAGCTTCTACTCTTTTCTTCTCGGGCAAATTCTTACTCAGGGCGTTGCGATAATCTCTACGATTTCGCTTGAGTAGGACGTCGAGCGTTTTGAGATTGTTTGGCAATCTTCCTAAAATCTGATCTTTCTCTAATTTGTCGGTAACCGACACCTGTACCGTGCGATCGAATGGCAATTCGCCTGTGTGAACACGCTTAAGTATCTTGAAGGCATACTGGACCACATAATCGCACTCGAGCAGCTTGGTACGGAATCGACGTCGCGTGACTTCGATTTTTTTAGCCAGACGAATTTCTTCTTGGCGTGTGAGCAAAGGTATCTCGCCCATCTGCGTCAAATACATTCGAACTGGATCATCCGACCAAGTCTCGACTTCGTCCATGCCGGACAGCAAATCATCATCGCTGTCCAACTGAACTTGGTCCTCTGGTACTACGACATCGGCAACCGCGTCGCCCAGATCGTCACCTTCCTCCTCAAGCGACAGTTTGCGAAGGCCATCCAAGTCGTCAGCGCTGCGAGGCAAGTCATCATCGAAATCCAACAGGCCGTCGAACAAGGTAATAGCTCCTGAAACCACGAAATGAATGGAGGATCGGAGTGCTCGTATATCAGCATGGTCCGAGACCTCAAACCGCGTCATCCGCTCTGCAGCGCCGCAAAGAGATTCTCCCAAACAGGAAAATCGATCCGCAGCTAGAGTGGACGCGATTTGCGTCTCTCCCCTGCCTTAGCGAGGCAAGGGAACTATAGCACCTTTCTGAATGCGAACGTCTCTCCGATAACAAATGGTAAATATTTACGAATAACTAAAATTTGCAGCATCCATTGCTCACGTCGAACTGCAACAGCGCCCCTGAAGCAGTCGCTACACTCCTCAAACTCCCCGTTCATCCCCATTACCGTTGGACTCCAATCTGGAGACCACAACGAAACGGAATTTCGTGAGTGGAAACAAGCTCTCGCTCATTCTGCATTTGCGGAACACGACCGGTCTCATCCTTGATGCCATCACTTTCTTTCAACACAAAAGAGTCCTAGGGGATTTCACAGGTGCAACTAACTTCTGATCGGCGGTCGTGTTCTTTATGGATAGCCAGCCTAGAATGAAACAGGCTGGGAATTTATATGACGCGAACGATTCAGCAAGTGTTGAGGTGTGGCGGGTCCGGGTTACAAGAACAATTCCTGCATGGACTGCTCTATAACCGACTTTGTGGTGTTGCTAGTAAGTATCCAATCCCACCGAGGGACTCGACTGACAGCACCACCATTCTAACTGGATGAATGCCTCGGTCTAGCCACCAGTATCAGGAATATTTGCTAGGCTTTGGATGTTCAGCCTACAACAACTTTCTTGGAAGCGATCCTTCAAGCACGAACTCCTGCCTACTGGTTTCAAATAGGTTCCTTGCTTCAAAGAAAACGCTGCCGTCGGGCGGAAAACCGAAGTCTATCGGTTCGCGTAGGGGTGGAGTAGCTTGAGGGGCAGGATAGAATCGATTCTGCTTCCGCCGTTCTTTTTCAAACCAAAAGCGTTTTTCCAGCCTATGAGCCAATTTCTATTGCCCTGTTTGTGTGGGGCGAAAATTCCCATCAACCGCAGTCAAGCGGGGATGACACTACCTTGCCCTCAATGCGGAACATCGGTAGAAGTGCCGACGATTCGTCATCTAAATAGCTTAGAACCCGCAGCATCTGGCAACACCGTTGCTCCGAAGCGTGCTTCTCGCGGGCCGAGCCTTGCATTGCGAGTGATTGCCGGCATTCTTTTGCTGCTAAGTATCGGTTTCTTGAGCTACGGCGGAATTATGGCCTACGAACGTTGGACATTTCCCGTCAACCTTAACATGACCGAAGAAGACTACGTCAAAGATATGTCGGTCGGGCTGGACGAACTTTCTCCAGCTAGCACCTGGGACACTTGGAATAACCTAGCCGACAACGGTCTGATGAATATAGAAACACCAAACTACTTTCGTTACAAGCGAAGTTTCGAAGCCGCAGCGCCCAAAATGTACACATGCCTAGGGATCGGCTTTGCTAGCTTTTTCGGGTTTGTGATTAGCTTCTTTTTGTCAAGGAACCGGTAATAGCAATCTGCTGAAGATCGCGATGCTCTTTCAATTCCAACGCACTAATCGCGATTCGTGCTACTCGCGGTTTCCCATCAGCAGACTACCGAAACCTCCGAGGACGGATCCTTCTTCTGCATGCTTGCTTCCCCCACCCGCAGCGGCAACAATACTGGAAGCAAGTCGAGAGAACGGGAGGCTTTGAAGCCATACCGGCCCGGGGCCAGTCACCGTGGCCATGAACAATCCTTCGCCTCCGAACAACGTGTTCTTGAATCCGCCGACGAATTGGATGTCATACTGAACGGTTGGCCCGAGAGCCATCAAACAGCCGGTGTCCAATCTCAGCTGTTCACCTGGAGCCAATTCACGGTACACCATCGCGCCACCCGCATGAATGAGGGCAATTCCGTCGCCCCGAAGTCTCTGCATGATGAAGCCCTCTCCACCAAATAGCCCCACTCCGATTTTCTTTTGAAAAGCAATCGATACTTGAATGCCTTTAGCACCGCACAAGAATGCGCCTTTTTGGCAAATCAACTCTCCACCCATCTGATCCAAATGCATTGGTGTAATCCGACCGATCGTTGGTGCCGCAAATGCAATCTGTGCACGTCTCGAACCGCTGTTGGTAAAGGTTGTCATGAATAGCGACTCCCCCGTGAGGACTCGTTTGCCTGCGGAAACAACCTTGTTCCAAAATCCACCACTGCTGGATGGATCACCAAAGACCGTTTGCATCTCGATACCTGACGTCATAAACATCATGGCTCCAGACTCGGCAATCACAGTCTCACCGGGATCTAGGGTAATCTCGACGAACTGGGAATCGTCTCCGTGAATCACGTAATCAATCTGATCGGACATGCCCTGTTTGCCGGCCGGGGATTGGTAAGACCGAGCAGGTACTGCCGCCGAGAAACCTCCCGCGTTCGCTGCTACGGAATGCGGAGTTGGATTCGCATGAGGCTGCGATCTCGGCGCAGGTGTTGAAACAAACTCAGGAGGCGTAGCTGGTTGAGTTGCTGCCTCAAAGACTTGGGAGCAATCCTGACATCGAACTGATTTGCCCAGGTGCTCTGGAGCCAACCGGTATACTTTGGAGCAATTCGGGCAATATATAGTCAACATTTTTTCGCTTTCCTAGTGCTGAATGAAAGGCAAGATGGGGTTGATTCGTGTGTTTCGTGTGTTTCGTCGCTTCGAAGGAATTCTTGTTGTTCGTTCCCGAAAAACTATCTTTCGATGTCGATCGATCTATTTCGATCGCGACGCTGGGGACATGATAACATTTCCCCAGCACATTCATTTCAACCTTCAGCACAAATGCGCGAACTCAAGAGAGTCCATCGCGCATCCTAGAAGCGTCCGATTCTCAAGCATCGGCTCAATGGAAGCAGGTTTCTTATTTCAAATCAAATTTGAAGTCGTTCTTCGATGAGTTCTTGTCAACTGTGGCGGTAAAACCCGATTTCGCATCATCTGCGTACTTTAGCGGAATAGGTGACTTCTCTGGTTTAACTCCACCTGCAAATCCTGGCATATCTGGAACAATCTCGGAATCATGCTTGAATGCAACTCTGTATTTTCCTGGAATGGCCCCATCGTTAGGGTCGATTGTCTGCAGTACGAATTTGCCGTTTTCGTCTGATGTACCCTGCGCAATATTCCCCTCCTTATCTTCGGGCACAAACATTACGTTGATTCTTCCAATTGGCTTCTCCTTGTAAGTGACAATTCCGGTAACAGGGACTGCTCCATGATCTTCACTACAACCAAGGAACGCAAACATCAATCCAACCAAGACGTAACATCGTTTGAAAGTCAAGGGAACCCTCCTAAAGAAGTGTGTCAAAATTCACGTTATCGATGCTAAAACCCACGTTTATCAAGCCAACGATGCCTAGAGTAACCTCTAGGCATCTTTGTAATTATCGAATCCGCACGGAATGAATTTCTATTCACCCAAAGAAACCACTTCGCCACTGCTTATAGAGGCGGAGCCGCGATAGACTTCGGTATCAACACCATCGCTTACAAATCGAACGCTGCCGTCACCCAGTCCAAAATTCCCACCGCCAGTATGCCGACTGTTGAAACTATAGTTGTTCCCCCAATCGCAATCCGCTAATCGAGCGAAATTACCAGCAGGTAATCCGCATGTGTTATACGGTGGTCTTCGACGCAAAGCAAAGTTTAGTGGAATGGCGGTGGTTGCAGTTGCTGCATTTGGGTTATACCACCAAGTCCATTGACTAAGAATTGGCAATGCCTCACCAATGAAAAAGGTATTGGACGTGCCATCCGTTACATCTCGCATACGAGTGATAGGGTTCGTATTCTCCTGGTTCGAACTCAGAACACCGTTGCCAGCATTCAACCCATCTGCGTTGCCACCATTCCGTCCTCCTAAGGTGTTTGGGTGATTATAAATACCGTAGGCCCAGTTTCTGCCTGCACATGCTTTGTAATTTGTAACAGCAAATACATCGAGGCCCGGAGGGTTATCCGATCTTCGGTTCATTCTTCCATTGTCATGCTGACCATCTGACGGGCAAAGAAAAGTTGGGATTGGGGTTTGTGCAACATCCCGGTTCCTCTGAATGTTCGCTGTTGGTCCTGCAATTCCTCCAGTCAATCGAAGCCCAACCGAAAAATCTATTTGATTGAACAAGTTGTTCTGCTCAATGTACGGTAGCACCATTTGCAACCAACTCTTGCCAGTGTCCGAAATCGCCGGACCACCAGCACCAAGGCCTGGACGGGAACGCCATGCGAAGTTGAGCGGGAAGTTTCGGAACGTATTCTCATAGTTATGAAAAGCCAAACCAAGCTGTTTCACATTGTTCGAGCACTGCATTCGCCGAGCCGCCTCGCGAGCGGCTTGGACTGCAGGTAGAAGCAGACCGACGAGAATCCCGATAATTGCAATCACCACAAGAAGTTCGACCAGCGTAAAAGCGGGTCGATGCCAAAACCGTTTGCGAACCATGATAAATCTCCATCCTGTAAAAAGAATCGCATGAAACAAACGAACCACCCAAGCCGACAGTTCGAGCCTTAAGGGGATTCGATCAGGCCTTATGTCGACTCAATGTAGAGGATCTGACTCGCAAGAGTCAAGAAAAATTCATAAGATTCTTGAAATATGCTCCAACTAGTCGATCGTAAGGAGCGTTCCGAACAAAGGTCGCTTCGTAGATATACTCGCCCAACAATCTGCTAAGATTGACCCACGATCCGAAGATTTGCCTTTTTTCACGAGAGCTTACAAATGGTCAACATACGTCTTTTCGCGATAGTTTTCTGCGTGTTCCTAGGTTGCACAAAGACCGCAACAAAGAGTCCTGTCGTGGACAAATCCAATACTCCTTTCGCTACGATAGAAGGCAACGTCGCTCTCGACTTTAGTCCAGATGGCAAATGGCTCGCTGTCGGGGCTGAACTGATTGACACTAGCACTTGGAAAGTGACTGCGATGCTCGAAGAGAGGGTTTCAGACAAAAACCCAAAAAGCAAGAATCACTGGGGATATACAGCTGCAGCTTTTTCTCCCGATTCCAAAAAGTTAGCCATTGGCGATCAGGATGGAACGTTGCGAATCCTAGATGTTCCGTCCATGAAAATGACTCACGAAGTTTTGGCTCATGGAGCTCGGTTGACAGGCATCGGTTTCGCAATGGATAACGAGACTATCGTAACGACCAGTATCGATGACATTGTTCGCATTCGCATCTGGAATTATCAGACTGGTAAAGAACTGCTCCGCAGCGATAGCTTAGACAAGACTCCCAGGGAACAGGACGGGCTGGTTGTGGATATTGTAAACGGGGTCGATGTCTTCGCACTTAGCCCGAATCGTGAGTTGTTCGCAGTGGCAGATGTGCAGAGCAAAATCGTCATCGGTAGTCTGAAGGATGGCAAGATCCTCCAAGAATTCAAAGGACCACATGGTGATCAAGTCGAGATGGATTCCCTAGCTTTCTCTGCTGATTCGAGCAAGCTTCTAATAGGCGTAACTCCCAAAGTTTATGTTTACAATTTGAAAGGAGAACCAACCTCCGTCGAAATTCAAACAAAAGCGGATTCAACAGCTATCTACACAAAAACGGTCAACGAGGCTGGATTGCTTGCTCTCTATTACATCGATGCAAAGTCAACGATGCCGGTAATCGACTTTTATGACCAATCGCAGAACAAGTCACTGGGGACTTTTTTCCCTCATCAATCACGCAGCACATATTGGGCTGTTTCTCACGACGGCAAGTTCATAGCCACCACCGGGCGAGGAGGCCCGGTTCGAATATGGAATGTGGAAGAAAGCATGCGCGATCTTCTTCCATTGTAAATTCGGCAGTATTCAACGTAAGCACTGATGCTGTTGAAAGAAGAAAGGCTCGAATCAACGTTCGAGTCAGTGCTTATGTCGGACTCGTCAGAGAATTCGAGGCAAAGATCCATTCGGGAATGGCTTCTCCCTTCACAATCTGCCGTTCGACAAACTCAGGAATCTTCTCGGCAGTCATCTCGGCGTACCAGTGCCCCTCGGGATAAACCACAAGTATCGGACCGTCGGAGCAAACACGAAGACAACCAACCTTGGTCCGATAACAACTCGCGTCGCTATCGCTCAAGGATAGATTCCTATCCTTGAGCTCTTTCTTGAGAGCTTCCCATGCGACTTCACCCACATCTCTAGAACAGCAGCTCTCTCCAATGCAAAGAAAAACGTGTCGTTTCGATTGTTCTATGAACAGTTTCTTCGCGGTCGATTGAAGTTTTGCTTTGTCCATAACCAAACTTGCTTGCAGTTACTTAGGCACTTCTGGTGTTGTGGCTGCAGGAAGGTCCTTCGCTGGGGTTTCCGTGCCGGCAGGCGTGAGTTCCAAAGGTTTCACTTCATCCAGCTTCGTTTCTGCTGGCGCTGCCGTCGTTGGTGTATCGGCGGAGTTGTTGGCGGGAGGTGTTGCTGATTCTGGTTGTGATGGTGCCGATGGCATACCTGGAAGATCGAAGACCGGTGCCCCCGGAACTGACGGTACACCACCAGACATTGGGGGAATCGCTGGAGCAGTTGTTCGATTCGTCTTGTACCAAGCAAAGAATTCTTCTGCTTCAGAGGAATCTAGCCAAGTCGCTCGTTTCGATGCTTCCGCTTGAAATTCAGTGTCGACATTCGTGAGTTTGGTGATCTTTCGATAGCTAGCGGCCGCCTCTTCTTTCTTCCCAAGTCCTTCATAAGCTTGAGCGAGGCCAAAATTCGACCTTGCCAACAGAAAACCCTCGGAAGCGGATGTGACTACTTTTTCATATTCAGCAACTGCTTTCTCGTAGTGTTTGTCAGCAACATCACGATTGGTGTTGACCGACTGAACCCCTTGCGCCAGATGCGAGTCCCCAGCGGCCATCCTCGCCCAAAGACCGGCGGGCGTGTTCGGGAAGTCCTCGGCAATGCTCTCCAAATCGGAAGCCTCAGTATCGCTGAAATAGAGTGCCGACCAACCTTTTGCACTGATCGAGTCCGACCACGTTTTATAAATGCCGGAGGCTAGCAGCAAAACCGTGCCAACAACGACGACGCCGATGATCAGCGGAAGCTTCTGCTTGACCTTTATTAAAAACCCCTCGATTTTGTCTGCGAGGAGGTTGGATTCTTGAATTTCTTTTAGTTCGCTCTTCATGGCTACTTTTCGGGCGTTATTCTTAACGGCTTGGGGAATAAACGGGCTGAAAGTATAGAAGTACTAGCCATATTCCTCAAGGCAGCCTCTGCCCCGTTTCCCGCGTTCAATACAGCCTTTCCCGATTATTTTCGGATTTGTCCTGAGAATGCGGACCGGGGTTCCCTGACGATTTCGAAAGGAACATACTTGCATGGACCCGGCTTCGACAAAACGAATTGTTAGCGGCATCCAAACCAATGTCACCTTTGCTGATACTGCGGCGAATTTGAAGCGAATGCTGGATTGGTTAGCCAAGCCCGAGCTGAAAGATAGTGATCTCATCGTTTTTCCCGAGTGCATGCTTTCCGGGTATTGTTTTGCAACCTTAGAGGAAGCGGTAAAGCACGCACAGCGATTGGATGGAGAAGCGGTCCTGGCAATTGCTGATTGGTGCCATCGAAATGGCAAATACGTTGCTTTTGGGATGCTGGAGCTGGATGGAGCGGGTGGAGTTTACAACAGTTGCCCTCTGATCGGGCCCGATGGGTTAATCGATTGCTATCGCAAAATCCATTTGCCTTGTCTCGGTGTGGATCGGTTCACGACACAGGGGACGGGCAACTATTGTGCTATGGATGCTGGAGGTATGAAGGTCGGGATTCACATCTGTTACGATGCTTCCTTTCCCGAATCCTCTCGCTGTTTAGCATTAGAGGGAGCGGATTTGCTTATTTTGCCGACCAACTGGCCGCCTGGAGCCGATACGTTCGCAAAGTATTTACCCAATGCGCGTGCTTTAGAAAACAACGTTTATTTCATGAGCGTCAATCGCGTAGGAACGGAACGCGGTTTCCGATTCATCGGCAATTCTCGTATTTGCGACCCAAATGGCCATCCTCTAGCTGATGCATCACATGAAATGGAATGCATCATGACAGCCGAGATCGATCTCGCAAAAGCTCGCAACAAACGACTCGTGCGAGTTCCACGCGAACACGTGATCGATCGATGGGCGGACCGCAGGCCTGATTATTATGGACCTGTCGTTCGCGCTCATTCCTTGCAACGCGACATCGAGAGCCAATAGCAAACCATCGAGAGAAATGCAATTCTGTGAGCAAGTTGTCGTTGTCTGGAAAACAGGTTGTGGTTGCAGGTGGTTCTAGTGGACTGGGATTGCATCTAGCGAACGAAGCGGCAGCGCGCGGCGCTGCTGTCACGATCCTTGGGCGCGATCCAGCGAAACTGGAATTGGCCGCCTCTCAGATATCCAGCCATTCACCTTTTCCCACTGCAACACGCACCATACGCGTCGACGTCATGCAGTTAAAGGACAACGAGAAAGTTCAATCATGGCTCCGCGACAACAAAGTTGACTTCCTTATCAACTGTATTGGGCGATCAGATCGAGGCACGTTGGAGAGCGTTGGAGTTACTGAATTCGAGACTCTCTTTCAGGAAAACGTACTTGCGACGGTCAGTGCCATCCAGTGCTTTCTTCCAGCTTTAGAAAAGGCTGGGGGCTGCGTCGTCAACATCGGTTCATTGGCTGGGTTGATTGCAACACCGAACATGGGAGCCTACTGCGTGACCAAATTTGCATTGACGGCACTTTCACGGCAATGGCGTTTGGAGCTAGCCTCGCGCGGTGTCCATGTGATGCTGGTTTCACCTGGCCCCATAGAACGAGCCGATAGCAATAGCCGTTACGATGAGCTAGCCAAATTACGAGGATTGCAGTCGCCCAGCGCCATTGCCCCAGGTGGAGGTGCCAAGTTATCCTTGTTGGATCCAGTGAAGCTCGCGAAGAGCATCTTGGATCATGCAGAGAAACGAACGCCCGAGTTGGTCGTTCCCTCCAAAGCGAGGTGGCTTGCTGCTATCGTTCCTCTTTCCTCGTGGTTGTCGGATAGAATCTTGAACAAGTTTTTGAAAAAGTGAGATCCCTCCACAAATGCTCTTGCGCCATCGAGTCTATTCGCAAGCTCGCTTTTGTCGAGACTTCACTTGAGATGTTTATCGATGAATTCGTACGCTGCGGTTCGTTCTAGTTCAGGCCACTCATGACCCGCGTCGGGATAAACTGCTGAGAACCGATCGGAGTACTCTGCATTCTTGTACATGGGTTCAACCGCTTTCACAATCTGCTGAACTCCGGTCACATCAAAATTAGAATCTTTCTGAGGAGCCATCACAAACACGGCTCTTGGAAAGATCGACAGCAACACATCGTCGAAATCAAAGGGCATTTTCTTTGGATCGTTTTCGTATTCCGACGCGATCCTCGGCATGTAGCGGGAACTCGTCCAACCCTTGAGATTTCCGCCGTAATAGCGATGAAAGCTGCAAAATCCGCAGCTCGAAACGACGACTTTCACACGCGGGTCGAATGCCGCGGTGAACAACGAATTATGTCCACCTAAAGAATGTCCGATCGCTCCAATACGTTCGCAATCTACCTCCGGCAATGAGCACAAAAGATCGATCGCTCGCATGTTGTTCCATATCGCCTTCATGGAGCCGCTTGCATAGTCTCCTTTAGCAAATGCAGCATCGAAATCAAATGGATACTCACCAAAGCTAGGATAGTCCGGTGCCAGGCATACATATCCTCTCTTCACTAAGTGCAACGCTTGACGTTTGCTTTCTTGTTGCCCCAATCCGATTGGTTCGTCCTTGCCTATATGGATGGTTTGATGAAGGCAAAGCATGGCTGGGCTCTTGCTCGCGCCGTGGGGAATCAACAGCCATGCGGGCACACGGTCGTTTTGCTCGGCTGCAAACGAAATCTTCATGCGGTCATACCCATCTAGTTTTTCGCGACTTAACTCCTGCACGGAAAGAGGGACGAGACGTTTGTAGCTTGGTACTGAACCCATGACCCGTTCTATTTTCTCAAGTCTCTTTTCTCGTGGCAGGTAACTCTCACCAGCGCGGATCGAAAAAGGGAGCCGATTCTTGGCGGGCGCCAATGGACAAAGAGTGTGAATGGAAAATGCACAAGGTGGATTGTAGGCACGATTGAAATCTAGAACGATCGCACCGAATTCGCCAGGCTTCACGTTTGGCATCGGCACATTAAGAAATCGACCAGGTCCATAGGTGTCGTTTCCATTGCTCGGATCTTTGAAGACGATAAACAGTTCATCTCCTTCCTGTTGTGCCAAGAGCGTATGCTCAACTCCTTCCCATTGGAATTTCACTTCACCAACCATGTCGAGCTGAATCGCTTCTCCCCGAATATTCGTGCTACTAGTTTCTGTCGCTTCAGGCCAGCGATGAAACTGAGCCGCGATTCGAAAGCTTGGATCGACTGGGAACCAGGTCTTGCCAGGAAAATGAACCAGCTCGGAGGACTGAGGATCACGAACTCGGATCGCCAAGCGACCGGATCGCCGAACCAATTGCAGTAAGAATCGATTCTCGATTTGGATGACATCCTCAGAGTCCGCATTTTTTTTCAGGGTATCGATGCGAAGCAACTGAACTCCGTGAACTTCCTGATCTTTCAGTGTGAACCGATGTTTTGACACGGGCCGAAACTCAACCGATACGCCGTTCACCCTGATCTCGGCCTCCACCCCAGCTGCTGTCTCTGGAAGCCGAACAATGGCCGACTCCGAGGTGTCGACACTGCATGCTCCATCGCGAAGCCAAAAATGTCCGGTTAACGCAAGCCATCCATTGGGGCTCTTGAGTTTCTGGCTATTCGCAATCTGCCACTGCATCGTCTCCGTTGAGGCGTCGGAAGCAAGCGACCCTTGGCCTATGGCTGGGCAACTTACGGTGAGCAAAGTAACGATCGCAAGAACGAGCGCTTTGCAGAATGAGCAGACATCGTTTCGTATCATGGCTTTAGACCTCTCCTGTTGCTGCGTCTCGGAACAATTGCAATTCTTTTGGTAGCCGTCGCACACGTCCGGATCGGTCGACACAAGCGATACTGCTATGCCCTGTCACCACCAAAGAAATCTTGGTTTCCTTTTCTTGTTCGGAAACCTGTCGCAATAGCCGGTATCCATGGTGAATTCTCGCACCGTAGCAATGGTGTAAGGTTGTGATGAGTTCGAGCTCTTCGTCGAACTCTGCTGGGGAATGGAAGTCAACGTGCATCGTTTTCACCACGAGCATGAGTCCCGTTTTTTCGAGTTCCTTGTAGGAAATGCCAAAGCTGCGAAGCATCTCCACGCGACCTTGTTCAAAGTAGTTAAGGTATTGCGAGTTGTGGACTCTTCCCTGCCCGTCGATCTCGCAATATCGTACGCGCAGCTTGAGAGAGTGATTGGAGGTCTCTGCGTTCGTCGGAGTCGGCTCGGTATTTGGCATGTTCTTTTGGTGTGTTTGTAAATATAATCTATGGCGTATTTCTCCCTGCCCTGGAGCACGATAGTTTATCAAAATGAGCCGCACAATCGTTATTGGAGATATCCATGGTTGCTTGGATGCATTGAATTCGATCGTCAACGCCTTTTCCCCGTCTTCGAGCGACACCATTATTACGGTAGGGGACTACGTCGATCGAGGGCCAAATTCCAAGGGTGTTTTGGACCGCCTTCTGGAACTGGAAACGACCTGCAATCTCATCGCTTTGAAGGGGAATCACGAAGAGATGATGATGGAGGTTCTGGAAGGGAGAGTTCAGCCTTATAGTTGGCTGAATTACGGAGGGGTCGAAACCATGGACTCCTATGGATTTATCGGCGATTTAGGCTGCGTCCCGAAATCCCACCGAGATTTCATTTCAAGAATGCCGCTCTATCATGAAACAGATTCTCATTTCATTGTGCATGCCAACTACGCTCCCGATTTGGCCTTGGACGAACAACCGATCGAAATCTTGCTCTGGGCAAAAATTTCGTCTCAGCTTCCAGGTCCACATTTCTCTGGCAAGCGTGCCGTTGTTGGCCATACGCACGATCGAGAGGGACGTGTGTTTGAGGTACCTCACTTGATTTGCATCGACACGTACTGTTACGGTGGTCGTTGGCTCACTGGCTTCGAATTGGAGACGGGCAATCTTTGGCAAAGCGATCCAGCGGGTAAATTGATTCGTCGTCCAGAACAATGAAGAACCGTTTGGTCATCGGTATCGACGAAGCAGGTTATGGCCCAAGCATGGGACCGCTTGTCATCGGAGCAACGGTATGGCGTGTACCAACCACTATCAGTATCGCGGCCATGGCAGAAATTCTTGAGCCAGAATTACGGCCAGTTCCGCGCGGACGCAATGATGATTGGATCTCGATCGGAGACTCAAAAAAAATACTCGTCGGCAAGAACGGCTGGCAGAGCCTCTGTATCGGTGCACGCTGGTTGCTTGAGCATCTATGGGGCCATCGAGACGATTGGTGGAGCCACGCATCGAAACTAGCTAGTTCGGATTGGAATCGAGTTCGGGCTGTCGCGTGGTATGAACATCTAGACACACCGTCACTCATTTTTGAGGCATCGGACATCAACGCGATTCAGAATGCGCAGCAGCGTGCAGACTCAAAGCTTGCCCTCGCAGGAATCGAGTTGCTGGCAGCCAAAGCGAGGCTCATCGACGAAACATACTTCAATGGGCAGATAGAAAATCTTGGAAACAAAGCAACTCTCCTCAGCGAATCTTCCTTGGCGTTAGCAAAAGAACTCTGCCAAGAATGTATCGATGGAAACGAGATCGAGTCCATCGAAATCTACTGCGATAAGCACGGCGGGCGGAACCGTTATCAATCGCTCCTCATGCACAGTTTCGACGACGAATGGTTTACGATCGATTCGGAGTCTAAATCTTTGTCCCAGTATCGTACCACTTGGAAGAATCATCCACTTTCGTTCCAATTCCAAGTCGGTGGTGATTCGCTTGTACCGTCCGCTGCAGCATCCATTCTTGCGAAATGGTTGCGAGAAGTTTGTATGTTGTCGTTGAACAGATTTTGGCAGTCAAAGTCGGCGGCCCTCTTAGTACCAACCGCCGGTTACTATGTGGACGCAGTTCGATTCTCAAGAGATATCGAATCCATCGCGAAAGCAAACGGCCTCTCGAGACAGCAGTGGTGGCGGTCAAAATGAACGCTTAAGATCGCCTGCGTTTACATGAGGGCCGAACGCCAGGAAGCCAAGCCTGTGGACTAGGATTTGGACGAAGGTCGTGGTCGGGTCCAACCATCGCGATCGAGAGATTCTGTATCGGCTCGATGTCCCAAAGAAGTCAGCACCGATCGTAGCTCATCGATTTTCATTTGAACGGAGATTTCTTCGCTTCTATTTTCTGGCTTCGCACTCTTGAGTCGGGCGATCTCGCGAAAAGCTTGATCGATTGCTTCATTCCCGGTGGTTTGAACTTCCGCTAGCGGATGGTCCATGGAGGCAATTGGTTTTTCGATTGCCGAAGCGCGTGCGACCAACTCTTCCATCTTAACATTCAAGTTCATTTTTGATCGCCTTGGCGCGATACTCGGTTGAAGAGTATCGGTCGATGGAAAGTTCTTCCGCGCCGGCCACTTGTCATTCTTTGCATGCGAATCATCTTTTGACTTCACTTCTAATGGGGAAGGGAACGATGTTTCGAGATTCGATCTATCGGGGGACGATTTTTCTGACAACGGTTCGCTTGCCGGCGGTTTGTTTGAAGTGGTTGTTTCGGGCTCAAATGTAACGGTTGACGATTGCAATTTATTACTGTCCGTGATGATTGCTTTGTTCTTTGCGTTGGACTCGTTGCTTTCCGGAACGGCAGTCGTGCGAGCCACATCCGTAAGCGAGTCCGCAGTCCTTCTACCTGTGGCGCGATCCAAGGCGCGTCTGCCGTAGGATGGACCGAAGTCGATCGGAGTGATGACAAACACGATCCCAAGACCAGCCAGTAATCCGGCAATCGCGCACATGCCAGCTAGTGTTGTTCGACCTGGACCAATGGGACGATCGCTGACAATAGGAGCGTCGAGTCGAGTCAACAAACTTGTGGAGACCGAGGCATCCCGAGCTGCTTGTGCTTCAGCAAGTGATTTTTCGCAGGCATCCAACATTGCGGAACGAGACTTTACCTCAGCGGCAAGATTCGCGTAGCTTGCGCGACCACTTGCAAGCTTGCTTAGTCTTTCTTCAGCAGTTCGTTTCTGAGCTTCGAGACGCGCAATTTTTTGGTTTGCAAGCTCGATATCTGCGTTCAAGCTTGCTAAAGAAGACTTCAACTCCTGATGGAACCGACTGGTAACGGCTTCTTGTGCTGACCGCGACGCGACGGCAGACGGGTGAGAAGGGGTGAATTTTCCGAGGATGTTTGCACCAGCGATTTGTAAATCGACCAGTCCTTCGCTAATCCTTTTGAGGCCAGGGTGCGCATTCAGAATCGAGCTTGGAGCTAGCTTCAATCCGTTTGGATCTTCCCAAGCTCTCTGCAAAAGTTCTCGATCGGACAGTAGGGATTGCTTCGCGGCCTCTGCCTGACGAATCTCATTCTTGATTTGGTCGTACTCGACTCTTGAGGTGTTGGCTCCACTGAGGTTGTCCGTCATTCCTCTCAGATCCGTGAGATCAGCTCCCGCTTGTCTTTCAATTTCGTTAAGTTCATTCGTGCATTCCATCAGGGTCTTTTGAGCGGACTCCCGTGCGTGACTCAGTTCATCGATGACACCGTTTGCTCTCGCTCTCCGAACCTGCTGAAGACGTGCCTCCAAAGAATCGCACAGTGCTTTATTAAGTTGTACAGCCTGATTCGGCGAGGATGCCTTCACATCTAAATAGATGACCTCCGTGACGCCGAATTCGGTCCCTTTCGGTGCATGCACTTGAATAGCACTCTTGGCGGTTTGCTCAATCAGCTCTTTCGAAGGAAACTCCCCTCCCATGTCCGCCCAACCAAAATCCATCCAGCTAAAAAGTGACGGAGATTCACCGACCGTTGCCAGAGCATCATGAACCACTTGATGGCTTTTCGCCATTTCAAGAATTGTTTCTTGGGCTGCCTTCATCTCCGCCTGGCTTTGAAATCGACCTAGACGCATGACCGCTCCGTTCGCTTCGTCACGAACGAGAAGAGCCTGCGATGAAAGGTAAGTGTCGCTTTTCAGAAAGTAGGCATACACGACGCCAATCGCCCCGAAGACCAGCGTCGACATGATCCACAGCGGAGCCCAAACGACAACCCCACGAAGGATGCTTTTCAATGCAGGATTAGAAACTAATGCACTCATAGAGCGTTGCTAAAGTACGTGCTGTGGCCTGGAGAAATCGACTCTTTAGGAGCTTGCGCCATGAATCACGAAGTTCCCTTCTGGTCGATGCACTAATTCAAAAAAGTCCACGATTCCCAATCGCTGGTTACGGTTGAGCGTGTTTGATGTTGTCCTAAGAAAACATTAAAGAAACCAAGCGAGCCCCACCATGGTCCGCCTCGACGTTGCCGATTTTGCGGATTTTGCAGCCTATCCCAATCCTGATGGAAATTCCAATTGTTCTTTTCTTCGGAATTGTGCTTGCCAAGAGGGGCTATGTAGGATGTACAATGAGTAACGGTTATTCCAAATCGATGTTTTTTGACCCCGCATGAAGTGAATGAAATGTCGGATAGTGCTTTAGCTGAACCGGTCGTTCGTCCCGTTGCAAAGAAACCCATTCCCAAACGTCCTCCTCGTTACAACGTCATACTTTGGGATGATCCGGTGCATACATATGATTATGTCATTGGAATGATGCAAAAGTTGTTTCACCACTCTGCCGTGCAGGCGATGAAGATTGCCGAAGAGGTCGACAAAACCGGTCGCGCGATATGCTTCACTACGAGCCAAGAAGTCGCCGAATTGAAGCGAGACCAAATCCAATCCTATGGAAGCGACCCGCAAAGCTCGTCACCCAACGGAAGCATGTCCGCGACAATCGAACCGACGATGAGCTAACTCAAGTTGCGATCGGGAATGCACCAGTCGCAGTTCGTGCGAGTTCAAGCACTGGTTCAAAATTCAAGAGCTAGTTCGAAGGTTTTATCGTTTCTCTGTCAGTCGTAGGCGTACTTGCTGTCCTGACTTTGGTTGTCTGTAAAATGGCTGGTGCCATAGTACTCCTGAAGAAGCGTCTAGTAACGATAGATGTGTTGCTAATTCGGTGCTTTACTAGTTCGGTGTCTGGAACGTGCCCGCTTTACCTTTGCTCGCTTCCTGCAATAGCATTTCGCCTTGCTTCACACCGCTTCGAATCTCAACCATGGAATCGCGTGTTGTACCAACAAGTACCACCTGCTCCTTCACTCTTCCATCTACAACTTTCCAAACCTTGTCGATTCCAGCAAATCGTTGAACCGAGGTTAAGGGGAGAGCGATACTAGTAGCATCTGCATCGAGTTCAATTGTCGCTTCGCCGAAGAAACCGCTTTTCAAGCTATTGTCTGTGTTGTTGATGTCCACTTCGAATCCCAACGAGCGATTCATAGCATCGAGTTCAGCATTGATTCGCGATACAACTGCTTCTCTTGTTTGACCACTCATGTCAAATTGCAAAGTGACCTTCTGTCCAACTTGAATTTGATGAGCATATCGTTCTGGTACACTACTTCGAAATCGAAGTTTACTTGTGCGAAGCAGCGAAAGAAGAGGTTGTCCTGGTTGCACATAAGTGCCGACGGATATCAACTTTGATTGGACTTGGCTATCCATCGGCGCGTAGACCTTGGTTTCCTCGAGTCTTTGCTGGGCCAAATTCTTGAGTGCGGTTTGTACCCCAATGATCGCTATCTTTTCTCGTACTCCGTTTTGTGCAGAAGCATACTTTGCTGAAGCCACCTTCTCTGCGGATTCGGCTATCTCCAGGTCGCTGTCGCTGATCGCATCGCGAAGGACGAGAGCCCGAATCCTGGCAAGACCTTTGGTTGACTCATCCCAAATCGCCCGAGCTTCGCGTACCGGCGGTGCATTGTCTGGATTCAGATTCTCTATTGGATCCCCGGGTTTCAAACCGACAGAAGCTCTCGCTTGAGTCAACTGTGCATCTGCCTGCTCGGCCTGTAGCTTGTAATCCTCGGAATCTAGCTCGACCAGGATCGAGTTTGCTGCGACGCGGTCTCCAACCTCAAAATGGACGGAGCGCACTCTTCCCGCGACTTTTGCACTGACCGTCGTAAACTCGTCGGCTACCAATGCCCCTTGGCATCGGACGAGGGTGGGCCAACGAACGGGCTCGACCGTAAACACGGGAGCTTGAATGAAAACTTCGGCCGGTGCCTCTGCTATTTTTGGTTTTTCGGGTGTGCAGCCCGTGAAACTGCCAAGGGGAAGAGCAGCAGCCAGCAATGCGAGGGAACATCGGAAGCTAATCATGAGTCGCATGAATCGTGGGTTGAAAACGAGGGGGCAGCTGAATCGCGAGCCTCCTATTTTGATCGATCTGCCCATCGGAGCAAACGCAAAGAGCAAAATACCGCTCCTTTCCAAACAGTTAAGGGGGCCAATTTGAGAGAAACGACGATTTTCTGAAGAGTCTTGGACTTCACATAGGCGGTTAGGAGTGAATGGACTACGATGGTGTTTTGCAAGAAATCAACCCGTTCTCTCTGAAGTCATGACTTTACTGGATCCATCCCCCGCGGATCGCACGTCCGGAACCGACGATCAACGCATCGATCAAATCGTTCCACTTCCTCCCCCCGAGCATCTGCTACGTTTTTTCCCTATTGCCGGGTCTCCCATTGAACGGCTCGTACAAGAGACTCGCAGACGGATAGTTCAAATCCTGGCAGGGGAAGATGACAGGCTATTGGTCGTTATCGGTCCATGCTCCATCCATGACCCCAAGGCTGCCTTGGATTACGCGTTGCGCCTGGTTGCCGAAAGAAAAAGATTGGCCGATGATCTCGAAATCGTAATGCGAGTTTATTTTGAAAAACCGCGAACTACTGTCGGCTGGAAAGGACTTATCAATGATCCTTACCTCGACGATAGTTGCAAAATTGACGAGGGGCTGCGTGTCGCTCGCGATCTTTTGGTACAGATCAACAGGCTCGGCATGCCGTCGGCCTCCGAATTCTTGGACGTGATCTCGCCACAATACATCGGCGACTTGATCAGTTGGGGGGCAATCGGCGCAAGAACTACGGAGTCGCAGGTCCATCGAGAATTGGCATCAGGTTTGTCTGCTCCTGTCGGGTTCAAAAATGGTACCGATGGAAATATCAAAATTGCGATCGATGCCATCCAAGCCGCATCCCGCGCACACCATTTCTTGTCGATCCACAAGAATGGACAAGTCGCGACGGTCCAAACTCGCGGGAACCAAGACTGTCATTTGATTCTGCGCGGTGGCAAATCCCCGAACTATGAATCGACTTTTGTGTCGGCTGCAGTGGAAGAACTGAAATCCGCGAACGCGATTCAGCGACTGATGATCGACTGCTCGCACGCGAATAGCGACAAGAATCACGAACGCCAGAAAATGGTGTGCCAAAACATCGCTCAACAAATCGAGAATGGAAGCACGTCGATCTTTGGTGTCATGATCGAAAGCCACTTGAAGTCGGGTAGCCAAAAGCTGGTGCAAACGCCTGAGAAAATCGCAGCACTCGAGTATGGCAAAAGCGTCACGGACGCATGTCTTGGTTGGGACGAGAGTGTCGACTTGATGAACGAACTGGCCGCCGCCGTACGTTCACGTCGCGAATTTTGCAAGAACACTTAACGGGCTCAGTTGAATTGCAGCAATGCCCGCAATTAATCGCTTGTGCATCAAGTTTAGGCTCGAAGCCTAAGAGATTGACTTACTTCTTCAAGCTCATGCTCAGTCGCATCCCACCGCAACGCGACTCCTCCGTTTTTTAAAGTTTGGATTGAAACAGGTCACGGCCCGCAGAGTCGCTGCATCTATCAATGCAAGCTGGATACCAACAATTGCAAGCTTATTGCACCAAAGCTCGTGAAGGAATTGGAGGGTGAAAGGTGCATGAAGTTTCATTCGCACGATCGTTGGATTTACGCGCTGAACGAACTCAGTTTAGCGATCACTCAAATTGAATCGCACGTCGCCATTTTTGTGATAGTCGAGTTGCGACCGCGAGATCCGACATCGAGCCGAAAGGATCTTTGGTAAATCGAAAAAACTCGTACCTGTGCTTGAGCTGGGCTCGCCGGTGGTTCAGTCCTTTCTCAAAACACGAGGTATCCCATTCTTCCCTGCGACGGCTAATCGTGGACGATTTAGTGTAGAATCTCGTCGAACTCCACGACGCTGCGTTTTGCAGTTCAAATTCCTCTCCAATGGAATCTAACCTTCATGAAAGTCGCAATCAAGAGAACCTGGCGCTCAAGTATTCAGAGCATTATTGGCCTTTTCTGTTTTAGCATCGCGATGACGCATACGGCTTTAGGCGAGAGCCTCAATGTTTGGCTTGGAACAGGTCGCAGCCCACAGAGTCGTGGCATCTATCACTGCAAACTGGATACCAGCAATGGCAAACTGACAGAGCCAAAGCTTGTCGCGGAAATGGAGGGGCCCGGGTTCTTAGCGAAGCATCCAAAACTACCGGTACTGTACGCTGTTGGCGGCATCAAGAACGAACAAGTAGTAGCTGCATTTGCAATTGCAGATGATGGCAAATCACCGTCGCTGACTTTCATGAATGCGGTTTCCATCGGCGATGGTGGTGCAGCTCATGTCGCGGTAGATGCAACAGGTAGAACATTGTTGACCGCACAATACGGCGGAGGCTCTGTCGCGTCGTTCGCCTTGGGGAGTGACGGATCGATCACGGCCAGAACAAAGCTCATCAAGCATGAGGGTGGCTCAAGGGTGGTTTCGAATCGTCAAGATGCATCCCATGCCCACTGGGCGGGGGTTTCACCGGACAACAAGTTCGCGTTCGTGCCCGATCTTGGACTAGATCGTGTCGTGATTTACAAACTAGATCCAGCGAATTCAAGTATCGAGCCGCACGGTGAGGGGGTAACGCCTCCTGGGAGTGGTCCTCGACACATGAAGTTTCATCCGAATGGTCGTTGGATTTACGTGCTCAACGAACTCAGTCTGACAGTCACTCAATTTGAGTACGATGCAACGAAGGGGGCGATGACTCCGGTTCAGACAGTGGAAACTGTTCCTGCTGTCGATCTTGCAAGAGAGAAAGCCAAGAGTGCTTCCGAGATACGAGTACATCCGAATGGGAAGTATGTGTACTCTGCCAATCGAGGTCACGATTCGATCTCGGTCTTTGAGATTGAGGCGTCGTCGGGGAATTTAAAGCGAATCCAAATTGAGAATGCGAGAGCCATCACTCCTCGCAATTTCAATGTCTCGCCTTCGGGAGATTGGCTATTGGTCGCGGGTCAGGCTTCGCACACCCTTGCGGCGTTTAGCGTTGAAAGCGATTCAGGACGCGTTGTCTTCAATCAGAATAGTGTTTACGCGCCGAGTACTATCTGCGTTATGTTCGACGATGGCAAGTAAACCTCGCCTTCGTGGTGCGAGAAATCGTAATTGCATAAAAACGTTTCAAATCTACACGGAGTGAGACTCAAACGGATGTCAAGCAAGAAGCCCTTCGGAAATCAACCGACGCTTGGCGGAATGATATTACAGCACTTGAGCGTATTTCTCATATGCATCGTCTTTCCAGGGCTTGTCACGTGGATGGCACCTGCGACGTGGTTGACCTACGATCGAAGGGAAGAAGGAGTTCGATGTAAAGCGAGGACATGTATTTACTTTGTGGTTCCGTACAAAGTACAGCAACTTGATCATGTAACGGAAATCGATAGTCGCGAAATTGCGGGCAGAACGGAGAGACAGCGCAAGCTTGGTCGCACTACTGACAAAAAGATTCATGTGGACGGAGAAGGATTCCTTCAGATACACGGTGATGCGGAGCAACTATTCGAAGTGAGTGTTTCACCAGCGAGTCTCGATGGCGTAGTGGAAAAATCAAAGGCCTTCTTGAACTCGAGTACTGAAAAATCCAAAACGATGTTTGTGATTGCCAACTGGAAATTTGGTGGCATGATGGGTGGCGTGCTGTCATCTTTTACGGCGTTGTACGTTGTTGGATACACTCTAGGATTTTTGAAGTGCATTCTTCTTGGCATGAAGAGGATCGCTGCACCAAGACCAATGGAAGACTTGTGAGTGCGTTTGCCGTTATGACGAGTTACCACAGTAGAACGATTTGGCACTTGAGAAATGGCATTAACGGCCTGCTACTAGCAGTTTTTTTCTCTCGATCGATGGCTGTGATCATCGAACGACTGTTTCGACAACGTCAAACACCGAAAACAATAGCTCGCCAACAAAGTCTCGAGAGAACAAAGTGCATCCACCGAACGAACTTGGTTATGCGAAAGTCAGTTCGCGAGAAACGGATGTCTACTTAGAAGGGATCGTTGATGCTGCAGGAAAGTTGTCATCGAACCGAGTTCAAATCTCTTGGTAAATGACATCACTGGAAAGCTCGCTTTGGTACAGGTTGGCGGGAAATTTCTTTTTGTTCCACAGGATCAAGGCCTAGTAACATCCGCCGATCTCGACAGTGTAAGTGGTTTCCAATACGCAGAACCATATCAATTCGGGCTAGCTCTTGTCAAAATCGACGACGATTGGTTCTGCATCAACGTCGAAGGAGAATGGGTATTCGGAAAGAAATTAGCTTTGTGGAGTCATTTCATCATGATCGTGCGTTCGTCACAGTAGATGGCCACTATCGAATCATCGACACGCAAGGGGAGACAGTTGCTGAATTGGGTTTTGATCAAGTCAATCCACAAAGCCCATGGTGCTGGCAGGTAACCAAGGTTGATCAAGGAACCTATCGAAGTGGATTGATAGACCTGAACGGAAATCTAATCTCCGAGTTGAACTACGATTATGTTGGATACTACGATAGCTCGGTCAAGCGAATTCACGTTTGCAGGAACAAACGCCATGGATTCTTCGACGAACTTGCCAGAGAGGCCGTCAACTTGCGTGCGATTAGCTTTCTTCCGCAATCATCTTCAAACAGAGTTCTTGGACCTGTCGAGGATCGGCGTTCTTATTCTTCTTCTTCGCTTGTCCGATAAGCGAAGCGATGGCTTTTTCATTGCCGCCGCGAACCTTTGTAATGACATCGGGGTTTTCTTGCAACAACGCGCGACACAATTCCATGAGTTCGTTCGTATCGACCGCGACGATTCCCATCGACTCAATCATTTTGCTTAGATCCAACGCTGCGTCGGTCAAGAGCTTGGAGTAAATCTCACGTGCACGTGCGGTATCAATTTTGTTCATGTCCACAGCTTGCAATAACGTCGACAAAGCCGTCGAGCTAATCGGAAAGGATTCGATCTCGATACCGCTTTCGTTCATTGTCCTCAGAACATCCTGGAGCATCCAAGCACTTGCACGCTTTGGAGAGGCGCCACTCTCTACTAGCTTCAGGAAGTATTCGACAACCCCTCGACCTTGCTGCACCAAGATCTCGGCGTCCGACGCCCGCAACGCGAGATCGGTTTCGAGTTTGAAACGGGCAGAGTTAGGCGTGATCGATGCGGATGCTTGTTGGGCGTCGATGTCACGCTGGCCGATAGTTACAGGAACAAGATCGGGGCAGGGAAAGTAACGATAGTCGGCTGAATCTTCTTTTTCTCGTTGTACCGTCGTTACGCCCATGTCGTCGTCCCAACCGCGAGTTTGTTTTGGTGCTTCGCCGATTTTCTTTCCGTCGGCCAAAAACAAGTCGTATTGTCGCTGGCTCTCGTACTGAATGGCTCGCTCGACAGCCCGAAAGCTATTAAGGTTCTTTATCTCAACGATAGGAGTTGCTGCAATCTCTCCATCGCGATCGAAGTGAAGGTTAACGTTCGCGTCCGCTCGCAGAGAACCTTCCTGCATGTTTCCGTCCGTGATACCGAGGTACATCATCAGCAGCCTCATTTCCATGAGGTATGTCTTCGCTTCTTCAGCGCTGGAGAGATCTGGCTCAGAGACAATCTCAAGGAGAGGGGTACCGGCACGGTTCAAGTCGATTCGAGTATCCGCCTTGCCGGATACTTCGTCATGAAGGCTTTTGCCAGCATCCTCTTCGAGGTGAGCGCGAATGATTCTTATCTTCTTCTTCGCAGGAAGCCCGCCCGCACTTTTGGTATCAATCTCGAGGAAACCTGGACCGCAGATAGGCAAATCAAATTGGCTGGTTTGGTACCCTTTGGGGAGATCGGGGTAGAAGTAGTTCTTTCGATCCCATTTTGTGAAAGAAGCAATCTTAGAATTGAGGCCGATTCCCGCGCGAATCGCATATTGGATCGCAGTTTGATTCAAAACGGGCAACGCCCCGGGCAAACCTAGGCAAACTGGACAAACTTGCGTGTTCGGGGAAGCCCCAAAACGAGTGTTGCATCGACAAAACAACTTCGTTGCGGTCTTTAGTTGGACATGGACTTCCAGCCCAATGACCGTTCGGTAGGTAAATGGCATCTTTGTTCTTCGGATCGTCCAATTCGTGTTGAAATAGGTAGGCTGGACGATATATCCGATCGCAACTCTATTCAACCCCTAGTTTCCTTTGGGAAAGAGATACATTTTCCTTGTCCCTTGGTAACGGATTGTTAATATTTTCATGCACAAAAGGTCGAGAGATGGCAAGCTTTGCCGATAGGGTGATCTAGTCAAAACCTGAAACACTTTTCTCGAATAATGGACGCTTACTTCCAGGATGGAACGGCAGTTGCTCTTCGGCTTGTTACGTCGAGATTGCAGACTGTCAGACGTGCAGGGATCCTACAAAATGATCCTACACTTTTAGATGCCATGATGAGTGCTATCCAATAGAAAATTCGAATAGCAAATTCATCACCAAGGAGGGCTATGTATGAAAAGCTTCATTCGCCAGACATTCAACTATTTTGTTTTACTGACTGCAATTCTTTTGGTTCCGAAGTTTTCATGGGGCCAGGTTGCCTTTGACGTTAACCCAGTTGTAGCAGCCCGAGATCTCGGGCAAACGAGCTTAATGAGCCAACTCCCTCATTCTCGAATGGTCGAGGTACAGCTGGATGTGTCTGCGTTGTTCACACCAGGCAACGTATCTCAAGTAACGGAATACACCGTTCGCATGGTGAGTCGTCACGATGATGTTCAGGTGGCAGACTTCTCGCCACGTACCGAGCTTCAAAGCGAGGTCCTTGGAGCGATGCAGGTGACTCAAGATGCAGACAAACTGCGTGAAGGCGCGATTCGAGGATTTGGCGGCTATCCCGGCGTGGGGACTGTTCAAGGCTATGCTTATGGGCATGACAACTCGCATGAGACAATCGTCTATGCCAAGAAGCCATCGCTAGAGCTTTCAACAGCCTCGGGAACATTGGACCGTCGTCGCGGCGTTTACTTCAAAGTAAAGCAGTCTTCGCAGAATACGCTCGAAGGGGCGAGACCGTTTCGCATCGTATTTGAAGTCCCACAAGCATGGCGAGCGGATCTACTAGATATCTCTATCGAAGCCATCGGACACGAACACTCCAATTCAAAACGACTACGGGTGTTGTCAACTCAGAAATTCGTTGTCGCGATGTACCAAGAGTATGATGAACATGCGGCTGCGGTTACAACGGATTACATGAGGCATCAAAAGAGATTGTCCTACTATGCAAAAGCATATGCGAATACGATTGAACAACGAAGCTTCCCTACCCCATTTCATAAACTCGGGGCAAAGCTGGATATGTACGAGCCCTCGATCCCACAGGATTGGTTCGATGGCATTGTTTACGCGCCCGGAACAGCGTACCCTCTCATGCGACTCTCGCATTTACCGGTCGATCTTCGCGTTGCGATCTTGAACTATCTAGACCAGAAGGGGCTCGTCGAGTCCATGTCGGGAACGAAAACGTCGCAACGTGTCGCCTACCAAATCCCGTCGAGCATTGCGACGCGTTGAGCGAAATTTTGCAATAACTTTCGAGATTCTGAATCCAATCAGTTGACTCACTCGTATAGTGACGCAATGGCTCGAGACCGTTGAATATAACGCTGCCGCTGGCGCAGCGAATCACCAAAATTCTAAGTTATCGGAACGAAAAGAATGAAGAAGAGTATTGTTAGTTTGGCCTGTGCAGTTGTTGCAAGCATGGGATCTATGGCGTTCGCACAAAAGAATATTGTAGACACCGCCGTGGAAGCAGGCAGTTTCAAAACACTTGCAGCCGCCTTGGGTGCAGCAGATCTCGTCGGTGCAGTGTCCGGACCTGGACCGTTCACAGTGTTCGCCCCAACGGATGAAGCTTTCAAGAAATTGCCTGCAGGGACAGTGGATACACTCCTAAAGCCTGAGAACAAAGCCAAGCTTCAAGCAATTCTGAAGTATCACGTTGTTTCCGGCAAGGTCATGGCGGCAGATGTTGTTAAGGTGAAAGGAGCTGTTTCGTTGAACGGTCAACGAATTGACGTGAAAGTGTCTGGCGGTAAGGTTACCGTCGATGCAGCGAATGTTGTCAAGACAGACATCGCATGTACTAATGGCGTTATTCATGTGATCGATTCGGTGATTCTACCTGCATCCGATTCGATTCCTGCCGTTGCTGACAAGGCCGGAACGTTTAAGACGCTTCTTGCGGCAGTGAAGGCCGGCGGTCTTGTTGAAACCTTGAGTGGCGAAGGTCCATTCACCGTTTTTGCTCCAACGGATGAAGCATTTGCAAAGCTCCCTGCAGCGACTCTGGCCGACCTTCTCAAGCCTGAGAACAAGGAAAAGTTGGCTTCCATTCTCAAGTATCACGTAGTTGCAGGTCGCGTGTACAGCGAAGCAGCCGTTGCAGCAAAGTCCGCTGCTACTGTTCAAGGTGCTTCTGTGAAGATTTCTGCGAGCGATAAAGGTGCTTTTGTCAACGATGCAAAGATCGTCGTTACAGATATTGATGCTTCAAATGGTGTAATCCACGTCATCGATTCGGTGATCATGCCTCCAGTAAAGTAATTTGCTAGCGGCTTATTGAGTAGAGAAGGGTGAGTATTACTCACCCTTTTTTCGTTTACAAGCAAAACGATTACGAGTCGACCCAACGCTTGCCGGCAATAACAACATCCGAATTTGATTTGCCACCTAATCGCAAACATTCTTTCATGACTTGGCAAATCCACTCATTCTTTTGGTGTCGATCGGCTCGTAGTATTGAATCATTGCCGTCACTACTTGATTTTTCTGACGTGAGATTGAGTGTGGGATATTGTTCGTTTGGGAATCCAATGAGGACTCGGACTCGAGCGGGCATGAAGAGAGCACTGTATACTTCAGGCCCGACCGGTGCTCCTTCAATCCAAATTGGAATGAGGGGAACCCGAGCGCGAGAGGCGACCAGTGCTGCGCCAGGTCGAATGCTCAGTAGTGGACAATCCGTACGATTGATTCTTCCTTCTGGAAACATTCCGACGAAATCGCCAGCAGCCGCCATCTCAATGGCTCGTTTCGTGGCCGCATTGTCCGTTCCACCACGATTGGTAGGAATCGCTTGATAGGACCGTAGCAATGGGCCGAATAAAAAGTGGCGAAAGTATTCTCCCGCAACCATCCAATGGACGCGACATCCCGCTGCAAGCTGGACGAAAAACGGATCGACGGACGAACGGTGGTTTGCAATAAGGACTCCTCCTGTCCGCAATCGGTCGCGTAACATGTCTTTTTCATGATGGCGATCCATAGGTCCCTCACCCCAGCGAGCATCCCATTGCACTTCGACACGCCAAAGTAACCGTGCGAGTGTGTACACCGGTGCGTAGGTGATCCTCTCGATTACCGAATATCGCCCTGGGGATAGCAAGGAATGGGCAATCAGAACGCCGACCGAGATGAAACAAACAACAAGAAATAAAACGGACGCGATGTCTTGCCAGCTATCAAGCATTGCTGCTCACCATGCCATTTCCTTTCATTGGAACAACCCATTCGACCGTCAAAAAGCGACCGAGCCATCATACAGGATAATGTGCAGACTACGAAAAAATACACACTTGCGAGAAAATACGACGTACTCTTCGGTTGGTTCTGAATTTAGATCCTATTGGAACAGCAATAGAAGAATGTCCTTAACTCAATCAGATTCATCGTCATTCCCGACAGAGGCTCCTCCTTTGCCGTTCCCTGATCGTCGGCAAAAATCGGAGACTTCGTCTGGGGCAGAAAGAAGACAATTCGGTAATTCCTATAATCAATTGACACCTGATGGCAAGGAACTGGCAGAGGCGATCGACAGTTACAAACTGCAACACCGCCGACGCTATGTGACAACCGATGAACTGCTTTTGGTGTTGCGAGATTTGGGTTACTCGAAGGCTTAGGCCATTTGGATTGAACAAATCAAGGGTTGGGCCATTCAGGAAACCGCTTGCGAAATTCAGCGCAGGTACCCTTCAGGAAAACAAAGTGGCTATCGATCTTTTTCGGATATACCACCCGGCATCCATAGAGTCCCACCAACGCTCCAATTAGGAGCAAGACAGGGAACAGAATGACGAAACATAGGGCAATCCCTTTGCTTTGCGTCTCAATCGTTCCTGCCATGATCAAACAGCCGATACTAGCGAAGACGATCCCCCACGCGATAAGCATATTGCGAATGCGTTTCTTCTTGAATCGCTCATCGAGTGGGATCTGAATGCTTGCAGCTTTGCTCACGAGAAGAGCTACCAGGATGTAAATCAATGGGCTGATCAAAAGCAAGTAGAGTAGCGGATGATGCCATGTGAGTCTTCTCTGCAATCGCTGCGTCGTTGGAACATTTGATTTCAAGCAGAAGTCGGGCAAGCGCGCTAGCTTGTGAAATATCAGCAAGTCTCCTCGCTGAAAAATCGCATCGTGAAAACCGCTCTCTGGAGTGTCAAGCGAATGCGCATTGCTGGAGACAGCGTAGGGATTAACGAACGACTCGGGCGAATGCGAAGAACTCATAATGTGCGAGGAATTTCAAGGATTTGGCCATTCACAGAACTGATTGCGAAATTCAGCGGTCGTCCCTTTCAGAAAGACAAAGTCATTTTCAATTTTATCGATTGAAACAACATACCACCCGACCAAACTCGCAAACAACTGTGATGCCAAAACAACCAAAAAAGTGCCGCTGAAAACAAGTGACAACTGCTGATACTGGAAGACCTCCGACAAAACATAGCCCCCTATACAAACAAGAAAAAGCCCCCTCACTGCAAACATCATGAGCATTCGCTTTTGCATGAGGCCATGTTCAAGTGGGACTTGGATTGTTGCTTTCTTGCTTGCCAGAACAGTGACAATCATGAAGACCAAACATCCAATCAGCCATGTGGGAAACTGGATACTTGCAATGGAGATTGTCTGCATTCCAGGCGGAGCCATCAACGCACATGCTATCGCGAGCAAATAGAGCCACAGCGAATAAGGAAACCAAGCGAGCTTGAACGTTAGCTTCGAAGTCGTAGGGACATTCGTTTTCACGCAGTAATTCGGAAGACTTGCCCATTTGTGAACGACTAGCAAATCGCCCTTTCGAAAAATGCACTCTTGATGCAAGCTCTCTGCACCTTGGACGATTCGAACATTGCTCGTAACCTCGTATGGATTCATTCGTGGTTAGGTTCTATGTGGGGGATCGTCGGCATACGTAACACTTATTTTTTCCGTCCACGTTTTTTCTGCCTAGATCCAACCATCCGATTGGGCTCGTCCTCGATAGGCTCCCCGATACGATCGCGCATTCGTAGGATCTTATCCCGTAAAGCGGCGGCTCTCTCGAACTCTAGGTTCTCGGCTGCCGCGAGCATTTCCTCCTCTAAGGTCTTTAGATAGGCCTCTGTAACTTTCTCGCCTTGCGGATCTTGTCGTACGATCGATCTTGCTCGCTTTCTATTTTCAGCGGCCTGCTGAATCGAGGCGGTTACCTTCTTCTTCACGGTCTCGGGAGTAATGCCGTGAATTTTGTTGTACGCTTCCTGTTTCTTGCGTCGACGTAGTGTTTCATCGATCGCAGTTTGCATCGCGAGGGTAACAGTGTCCGCGTAGAGAATCACTTTCGAATTTGCATTTCTAGCCGCTCGTCCAATCGTTTGAATCAAAGAGGTTTCGCTTCTCAAGAAGCCCTCTTTGTCAGCATCGAGGATCGCCACTAAACTCACTTCTGGCAGGTCCAACCCTTCTCGCAATAAATTGACTCCCACCAATACATCGCATCGGCCTTCCCGAAGTTCGCGTAGCAGATCGACTCGTTCAAAGGCATCGAGTTCGCTGTGCAACCATCGACATTTCAAATCGTTCTCGACGAAGAAGTTCGCCAGATCCTCGGCGAGTCTCTTTGTCAACGCAGTGACGAGAGTTCGGTCCCCCATGGCAATCCGTTCTTTGATCTGCTGAAGCAGATGCATGACCTGACCACGCGCGGGCACCACTTCAATGTTCGGATCCAGAAGTCCTGTGGGACGTATCACTTGTTCGACAACTTCACCGCCTGTCTGACTCATTTCGTAATCGGCGGGCGTGGCGGAAACATATATCACTTGATTGATCTTTCCTTCCCATTCCTCGAATTTCATTGGACGATTGTCGAGAGCGCAAGGGAGCCGGAAGCCGTGATCCACCAAAGTGGTTTTTCGACTTCGATCCCCCGCGTACATTGCTCGCACTTGTGGGATCGTCACATGCGATTCGTCGACCAACAGCAAATAGTCCTTATCGAAGAAATCATAGAGTGTGTCGGGCGTTGCCCCAGGCGCCTTGCCCGATAGTGGACGAGAATAGTTTTCAATTCCTGGGCAATGCCCGACCTGCCCCAACATCTCGATATCGAATCGCGTCCGAGCATTTAGACGCTGTGCTTCCAGGATCTTGCCTTCGCCCTGAAACTTTGCCAACTGTTCTTCAAGCTCCTTTCGAATGACCTTGATCGCACCTTGGATGCGGTCTTCGGAAGTGACAAAATGTTTTGCTGGATAGATATAAACTTCGTTGAGACGCGAGATGACTTCGCCGCTGGTAGGATTGATGATCGAGATCTGTTCCAGCTCATCTCCCCAAAATTCGAATCGGTACGCGAACTCTTCGTACGATGGCCACAACTCCATCGTATCGCCACGAACGCGAAACTTGGAACGCTCGAATGCGATATCATTCCGCTCGTATTGGATGTCGATTAGTCGCAACAACAATCCTTCGCGTTCGATGGAGTCTCCACAACGCATCGCCACCACCATGCGCCGATAGTCTTCAGGCGATCCCAATCCGTAAATGCATGAAACGCTGGAGACGATGATACAGTCTCGTCGACTCACCAAAGCACTCGTTGAAGCTAGCCGAAGGCGATCGATTTCTTCATTGATCGATGCGTCTTTCTCGATGTAGATATCACGCTGCGGAATGTAGGCTTCGGGCTGGTAATAGTCGTAGTAGCTTACAAAATAGTGAACAGCGTTTCGTGGAAAGAACTCCCGAAACTCGGAATAGAGTTGAGCTGCCAAAGTTTTGTTGTGGCTCAGTACCAGCGTAGGGCGTTGCACGCGTTGGATGACGTTCGCCATCGTGAACGTCTTTCCGGATCCAGTCACACCCATCAAGACTTGAGATTTGCGTCCGCTTTCGAGCCCCTTGACCAGAGCTTCGATTGCCTGCGGCTGGTCGCCTGCAGGTTGGAATTTCGAATCGATATCGAATGGGATCCGGGTTTCGTAAGTCGACATATAGTTCTAGGCAACGAGGCTCTATCGCTTGAAGGAACGTACATCCCTCAAGCTACCATGAGACTCTCACTTTTGCCATCGACTTGACGCCCCGCAACATGACGCCCGCAAGGGGTGCGGAACGTTACAGCAGACTTCTAGGTCCCAAACGGATCGTCAGCTGGTTTAGCAGGTTCGGTGGTTGCACCACCAAATGGATCCACTTCTGTGGGGGTTACCGGCACTTCTGGCAATACTTCGGCTGGTTTGTCGTCAGCCGATGGCGTTACAACTTTTGGCTGACCTTTGGTCATACCGGTGTTGAACGGATCATTGGGAGCCAGTGGAGTTGGAGCGTTCCCGCCAACTTTAGGTGGAACTACTAGTCCGCCATCAACCGCCCCGCCTTGCTGTTGCATGCTGTCGTATCGACTACGCTGCATTTCAAGCACTTTAGAACGAGCGTTCAAGCGAGCATGTGTACGAACCTTCTCGATTGCTACTCGGTGGTATCCTTGGATTCGCTCTAAAGACTTGCCAACATTGACGACTTTCTTCCCATCGATCTCTAGCTGGGCACCTGTCTCAAAGTCAGCCATAGCCGCGTCTATTTCGCCATTTCGAGCGATTGCCAATCCACGAAAGAAATAAACGCGTGGATCCTGGCTGCCTGCTGCGATGACTTCGTTCAACACTTCTTGAGCGGTCAAATTGTCACCCCGAAAGAAGTGATGGACTGCGCGACCGTACATTTCATCCAGTGGATCTTGGGCTGCTGCAACCCCGCCCAGGGATGCTGATACGAGAGCAAGAAAGGAAAGAGTTCGAATTCGCATAAAATGTTCCGCAATCACAGAAAGAGTTACCCGACAATCACTAACATACTACTTCCGAATTTTTCCGTTGCAAACGCATTGGGCTGAAACGACCTTCGGATTCCGTAAATCGTTTCTAGCAAAGGAGATGTGCCACCCGAGCGTCCCCGCTGGTAAACCTCCCCATCGTGCTGAATTCCATAACTGAAAGGACAAAAATGAGACCAAAAACATCGGCCGCTTGGAAATCCTGGTGCGGCTTTGCACTCGTCATGGCGACCCTCATTTTAAAAATAGGATCGGTTTATGGCGAAACGGATTTTGAAAACGGTGCGATTCGCTTGGAATTGTTGCAAACCGGACACGCAACCCAGTGCGACATCTCTTGCAAATCGATGGTCTTCGAGCGACTGTGGCCTGAAAATCCAAACAGGTACATTTCTCCTTTTGATTATGGCGACTTCCAAGTCCGTGTTCTTCGCGCTGACGACAAAAAACTTCTCTACAAAAAGGGCTTTGATACTCTTTTCACGGAATACGCGAGCACCCAACCTGCATTGGATGGAACATCCGCCGTTTTTGAAATGACTGTTCGAATCCCAAAACCCAAATCGCCAGTCATCGTTGTCATCGACAAACGAGCCAAAGGTGGTGCATGGCGCGAACATTGGTCCACGCCACTGAATCCAGCAGATCCCAATATTCAACCGGTGGAGAAGTTGAATTCCAATCTAGAGATGGTCCAGCACCACACGGGCGGTCCTCCTCAACAATGTGTCGATCTGGTATTCCTCGCCGAGGGATACACAGAGAAAGAGAAAAACAAATTCGTCAACGACCTTGCGAAGATGACGAACAAACTCTTTGAAGCTTCCCCTTACAAAGAAAACAAAGCCAAGTTCAACATCGTCGGCGTGTTCGGTGCCAGCAATGAATCGGGAACCGATATTCCCCATCGCAACGTCCATCGCGATACCTTGTTCAATACTTCTTTCAACACCCTGGGGATCCAACGCTATCTCTTGTTGGAGTCAAACCATTTGATCCACCGAATTGCATCCGTAGCACCCTACGATCATATCATTGTACTTGTCAATTCCACTCAATATGGTGGTGGAAGTATTCGCATGGACTTTTGCGTTACGACGACTGGATACTCGACAAGTCCTTTCGTTTTTATTCATGAACTAGGTCATGGACTCGCGTACTTGGCGGACGAATACATTGGCAATGTCACGTACAACGGATTGTATCCAGAGGGAATCGAGCCACCCGATCCCAATCTGACGAGAGAACTTGACGCCACCAAAATCAAGTGGAAAAGTTTTCTGACAGACAATGTCTCCATTCCAACTCCGTTGTCGAACAATCCAAACCCTAGTCGCAGAATCGTGGGTGCATTCGAAGGAGGAGGTTACCTCTCCAAGGGGATCTATCGATCAGAAGAGAAATGCTGGATGGGCCAAGGTGATTCGCCTTTTGGATTCTGTATCGCTTGCGAACAAGGAATCAATGACATGATCGAGTACTACACCTTCACGCCCGCAGCCGGCAATCACTGACCCTGCAGCGCTAGATGAACGATCGCACAATCGATGGTAGTAAGCAACCACATAGTCACATGACTTTTGAAGCTGTGGTTAGTTGACGTAGTTAGAAGGGCTTGATTTGAGCTAAAAATCGAGTCAGCCAACCGCGAGAATAACCATCGCGCACATGTCCGTTCTCGCGTTTCTTAATATGCTTGTTGACGAGATTTCTGCTGAGAACCGTGTTGTTGGGATCTATATCTAAACTGCGACACGTGCCAATCAAGGAGACTTCTAGCCTGTTATCATTGAGCTCCAAGGTTGTCGTTCCCTCGAGTACGATCAGTCCGTTTGGCAAGATATCCACCACCTGTGCGGCGATGTTGAACGTGAGCGATTCACTGGTTCGAATTGTAGAATCGCCCCGATAGACTTCGTTCTGATTGACCTGCACCCGAGGATCTCCGTCTGCCTGCGGAGCAGGTTTGATCGTATCCAAACCTACCATTCGAATCCAATCTCTAACAACTGCATCGTAGGAAGTCGTTTTGCGTGAAGTTGCATTGCCCAATAGAAGCGAGGTAGCCGATTCGTCCACTCGAATAGTTACGATGTCATGCATTCGGATCTGCCGTGCCTGGGTCGGTGGAATAAACGTCCACGCGTCTTGCAAGCCTCCGTTAGGTTGTAGCTCTTGCGAACCACTTCCATTCGTTCCACCTGGTGGCACGTTTCCATTCTGTACCGTGCCAACAACCCCCTGGATGCTTGGATTTGGGGTTTGAAAATTGACCATGTTCGTTGTCTTATTTCGGCTCGAGGCGTTGAATAAGCTACCGTTCTGCCCAAAACAGGTCGAAGTGAACAGCAACGCGCAAAACAGGCAAACGATTCGAAATCGGAAAACTTTGATCATCGTGACACCTTCGAGAACGAACGGCTATTGTTTTTGTTGAAGGATTGATTCGAGGTTCCTTGCGACACGACTTCGACGACTCTCTCGCCTGTGACTCTCGCCAAGAGCCTTTTTCTGTTATCTAGCGACTCGACATGGATCAAATCATCCAGGCCACCACTTTCAATCGCTTTTCCATTCGTTTCAACAACGAGTGAACCGGCAATCACTTCTAGCTTGATGGCATCGCCGCTATGGATCAACGTAGGAGCTCCAGCGTCTTGACGAAGCACTACCTGTTGTGTGCTCATCGAGCGTTTGAGTTCTTTACCAATGAGCTCTTGTACATCAGTAAAGCATTTGTCTGGAGACTCCTTCGAACCGCGTGGCATAGGAATAAGGATCAGATCCTCTTCTCGGAGGACTCTTCCTTTTGCTAACTGCTTTTCGGCTGCTACAACGAGTTCGGGGAGTTCAACCATTGCTTTGACTGGAACAACCATCTCTCCTGTCGGTCCCTTGAGGAGAAACTCGAAGTTCTGTTCACCATCCCATGGAGGCAATCCGCCGTCGACACCAACAATCTGTCGCATCTGAAGCAATCTCGGTGCCAATTCAGTAGATATCTCAGGACGAATCGTATAGTCAATTGTGGAGTTTGTCTTTGTTTGCAAGTACTTCTCGATCGCAGTCGATGCAATTCGCTCCGCTTGAGCAATCATGGCAGGAGTCAAGAATGCGGAAGTAAATCGATCATGATTCGCTTCATCACTTGTTTGAGCTTGTTTCGCGTTGCTCTTTGCCCCTTCGGAACCACCCGTCGTTAAACCGTTCGACCAAGGATAGGAACCATTGTCGGGTGGAAATGTTGATAGCGGTGCGGCCATTACATTCGTCGCCGCTTTGTTAGGTGATCGCACCACGCGACACTGCTGGCCCCCTTCCCATTTCAAACTATTAAGATTGATACCTCGTCGCTCGAGTGCAAGCTCAATGTCTTTGCGTGACCACAAGGCTGGTTTTCCAACTTGCGGCGATGGTGCGATAGTCAATGAACCAAGGTCGGCCGCCCATTTCGCTGTCCCACGAATCGTGGCAACATCTTTGAGCTGCAGTAAATTAGAAGGACACTCCGCAGAAGCATTCAAGTGAATAACAACTTGCTCCACCCCAACTTTCGCTGTCACAGGTTGCGAATAAGCAATAGATCGTAACAAAAAGTAAGCTACAGCAGTTGCGATGTAAATCCAGTGGGATCTTATCATGTCGGTTACCGTCTCAGATTCGCAATTTGCTGAAGGATTTGGTCTCCAGCTTGAATCGCTTGGGAATTCAATTCAAACCCTCGTTGTGTTGTGATCAAGTCGATAAGTTCGCGCACGGGTTCGACATTCGATTTTTCCAGCGAACCTTGGCGAATGATTCCTAGCCCATTCAGGCCTGGTGATCCTGGCTGAGGTTGACCGCTCGCGTCTGTAACCTGATAAAGGTTTTCACCCACTTTGAGCAGGCCGTCTGGATTGATGAAAGAACTCATTTGAATATCGCCAGCTTGCGTCATCTGAGTTTGTCCAACCTGTCGAACCATGACTTGGCCATTTGCATTGATGACAACAGCCGTCGCATCTTGTGGAATAGATACTGGCGGATCAAGTAAGCGACCTGTCTGAGCGGATCCGATAACTAATTGTCCGTTGGCGTTAACATCGAGATTTCCGCTTCGGGTGTACTGCTGTGTTTGGGTAACTGGATCGAAAACCTGAAGGAATCCACGCCCTTCGATTGCGATATCCAAATCGCGACCCGTTTGTTCGATGGTTCCTTGGCTAAAGTCCTTCTGCGTACTTTGTACCCGCGTACCCAAACCGATTTCCACGCCGACCGGCGTAGGGTTTTGCTGCGAGTCTTGGATTCCCGGATAGACTTCAGCGCGATAAAGTAAATCCTCGAAATTTGCACGATCGCGTTTGAACGCGGTAGTGTTCATGTTCGCCAAGTTGTTCGCGATCACATCCAGCTTGGTCTGCATTGCATCCATGCCGGTGGCTGCAGTGTAAAGTGTTTGCACGCTCATTTTTCTTTTACCTTAGCTAGTCGATGTGGATGGTTAGGATCGAAGAACACTCTGGAGCATCGATGAATTACTCCTTGAGAAGCCGTCCGATAAGGTTTCCGTAAGCTTGGTCTTGGTGTTGAATCAGTCGTAGGTTGGATTCATAAGCCCGCGAGGCTTCAATCAGTTCCATCATCGCCATGGTGGGGTTGACGGCTGACTTCTCAAGGAACCCACTAACGACCGCTCGCTCGTTCGGCGGTACTGGCTGCACCTCAGCCAATGGCTTGAAGAGATTATCTCCTGCCCGTGATAGGTCCCCAAGATTCTCAGGACGAACTGCCATTAGATTGATCGCGGCTCCATTCTGTCGAATAGTCCCGTCGTCATTCACTTCATAACGATTCGTTGGATCGATTTGAATCGGATTTCCGTCGGCGCTGAGAACATAGTCGCCATTGGTAGTGGTCAGTTGGCCAGCAGAGTTGAAGACAAACCCACCTGCTCTTGTAAGAAATTGCTCTTCACCCCGTTGAACGACGAAGAAGCTGTTCTTGTCATGCATCGCAAAATCAGTCTTGGTGCCAGTTCGTTCCATCGGCCCGTGCTCGAAGGAAGTCATGGTTGGCTGGATCTTTACTCCACCACCGATGTCAGCAAGCGTACCAGAATTGGCTGAGACCTCACCATCTTCGATGGCTTTGTTGTGACGGCTTTGCAAAACAGAAAATGTCTGCTTGAATCCTGGCGTATTGATGTTCGCCAAGTTGTTGCTCAAAACCTCTAGACGATGGTTTTGTACATGCGCTCCCGCAGCAGATAAGTAGATTCCATATGGCATATTCCGTTCCTCACAGCCAGGACTTTAGCGGCTGCGAATCTACAAAGAAACAGCAATATGGTTCGCTTTATGAAGAATTCCAGAAGGCATGGGGGAAGTTCTTTCTCCCAGCTTGCCAATCTTCCCAAACTTATACCTTTAGACTTAGCGACTTCACTCGCCATTCCAAACTATGCGCGGACATCGATACCGCGTGATGGGGGTTTCGGAACTGAGTCTAGCAATTTGAGAACTGCGTCGCCCTGTTGCTTCGAAACACTCTGCTGTTTCGCAAGAACTGCTGTGGCGATGGCTTGGTCTGTTTCGGCGGACTTTTTGACAACGTCTAGTGCTTGCGAAACGGCTGGGGAGATTTTCATTTCTTGATTCCTCGTTGGAAAAACCTAGGGCCTCTGGGATAGTATGTCGTACTAGAATGCACGCTGCGCCGAGGCAAGCTGCGTGGAGCGAGAATTTGGCTCATGTTCGCATGTTACAATGAGATCCATCGATACACTCCATCGACCTTCGGAGTCGCCGACGACCTTCCAATGGGGCATGACACACACCGACTGGTGAACTAATTCGAATCCACTTTCGCTTTGGCTTACGGTGCAAACAGGAAAACACCAGATTCCAGAGGGTCGGTTGAATGTCAACTGCACATTCGCTCCTAGCCATTGATCTATCAACCCTAGATAGTCTGTCGATTCTAGATTCAAGGTTGATCCTAAATGCCCCATCCGTTCAGCTCTCGAATCATAAAAGAATCGATCGTCCGCGCCGGAAGGCATGCCAGCAAAATTGAATTCGACACCTAGGTGGAATGGCTTGCCCGGTGGTAATCCTTCGATCAAATAGGTTACTTCCAGTGCGCCGCTACCAGCGAATAGTGTTATCCCCTTGGTGATGCTGAGCGGAATGCCCCAAGCATTCCCTTCCCGACGCATTTGCACTTGTATCTTGCCAGGAGCTCGCCGAAGCTTTGCATCGAATGGTAGTTCGGCAAAATCTCCGCGCTCCATCGCGAGTCCATTCTGAACTTCGTGGACAGAGACATCTTCGTCAAAGAAGTGATCGATGAGGGACTTGCGATTGTACCGATCGTACTGAAGTTGATTCTCTAGTCCCTGTTGCTTGAATACAACACGATCGTGAATGCTCGCGGCGTTGGAGGAGTTCTCGCTGGATCCTGCACGTACCTTACTATGATACGCTTCTGGCCGACGTTGAATGGTCGCAAGTAGATTGTGTTCGATTCCACGGACATCCAACTCGTAAAGCATACCCCCTTTGGAAGGGGCGAAGTAAGAAATGAGTTGATCGTTCGCGAGCCGAATCTCTGGGAATAGATCTTTGTTGTAGTCTTCTGTGGTAACATCAACCCACTCGTCCACTTTGCCTGACATCTTATCCAGCAAGTTGTCAGCAGCGATCAACTCTCGATAGGTGGCGTTTCTAAGGTGAGGCAAATAGATTCCACCGAACGCACCGTGCCAGTAAGGACAGTTGCATTGAGCTCGATATAGGTGGTCTTCTGCAAGTGGCAACAGAGACTTATCGTGATTGCTTCTCTTGGCAAACTCCAGACGTCGACTCACGTCGAGCATGCGACAATACATCTCGTGAGCTTCGCTGTACTTAACTCGAAAATTCCTCCAATTGCCTCCTCGTACAAAGGGACTGATCTGAGGCCAACGCGAGTCGTTCTGCAGCTCGTGTACGATGGAGTCGTATTGTACCTGACGCTCAACAGGCAACGCCCATTCCGTCATTTCGCGATACGAACAATCAGGAAGATAGACCCGTCCCGCGGGTGGTGTTTCTGTAATCACTTCTGCTGGAGTCGTGGTTTTCAGCCAATCGCGATTGATCGTTAGTAAGTCAAAAAACTGCTTTAACCACCCTCGTTCGTACACGTGTGCTTTCGTGTCTGGCCATGTACCGAACTTCTCGCCATCATCTCCAAAAACTAAAACCGCTCCGGGAGATCGTTCTGCGATGTCGCGACAATATTGGATGGCATCGATCGCCGGCGCAAATGGTAGCAAGTAGCGTAGCCTCTCGCTTCCAGGAAAGACACGCAATACTTGCCCGTCATCTTCCGTAAGGAAATAGTTTGTCAGTTGCTCGTCTGCGCACCCTGCCGCGCGAAAGTGATAATCGTCGAGAATTGTGTATTGCATCCCAGCAGGTACCAAATCACGAACCAACTGCATTTCCCAAACTCGTTCAGGCATCCACATGCCTGACACAGCAGTGTTGAAACGATTCTGAAGCCATCGCGTGTACTTTGTGATTTGACCGATGCGGTCCCGACTGGGCAGCATTGTCAAAATGGGCTCATAAAAGGGGCCACCAACAATCTCAATCCGCCCCGCACCGACAAGCTCCTTCACCCGGTTCAAGTATTCCGGATGACGCTCGGCCAGCCATAACATCAATGGTCCAGACGTATGCAATGCTACCTTCAAATGCTCGTAGGATTCAAACACATCGAGAAAGGGTAGATAGCTATCCTGATATGCTTGCTCAATAACCCCATCGAAGTTGCCAATCGGCTGGTGGTTGTGGAGCACGATACACAATCGAACTTCGTTCTTCATTTTCAATATCTCAGGACGAATGGATCAGGATTCGACTTCGGATTTTGCGGAGCAATCCGAATTTGCTAGCGAAACGGACAGACGCCGTTGAGTCTGCGTAGTGGTCCGTCACGGAGTATTCGGCAAATCCGTGCGCCTGCATTAAAGAACCTTGGATAAGCGTTAACATCCGATCGGTCTCCTGGCCTGGAGGATGACCTACAGTTTGACTGTGCTATCGCTTTCCTTTGCGGCCAACAACATGAATCGAATCACCAAAGTTATTCTGCTTTTTATTCTATTGGTGCCAGGTTTCCTTTACGGCATCGACAAACATCAAAGACAACTCGGCCAAGATTTCACCGTCGCGATTGTCGGCTTGATTCTGGGTTGGAATACACCGCATAGCAGCCAAATGGAACAGACCGGTCTCGATGTAGATTCGACATCAGAGCAGCTTGGTCCATCGAAAGAGAATAATAATGTAGAAGTGCTGATTGCCAAAGTGGACCATCAGTCCACTCTAGACGCGACGAGAGAGCGTGACGGGGGTAAAAAGGAGAATGAGATCTCCTGGCAATCCAGGCGTCCTCCGTTTTTGAAAATGGATACAACGAACGGCACGCTGTTTGGTATTCCGGTCGCTCAATTCTCGGATGAATCATGGTTGATGAGAAATGACGGAGCTATCCAAAGAGTATCGCGAGACCATATCCTAAAGGAAACAATCACTTCCGTTCCGTTTGAGCCAATATCCCTACAGAGTCTGGTTGTTGAACTGCGCAAAGAGTTTGGCGCAGGGTTCCAAGTTAGGGCCGAACAACCTTATGTCTTTGTGACGCAATCCAAGAACGCAAGCCAATGGGTCGAGCGGTTTCGAAACCTCAATGCATCGCTCAAGCAGTACTCTCGAAAGTATGGTCTGAACTGTACCACTCTCGATTTCCCCTTGATCGCCATCGTTTTGGGAAGCGAGTCTGAGTTCCGACACTACGCGCAGGCGCAAGAAGCAAATATCCCACCGAATTGCGGTGGGTTTTACTCGCAGCGTGACAACAGAATCGTCCTATTTGAAGATGCAAAAATAGTCAGTCGCCAAGAAGTACAAGACACGATCTGCCACGAAGCTATCCATCAGCTTGCATTCAACATGGGGTTGCACAAGCGATGTTCGGGGACTCCGGTGTGGCTCGCGGAGGGGTTTGCTACGATCTTTGAAGCGCCAGCTTATTCGTCCCCAAACTCGGAGGGTCGATCACGATGGCCAGCGTCTCGAAAAGCAACATGTATAGCTCTTCTCGAAAACCATGCGAATCTGTATCGACTGGTTGATTCTCTTCTTCGAAATGATAACGTTTTCAAAAACGAGCCTGATTTAGCATATGCCGTTTCATGGGGAATCGCACATCATCTTTCTACAAACAGCCCCCGAGAGTTTGCGGATTATCTCCATCAAATTGGACAACTCCCCTCACTCGTAGATTTCCCCGCAGAGGATCGCTGGGCGCATTTTCGAAGCACCTTCAAAGTAGAAATGCCGCAACTTATTCGACAATTGAAAAGCCACCTTCGGTCTTTGTAGAGAGACGCACGCCGTCAGAGATCGTTGCCTACTAGCATTTGCGGACTGTGAGTTGATAATGTACAAACGCCAAATCTCTCTCAAGTATGTCAGGCAATCGTATGGTTCGTGTTTCTTTATCTAACGTATGTATCCCTTTGGCGTCGGCCTTTTTATGTTTACTTTCTGCGTCGACCGAAGCGCAAGAAACCTATCGCGAGAACCCTGGCAAAGAAGGTAACGGCAAATGGACCATCGGTCCGGAATACAAGATCGACCCAGACTTAACAGATCTTGGCAATCCAAAGGGAAAGCAGTTCGAGTTCTCCCTACCATTGGCAGCGAGTAAGATTTTTCGTGGCGACGACAAGACATTGGATAGTCGCAAAGAGGTTCGCAAAGAACGCAAAATTACAGTTTATATACCTGCGTCGTATCAGGATGGAACCGAGGCCCCGTTTCTAGTGATGCATGATGGTCCCAGCAATCTCAAATTAGTTCGCAACGCGCTGGACAATTTAACTATCTCGAAGAACCCTGCTCGCAAACTACCAGTCTTCATTGCGATCGCTGTAGAGAACGGTGGGAATGATGGAAAGGGAAGTCAACGTGGCCTCGAATATGACACCATGTCTGATCGCTTAGCTCGCTTTATCAACGATGAAGTGCTGGCTGCCGTCTCGGCCAATACTGAAATCAAAAAGGCCTTTCCAAATCTTCGTTTGACCGACAATCCATGGGGCCGAGGGGCTATGGGATGTAGCTCAGGTGGAGCCGCAACCCTGAGTATGGGCTGGTTTCGACCTGACCTATTCCGAAGACTAGTAACCTATTCTGGAACATTCGTGGATCAGCAGGATGACGATGCTCCAGAAGAGTTGGACTACCCGCTCGGTGCCTGGGAATACCATTCCAGCATGAAGCTCATCGAGTCGACAGAGAAGAAGCCGCTCAGAATCTTCACTCACGTTTCCGAGAATGACCTGAGAGCCAAAGATCCAGAAGAAACATATCATAACTGGGTTATGGCAAATGATCGCACGGCTGCAGCATTGGAAGCTAAAGGGTATGATTATCGCTATGTCTATTCGCGAGGAACAAAGCATTGCGACAAGCTGGTTTTCGAGCATACCCTTGCGGATACGCTCGTTTGGATGTGGAGAGGTTATCAGCCCGAATAGCAACGCGAATACTTCCACCTTGCTGGCAATCTGACGAAACAGTCAACGTTCTGGCTATCGTTTCGGTTGGCGAATGAAGAGAGGCGTCCGGTCCATTGGAGGTTGCGCAGGAGACGGGGAAATAGGCTCTTCAGGAAGTCGATTGCTCCTCTCCGCTTCATTTTCTTGAGTACGAATCTTCGAACTGGCGAAGTGCTGTTGGCCAGAATTCAACAGCGAGGGAATGGCAGATGGCTGCGCGATTTGGCTTTCGGCCGGCTGTTGACGGAAAGTGGTATCTGGCCACGGTGCCGAAAGCGACTCTGCTGTTTTCGTATTGGAACTACTATTCGAAACCGCAAAAGGCGCATCGCCGACAGACTCTACCCATGGTTGAAGCATCGTCTGCATCGAGCGAACTTCTGTCGATAGCTCTGGAACGGTAGGTGGCGGTTCCAACGACAGAATATCAGACAAAGACGATGTCTGCATGGGGACTGGGAGCAAACCATGTTTTCTGTTGCCCACCCAGTTGACGTTCATCTCGCTGGTAGAGGGAGAAACCGCAACCTCCGTGTCCAACAACTCATCCAGGCTCGGTCGAATCAACGAAGCATCACTCAACGGGGTTTCAATCCAGGTATTCCCAGCTGACGCATTGTGATCCCAGTTCGAATAGGCCGCACGACCAGCCTCGGGCGGCAAAGGCTTGTACCAGTACCAGGCACTGAACCCACCTGCTGCGAGAATCAACCAACCCAGGACTCGGGGGCGCTGGACTGAATTGCCGGATACAGAATTGCCAGAACTTGAATGCTGAGTTTGTTTTTTACTCATAATGCGATGGATGGCAAAAAGGTTACGCTACATCCATGCAGCCAAGACACTATTTCACACGCTCGTCATCGACTTGAGCCCATCGCAACTTGAAAAAAACGGTAGAGGTGCGGTCGTAACGCATATTCCGAAAAGAATACTAACTTCGTGGTGGAGCGACCGGCCTGACAGCCGCGCCCGGTATTCGACGTCGAACCGATGAAAAAACATGTTGCGCGGAATACGCAAGCTCTGAGATCAACTCATCGATCCTGTTGCGAAGTACAGCAAAGGCTCCCAATGCGGGGATTGCGATCAACAATCCAGCGACTGTCGTAACCAAGGCTGAATAAATGCCTCCAGCTAGTTGTCCTGCCCCCGCAGCCCCCGAAGACACGGCCACCTCTCGGAAAGCCAAGATCATCCCGCTCACCGTCCCTAACAATCCGAGCATAGGTGCGAGATTTCCGATCACCGACAGATACTCGAGTTTCCGATACAGTCGTGCGGCCTGTTCCGCCGTGGAGTCTTCCAGTGCCTTCTCCACCGCTGGCCATCCAAACTCAATCTCCGAAATGCCGCTAGCCAGCACAAACGATAATGGGCAGGGGCGATCTCGGCACAGCTGGTCTGCTTCCTTCAGTTTTCCCTGCGTTAGAAGTTGCTTCACGCCCTCCACAAGATCGGAGGGAAGCAAATCCTTTTTGCGCAACCCCATAGCTTGATCAAAGACTAGATAAACTGCAACGACCGACAACGCGATCAAGGTAACCATGATCAAAATCCCCAGGATCCCGCCACTGAACACGATCTCTAAGATGGAGTCTTCGGTCGGACTAGGCTTTTGCGGCGCAATCGAAGGAGCAACTGCCGCCCCACCGGCTGCGTTCTGAGTTCCTTGTGCAAAACTCATGCGTTTCGATACCACAAGACATGCAATGAATACGCACATCACCGCGAGGTATGAGGCAAGGCGAACGCGATTCGTCCACACACGGATTCGATGATTCTGTTGGCTAGTCGATGAGATCAAGGCTGTAACTTCCTGTAGGGAATTTCCAAGGCGTCGGCTTCCGCAGACTGCGATCGTTCACGAAGCACCGCGGCTGCTTGTTTCGCCGCATGCGATGCTAATCGATATTGCTCCGAATGCATCATGGCAACACGCATCCATTCGCTCAATGCCAGTTCCTTTTCATTTGCTTTGCTAAAACGTTCCGCAAGCAACATCGTCGGCCCTGCTTGAAGTGGCAAAAGCAAAGAGTCACGTACCGCGTAACAGCGATTGACTCGTTTCGTAGCAAGCTCCACAGGCGGGGTTGTTCGCCAAAGCTGGGCTTCCGCGTACTTCGAAACAAGCGTACTTTTGGATTGTCTTGCCAACGTATCCAGTGTTGCGATTGCCTCTTTTTGCTGGTCACTATCGAGCAACCACGCCGCTCCCATCAATTTGATTAGTTCGTTTGAATCTCGTATCCAACCTTCTGAAAGCTCATGAAGCTTTTTCCGGTCACCGATCGCCACCGATGAGTCGGTCCAAGGAATAGGAATGACAGTGGCAAGAAGAGGAGGCAATGACTCTTTGGCGAGTGCAAGAGAGTGGAAGAGGACAGCACCTTTCTCCCAGTTGCCCAGAGATGTTCGACATTCGACCAATTCAGCCAACAACATTTTCTGCTGCCATCGAGGCGTCGACGGATATTCAGACTTGGAACCAAGCACTTTCGGCCCTATTGCAATCGCTTCGCTCCAGCGTTGCTTTGAGTAAAGCTCGTGCAACTTTTCGGCCAACGGATTCTCCCAAACCGGCTCTATCCTCAAAACTCGAGGGGAGGAAATCGATCTTTCCCTCGAATCGTTCGGACGGACTAGAAACAACTTCTCAGCGTTCCATTCCAAAATCACGCCGGTCTCTAGCTTCGATTCCGGTGCATCCCATCGATTGAACGAAGAATCGTCATCATCCGCGATCGTGACTCGACTTGCCCCGCGAAACCTTTCGATGGCCTGTCGAAAAAGCTCGGTTTCTTCAATCGACACTGCCGCCTGCTGCGCAAAGACATGAGGGCATCCCACCGCGAGAAATATCGCCAGTTTCGTAACCGTCATAGAAAAGAATACCAAAACTTGGTGCATCTTCGGTTTACGTTTGAGACAAACTAGAAAACAATCTTAAGCCTACCTGATCCCACTCGAATCCGATACTCCCCCATGCTGAAACTCCAGTTAGTCACTTATCCACATCCAACTTTGCGACATCGATCGAAACCCATTCTGAGGGTCGACGCTCAATTGAAGGAGATTGTCGAACAAATGTTTGAGGTTATGTACGAATTTCGTGGAGTTGGGCTGGCGGCAAATCAAGTGAACTTGCCCATAAGGCTTTTTGTTGCCAACCCGTCAGGAGAAAAAAACGAACGAGACCAAGAGATGGTTTTTATCAACCCCGTTATCAATAAACCGAAAGGCACCGTAGAAGCTGAAGAAGGCTGCTTGTCGCTGCCTGGTATTAATGCTCACGTGAAGCGAAGTCGCTCGCTCCAAATCAGTGCATACGATATCTCGGGAACCGAAATTGCCGGCGAAGTGGATGGATTCCTAGCGAGAATTATCCAGCACGAAACCGACCATCTCGACGGCATGCTCTTTATCGATCGACTAAGCGACGAGACGAGAAGACCACTCGATGACGACCTCTACAAACTAGAAAGACGATTCTTAGAAAGCCGCGAACAAGGAACCATTCCACCAGATGGTCAATTGGCAGACGAAACTGCAGCTTGGGAAAAGAAGTACTGCTGATCTTCTCGCGTGGGGTAATCGTTACCGACCACCAAGAGGAGCGTGCTAAGCTGCCGCACGATAGACGATAGCATTTCCCCGCTTGGAGTGACTTTTCGTTGCGCCGCAATTCTTCAAGACGTACGCGATTTGCTGAGCGAGCCATCGAGGCTCGCCGATCGACTCTGCCAGTTGCTGGGTATCAAAAAGCCTGGGGAGTTTCGGTTTACCCATCAGACTCCAAAGGTCCTTCACTGAACGCAGCACAATTGCGTTGTCCATGGCGGGTTCGCGAGCCAGTGAGACATCAAGTGTTTTGTACTGTTTACGTCTCCCTTTCTTCGGCGCATCGATTCGTGTTTCGATGCATTCGACCAATAGTATTTCAATTGAAAGCCCCTTTCGGGGAAAAACGCTGGTGAAGTGAATAAGCTCACCAAAGAATTGTATGGGGCGTTGTTTCTTGGGGCTCTTACGACGACGCAATAGCCTTCCGCCGGCTTTATCGTACGTTTCGATTGTTTTCAGTTCGATCCAAGGTTTAATGATCCGAATCTCATGATCCGCTTCCAGCAATTGCGTGATCTTTCTACGAAGTGCTCCTAAGCCTGCGTGCTGAATCTCGACCAATCGGCCATTGGAATCGATAGCATCGATGCGATACCGCGCTTCAGCAACTTCGACACTTTCAGGCGAAGCAGCATACAGTTGTTTTAGTTCGCGGTGGAGAGAAGTCTCCATGGGTCGTTTCGAATTATCTAGAGTTAACGCGCGGTCTCGGGTCATCGGTCTTCTTCAATACCAAAAAGCACACGAGCAAAACAAGCGGACTCCAATGGCTCGCGCGGCGGTGGATGACCGTTTCCACGGTGGCGATCAGAGATGGTTCCGATACCGGTTTGCTCGAGTCTATTACGCGCATCGGCAAGGGAAGGCACTATGTGACTCACGATACATCGCAGGTCCCATAGATTTTTGCGAAAGAGACCGTCACTGCGAGTAAGTCGGCAATCGACGAACAACCATTCGTTTCCCAGGTGATTCGTGCGACCAAAGCGTTGGCTGATATTGAACTCAAAACAGCTCCATTTCTTTCGGGTTATGTCATGACCCGAGCTAAGCCAACAACGGAGGTCATTCTTGCGACAGAAAAAGGAGCCCCGCTATTGTCATGGTGGCGATTGCGACATTTCTTTTGGTGTTGGAAGTGGCATTGAGGCGAGTCGAATTTAGTTTTTTACCCTTCCGATTTTTCGCCAGCAACACTTGAAAGTCGCAACGGACAAAAAGTCACGCGAGTGCGGCTGCATTTCCACTTCACGCTCCTCGACCGATGCGGTCGGCGGAATGTCTTATCAATCGATCGAGTGCTGCCGGTGGTGGCTAGATGTACGGGCTGAAATGATGCAGTATACTAAGCCGCCTGACATGTTTCGTTCCTATCCCGCAAGATTAAAGTAGGTCTCAATCATGAAATACATTCATCGCTGCTTCGTCGCCCTCGCTTTTGCTACCCCTTTTTTTACGTGCGTTTTCGCTGAAGAGCCAATGCTCCGACCTCTGTTCAATGGCAAAGACTTCACCAACTTTAAGTCGGATGGTGCTGCAGAGTTTTGGCGAATTGAGAAAGAAGTACTTGTTGGAGAGAGCAATGCAGAGAAGAAAGGTCATTATCTTTGGACAGACAAGTCATACAAGGACTTTGTTCTCGAGTTTGACGCACGTTGGAAAGCGTCGACGGATCGAGGGGTTGATACAGGAATCGAAATGCGACAACCTAAATTGCAATTGCAGCTTGGTGTGTCGGGCAGTCTTCGCGTAGACATGACGGGTTCATTTTATACTGGTGGAAAACCTGCTTATCCGGAAGTTGGCCAAGCCAAGGAGGCGAAGAGTTTGTTACGTCCGGAAGGAGAATGGAACACGTTTCGCATTCAAGCCAAGGGAGATACCTTTACCTGTTGGATCAATGGAAAGAAAGCTTCCGAATTGACGGATCCAAAGTTTTCAGGAGCGGCTCCGATCGGATTGCAGATTCACGGAGGTGTCGAGATGAAGTGTGAATATCGCAACGTCAAGATTGCAGAGCTTTAAATCGCTTCCTAGAAACATCGCGTCTGAAAGTTGGGAATCGATAAGAACATGTGTCTTTTGCGATTTCAGGTATCAGGTTATTGGCGATACTATTGCTCAGTCAATTGTTGATGTTTGTTCGTTTCATCTTTACGTTATCCCGGGAGTTCTTGCCGCACTATGAAGTCAATTGCTGTTGTCAATTTTGCACCGCAAAAAGGTTCTGTCGAAATTCGTGAATTCGATGTGCCGAAGATCGGTGACGACGATGTATTGCTCGAAGTGATCAATGTTGGTGTCTGCGGTAGCGATCTTCACCAGTGGACGGCCGATCATTCTTGGCCGGTCAACTATCCGGTGGTTCTGGGGCATGAGTTCGGTGGGCGAATTGTTGAGACCGGCTCGCGTGTTGTTGGCTGGGAGGTGGGCGATCGAGTGGTCAGCGAAACTGCCGCGATCATCGATTCGAATAATCCGATGACACGCCAGGGGCGGTACAATCTCGACCCGACGCGCAAAGGTTTTGGGTATGGTGTGGATGGGGCCATGACCAAGTATGTGCGAGTACCATCTCGAATACTTCACCGTGTACCGGACGCGCTGCCGATGGAACAAGCGTGTTTGACGGAACCATGTTGTGTTGCATATAACGCCGTGGTGAAGAATGCACATATCGAACCTGGCGATAGAGTGGTTGTTTTGGGACCGGGTACGATTGGTATTTTGTGCGCGGCCATGGCCCGTTTGTGCGGCGCCGAGGTGGCGCTCGTCGGCCTCGAAGCGGACAGGCATCGGTTGAATATTGCCGCCCAGGATTATGGATGTATTCCAATCGTTGGTGATGCAAAAGCTTGGGCTTTAGAGCGGGATGGATTGGGAGCTGACGGTGTGATCGACGCAGCCGGAGCCAGTATCACGTTGAAGATTGCATTAGATCTGGTCCGGCCCGCAGGCTGGATTAGCAAGGTTGGCTGGGGGCCTCAGCCTTTGGGTTTTAATATAGATCCACTCGTGCAAAAGAATGTTCGATTGCAGGGCAGCTTTAGTCATCACTGGGCGATTTGGGAGCGGGTCATCGCGCTGCTGACGAGTGGTCAGTTGAATGTGAAGCCTATCATTGGCGGCGTATGGCCGTTGGAAGACTGGCACGATGCGTTTGAGAAAATGCATACAGGTGCCGTCGTGAAATCGGTACTCAGACCGTAGTTCGCGAATTCGGTTTAACGAATCTTGAATAACCAACGCAGAGCGGAGACGAGCGAGTCTCGCTGCTCGTTCTGCGAGACATCGCGTATCGACTGCAGCGGTTGATGAAGTATTTTGTTCACGAGACGGTCGAATGCATGTTCGATCTCTTGTTGGACTTCCGGACTCGCATTTTGCAAAGCCTGCTTTCCGAACAATCGAGACAATTCCGACGTTCGAATTTCTGCAGCTCGATCGCGAAGAGCACGAATCGTATCTCCTGAAGCGCGAATCTTCCAATCCGAAACGATTCGTTCTACTTCTTCCTTGATGATGCGTTTTGCTTTAGGTAACTGTTGTTCGCGAAAGGTGCGATTTCGATTGCAAACAACTTGCAAGTCGTCTACAGAATAAAGATAGACGTAGGGCAGTCGTCCGATCGAAGCTTCGAAATCCCGAGGCACGGCTAGATCCAAGATCACTAGCATCCTATTGTTTCTGGCAGTTTGCAGTTTCCGGAATCTGGATTCCGTGATGATCGGCTCCGTTGCGCCAGTGGTGCTGACGATCAGATCGGCCGAGATGACATTCGCATCGAGGCGATCCCAAGGTTCCGATCGAACGCCAAACTCCTCAGCAAGTTTTTGAGCGTTCTCCAAAGATCGGTTGACGATTGTTATTGACTTGGCTCCTTCGTTCATCAGATAGGGGAGAGTTTCGCGTCCCATTTCTCCACTGCCGATCACCAAGACTTTTTTGTCGTCAAATCGTTCGAAGACATCCCGTGCCATTTCGCTAACTGCGACGCTAGGAACGCTAATGCGACGAGTATGAATTTCTGTTTCGTGTCCGACTCGCTTTGCCACGCGATTGGCATGTTGAAAAACCGCATGCATGGCTGGGCCTGCGAATCCTTGTTTGACCGCTTGTTCGTAGGCTTCGTGGACTTGCGATGCAATTTGTGATTCGCCAACGACAAGCGAATCGATACTGCTGGAAACAGAGAATAGGTGCTCAATCGCGTCTTCCCCATCCAGGCGAGCAAAGTGTTCTTCGTACGCCTGAGGGGCGAGTTGATGAAAATCAGTGACAAACTGAATCAACTGGCTGGTTGTGGGAAGATCGACTTCGGTGGAAGCTCCCACGTAGAGTTCCACTCGGTTGCAGGTGCTAAGCAACACGGATTCACAATCGCTATATTGGTCACGAAGTAGATTTAGCGCCCCCTCTACTTGTTGTTCCGTAAAGGAGAATTTTTCGCGAATCTCGACGGGAGTTGTATGATGGCTGCAGCCGATCATCCTCAACTTCATGGATTTTTACCTTCCGATGAGGAAGCCTCTATCAGCAAATCGCGATTCACTGATGTTTGGCCTTCATCGCTTGGTCCAAACATCTTGTTTCCACCATGCGGTGTACTTAGGACTAACGCGACGGCGGCAGCGACGATAAGAAAAGAGAGAATGTTCATCCAAGCAGTCGCGTCTCCACTACCTCGACGAGACAACTGCCATTGAATGGCTGACGCAATAACTAGCCAGACGAACAATCCTGCAGAGAAAAGGATTCCTCGATCGAGCCATTCGACTCGACCGTCGCGAGTGAGATTCATAATGACACCCGAGACCATTCCAAATCCGATAGATGCAGCGCTGCCGAGCAAACAGATTCTGCCATAGGATTGCGAGTATTCGAGCGAAGGAAGTTGGAAACGAGATCGAGATGTGAGTTTGTTTTTGAGCCTCCAGGCTTGAAGAAAGTACATTGTGGCCATTGCAAAGCCGAGCGAAACCAGCATTGTGCCCCCCATCATGGCGATTCCGTGCAGCAATCTCCAACCCGTTGCCGAGTTCGCTGATCCCAACGTCTTCGGAGAGAGGATGATGGCTACACCGACAAGCATCAATACAAAGGGAAGCACAAAGATCCCGATCCAATTTTCGCTTCGTCGAATGAGAAGCCAACCGTAGGCAACCGCTAGAGTCCAGGCGGACAAAATTCCCCAATCGTGCCAGGAGATGGCCCAAGTGCTATTCGTACCGCTTGTTGCAAGAAAGATTCTATCGAGCAGGTAAAGAGTGTGAGTGAAAAGAGATACTGAGGCCGCTGCAACCAATATCACTCTCGTCCACCATCCGATTTTTCCTGTAGAGGGGATTCGCCATCGAGCCAGCTCTAGCACGAAAACAACCGAGTACGCAATGAGAAAGCAGGTTGCGTTTGGCATGTGATGGTCAACAGTTAGAAAGGAAAAGGCCTCGCAGAATGCCCGCGAGGCCTGTTGGTCATTCGTGAAGAGGACCAATGAGTGCAAAGGTCCGCGGGAATGATGTCGTTAAGGAGAGAGGGACTAATGATCAGTCCCAATCTTCATCGTCTTCATCTTCATCTTCGTCATCGTCATCATCCCAGTCGTCGTCGTCTTCCCAGTCCTCATCTTCCTCTTCCTCTTCATCGTCGTCTTCATCTTCATCGTCATCGACCTCTTCCCATTCGTCATCGTCTAGGTCGTCGTCATCATCTTCTTCGTCCAAATCCTCATCGTCGTCATCGGTTTCTTCCTCGTCGAATTCTTCATCGTCAAGTTCTTCGTCATCGTCATCGTCAAGTTCTTCGTCGTCGTCCTCGTCGAAGTCGTCATCATCGTCAGACATGACAATGTATTGGCCGCAATCTGAATCTAGGCCAACATCAGACTCGAGGTCATCAGGCGACCATTGGCCCCCGCGTGACCACTGGCCACTAGGTGATTGTTGACCACTAGGTGATCGTTGACCACTAGGTGATCGTTGACCACTAGGTGACCATGAGGCAAACTCCCAAGTTAACTGCTCGGATGTTGACATTGTTGACAACTCTCGCGCGGTTAGCGTCATCTTCACAGGTGAACTCCTTATCTATCCGTCGTACGTGAGGTTTTCTAGCAAACTTTCAGGACTATCTTACCGGGCAATTTCTTGTTGGACAGTGAGCCTAAGTGGAGAAATTGCGTTTGCTTTTCCACAATTCCCTAATCAGGTTCGGCACCCGAAGGCATATCTTGAACAGCTTCGGCTGGGTCTGCAAGCCTGGATGCAATTTCGGCTTCTGCTTGGCGAATCTTTTGTGCCCTTGGTAGAGATTCTAAGGATTGCAGACCAAACAACTGCAGAAACCGTCGAGTTGTGCCGTAGAGATACGGTCTTCCGAGGTCTTCGAGTCGTCCGGCGATACGAACTAACTCCCGCTGCATAAGTTGTCGGAGAACTTCGTCCGTTGCAACCCCGCGAATTGCTTCGATTTCGCTGCGTTGGACGGGCTGACGATAGGCAATAATTGCTAGGGTTTCAAGCATTCCTTGGCTAAGTACGGTTTCTGGAGGGACTAATTCGAGTCTTCGCAACCAGTTCGCAAATTGAGGTCGGGTAAGTAACTGTAATCCCCCTGCGATCTCTTCAATGCGGAAAGCATAAGCATTCTGATCGTATTCTTCATTTAGTTTCCGAGCCAAAGTCCTGGCTTCCGTGGGGTCGTCGAGCTCTGCCAATAGCGCTAGTTTTCGCGCAGAAATTGGCTCCCGGCTGATTATCAATATGGCTTCTACCACCCTGGATTTGTCTAGAGATTTATTCGGCGGCGAAACTGGAGATTTGGTTTCCACGCGAGGGGGGAGGGTAGCTGCACGGGAGAGAAGCTTCTTTTTCCAAACTGTGGAGTGCGATCGAGAAGAAAAGCACCGAACGGATTCGGAAAGGCCAAAAAAAGACGTTGGAATCCAAAGTTGTCTTTCCTTTCTCAAAATGTCAATCCTTTGGAATGATTTTCGTTCTTCGTTATCCGCAACCTACATTCAAAGCATGTCGCGGATGATCGCCGAATTCGTGTATACTCAATGTCTGGTAATTTCTACCCAAGCAATGTAATGAGAGATGGCCGTTCCTAGCAATACTCCCTCGAAGACTACGCCAGGTAAGTATCGACTCACGGGCTTTGCTCTTACGATTTTTTCATTAATAGGTTTGTTTGCACTCATCCTGTTCTTCGCCATCGGAACTTCGATTCAAGGGGAAGAATTCTCGCCAATTACTTTTCAGGTTCGTACTTTCGCGTACCGACGGATTCCGGGAATCAAGGTTCGCATAACCAAAACAGTGTATGGAACTCCGAAATCGATTGTAACCGCGAGCATTCTAAAGCACTTACCTTGGACTTCACCAAACGGACGTTGGGATGTTGTAACTGTTTCCGAATCTGCAAATATCGACGAAAGGCGAGCCTCGATCTTGGTTCGATCGCTGGAAGCCCGGGGACCAAATTACTCCAGATTTTGGGAAGAATGGTCACATCATCATCCCAATTTTGCGAAAGAGCTCTGGCCAATCGTTCAGGATGCGGCGATGCAAGAAAAGTATTTATGTGTTCCCGAACTTTTGCAATTGGCGAGAGAAGCGTCAACGCCTGATGAGCTTGCAGCCAAAGGCCGACAGATCCTAGATAATTCGCCTCGAGTTATCGCAGAATAAAGAGTTGTAGCGAGATGCCGACTTACTTTCAAATGCCTGACCAAGGGCAACGAATCAATAAATCGCGTCGAAGTATTCTAGGCTCCATGGCGGCATGTGCTGTGGGCGCAAGTCTCGGGCTTGGCAGAGATTTGTTTGCGTTGGGAGAAAAGAAAAGACCGTTTCCGATTCATGGCTTCTCCAAACACTTTCAGGATTTAAATGCAGAGGCGTTGGCAGAATTCGCTTTGAAGTCCCGGTGGGACGGTGTCGACTTGACGGTTCGTAAGGGAGGGCACATCGCCCCGGAATCTGTGGAGAAGACTCTCCCCGCATTTGTGAAGACATTGCGAAACGCTGGCCTCCAAGTGGACATGATTACAACAGATATTCGCGACACTACTTCGCCTCAAAACAAATCGGTGTTGCAGACGGCGGCGGAGCTTGGAATTCGATACTATCGCCTAGCTTATTGGACCTACGATGCAAGTATCCCTGTTATGCAGCAGTTGGATCAAATCAAACGTGAAGTGGAGTTGATTGCCAAAACGAATCGACAGCTCAAGCTAACGGCAGGTTACCAAAACCATTCCGGCGAAAAATATATCGGAGCATCCGTTTGGGACGCTTGGTATCTTTTGAAGGATACAGATCCTAGAGAAGTCAGCATGTTCTTTGACATTGGGCATGCGGTGATCGAGGGAGGGCTTTCGTGGCCAAACGATTGGCGTCTAGTCCAATCCCATGTTTCCGCTGTCTATGCGAAAGATTTTGAATGGAAGCAAGCCAACGGATCCAATCGTCCAGCGTGGTGCGCCTATGGTCAAGGGATCGTTCCCAAACGGTTTTATCAGATCCTCAAGGAAGCCGGTTGGAGTGGTCCCGTTTCGTTGCACCACGAATATGATCTTCCGAAAAACGTTGCGGAGCGGCAGGCGGTCGTGTTGGAAGACACGATCGCTTTCGACAAGGCCGCATCCTAAGCGATTGTTGCTTTAATAGATTTGCCCGCAGGCAAAGGAAACATCACACCCCGAAGGGTGAGAGCGTGGGCGAGGGACGTACAATCCCTCAGAAACCCTCGCGCACGCGTCGGGTTGGTATTAAAGCAACAAACGCCTAAGCGACGGGAAGTTCCCCTAGTTATAGAGTCCATCGATTTCGTTCACTGGAAGCCCGGTCGCTGATTGCAGCATTTGGTTTCCAACGATTCGGAGGGCTTTGGTGCGCATGACTCTATCATCGGAAAACACGATCTCAGGAATTGCCGGCAATACGTACCATCCACCCTCGACGACTTGCGTATCGAGTTGTTTGGGGCCCCAAACTGCGTGGCCAATGTATATTTTGAAGTTTCCTGTCTCAGACTGAGTCAGTTCCATTAAGTTTTTCTCTTGGCACGCCAGATAGACGCCTAAATTGTTTCCGCCCTCAGCAAAATTTTTGTTGTCATGGAGAGCACAAGCCGGGCCGTCGACTGGGCCGCCGAAGAATATCTTGCTGTGCCCACTGCAATTCGGTAGTTGAAGTGCAGGCATCAGCTTTGGGTCAAAATAGGCAGACCTATTGAGCATTAAGCCGATGGCTCGATCGGCAGTGTGCTCAACAACGATGCAAACAGCTTTTTCGTAAACACCGCCGTCGTGCATCGAAGTGGCCACGATAACATAGCCTGCGAGAGAAAATCTTGGAGCAATTGAAGACTGTTTGTTGACAGGAATTCTGCTTGTCATAGCCTTTACTTACCCGTTCGGGTTCGTGTAGTGAATCAGAGTGTAGTGAATCAGAGTGTAGTGAATCAGAGTGTAGTGAATCAGAGACGTGTCGACTCGTAGAGTTTGATCCGAAAACAAGATTCGAGTTCCAGTGTGTGCCAGTTTGGCTACCTACCGAGAACTAAGTGACGACTAGTAAGCAAAAATTATGCCAACAAGGTTGAGGGAAAAGTGACTTTGCATGATTTGAGGAGAAATTACTTATTTGGTTCGATGGAGCGGGGGCAACTGCCAGACGACCCTTTTGTCCTATTTCACCAATGGTGGGATGAATTATCCACTGCATCCGCCGAGCTTTTGCCCGAGTGGTTCGAAAGGAATGCAATGACGTTATCGACTTCCGGCGAGGATGGAAGTGTAAAGTCGCGCGTTGTATTGCTGAAGGCGGTCGATACGGGTTTCTGTTTCTTTACGAACTACGACTCTTCGAAAGGGCAGCAATTGTCCAGGAACCCAAAAGCGGCACTCCAATTTTTTTGGCCATGCTTTGAACGACAGGTTCGGATTGAGGGAGTTGTCACCAAAACGAGCGCAGAGTTCTCAGATCAATACTTTCAGGCGCGACCGCGATCGAGTCAGCTAGGAGCAGTCGCATCGCCCCAATCTCAAGTCATCGATGCAACTTACGATTTGCAGCACAAAGTGAATGAGTTGGAAAAAGTCTACGAAGGGAAGACTATTCCAAGACCGAGCAACTGGGGAGGCTATCGATTGTCTCCTACCATGATCGAGTTTTGGCAAGGTCGCCCCTCTCGCTTGCACGATCGGTTTCGATACCTCAGGGACAGCACCGCGTCTCCGTGGGCCATCGATCGTTTGGCGCCCTAATGCCCCGGCAATATCGAATATGATGAGCGGAACGATTGCTGAATATGGTGAACTGGCACGCAGAGTGATTCTTATCCGGCACCCCAAAGTGATCGCACCAATGCATGGTGTTTGCTACGGTCAAGGTGATGTGGAATTGGCAGCCGGATGGGAAGATTCGCTCATGGAGTCGCTATCCGTGGTGCGGAGCCTACCGGAGCGCGAGAAACCGACGTTGATTTGGCACAGTGATCTTCAGCGTGCTTCCCGTCCTGCGCGGTGGATTGCACGACAACTAGGTATCGAGACAAACGCTACGGTAGACTTGAGAGAACGAGACTTCGGTTCTTGGCAGATGAAACCGTGGGACGAAATCCCTCAAGAAGAAGTCTTGCGTTGTCACGAGATGCTTGAGTTTCCAGAGACTTATCGGCCTGGAGGCGGAGAGACGACATCCGAAGTTCAACGGCGTGCCTGTCGTTGGTTAAGTTCGTTGTTCGAACATGATAAGACGGGTGTGACTGTTGTTGCAGTCGCTCATAGCGGGTCGATTACTGCACTTGCAGGAGCCGTTCATAAGCTCCCACCATTGCAATGGACACCGTACTACTTAAAGCCGTCGGAGTGCCTGGTGTTGGAGGCCGTACGTTTGGGTTGTATACGGTAGGGACGAGTATGCCAAGGTTTGCGCTTCATGTTGGCTTCAGGTTCGTACGTTATAGTATCGGTGCGGGCATAGCGAGACGTTTGGCTTTGGGCGTGCTGAATCGCATTGGTAGCAGAGAATAGAACGAAACGAACGAAGGACATTTCGCGTTGCGAATACTTGTAGTTGATGACGAAGAGACATTGAGGTGCTCGATTGCGCAGTCACTTCGTGAGACGGGGTACGCCGTCGATGAGGCAAATAACGGAATCGATGCAGAAATCAAGGCTTTGGCTTTAGATTACGATGTTGTACTGTTGGATTGGATGCTGCCCGGGATGAGTGGGATCGAGTTGCTCAAGAAGCTGAGAATAAAACGATCTACCCCTGTTTTGATACTCACGGCACGAGATTCGATTCAAGATCGAGTTGTGGGCCTCGATCATGGAGCCGACGACTATTTGGTAAAGCCATTTTCGCTTTCTGAACTACATGCCAGGATCCGTGCGTTGATCCGTCGTTCGGCTGGACATGCATCCAACCATATTGTTGCCGGGCCGTTGACACTGGATCTAGGAGCAAAGAAGGTGCAGTTTTCGGGTAAGGATGTTGTTCTGACGGCTCGCGAGTATTCTCTTCTAGAGCTGTTGGCGATCTATAAAGGAAAGGTTGTCACCCGGACCTTGATCTACGATCATATTTTTGACGAAGACGACGACAGTCTCTCGAACATCGTTGACGTCCATATCTCGCATCTTCGAAAAAAATTGTCACACGATTTAATCGAGACACGTCGAGGACAAGGGTACATTCTGCATGGGTAGCTGGTATCGTTCGCTGCGATGGCGCATCCAAGCCTGGCACGCCTTTATTCTCCTCTTGGTTGTCGGTTTGTTTGGTGGTATGCTTCAATGGGAAATGACGCGTGCACATTGGGATAGCGTGGATGAGGAGCTAGTGAGTGCAGCGAGAGTACTCGAAGGTGCGCTTCGTTTAGCACCCATTTCAATACTCGATAGTTTGTCGCAAGATATCGCGATGCCGCCCGGTCCTCGGCTGCCTGCGTGGAAGAAAGAGCCAGCCAACAATACGATGCGAGGTCCGAGTAGTCGGCCTATTCGACCTATGCGGCCTGAACGTAATGCCTCCATCGTTCCTCGTTCAGAATCGCTTTCCGAGCGATCGGCGATTGATTGGGGGGCGATAACTCCCGGTGTTTCGATTCCAACATCCAAGGAAGATTGGGAGAAACTCTTGGTGTTGCCTGATTCTTTACCGCAACAACTAGGACGACGTGAAAGCTTTACTTACTTTGTGATCTGGAGAGATGACAATACCGTCTTGAAGCAATCGGCTATCCCCACCATGGTATCCCCGCCTCGAGATTTTGTGCGTCAAGATCTTTTGAGGCACCGATATGTAACTACGCAGAGAGGCGAATACCGCGAAGTCTTTATTCGAGGGCCACACAATACACTCGTGTGCGTAGGCCGATCGGTTGTCGCCGAAGGAGATCGGATTCATTCACGACTTTGGGGGCTTCTCGGGATCGGAATCGTGACTTTGGCGTTAGGATTAGCAGGAGGTTGGTGGTTGAGTCGTCGCGCAGTAGAACCGATCGAAACGATGGGTAAGACCGCATCGCTCATCAGCGGGGCAAATCTTTCGCAACGCATGGATATTGCAAATGTCGATACCGAACTCTCGCAATTGGGAGGAGTTCTCAATGGAATGTTGCAAAGAATCGAACAAGCGTTTGAACAGCAACAACAATTCACTGCAGACGCATCGCATGAACTGCGGACTCCCATTTCGTCTTTTCTGGCAAATACTGAGTTAGCACTTTCGCGGCCCCGAACAGTTGAAGAATATCAAAAGCATCTGTCGATTAATTTGCAATCTGCACAACGCATGAAGCGGCTAGTGGAATCGCTACTAGCAATTGCCAGGATTGATGCTCCAGATCATCAACTCGACAAGAAAACTGTAGACATCATGAGTTTGATTCAATCGGTAATCGCTTCCGCGGAACACAAAGCAGTGAATCGTTCGATCACCATCGAATGCACCGGGGATTCTGTGACCATGGAAGCGGATGAAGTCAGCCTAGGGCAAGTTGTCTTGAATCTGGTCGAAAATGCCATTCAATACGGAAAGCCTGGAGGGAAGGTCAATATTCGAGTCTTCGACGAACATGAACTCTGTAGGGTCACATTCGAAGATGATGGTATAGGCATCAGCCAAGAAGATTGTAGTAAGATCTCTCAGCGTTTCTTTAGGGCTGATCCCGCACGATCTTCACATCGCGGAGGCTTTGGACTCGGGCTGGCGTTTGCCAAACGGGTCGTCGAATTGCACGGTGGAACCATTGCTGTTTGCTCAAGTAAAGGCAAAGGCTCGGTGTTCACTTTGTCTTTACCTAAGTAGTCTTTGCCTGAACAAGCCTGGATTCTGTCTGGAGCATTAGAGGATCACATTGCAAGATCGCGTGGCGAGGCGGCACAGCAAGATCACAATTGGGGCTTGGGAGGCATAAGCGGTTTTTCGTAAGGTTTTGCACCTGTCAATTGTGTCTTTCGTTTCCAAATCTTGTCGACATTGGCAACGTAAAGCGTCTTGTTGTCAGGTCCACCGAAACGCGCATAGCACGGTCGTTTGCAGCCGTATGGCAATTGCAGGATCAAGTGGACGCGACCTGGCTGGTCGCAGATTTGGACGCCTGCTTCTGAGGTCGCAACAAGCCAACCATCGGTGCTGGTGCACATTCCATCGAGTTTTCCTACCGGGTCGTTCATCGGAATCTCGAGATGGTAATAGGGCTGTTTATTCTCTAGCGTACCATCCGACTTGATCGAGTATGCGTAGATGAATCGGCTTGGGAAATGTGCGACGAACAATTGCGTTTGATCGGAGCTAAGTGTCAGGCCATTGCAGTCGCGGAAAGTATCGACCTCGCGTCGTTCTCGCGTGCTTCGGTCAAGCATCCAAATTTTACCTGCAGACGGGTCGGTATAGTAAATTGTTCCATCATTTCGTACGACGATATCATTGCTGTGTGTACCTTCATTGATGACTTCCATTTGCAAAGTCTTTAGATCCCAAGCTCGAATTTGCTTTGCTTTGCTCGATGCACCGTACAGTTTTCCCTCGGGTCCCAACGCAATACCGTTCGCACATCCGGTATCTTCCACGATAAGGATTGGCTCACTACCTGGTGCGCGTTTATACAGCTTGGATGCAGGAACATCGGTGAAGTAGAGTGTTCCGTCTTCGGTGATTGCCATGCCTTCGGCCCACTCAAATCCAGAGGCTACTAGTTCCCAATCCGCACCTTCGACCAGAAATTTGTTCGCTTCGCTTTTGGATCGATCTGGATGAGTCTGAACAGGAACTTTGCCGTGATCCTTCCATAGCCAGCGCATTGCATCGGGGAAGATGGCTGCCCCATGCTTACCATTGTGCCCACCTGTTCCCCAAGCGTGGTTGACCTCATATCCACAGAATTCTAGCGATCGTAGCATCGCTTGGTTGGCCATCCACCAATCGCCTCCGTAGATATTATTGTCGTTCGAACCGTCTTGTAGAAAAATTCGCAGAGGCTTCGGCTCAACTTTGCGAATCAACGTTGAGATCTCATGTCCGCCGCGCAAGCCGACGTAGGTGCCGACCGTTGTATAAACGCGTCGAAAGACATCGGGGCGATGCCATGCAACGTTGAACGCACAAATTCCTCCTGAGCTGGAACCGCAGATGCCACGGTCGTTGGGATCTTGGCTCAGATTCAATTTATGCTTGTCCGATACGTAAGGGATAAACTCGTCCAGCAAGAACTTTGCATATCGATCATCGACACTGTCGTATTCGAACGAACGATTGAATCGAGGTTGACTGTTGTCATTGCTCGCCGGAACGATGCCTGGATTGATAAACACCCCGATAGTGACCGGCATCTCGCCACGATGGATTAGATTGTCGAAGACGTTAGGGACATTGGTTCCTCCTTGCCGTTTGACGTATCCTCCTCCGTCTTGGAATACCATTAAGGCGGCAGGTTTAGTGCCGTCGTATTGTTTCGGAACATAGATCCAATAGTCCCGAAACGTCCCAGGGAAGACGGTAGATCCTGTCCAGTTCCCCGAGATGATATCTCCCTCAGGCACTCCAGGTTTCTGGACAGAATCAGGATGAACGGGATAAGATTCCTCGTATGGCTTCTGGCCTGACGCCTCTTGGATTGGGAATGAGCAGACTGTGGTACAAATCAAAAGAAAAAGAAGACGCATGGAAAGACTCACACTGGTTGGCAACGCGACAAAAAATCTACTCAAGACAAAGCAATCGTTCGCAGTTCCGCAATCATCGCAATAGCTCTTCGTTGAGAAAACGGATACACGCTGGAGCCTTGACCGTGATGGATTTGCCTGTCGATGTTAACGAACCGGTTTCGCTGTCTACATCAAAGGAGTAGATCGTATCGCTACCTTGGTTCTCGGCGATTAGTTTTGAGCCAGACGGATCGAGACGAAAATTCCTTGGCGTTTTTCCCAACGTCGAGTAATTGTCGAGTCGTTTGATCGAACCTGAGTTGGGATCGATCCCCATGGTGACGATAGTATCATGCCCTCGGTTGCTGCCGTAGACAAAGCGACCATTCGGATGAACAAGAACTTCGGCCGTTGAAAGATTTCTGGCGGTAGTATTCGGTGGTAAGGTGCTCGTTTGGTTGATGATGGCTAGCTTGCCACTGTTGTTTTCCCACGTTGCGGCAGTCATGGTCATGTTGGTCTCATTAATAATATAAACGTACTTCTTGTTGGGATGAAACGAGAGATGGCGAGGTCCCGCGCCTGCGGGAAGTTCTAACCAAGGGGTCGGTCCAGGTGTAAGTTTCCCTTTGTTGGTATCCAACTCGTAAACATACACGCGATCGTTTCCAAGATCCGCTACAAGCACCCACCGATCCCCAGGCGCTACAACGCTACAGTGGCCATTCGAACGTTTCTTTCCTGCTTCTACCTTATGAATAACATTGCACGATTCTGGCTGTATCGACCCGTCCGTGGCAATCGGGAAGACGACAACCGAACCGCTGGTGTAGTTGGCGATGATAAGGCATTTGCCTTCAGAATCGGTAGTGACATGACAGGGAACATCTCCGTCAATCTTTTGGCTGTTGAGCATCTGCAACGGGGGAGTCTTCTTCGTGAAGTAAGCACTTCGTTCCAAACGATAGGCGACTACGGACGCTGGGGATTTCGCATCATTGCGATTGGTTTCCGTCACGACGTACAGTACGTCGAGTTTGGGATGAAAACAAAAAAAGGATGGATTGGTTTGTTTCGCGATCAAAACGGGAGCAGCCATGGCGCCATCTTTTTCTAGCGTACTTGCGTAAATTCCTTCGCCATAGCCGCCGATGAAAAACGGTTGAGCATGACTCGTTTTCGCAGCTGCCATTGTCATCAAAAGTGTGGATGCAAGTAAAAAAGAAAGTGCTAATTGTTTACAATGCGACATTGTATTTTCCCAAACGAGTATTCTTTGAAGTCGATTCGTGAGTACGCACGCCGTAGTGCAGGTACCACTCCTATTCTAAACGAGAGAACCTAACTAGTGGCAGCACTGATTCCGATTGTGATTATGGTTTGTCTTGGCCTAGGCTATTGGTGGTCCTCCGTTCAGGAAAAGAAACGCCGGCAGAGACTGATAGAAATGGCCCAATCCCTGGGCCTAGAGATAGCTTGGGAACTGGCGCCTCAAGACAATGCTCGTTTTCAAAGATTCGATCTTTCCAGGATGGGGCGTCAACAACACATCCAGATGGCGATTTGCGCGGACACTGGCGAAACTCGCATGGTGATTTTTGAATTCCGATACGTCAAGGGACAGGGAAAGAATCGCGTCGATCGATACTTCAGTTTGGTCTTGTGTACGGACAATCGAATTCGAGCACCCAAGCTAGCCCTCGAACCAGAATCATGGATGAACGCAATCGCTGCATTGGTAGACGCTCGAGATATTGACTTTAATGAAGATCCAGAATTCTCTGCGGCATTTCATTTGGTCGGACGCGAGGAGGACTCCGTCCGGCGATTCATGAACGAATCTCGCCGTAAGGCTTTGCTTAAAAACCCGAATGTTCGATTGGAAGTTGACGGCGATTGTGTGCTCGTCACCAAGCCTCATCAAAAGCTCGATACTGAGAATGTTCGCGTTTACATGTCAGAGGCATTGGCTATTACTCAATTGTTGATCGATTCGGCGAATTGAATCCTATGTCAACACTGAAACTTAGGGCGGTTCACCGGCAATGCGCAGACCGAAACATGGGCATTAGATCGCTGGCAACCTTGCGTCTCCAAGCCAAAGAGCGAGCATTCTTTTTGATGGTCAAAAAATTGCCGTAGACTGATCTCGCAAAATTGCGGTTTCCCGTTTTCATTTTTTCACGTTCACGTTCGAGCAGTGAGCCCCCCAGAACTGGAGCAATCTCAGAAACGGGATTGGGTGTTACCGACAAGATCCGAAGATTATGTTCCCACGGATGCGACCAGTCTTCGTCGATCGGACGGAAAATGGAGCTTTGAGTAAGAAGCACTTTGGCTTTATCAATGTTGATTAGATACGCTACGCAACCTGACCCCGTGTACTTGTGAAGCACGAGCTCGGTTTTGTTGACTCGCCAATGCTGGATAGCGCGTTTTGGTCGAAAATCAAAGAACTTGACGATGTCCCAATGTTCGGAGACCGTGATTGCATCGGCAACGGCCTGTTGAAATTTCTCGTCGTTCTGTATGAAGAAATCATCTTCGAAAACGAGGGCCCTCTCCTCGCCATCATCGATCGCTCGTTGCCAGATTTTGCGATGACCGAGATAGACAGAGATTTCGCCTGATGTCATCTGACGCTTCATATGCACGAGATTCAACCACGGGGAGTACAGCGGTGAGGTTTCTCCTGGGGAAAAGCGAATTCCCTGAACAAAATTTGCCTGGACGGAAAAACGATCCAACTGCTGTTTGGCACTTTCGTATCGTTTGCCGCCCGGCGAATCTAAGGTCAATACGTAGCAAGCAGTTGCAAATTGGTTTTTTGCTCTCATGAAGCATGCGACTCCAACGCTCTGAAGTTCTTTTCTTTCAATAGAAATCCGATCCCTTCACTCCCACCAAAGACTACGGTTTCGATATCGACGAACGCAATAGATGTTGTGCGAATTAGAATTTCGCTCGCGGTTAGAAACTAAGTAATGCTATCTAATTTCAATGCTGCACGTTTGGTCGGGCTAGCTAATGCGTTTAGCTAGCGTGAAGTACGCAAGGGGGGCGATGCGGATTTCTCTTTACTTTAGACCAGGATCAGCGTCATTTACCCACGGTCCGGCAAGTTTCATGTAGTCTGGATCTTTGATCAAACTACCGGTATCGCCGCCGGCCCATCCTGGAATTTGGTTCGGCTTTTCGCGCGATCGTGATTTTGCCTCCCATTTCTTCGCCCAAGACGCATTTCCATCCCCGATGGACATGGTGTCCTTGTCGAAATGGAACACCTTACCCTCGCGATAGCTTCGAGCTCCTAGCAGCACTGTCGTGATCGCGGCAGCTCCAAGCTCAACCGAGTTGTTGCACAGCATCGGGTCTTTAGCCACCATTGCTTCGATCCAGTTTTTAAAGTGCTGGTAGGTGGTGTCGGGTGCTTTTGCCATCGGGATGGTCTCTGCCTTCAATTTGCTATTCCCGGTAACCTGCGGGCGCTCCGGAACAAATTCAAAGGAGTCAAACTTCTCGCCGTTGCCGAAGACGAAGGAACCATGATGTCCGCGAATCACTTGCGCGATGGGTGACTCCTGGCATGCCATGGTCGCAGTCACTAACCCTTGAACTCCTTCATCAAAGTCCGCGACGACGGTAGCAACATCAGGAACATCGCGTCCGTCGTATTCGAGAAAAATCCCGCCCGCACCGACAACACGACCTGGAAATCGAAGGCCTGTCGCTTTGAGCATCGAGGTCGTTCGATGGACAAACAGGTCCGTATACATGCCTGAACCAAACGGCCAGAAACGTCGCCACTGTGCATAAATCTCTCGATCGAAAGGCTGGTTATCTGCCAAGCCATCATCGACCCCCAACCATTTCTTCCAGTTGATGGTCTTAGGTGACATGTTGGGGGTCAGTTTATAGTATCTCCATTGCCCCACATCCGAATTGCGAAAATACTCGGTTTGAAACATCAGTACTTTGCCGAGTTTACCTTCTCGTAACATGCGATTCACATCTGTCCAGAGAGGCAGACTGGTCGATTGCACGCCTACCTGCATGACCCGTCCTGTTTTTCGCCCAACCTTCAGTACTTCGATAGCCTCTTCGACTGTTTTCGTCATCGGCTTTTCGCAGTAAACATCCAATCCAGCGTTCATTGACTCAATCGCTTGTTTCGCGTGCCAATGATCTGGCGTCGCAATACTCACGGCATCTAGTTTTTCCTTGGCGATCATCTCGCGAAAGTCTTCGTACTTCGCGGGAGTGTTTTTGTTGTTCTTTTGGATATAGTCGGCGGCACGGTCGCGATACTCGCTATAAACATCGCAAACGGCTACGATCTCGATTGGTTGTCCTTCTTCGCAAAGCTTTGAAAGTGTCTTGGTGTGTGCACCGAATCCACGTCCACCCGGTCCAAGAATTCCAATTCGGATTTTGCCGTTCGCCGACGCGAATGTCTTCCTGCTCTGTAAAGCAACCGCAGCAGTCGCGCCCGCAATGGTAGAGCCCACCTGAATAAAGTTCCTACGTGAGACGTTGTTGTCTCGCGACGAATCAGAAGAAGAGTGATTTGCGGTAGAAGAATCTGATGAGATACGACTTGTCCTGGATGGCTTTGCAGAGGAAGACATATCGTGGCCTTTCAAAAATGGTGGGAAAGCAGCTTGGTGAGAAATAGATGAGCAGATTACTGTAGTCGTTTCGCGTATGCTCATCAAGCATGCCAATCACCAAGGCCTGTCTAGGAAAACTCTAGAACTCCAGTGCTGTCTCCGAACTGAGTTGCATTTACTCCTGATTGATGAAGCATCCACAAATACAAATTGCAAAGTGGAGTGTTCTTGGGAAATTTCCAATGTCCTGCCTTCGGAATCTTTCCTCCAGCCTTTCCTGCCATAATGATGGGCAGATCATCATGATTGTGGCGATCACCATCCGAGATTCCGCTACCGTAGACGATCATGCAGTTATCCAATAGGCTACCTCCGGCTTCTTCTGCGGAAGCCAAGTTGTCCAAAAGATAGGCAAAGTGCTCCATGTGGTAGGTGTTGATCTTCTGGACCTTGGCTTGCTTTTCTTCGCTCTTGCCATGGTGCGATAAGTCGTGATGTCCCTCGGCAACGCCGATCTGCGGATACCCATCGTTGTTCCCTTCGTTGCGGTACATGAAGGTCAATATGCGCGTCGCGTCACTACGAATCGCCAAGGCTGTCATATCCATCATCAGTTTGCAATGTTCGCTCCAGTCCCTTGGAATTCCGGTTGGGCGGGGAAAGTTGGGAACACCATTCTGTCCAATCTTGAGTTTGTCCCCATTCAAAACGCGATTCTCAACATCGCGAATCGCATACAGATACTCATCGATCTTTCGATTGTCTGCTTGGCCGAGTTGGCGTTGTAGTGATTTTGCGTCTTCCTGAACAAAATCCAAAATGCTCTTACGCCGGCCAAGCCGTACGCTTCGGTTCTTGCCTTCACTAACCTTGTCTCCATTGCCGAACAACCGATCAAAAACAGCAGATGGATCTTTCTCTTTTGCGAGGGGGCTTGATTCATTTCGCCAAGCCAGGTTGCTGGAATAAGCACAAGAGTATCCCGAGTCGCAACTTCCCGCTTGAGCGGACCCTTCGAGTCCTAGCTCCAGGGTAGTGAAGCGTGTTTTGTTGCCGATGGCATTGGCTGCAAACTGATCTATAGAGATGCTGTTCTTGATATCGGATCCATCGGTCTTGCGAGGATGCGCACCGGTCAAAAAAGCGGCTCCACTTCGTGCGTGATCACCAGCACCGTCTCCGTGATCTCTTGCACCGTCGAGCGTCAAACCTGTGAAAACAGAGACAGAATTTCGATGCTTGGCGAGCGGCTGCAGAATGGGTGTTAATTCATAGTCTTTGCCTTCTTTCGTAGGCGTCCATGCGGGCATGTGCGCTCCGTTCGGGACCATAAAAAACATCATGCGCATCGGTTTTTCTATACCGGCAGCGTGAGTAACACTATTGAGTGTCATGGCTTCCAGGAACGGAAGACTTACCGCTGTTCCCAAACCACGAAGTACGGTACGTCTAGAAATTGGTTTTTGTTTTCTCATCCTCTATAGCTCCTCGCGTGCCCCTTTTCTTTGAAACGGATCGCTGGAAACGATCTCAAGAATCAAAGTAGAAAAACGGTAGTCGTCTTGTGTCAGTTTCACCATGATTTTGTCAATGGCGCATCGGTCGTAGTATTCTAACCCTCGCCCTAGCGCATAGATCAATAACTTTTCAGTAACGCAACGCGCGAATTGATCTGTGTTCTTTTCCCGCAAGGTTCTTATCAAGTCGCCAGGTCCTTGGATCGGATCTCCGTTGGGCAGTTCGCCGCTCGTGTCGATCGGTGAGCCTTTGTCGGTGGTTCTCCAACGGCCGACAGCATCATAGTTTTCTAAGGCCAGTCCGAGGGGATCCATAAGTTTGTGGCAACTAGCGCATGCGGGATCTGCGCGGTGTAGTTCCATCTGTTGTCGCACTGTCCCTTTCAGTTCGCCCTTTTCTAATTCGGGGACGCCAGGAGGTGCGGGTGGAGGAGGAGTTGCCAAAAGGTTGTCGAGAATCCACTTGCCCCGTTTCACGGGACTGGTTCGAGTTGGGTTGCTGGTTACGGCAAGGATGGATCCATGCGTCAGGATCCCCATGCGTTTTTGACCTTTCGTCAACACTTGGCGAAATTCATCTCCTTGCACGCCAGGGATGCCGTAGAACTTGGCAAGTTTCTCGTTGAGAAAGGTGTAATCTGCATCCAGCAATCGGAGAATACTTTGGTCGTTTCTCATCATGTGTTGGAAGAATCGATATGTTTCGCTTCGTAACAATGCCTTGATTTCGTCGTTCCATTGTGGGAACAAAGTTCGGTTCGGCTCAAACTGGTCCAGCTTACGAAGATTGAGCCATTGTCCTGCAAAGTTCTCTACAAATTCGCTAGACCGTCGGTGATCGAGCATTCGCTTGATCTGAGCCTTTAAGATGACTGGATCGCGTAATTGCTTTTTCGTTGCGAGTTGCAACAGTTCTTGGTCGGGCATCGAGCTCCAAAGAAAGTAGCTCAGTCGAGTCGCCAGCTCGTAGTCGTCCAGCAAAGGGTACTCCGTTGCTTTCTTCATCGAAGGTACTTCGACTTTGAATAGAAAATGAGGAGAGACTAATACTGCTTGGAGGGCCAACTGAAGGGCGGCCTCGTAGCTGTCTCCTTCTTCTGTGGCTTCCACAACAATCTTCGCGAGTCTATCCAATTCCTCTTTTCTGACGGGACGACGAAAGGCTTTGCTGGCTAGCGGTTGGAGACATGATTGTGCAGCTTTCAGCACGGAACCCTCGGATTGCGGTGTTGCTCGCACGATCATGCGATGGACCGAAGTCAATTCCGATTCAGGCACAGGTATGGGTGGTTTCTCTCCGACTAATTTCAAGTCGTAGATGAACAGGTTTCTATCCTGCTTCGGTTTACCATCCTTTGGCTCCACGTAGAAGTCATTGATGAATTCGATCGAGAAAGTCATCTTCTTTAGCGAGTTGTTTCGGAATGGGAAAGCGACAGTCTCTGCCTCGTTATCCGATTTCGTTTTAACCTCTATCTCTTTCAGCTTTTTGCCGTCAACGGACACGCGAACCTTGGGGCCTTCGCCCGCTACCTCTTCCCCCGCCAAGCCTGCTTCGAGCCGGAACATACCTTTCCAGGGAAGTGTCTCTTCGATGTTCATTTTGCCATCGGAGACGAATACGAATTTGCCACCTTTAAAGCTTCCGCCTCGATCGGCTTTGAGATCTTCGAGTTTGATTCGAGATTCGAAAACTGGTCCTGGCGTTGGTGTTTGTATGGCGAGTTGCGACATCGCCTCCGCTGCGTTGAAGTACTTTTCCATGAGTAATGGAGGAAGGGTGAGGACATCTCCAATATTGTCAAAACCGTATCCCACATCGTCCCCTGGGAACCCCTCCGCGGGCTTGTAGGTCACGCCTAGCAAGTCGCGAATGGTGTTCTGGTACTCAAATCGGTTGAGCCGACGCAATGTAACGCTGCCCGGGTTTGGGGTTAGCCCGCATTCTATATCGTTGATGGTAGAGCGAAGCCAATCGATCAGTTTTTGTCGATCTTCCTTGGGCATTGGAGATGCGTCTGCGGGCGGCATATCGCCAATCTCTAGTCGTTGGATAACCTTGGCCCAAGTATTGCGTGCCTTCAGAATCGATTTAGCGTTCTGAAAATGGCTCAAGGCGAGTCCTGCGTCGGCTTCGGCACCGCTATGGCATTCGAGGCAAGCTTTCTTAAGAATGGGTTGGATCAATGACGAAAACTCGAGGTTTCGTTGCTCCCAATCGATTCCGTAAACGCTGCCAGTTGCCCAGAAGCAACAATGAAGGCAAAGGAACGCGATTCCTACCCTAAAACCTGAAGAGAGTGTCATGTTCCTCGCATTTGAATTTGAGCTTTTTGATGGTACTGTATGAACGTTCTTGACTCCAAATGATGCTGGCGTTCGCCTTTAAAACCTAAATATTAAAAGCGAACCCCACGAACTTTAGGCTAGTTTCTGAAAGATTCGATCGAAAAGCCCAAAAAGCAATATGCAAACCGAAACCGCAGAGCAACTTGTAGCGAAAAAATGCCTTCCGTGCGAAGGGGGAGTCGAGCCTTGTAGTCTGGATTATACCAAGGCCCAGCTGAACTCGATTCCAGAATGGAAGCTATCGGAGGATGGAAAATGGATCCGCAGATCGATTCGATTTAGAAATTTTATAAAGACGGTAGAGTGTCTTCAACGAATCGCAAACTTAGCTGAAGTAGAGGCGCACCATCCTGATTTGCACATTACTGGTTACCGAAATCTCACTATCGAGCTATCGACGCACGCGATTGGGGGGCTCAGCAAGAATGATTTTATTCTAGCGGCCAAGGTTGACCAACTGCTCCGGCTGGAGTTCGCGGAATGCAAGTGCAATCCATGATGGCGTCGGCAAGCGATCTTGGTTCGATTGAATGCAGTGGCATCCGGGTGAGTTACACGACTCGTGGTCAGAAACGTGAAGTCCTCAAGCAGTTAGATTTAAGCGTACCTGCAAGCACGATTGTGTCACTTCTCGGTCCGAGCGGTTGTGGAAAAAGTACGTTGTTGCGTGTTATCGCGGGTCTCGTGAATCCCGATGGTGGGATAGTAACTATCGGTGGCGAGGACTGGTCCAATTCCGATACATCCAAGCCAGACTGGATGTCGTTCGTTTTTCAAGAATCCGCATTGTTGCCATGGAGGACTGTACGCGAAAACGTGGCCTTGCCCATCGAGTTGCGAGGTGGGGTGTCCAAGGGGAATTCTCAGGAGCAAGTGGCTCGATGGTTGCAGCATGTTGGCCTCGGCAAAAGCGATTGGAATAAGAAGCCAAACGAATTGTCAGGTGGAATGAAGATGCGAGCTTCGATAGCCCGCGCGATGGTGACAAAGCCAAAGATTTTGTTGATGGATGAACCGTTTGCTGCCTTAGATGACGTATTGCGATCGAAACTCAACGATTTGTTGTTGAAGATTGCACGAGAAGAGTGTTGCACCGTTGTGTTTGTCACTCACAACATCGCCGAGGCTGTATACTTGAGTGACACGATCGCCATCATGGCTCGAGGGCAGATCGCTGAGCAGATTTCTATCCCTTTTGACGAATTACGAACTAATAGCCTTCGCGGTACGCCAAAGTTCGCAAGCTACTTTGGACAAGTCTCCGACATACTCTTTCGAACGGCGTTAGACACATGATGACGTCAAGGTTGGTGCGATGGATTGCACCTGTGCTTGTGTTTTTGATTTTTACGGGAGTCTGGGATTTCTCTGTGCGATGGTTTGATCTGCATAAAGTCATTCTTCCCAAGCCGATGGATGTTCTCTATGCGATGTTCCAAGAGCGTTGGATTTTGCTTCGAGGCAGTTGGGTTACGTTCCAGGCTGCCTTTCTAGGGTTGCTAGCAAGTGCAGTAATAGGTTCGTCCATTGCGATTGTTTTTAGTCAGTCTAGGGTTGTGCGTATTTCGTTTTATCCGTACGTACTTTTTTTGCAAACGGTACCGATCGTGGCCATTGCGCCTCTGCTCATTCTTTGGTTTGGAAACGAGTTTAAGACCGTGGTATTGGTTTCGTGTATCATCAGCATTTTTCCCGTTATTTCGAATGTAACGAGCGGACTGATTTCCGTGAACGAGAACTTAAGAGATTTGTTTCGTATGCAGTCCGCGAACCGTTTGCAAGTGCTATTGAAGCTTAGTATTCCTTCGGCTGTGCCGCAGTTGGTGCTCGGTTTACGCATCAGTTGTGGACTGGCTGTTATCGGAGCAATTGTCGGCGAATTTTTCGTCGGTGATCGCGGGGCTTATGAAGGACTGGGTACGATCATCACGGCTCGGCAAGGCAATCTCAATACTGCTTCGATGATAGGAGCCGTGATTGCATGCGCATTGCTTGGGCTGGTATTGTTAGTTTTCGTCAACTTGATTGGCACGATTGTTTTAAGACGATGGACCAAAGACGTTGGGTTTGAATCCTAGTCATGAAGAGAGAGATGCTGCTTCGCGCGCTGAGCTGTCTACATATCCTCGCGTGGTCCATTTGGTGGGGAGGTCTCACGTTGTATGCCGCCATTGTGGTTCCTATTGCAACCGAGTCTATCGGGGCGTTGGAACAAGGGTTTGTGACGCAACGAGTAACCCAATGGCTTCACGGTTCTGCCGCGGTTTATCTCGCAACGGGAATAGCAGTCTCGGCATGGTGTCGTTCTCGATGGCAAAAATGGCTAATCGTCGTGCAGTTCGTCCTCTTGGCGACTTTGGTCATGTTGCATCGGCAACTTTCGGCCGAAATGGATTTTGATCTCAAGACGATCCCCGATGGCTTTTACGCGAAGCACGCGAATTATCTTTGGCTCACGACGGGCATGTGGTTTGTCGGATTGGTTTATCCGTTTATTGCGTTGCCGCTCTGTAGTAGTTTCTCATCACGTTTTTGCCATTCATCAAGCGATCCAGAATCGTAATCGACCTAGGTCTGCCTTATCGCTTGCTTTAAAGGATGATGGCTCCGTCGGATCCTGGTTTCTCTTCCCATTGGCGTCGAATCTCTCGGAGACCATAAGCGCACATCTCGAATTGATCGCTCAATCGATGCAAAAGATCGTTTGTGGCCACCGAGTCGTCGTCAGTTTCGATCTCGCTAGCGATTTCGTAGGCTTTCTTGCCCTCGTAGCAGTAGCTAAAGAATTGATCGGATTTATTTGCTGCCTGCAATCCGCGAAGAGATTCCGGGTAGAGACCTGTCCAGAAGAGTGTAAAGTCTCCGATATGACGATGGACCTCGCGCCGAGCGACACCCACGCGATTTTGAGCTTCTGTCATCATCGTCACTACTTCCGTTGCACGTTTTCCGTTCAACTGACGAATGCGATGGAGTGAGTCTGTTTTCGTAAACCGAATCAGAAGTTTGCTAACGTACGAGACAAGCTCGGTATCCGTCACCCCCAATTGGGAGTAAAACGCGTATTCCGAAAGTCCTGTGAAGAAACGTTCGAGAAGGTTATCGCTCGAACTGGAAGAATCGTGCTCAAATTGCATACTGAATACCCCTTAGAAAGTCCCACGGAACCCTCTACCCTCAATATAGACTATTCAACGGTTTTCAGCCGAGTCAAGAGAAATTGATCCACATCAGTCGGAAATGGTGCTTCCAGGGAAGCATTCCAGAATCATCCCTGGAGAGCGGGGCGTTGCGTTTGATAATGGTGCAGATAACTGGCGGCTACCTGGTGATTCGCATAGACTTAGGAAACTGCAACCGGAGGAGCGGAACAAATTCGCGTGGCTGGTGTTCGATGAATGGTTCTAGCGATCAAGAGTAAAGACATTGACGGACGATAGCAGAGCGCAACAAGATGACAGGGTCGATCCCGACGTTGGGCTGATGCTGCGCGTGCGCGATGATGATGCCGTGGCTTTCGAGATGCTAATCGATCGACATCAGGGGAAGATTATTCGGTTTATGCAGGGATGGGTTTCGAACGTGCAGCAGGCAGAAGATTTGGCTCAGGAGGTCTTTCTCAGAGTCTTTAAGGCACGGAAATCTTACGTTCCGACTGCAAAATTCACGACCTGGATGTACCGCATTGCTCACAACATTGCATCCAACTACTTGCGGGACTCTTCGCATCGTAAGGAATACCAGCTTTCTAAAGGCGAGAATTCCTCCTCTGGTGATATTCTGCTGGAAAATGTGGCGGTTGCTCCGAGCGGATTTCATCCCGGCCGGCCTCTCGACACGGCTGAGCGATCGAGCATCGTCCTTCAGTCGTTGCAGGCGCTTGGGGAAAGACAACGGACAGCCATCATGCTTAGCAAGTTTGAAGGAATGAGTTACCAGGAGATTGCAGACACGATGGGTATGAGTGTCCAGGCGGTCAAGTCTCTTTTGAGCCGCGCGCGTGGAAATCTGAAGAATCTACTGGAACCCTACATTGATCTTGGGCTTACGCCCAAAGCGAGTGTCGTTGAAGACGACTCATCCCCTGCATCGCAAGGTGAAGACGAATGAGCAATCCGGTAGACTATCCAGAAATGAACGATCTCGATGAGCAGTTGACCGCCTACTTGGACGGTGAGTTGTCGAGTGAGGAGTCCCATGATTTAGAGCAAAGGCTCATCGATGATGAGTCGTTGAGAATGCGGTTAGCGGAGCTTCGCAAATCGTATGAACTGCTGGATGAACTCCCGGAAACCCCGTACGATCAACGGTTTACACAAAGCACGATTGAACACATCATTCGCGATGTTCGCGGAGTTCAGCCAGCAGAGGTGCTACCTGCACCGACGATGCTACCTGTTGGATGGCTCTCGAAGAATTCTCGATTTTTGATCGGGCTGGTCGGAGTCGCGGTCGCTGCCATGGTGGCTGCTTTTCTCATCCGCAAAACGGAATCCAATCGGCAATTGCAAGAACTTGGTCTAGTGAGCAATCTCTCGGGTTGGATGGATGTGAATGAACTCGAAATTGCAACCAAATTGAGTGAAGAAACTTTTGTCATCGAGTGTCTCAAAGAGCATTTGGCCGATAAGTTTGTAGAGACTCCACCAGTTGTATTGAACGATCGCGTTGATTGGGTGGCAAGTATGTCGATAGATCAGCAAGCGAAGCTTGAAAGTGACTTCGATTCGCTTCGAAGAATGAACGTTGAGTCGAGGGCTCGATTTGAAGCGATTCAAAAGAAAGTGGAAGAACGGCCTGATCGCGAGAAGGTACAGGATACTGTGAGAGTCATCGGACTGTTGATGGACTCGCTTCCTAATTCGGAACGCCGAGATCTTAACGGACTCAAAGGGCAGACTCGTCTTCAGTACATAAGATCTCAATTGTACTTCTATGCAGCCAAACACTACTTTATTCATAAACTATCGTCTCAGGATAGTGATGCCATCAAGGATTGGTGTGAAAATTATCTGGAGCCTGAGTTGTTGAAGAAGGTCCCCGACTTTATGAGACGCTCTTTAACGGATAACCAACTTAGTCTGGATTCGCTAGTCAATTTGTTTGCCTATCGATTCGTCGAATCCGCAGACCGCCCCCAGATCCTCGATTTGTTGAGTTCCCTTACTCCTAACTTGTCAGCGAATGGACAATCGCTCTTTAAGAATTTAAGCCCAACTCAGCAAATGGAAGTTATGTTCCATACACTCGCGCCCAATCGCTGGGGATCTGACCAGAATATTGTCGAGACATACGAAAAGATCGCGCCGAAATGGAGAGAGTCATTGGATCTCACTGACCCCAGTAGTGCAAAGCGTCGAATTCTGGAAGAATCTCGACGTAGAAGAATCCGCCCCTGAAATCGTTCGATATCGGATGTCCCATGAATCGACGCTGTTTTTTGAACAATTTGCTAGCCACTTCAATAGCTGCTCCATGCTGGAATCATGTTCGAGGAAGTCACACGAGCAAACCCAAAGTTTTGCTGCGATCCTCATGGCAGACGGTGAATATCGGCGACATCGCACATACACCAGGGGTGTTGACGATTTTGGAAAAGTACTTGCCTGAGGCAGAAGTTCAACTTTGGCCTATGCGAGTCGACAATGGTGTAGAAGAGATGCTACGCAAACGGTTTCCTAGCTTGGCGATCGTGCAAGGAAACGATGCTGTCGCGCGAGCAATGGAGGAGTGCGATTTCTTATTGCATGGATCCGGACCTTCACTGGTCGCCCAACGTGATATCGAGAAGTGGAGTTCTCTAACGGGAAAGCCGTATGGCGTCTATGGAATTACCTTCTCGGCCCAAGAGTCGAGTGCTACGCGACCGACGCCCAATGACGCACTGCAGAAGACCCTAGATGTTTTAAGTGCTGCGAAGTTTGTGTTTTTCCGAGACTCGGTTTCTCTTGAACTCGCTAAACGTATGGGGTGTGTTTGTCCAACGATGGAGTTCGGACCCGATGGTGCCTTCGCTGTTGACTTGGAAGATGCAGCCAGTGCTAAAGAATTTATTCGAGCCAACAAACTTGTCGAGGGGGAATTCGTTTGTTGTATTCCTCGATTGCGATTCACTCCTTATTGGACGATCCCAGAAAAGAAAGTTGCAAAGGACGAAAGCAAACATGCACGCAATGAAGCGATGAAAGATCAAGACTGCAAGCCACTTCGTGAAGCAATTCTCACAGTTCTTGGAAATTCTAAACTCAAAGTACTGTTATGCCCCGAAGACCGAACTCAAATGGCGGTCGCCAAAGAGATGATTTACGATGCATTGCCCGACGCGGCAAAGTCGAGAGTCGTGTGGCGACAACAGTATTGGCTTACCGATGAAGCGATCAGCACCTATCGAATGAGTGCCGGTCTGTTTGGCCATGAAATGCATAGTCCCATTATGTGCATTGGGAATGGTGTTCCTGCAATCGTCTGTCGCTGGGCAGAACAAACCAGCAAGGGATTGATGTGGCGGGATATCGGTCTCGACGATTGGCTTTTCGATTTTGATCGAGAGTCAGAAAGACGCAAATTGGCACTGGCCGTATTGTCGATGATCTCCGATCCCGCAGCGGCCAAGAATCGAGTGCTTCGTGCTCAGAAGATTGTCACCGATAGTCAGAAAGCAACCATGCAGATTCTCAAGAAGTCCTTGATGGTCTAGTGCATGGTGGCAAGATGGAGCAATTACCCTGCGCCCTTTATCGGCGCAGAATCTTCTCGGATGGATCGTGACGCTTTTCCCATCCTGCTCGTTCTAATTCTGGTACGGCACCGGGTATGGCTGGCCAGCCGATGCACAGATACGCAACCAATCTCCATGTCGGGTCGATATCTAGTATCTTCGTAATCGCTGACGGATCTAAGATGGAAACCCATCCCATACCGAGCCCGACAGATGTGCAGGCTAGCCACAGATTTTGGATCGATGCCATAACGGAATAAAGAGTAGTCTCAGGCATGGTCTGCCGACCAAGTCCTTTTCCTTGAGTTGGTGCCTGGCACTCAAAAACAGCGATGTGTACCGGGGCGACTTTTAAGCCTGCGAGTTTGAGTTGTAGGTACTGCTTTTGGATATCTGTGTCATAGCTTTTCGATGCTTCAAAATTGGCTCGCTCGAATTCCTCTGCCACCAATCGTTTGGTATCTGGAGATTCGATCCAAACATAGCGCCACGGCTCGGACAGACCCACCGAGGGCGCTAAGAATGCCATTTCGATAGCTTTCTTGATCAACTCGTTCGGAACTGGTATCTCCTTGAAGTGGCGCACATCCCTTCGATATCGAAACAGCTCCTTGAGCTGTTGACCGAAGATCTCATCAAATACCGGAGTTTCAGGCGTGAAAGGGGGCACGGACGCAGCCTCTGGTTCTTGCACAATTGATTTTGAGTTCACTTGCATAATCAACTGCTAAATCGTGTCTTCACGAGATGAAGGGTTCGAGCTCGGTCGTCGCTGGCAAGACTCTCGCTAAGAGGTCCAACAAGGCTAAGTAAGGGCTGGACACGTGCGATCGACGGATCGTCCATGACCATTAAAGATTCGAGCCATTCCTCTAACTCAGAAAAATCGAACTGCAAGACTTCAGCGACTCGCAGTGCATTCTGCACCGATCCATCTAAAGCAGGTCCACGCAAAAAACGAAGAAGTTGTGGCGTCTTTGGTAATCGGCTTCGACGAAGCACATCAATGCTACGCAATTGGCCGGCTCGCGAGTAACCAGCGAACCTCTCTGCAATCAGTGACAATACGAGGTCGTTGCGACAGCGGGACAATGCGATGGCGGAAGCGTCTGCGATGGACGAGTCTTCATCGTTTAAGCCATCTGCGAAATACGTTTCGTATCCCAAGAGTCGATATCGCGAAGCAAGTTCAAAACAACCCTCGAGTACATGCGACTTGCGATTGTCCGAAGCGAGTTGACCAAACCCTAATCGCAACGCATCGTCTGCTTGTCCACGTAGGAAACTCGATTCGATGTGTGGATACAGTCCGTAGGGTAGCGTAGGTTCAACCTCTTTGGTAAACCAGTCATCCAGCGGCTCGAATTGATCTCGTAGGAAATGTTCAACCCGATATCGCATTCGATCCAAATCGACTCGGAAGAAGATCTTCGATTGTTTCTTCAGCGTATCGATAGCTTCCAGATGGTCTAAAAAATTCTTTGGAGAAGATACGGAAACTGCTTCAATCAGTTTTCCTGCACATCGGCAGCCTCGATCGATAATTGCTTTCCCTTGGCTCATGGCTCCTGCACGATGAATGCAATCACCAACCAACTCACTAGCGATCTCCAAGTGTGTCAGCAATGGAAACTCGGGGAAGGCATTCTGTGGTCCGAAACGATCCCAGGCATGAAACACTCCGGTGCACCAACGATGATTGGTGCTGTAACTGCTACTCAACAGATCGAGCGAGGCAGAGCGGATCGACACTTGCTCGTGTTCGAGCCATTGGACCAATTGACTATCTTGCACTGCCATAGTTTATAGATCGACCCATCGTTGTTCGTTAGCGCTGGCCAAGATTGCTTCACATAGCAGAATCTCGCGATGTCCATCCGCGAAGGTCGGATACGGGTTCCAGTCTTCGTTCGTATCTCCGGCGATGGCAGCATAGAACGATCGAAACAATTGTTTGAATGTGTCGGGAAAACCTTCGCTATGTCCACCAGGATAGGAAGTGTGTCGGCTAGCACGGGACGACATCAAGGCCGGATCACGCACGACGATTTCATTTTGTTTATTGCGATTCCCTATCCACAACTCGTCCGGGTGTTGACTATTCCATCCGAGCGTTTGTTGAGAGCCTGCAACCTCAAAGCGAATGGTGTTTTTGTGTCCTGCTGTCACTTGCGAGACATGCATGGTACCTCTAGCTCCGTTGCGGAAGCGAATCAAGACAGCACCATAATCTTCCGTGTCGATGTTTGCATCGATTCGCGGTAGCAGCTCCGATCGTACTTTTTCTGAAAACGTTTCCAATTCACCAACGGGACGTTGACGAATCGGAAACACGGTTTGCAAATCGGCACAAACGGATGCGACCTCGAGACCGGTGATCGATTGCACTAGATCGAGCCAATGCGTTCCTATGTCTGCTAAGGCACGGAGGGATCCACCTTCGGAGCCGAGGACACGCCAATTGAAATCGGTGGGCTGGTGCAACCAATCTTGGACATAGCTCCCTGAGACATGGAAGATGTCACCGGTCGTTCCTGAACGAATTCTTTCAGCCGCTTCGATGCAAACAGGGTAATAGCGGACGTTGTAATTGACTCCTGTCTTGAGAGGCGACAACGCAGCTCGACTTACCAAATCGGCGCTCTCCTTCGAATTCATCGCCAGTGGTTTTTCGCAGAGCACATGCTTGCCTGCCTCCATTGCTTGGATCGCTTGCGAATAGTGGTAACGATTCGGGCTGGTTAAGTGCACAACGTCGACTTGGTCATCCGAGAGGAGTTCTTGATAGTCGCTATAGGCTCGTTCGATTCCGAATCGATCGGCGACATCTTGGGATTTTTTCAAAGTTGTTCCCAGAACTCCTCGAACTCGTACTCCTGCCCGCAGAAGTGCCTCAATATGGACAGGCCCGATGAAGCCTGTGCCAACGACTGCTGCTTTGGAAGAAAACATGAGAACCTCGACTGCCGACCAAATCGTATAGGCTCAACCGGTCAATCAACCACGCGAGCCCCATACCCATTCACGAAAGACTGCCAACGATAACCAGGAATGCTCGCTCCGAAAAGGCTCTCTCGCAATTCCGCTTGTCATCTCACTGAGATCTGATCGAATATCCAAAAATTCAATTCCTCCTCGAACCTGGATCGATCCCATGGATATGCACGATTTGACTCGTGAACTGCAACTCGCCAATGACAGCAAGATAGTGATGTTCGTAGCCGATGGGCTTGGTGGGCTTCCCATGAGCTCTGGTGGAAAAACTGAATTGGAATCAGCCGTCGTGCCGAATCTTGCCAGCCTCGCGAAACGAGGCGTTCAAGGGGCGAGCATTCCAGTGAAGCCGGGGATCGCACCGGGGAGTGGGCCAGGGCATTTAGGATTGTTCGGCTATGACCCGCTCAAGTATCAGATCGGTCGTGGAGCTCTCGAAGCGACTGGCATCGGCTTTGAATTGCGAGATGGTGATGTTGCGATTCGCTGCAATTTTTGCACATTGGATTCCAGTGGAAACATCTCCGATCGACGGGCTGGCCGAATCAGTTCCGAAGATAGTGCTCCGATTGCAATCTCGCTCCGGCAAATCAAGATTCCGGGCATCGAGATTTTCGTGGAGCCGGTCAAAGAGCATCGATTTGTAGTCGTCTTCCGAGGCGAGGGACTGGGTGGAAACGTTGCAGATACCGATCCTCAACGAACAGGCGTACCGCCACTTGATCCTATCGCCAATGACGCAGCAAGCCAGAAGACGGCCGCTGTTGCAAATGAGTTCTTGGCCCAAGCCAAAAAAATCCTTGCCGGACAACCCAAGGCAAATTTTCATACAATGCGGGGCTTTGCGAACAAACCTGCATTGCCATCGTACCGCGAAGTGTACGGCCTCAAGGCAGCCGCGATTGCTGTTTACCCGATGTACAAAGGTTTGGCCCGATTGGTCGGCATGGATGTCGTCGGCAAAGCTCAGACTTTGTCGGAGCAAATCGACACGCTCGAACAATACTGGAAGGACTACGATTTCTTCTTCATCCACTTCAAGTACACCGACAGCACGGGCGAAGATGGTAACTTTACCGAAAAGGTAAAGCGGATCGAAGAGCTCGATGGGATTATACCTCGCATTGAAAAACTCAACCCAACAGTGCTCATTGTTACGGGCGATCACAGTACACCGAGCTATCTACAAAGCCACTCATGGCATCCTGTGCCAACATTGTTGGTTTCGGATTGTTGCCGTCCTGATCCGCATGTTGCGTTCAACGAATCGACTTGCATTACAGGCGGCCTCGGTCATTTCGAAGCACAGTATTTGATGACTTTGGCAATGGCTAACGCAGGGCGGTTGGGTAAATTCGGCGCATAAGGTCGGGATTGATGAACGCCATATTGGCGACGATCATGATCCATCCGAACGTCGTCATTCCCAAAAAGATTGCGATTCCGCCATGTACCAATACGGCTAACAGAAGAGCGATGGGCCTCGTCCATCGCGGCCAGACGATCGCAATGTAGGTTACTTCCCAGAAGATAGTTATGTGAGTTAGCAAAGCCGCCATCACGGGATAGTTACCGATCCACGTGAGGTCCAGCGATTGGTATTCGTAGGCGGAAGCAGAAAACCACATCGCACTGCCGTCCCACCACATCTCGCCTCGGAGTTTGCCTAGCCCTCCAAACAGATAGATGATGCATAAATGGAGTTGCATCAACCGAGCTGAGAGCGTGTTGTTCCAACTGGCTATGCATTCATTCACGGAGCTTGTGGAGTTGCCTGCTGTCGGTCGGACGGTTGAAAAACCTGAGAGGAGGCCATACCAGGATAGAGATGTCAGTGCTGGGAGTCTGGTTGACAGAAAACGATCCACACTGAGTAATGTGCCTGCTTGAGATAGGCATAGATAACTACTCAGCATCAAGACGATTTGGTCGAGGCCAAAGAGGAATCCGGTCAAGCGATGGGCTGTTAGTAGTGTCAGTAACCAAGCGGCAATCAGGCTCGTACGTGTCATGAAACCTATGGCGGCAAAGATACCAGCAATCAATGCTCCCCATTCGTGGGTCGAGGCAATCCATAATGAATCGGTCTGAGCCAAATAGGTCCATTTCGCATCAGGAGTTTCCCCTGCATCATGAATTGCTCTCCACGCATCGAGATTGATAAGTGCATGGGGACCAAAGAAATCTCCGAGGCGAGAAAGCCAGATTGTATGAACGTAGACGATCATCAACCCTGTAGCGATTCGAATAACTTCGAGCGTGTGCGAAGTCGTTGGGTCGAAGAAGAACCCGAGCAATCCATGGAATGCTCTGGGGGGGGCGTCCCCGCCAGTGTGCATAGGAAATGTTGTTTTGTTCGATGCCACTCTTAGCGACCTCTGTCCTTCTGAGGCAACGCTTGAGCTGGGATAGCTTCTGCGTTTTCATTATTTATTGGCTGCTCTTCCGTGCCATTTCGAACGCTTGAAGCAGAGGTTTGTGGCTGAATGGATGGCGATTCTGACATCGTTTCTGGCAATACAGAAATCCATTGGGGGTCGGTAAGTCGGATCCCCTGTTTCAGGATGCTAGCTCGTTCAGGCAGCGCACGTTCCAGTCGATCTAGTCGAACAAAAGTCTTTCCTGTTTTGTTTTTGGTATGCGAGATAATCGATTGCTGTATCTTCGTGTAGAGCTTTCGGTCCGATTTCCAGTTTTGCATCAGTACTGGATCGCGAGAGAGCTCAGGTGTTAACTCGTAGGGCGCGTATCGATTGTAATAGAACTCAGAGAGCATGAAGTAGCGGTGATAAAGCAATCGAGGGAATTGTGATTTTCGATCCGGCAATAGGAGCACAATTAGATCGGAGGTCACCTCGTCCTCATGGGATCGGTGTTCGGCCGCCGGAGGAAGTGGGTCGTCGGAAGCTGAAATTCTCAGTAGATGACCAGGGCCTGGGTTAGGAGCAAAGAAAAAATAGCCGTGATCCAAATACATCCATTGCGAGTAGGGATGAAGCCAGTTTCGAAGTAGCGTTGCGTCGGGTGCGGATTGAACATCGCTTCTAGAGAAAAAATGGAATGGCTCAGAAAAAACCGCCAGCAAATGAACCATTACGGGAACAAGAAGCAACCACTGCCATCGGCGCGAAAGCCTAAACTCTTTCGCAGTTGTTGCCTTGAAATCAGTCATCGACATTCCTTTGTTTCGGCAATTGGAGACGCACAGGTCCGCGGATCGTTTCCAGGTCCCGTTCCTCGACATCGATAACAACTCCGTTTTGAGTTACCTCAATGAGTTCATCACGCACCATGTCGGTTATAGCTTCACGAACCATCGGCATGTATTGTCGCCAACGTGGCCCGAATGCCCTGGCTGCTTCGGTCGGGCAAATACTTTCACCGGCCTTGAGAAGCATCAGCAGCCGCAAAACTTCATTGCGCACATCCTCGTTACTCGGTTCTTCGTGCTCTAGCCACCTTGTTTTGCTCATTTTCACCCAAGGGAAAAGAATTGACCGCTAAGACCTAAAGTCTCAACGAGTCTGTCGTTAAAAGACTTCCATTCTAACAGTTTCGACTGTGAGCTACATTACTGCAATGCCAATATGAGTTGGCTCGTACATCATCAGTGTTTGCGTCTCCACGAAATTTTGATGATGCTTATTGACGAAGTTTGGCAAGCTTATATCATGCTTCTATCGTCAGCAATCCGATGCGCGAAGGAAATATCTGGGCCTCTGCCCGTGCCAGGTTTCCTTGGATAACAACCACGCGAGACGATGTGTTTTTCTGAGATTGATTGCACCCGAGAATCGTTTCACGGAAATGCATTTGGCCAAGATTTACTCGTTTCAACACAATGCGTCTAATTTCAGTACTTCTGAATTGCACAGGTATTACTGGCAACATGACACATTTACGGATCGTTTTTATGCTTGGATTGGATTTGCAGATTCATTCCACCAAAACCATATCTTTCGAACATTAGGCATTCAGAATGGTTGATATTGATCGTGTAGTTACACTTGATGAATTGATGGATCGCGTTCCTGAGCATTTGGTGAAGGACGCAGAATCGCGATTAGATTATGATGAGCCAGAACCGTATTCCCCAACCGACATGAGTTACGACATGAGTGATTTGAGCAAAGCACAGCGGATTCGAAACTACTTGGATACACACCCAGAAGTGAGAAACAAAGATATTGTTTCTGCGCTGGAAAAGTATGGCGTAAAGGCGGCAGACGTCGCTAATGTGAAAAGCCAAATGAAGAAAGCCGATACCTCTGCAGAGCCAACCAAAAAGCCCTCCAAGTCAAGCGCTTCTCATTCATCCGACAGCGGTCCAAGTCTCAACCTAAAGCATCTTGAAGCCGCGGTTGACTTTGTCGCATTGGTCGGATCTGTACAAGCTGCACAGCACCTACTGATCATTGTGGATCGAGTGAAGGGAGCCTAAGACGATGGCTGATGCTCGAATGATGGCCGGTGTTCCTGCGTTGAATGCCGGCCTCTACCGAACCATTGGGTTTCTTGTAGGCGATCCGGTGGTTTGGATCGAGCTGATGGACCAAAAGTCCTCGAAACACCTGATTCTTAGAGATATAGAAATGGATCGAGCTCGCAAACATTCGCGAGCTACGAGTTGCTGGTGCCCAAACGATTTCACTCCATCGAGCGGACTATCCGGGGATCGCGAAACAGCAACCGCTCAATCTGCTGCCGAATTTCTCAAGAGGCACCAATGCACTGCAGTTTCTGTAGATCGATCCATACCTATGATTTATGTGCACACGCTCCAGCAAGCAGGCATTCAGGTCCACTGCGATTTGGAATGGGGCTTGATAGAACGCAGGCAAAAGAGTGCCGACGAGATCGACAAGATTCAGTTCGCTCAATCGCAAACAGAAAAGGTAATGGAACGCGCCTGCCAGACTATTGCAAGGGCTCGTGCTTCTGCTGATGGCGTTTTGATGCACGATGGCGCTGAACTGACTAGCGAACGAATGCAGTCGATGATCGATGTTTGGTTGCTGGAATTGGGATTCTCGAATCCTGGTTCGATCGTGGCCGGTGGGCCGGTCGGGGCGGATTGCCACGATTATGGACACGGTCCGCTTCGAACCGGGGAGCCAATTATCGTCGACATCTTTCCTCGCGACAAAAAAAGCCTCTACAACGGCGATTGTACTCGTACCGTTGTTCACGGCGCAATTTCCCCAGTCGTCGCGAACATGCACCGGGCCGTAGCGCGCGCGAAAGCTGCCGCAACCTCTGTCGTCAAGGCGGGAGTCACAGGGCAGCAAGTGCACGAAGCGACTATCCGATCGATCGTAGGGGACGGTTTTTGCAATGGGCTGCCAGCAGAAGATGCACCTGATACCTATACCGCGATCACTCACGGAACAGGACACGGATTGGGGCTTGAAGTCCACGAACCGCCACTACTCGCGATTGGCGGGCCAGAGTTGCTTGCCGGAGATGTCATAACAATCGAGCCCGGTCTCTACTGCAAGGCTGTCGGTGGCGTTCGGATCGAAGACATCGTCGTCGTCCTTCCGGATGGATGCCGGAACCTGAATCGACTTCACGAAGGGCTCGATTGGCTCTGATTCTCCCTGATGCACGTGGAATTAGGGCGACTTTAGTATGTGATTGTCGGAGAGCCGCTAATGAGAATCAGTCTCATTAGGCCTGGCCCTTTTTCTTTTTCACATGTATCATTGTGCAAATCCCATTTTGGACAAGGCAGAGTGATGCAAGACGACTCAGAAAAATCGAACGAGAGTTTAGGATCGAGTTCGAACGAATCCAATGGACAAACCTTAGCCGTTCCAAGCGGACAAAACGCGCCGGGCCGCTGTCCTGTTCATGCGGTTGGCTCGATGCTGAACCCGCTTGCATTCGATGAGTTGGCTGGAGGAGGGGAAGACGTATGGATCGCCTGCAGCGGCCAAGTCTACCGATTGCGTCGGACGAAGCTCGAAAAGCTAATTCTAACCAAGTAACAAGCTAGCGATTCCTCTTCAAAAGCATGAAGTCGCGCGGACTCAAAACGAAGTCGGAAACTTGCCTCCGAAACGGAACTGCGAGATGGTTTTGAGTCATCTCGCAGCAACTAGATTTCAATACTTCAGTCAAAGCAGGCAATCAAAAGACTGCTTACCCAGTCCCACAACCGAGCCGAGGGAAGTTACGCCCCAGCAGCGGCGGGTTCTGAATCTGGCTTTGGTTCGCGAAGCTCGCTTGTGAAGTCAAGTCTCGTTACCTTGCCATCACTGTCCTTGAAGGTATCGACCTTGATCGTGTTCTTCCCTTCGAAGGTTCCGCGTAACAACTCTTCAGAGAGTGGATCTTCAACGCGTTGTTCAATCGCTCTTCGTAAAGGACGAGCACCGTAGTCGAGATTCGAACCTTGCTTAATGATGAATTCTTTTGCTTCATCCGTCAGTTCGAGTTCAAATCCACGCTCGCGCAATCGCTCCTTGACCTTTGTCATTTCGAAGTCGATCACCTTCTTGAGGTCTTCCTTGTTCAGGTGGCGGAAGATGATCGTATCGTCCAACCGGTTCAGGAATTCTGGTCGGAATACTCGTTCGATTTGATCCATAACGCGTGCCTTCATGCTGTCGTAAGAAGCATCTTCATCCGGCTTTTGGAAACCGAAAGCTGATTCGTTCTTAATGGCTTCCGCACCCGCATTCGTGGTCAAAATTAGTATCGTATTACGGAAATCAACATTTCGACCGAAGCTGTCGGTCAATCTTCCTTCTTCCATCACTTGAAGCATCATGTTGAAAACGTCTGGGTGTGCCTTTTCGATTTCGTCCAGGAGAACAACCGCATACGGACGACGACGAATTTTTTCCGTCAATTGCCCACCCTCTTCGTAACCAACATAGCCAGGAGGTGCACCGATCAAACGGCTCACGTTATGCTTTTCCATGTATTCGCTCATGTCGATATGAACGAGTGCATCGGAGTCACCGAATAGGCATTCGGCCAAAGCTTTCGCGAGCAACGTCTTCCCAACCCCAGTCGGGCCTGCAAAAACAAAGCAGCCGGTTGGACGCTTGGGGTCTTTCAATCCCGAACGGCTCCGACGTACTGCTTTCGCTACAGCCGATACCGCTTGTTCCTGGCTCACCACTCGTTTGTGTAGCTCAGCTTCCATTCCCATAAGGCGGAGCGAGTCTTCGGTTGTCAATCGAGTCAATGGAATACCAGTCATCTTGGAAACGACTTCGGCAACGACTTCTTCGTCGACGACTCCGTCGGTTTCACGACTCTTCTCTCGCCAGTCTCGAGTGATCTGCTCTTTCTTTCGACGAAGCTTATCGGCTTGATCCCGTAGGCTTGCGGCCTTTTCGAAATCTTGATTGGCTACCGCGTCCTCTTTTTCTTTGTTCAAACGTTCGACTTCATCGTCGATGTCCTTGAGATCGGGTGGCTTGCTCATGGTCCGAAGCCGGACACGTGCGCCTGCTTCGTCGATCACGTCGATTGCTTTGTCTGGCAAGCAGCGAGCCGTGATGTAGCGTTCGCTCATTTCGACAGCAGCAGCAATCGCATCGTCTGTGATTTGGACGCGGTGATGCTCTTCGTACCGCTCTTTCAAGCCTTTGAGAATTTGAATCGTTTCTTGCGTCCCGGTCGGTTCGACCATGATTTCTTGAAAACGACGTGCGAGTGCATTGTCCTTCTCGATATACTTGCGGTACTCATCGAGGGTTGTGGCACCGATACATTGAATTTCGCCACGCGCTAGAGCTGGTTTTAAAACGTTGGCTGCATCGATAGCACCTTCTGCACCACCTGCACCAACGAGCGTATGAAGCTCATCGATAAACAGAATTGTGTTCTTTGCGCGGCGAACTTCGTTCATGACCGCTTTAATGCGTTCTTCGAACTGGCCACGATACTTTGTACCGGCAACCATCATTGCGAGATCGAGAACGACGATTCGCTTCTCTGCGAGGATTTCTGGAACTTCGCCGTTCACGACACGTTGAGCGAAACCCTCAACAATAGCTGTTTTCCCAACGCCAGCTTCACCGAGAAGGACGGGATTGTTTTTGGTTCGTCGGCAAAGCACCTGTGTGGCACGCTCAATCTCGCGCTCGCGACCGATCACAGGATCCAACTTTCCTTGACGAGCCAATTCCGTGAGGTCTCGACCGAAACTGTCCAGAGCGGGAGTCTTGCTCTTTCCGCCCTTGGGAGCTGCACCAGACTCCGAAGAACTCGTGCCTTCACGTCCTCCGCGTTCTCCTACTTCGGCGCTTTCCATGCCGTGACCCAATAGATTGAGCACCTCTTCACGTACATCATCAAGCTTCATCCCGAGATTCATCAGAACTTGGGCTGCTACACCTTCTTGCTCGCGAAGGAGTCCTAGCAGAATGTGTTCGGTCCCTACATAGTTGTGATTCAGATTGCGTGCCTCTTCCATCGAGTACTCGATGACTTTCTTCGCACGTGGGGTCTGTGGAAGCTTTCCGATGGTGACCATTTCAGGACCACTCTGGACTAACTTTTCGACTTCAAGTCGAATCTTGCGCAAATCCACATCGAGGTTCTTGAGAACGTTTGCGGCTACGCCGCTCCCTTCCTTTACGAGCCCCAATAGAATGTGCTCGGTGCCAATATACTCGTGATTGAAGCGTTGCGCCTCTTGGTTCGCGAGTTGCATTACTTTGCGAGCACGGTCTGTAAATCTTTCGTACATTTTTTCGAAGACCTTTCTAGGTTGGCTCAAAATCTGCGGTGATCCCGCACATACGAGCCCGAGGGCTTAAGGTGTTTCCTAACTCACCGACGACCAGCTTTCCGAAATCCTTGGCGTCACTGTCCATTATTACGGACAGACCATTGTTACGGACAGCCGAACATTGTCCATTGCACATTATTCGTCGCGCCGCCAATGTCATCGGGAGTGCTGATCGCCATTAGGGAGAACTGATCCATCTGATTCAATAATGCAAAACCTGTTCCATACTTCTCCCTGTCAAATTGACGCATTTTGAAGCATGGCTCACGATCTGCGGTTCACCGTCTCAACGTTTCCAAGGAAATGAAGAAGCAATCCGTTATCGGCCGGATATTCCTCGAATTCCAAGAAAACGAGTTGAGTAGGAACTTCCGACGGTAGCGATCGTAACGCTTTTAATTTGCTTTGGGAGGGGGGGCATCCATTGATTGTCGTTTCCTTTTGAGACACTTTTCTCTTTCTTGGCCCAATTCACTTTCCCAGCGAACGGAAAAATCCCGCTTGCCAAGGATGTTGATTTGTTCCATGGCTTCGTCGAAGCGACATGATCTTCTCAAAACGGATACCAATAGCAGGCCGGATTCGATGTCGGATGGTTCCATGGCTAGATTCGAGGCAATAAGCCTTTCTGCTTCGAAGTAATCGCCTTGTAAATAAGCAGCTTGGGCTTTTCGAAATCTTTCATCACGTGCGGGCTTCGTATCTTCGGGGATGACCTCTCCAAAAAGAATCACTCGCGCGCCCGAAGCACAGGCGAAAGCGATGAGCAAAAAACACAACAAGAAACGTATCCATTCATGAAGCCATTCCTCCCACAAGCATGTGGTTGCGATTGCCACGCAAGTGGACCAGGAAAATCCGATCGCAATCCAAAGCGATGTGGAGTCCGCGCGATCCCATGCTTTGCAGGCGCCCGGCCAAAAGGAAAACAGGCTTCGCGTCGCTAATTGAATCATCATGTCGTCGTCAAAAGAAATGTCCTCTGTTCTTCTACGTCCACCTCCACTGGTGAAAGTGAATGTTAGCAAATCGGACTGTCTGAAAGAGAGGGCACTTTGCGGCCACTTTCCTGCTTGGAGGCGAGTTTTTGCTTTAAAAGAAATCTTCAGGATATGAATCTTTCGCAAAAAAACTGCTAGTTCCTCCCAAGCTTCCCCCAAAAACGTAGATGCGTGACCAACCGAAGATTCTTTCTAAAGTAATCACCCGGTTTGAATCGAAAGTAGGTTTAGAACGGCATTTTCTGCGCTGGACTACTCGCAAGAGTCAAGGCCAGTCACGAGAAGCTGCCGGGCTAACTAGGGGGGAAAGTGCTTGCAATCCCGGCTCAACGCTTGGGATGCCGCTATTGATTTATTCGTACGAACTTCGTGTGCGAAAGGATCATTAGTAAAGGCTACTCTTCTGCCCTGAATTAGCTCGAACAGTTCACGATTAGGGCTACTTTGCAAACGTAGCGAACCGTCGTAGGGGTGCGGTCGCTCGCCAACGTTACAAGGATGTCCTGTTTGGCTCGGCAGAAATACTTTGGACCGTAGTTTGTGGAAATGGAATTCTGCATCCTGCAAACTAAAGAAATCCGTTCCCAGTTGTTTAGCCCAACCCAGTTGTTGGTCGATAATGGTGCTCGCGACGTAAGTGTGAGAACTGTTGCCGGTCAGCGAGGGCAAATACTGTCAAGCACAGAACATAACCATGACTGTGCGGACTCACTCACTATTGGAAGGTAACGGAGACCAAAAATATGAAGGTGTTCACCACAGGCCAGGTCGCGAAGATCTGCAAGGTGGCCCCGAGAACCGTTAGCAAGTGGTTCGACTCCGGCCGCCTCAAAGGATATCGCATCCCCGGCTCGCAAGACCGACGTATCCCGCGAGAATATCTCATCAAGTTTCTAAAGGAGCATGGTATGCCCCTCGGAGACTTGGAAGATGAGGCCATGGCGAAAGTCCTGATCGTAGCGCAAGATCAGGTCTTGATCGAAAACTTGAAGCGAGAACTCCCACTGGAGCGTAGCTTTAAAGTTTCGGTCGCTGCAAGCGGTTTCGAGGCAGGCATTCAAGCCGAAAGTTTTCATCCAGATTGCATGATTGTCGACTTCTCAGTTGGCAAGCTTGAAGCGTTGCAAATCTGTCAAAACCTTCGGAAGAACTCGGACTTTACCGAGATCGTTTTGATTGCTTTGCTTCCAGACGATGGCAATACAATGAGCTTCGATCGATCGAGCATCAACGAAACGTTCAAGAAACCATTTGACGCACGTCTTTTGGCTGAACGACTTCGAACGCTGATCGGCGCGAAAAAAGAACTCGTGTAAAGCTCGGGCATCTCCTATCAAGAGACACGAACAAAACCCTCGCAGCAATGCGAGGGTTTTTCGTTTCTATATCTCGCATAAAGCGTTCCTGTTCGAATCATCATTCTGATAGAACACGTAATCTACGTAACTTGAATCGGTTTTTCCAAACTTGCTGGCTCGTTGGGTAAGAACGGACGATATTCCCATCGACAGGTTGCCGTTCATTCATCCGAGTATTCTATGCAAGCAAATCGTTTCATATGCCATGCATTTAGCACATCGTTGCTAACGCGCATGATCCTATGCGCCGTAAGCTTGAGCTGCTCGGCAACTACCAAAGGAATGGCTCAAGAGAATTTACCGTTCTCGCTCCCTGTTCAGCCCGTTCAGCAGCTCCCGCTTCTGCCACCGATGGACCGGGGAATCGTTCTACCATCAGAAAGCCCACCTCCACCGAACTCGCAGGTTATCCCTCTGGCTCCATTGGCAGAGGATTCCGAAAATCGCGTTCAGCTTCAAAGCCATAATGATCTTGTAACTCTCAGCACACGTGACGCTCCCTTGTCAACCGTGCTCGCGATGATCGCTCATCAACAATGCCTTAATATTGTCACCGGTGAAGAAGTCAATCAGCGAGTGAATGTCACGCTCAACAATGTTCGGCTTACCGATGCACTCGACGCGATCCTAGCTGTGCATGGATATACGTGGGTCCGTCAAAACAACATTATCACTATCTCCAGCATGGGATCGGATCGGAAAACCTCTCCCTCCGTTCAAGGTAGGATCGTCCGTGTGTTTACACTCAATTACGTTCTCGCCAGCGATGTCGAAAAAGTTGTCAAAGGACTGATGTCTCCGCTAGGTCAATCCTTTTCCAATAAAGTAACTGTCGACGAGCAACGCAATGCGCACGAACAAATTGTCGTAGAGGATGTTCCCTCCTACCTCGACAGAATCGCTGAATACATATCGCAGGTGGATATCATGCCCCGCCAAGTGGTTGTGGAAGCGAACATCCTTCAAGTTTTGCTGAAGGACAACAACAAGCATGGTGTCAATTTTAACCAGCTAGCGAGGATCAACCGAGCCAATGTTACCTTCGGGACCATGGGACTCGCATCCGGCGTACCGCCAGCCACGATGATGCGGGTCGAGGGTTCCGACTTGACGGGACTCATCGATCTGCTGAAATCCACTAGCGATACCAAGACTTTGGCGTCCCCCAAGGTCTCTGTCGTGAACGGTCAAAAGGCAAAGATTTCTGTCGGAGGCGAGATTGGGTATCTGCTTACCACTGCTACCAATACTAGTACGCTGCAAAGTGTGGCATTTCTTGAGTTTGGTGTCGTGCTAACCGTAACTCCTATCATCACCGAAGATGGCCAAGTTCTGCTCACGGTCGCCCCGCAAGTCTCCACGGGACGCATTAACGCAACCACGAAACTGCCAGAAAAGGAATCCACGGAGGTTCAAACAACTGCCCTCTTGTGCGATGGCCAGGCGATCGTTATCGGTGGGCTTATCAAAGAATCAACCATCGACGGTCAAAATAAGATTCCATTCCTCGGCGATTTGTGGTTCATTGGGAGGCTCTTTCAAAGTCGAGAACGACTCCGAGAACGTAGCGAGATCATCCTAACCCTCCTTCCTCGAATTGCCCGTCCTGGCGAAAGCTGTCTGTTTGCCTCGGAAGAAGACTACGCACAGGCGAGCACTCCATTGATGGATCGCAATCTGAATCCAGTGGATCGAAGATCGTGGGAAGGGGAATTACCCGACGCTTCGAAGAAAACGAGATCATGGAACATTTTTTCGCGAAAGAAGAAAACTACTGACGTTCCTGTCACGGTTGTCCCTGCACCTATCTTCCGTGAGCCTGAGTTCAACTCGTCAGCCTACTCAACAACCGGTTCGACCAACGTTCCAAAGCCTCCCCTCGTCTTGCCAGCGGCCAACGAGAGCACGATTCCCACGAGCGGTCCGCCCATGCCCTACTAGTGCACTGTCCCCTTTAGATTTTTGGGTGGCACGCTCTGAGGCTTTGCGAAGGGCGTATTGTTTTGATCGTGATTCGCACGCCCATCGCAGACTCTGGGACGTGCCACCCCACGCAGCCAACCCCAATTCTTAATGTGGACAGAGCATTAGCCATTCGCTAGGGTGCCGACTGAAGGGAACTAAGGGTTAGTCGCATCGGGGGCGGATCTGCGAAGAATCCAGGCGGAGGATTGAGGATCATGTCCGATCGAAAGTTGATCTTCAGATCGGTCGATCTCACTTCGATTTCACTGTCGCTCACGACGGGACCGCTTAACTCGGAAACCCCTCTTAGCAAAATGTCGTTTGTACTGACCATCGCGCCAGAAATGAGACTCGGATACGAATCCGATGTGTCGTTATCAGATACACCCCGGTAGGGCGCAGACGCCGGATTGGCATTGATTCCGATCGTATCCTCTTGCAATGATGCTACAGAGGTTGACTCCTCGATCGAAGTATTGGCAATTAAGGCGGGAAAGTTTCGACCAGTTGGTTCCCAAGAAATAGCGTTCTCGAGCCGAACCTCATCTGCTGACTGCACAACGATCGTTCCGTTGATTCGACAATTGCGAATGATTATCTTTTCTCCTGGGGCATAGATCGAGTAGATGCCGTTTGCTGAAACGGTCCCGGGGCCATAGGGATTGCTCCCGCTCCCTAGCACGACATGTTCAATGTACCGCGTTCCGGCATCGCGTTCAGCATCTTGAATACTGACCGCATCAAAATGGTAGTTGCTGTTTTTCTCGCTGTTGATGTAAAATTCCGCTTTCGAGAGTACTCCACTCCATGTGGCATCGATTTCCGCAGTCACTTGAGTCCATTCATTTCCTTCTGCTTTAACGGCCCGCCCCGTTTTGACCACTGGATCTGGATTACCAGATAGTGTCAGCAATATAACTGCTGAAATATCTTGGTTTTCGATCGTTCGTACCCAGAACGAGACATTGTATTCTCGCCCCTTGATCATGTGCTCTGTAATGTTTTGCAGCGGAGCCGAAATAATTTCTTGGCCGCTAACCAAACAGGATGCTACGCCGTTATATTTCTGTTTGGAATCCGCAGTGAGAGTGCAGTTTAATCCGGTCCAGCTCGCCGTGTTCATTAAGAAATTGCCATTCTTTATCATCTCCGCTCCGCCTGTTGGGATATCACTCGCCTGAATGACCACGCCATTGTCATGATAGTAATTGCCAACGTACGAAGAAGAGCTGGGATCCAAGTCGGGCGTTTGCATGGGCCACGTTCCACCGGTGATGGATCGTTGCGTAATATTGGTAATATTGGTTATGATTCCTGAAAAGCTCTTGGACAGAACGTTCATGTTCACGGTGGGATTGGACCTGATTTTCGTTGTGTTCTCGCAATAGGCCCATTGATTCGCCGTGACTGTGCAACCCTTGAATTCAATTCTATCCGTTGCATACAGTGCACTTTGGCATGCAGGATAAAGCTGTATTTGTGGATCGATGCGGGCACTGAGCTTTTGGGTAGATTTGCCGAATCTGCCTGTGCTTGTCACAACCACTGGATCTGTTGTTCGATTTGCAATGTTGCCATCCACAGGATCGAGCAGCGTGACAGAGAAACTGCCGCCGGTCCCTGCACGAGTGACAGAGACTCCGTTGACAAAAAAACTCCTCCATTTTGTATCGGTCTTTATACGATTTTGGACGAACTCTATGCCAGCCTCTGCAAATTTCCTCGCATTGGCCGCTTGCGAAATTTGGTCGTTCATTCTTCGTTGAACACGAACAGTTTGGAGGCCTGCGATGGCTAGGCAGGCCACGATCAAGCTAGCTCCCATCGCCATGATGTAAATGGTGCCGGATCGATCGCACGAACGGTTTACTTGGCGGAAACTCATTTTCATAATGCCTACTTCAAAGAATACTAGTAGCGTTCGCAACTGAACTGGCTCCGAACGAACCTTCTGCTCGGTATCCGACGATTCTGCAAATCTCTCGGCTACCTCGCAGCACTCTGACAGTAATCCGATAGACTCCCTCATAACTCGATGTCGTTGAGTTCCAGTCACTCGACTTCACTCTGTCGATTATTACTCTTCTGCTAAGATCGCTACAACTCGTGTAGGCTACGCCACTTTTGGACTTTGGGGGCTCATCGACGAGGTTGTGGTAATCGTCCACATCATCGAACTTGATTCGGCTTGTTCCTCGTTCATCAGCAGCCGTACCGAAACTGTCTGTGTTGATCGGATCCCTCATAGGCAATTGACAAATCTCCGCGAGGAGTGCTTCGGCAATTGCAAGTCCACGTACCTTATTCGATTCAAATGTCTGGCTGCGTCTAGATGCCGCAATGGAAGAGAACGAGGAAACCATCAATACTCCGACGAGTATGGTAGAGATGACCACTTCCAGTTGACTAAAACCACGACGCCTACGCAAGTTCATTTTAGTAGCTCCGGCGCAGCATTCACTCGGACAGAGGTTTCTATCGTGCGAGTTGTATTCAGCGAGCTTGTCAATTTGACATCGATGCTCGTCAGAAAAGTGCGTTGCCCCGTGTAGCCATCATAAAATCCATAGGCATAGAATCGCAATCCTGCTGCTCCTGTCGGAACCTTCCATAAAGCTCCACCGTTAATCGAAGATATCAGATTGGAAGCAGCCCCCCCTTGTACGAATTGAACTCTAGCGACATCGCCCGTCCCACCTCCGTAACTGAGTGTGATGCATAGCGGTGTTCCCTGTGTTTGCCAGCTAATGGGAGCGATGGGGATATCAAGCCATTGATACGTTGCGCCCAACCTGGACTCAGCGATATCAACCTCTGCGAGGACAGGTGCGATCGATAACTTGGAAGCATTACTTCTCATAACACGCACTTTCAGTACACCGTTAAGCTGAGAATCCGCAGCACGCGCCATGATGCGAATCGAACCTAGATCCCCTATCTTTACAGAGCCTGGAATATCGGGAATAAAGTACTGTCCAATCGAGTTACTTGCATTGATCACCTGTTCGCAAAATTCTCCCCCTTCGATCGCATCAATCGACTTCAGGACAGCAGTTTGTGACAGTATATGATTGGGCACCGTTGCTGAAACCGAAGTGGTGTTCGTTTGAATCGAAAAGGCTCCGACATTGTCAAACAGAACCGAGGCGGCTTGATTTTTGTACTTCCATAGTACTTTGTTCGCGTTGGCACCCGTCGCGCCGCCCCATTCGTATCTCATTTGCTCGGGCAATCCATCCCCATCTCGATCGGGAACGACGAATTCGATATGGGTTGCCGAAGATGTTACATGCGCCGTCGCTTGTTCGAGATCCGTAGCGATTTGGCTAGCGGCTCCCGCTAGATCATAAGTTGTTCGAAAGAGAATATCGTCTTGCGATTTGGAGCGCATCGTGATCGTGATACACATCGCCATGGCACCGATCAAAATGGTTGCCGTTGGCAACGACACCATTAACTCCAAAAAGGTGACTCCGGAGCGGCGATTCATTTTGTTCATTGGACGCTCACTCGGCCTGAGACTGGAGCGACATCGATCCATTTCTCGATGGCACCCGATCCAACTCGCAGGCGCACGCCCTGATTCGGCATACCGAATCGATCAAAAACGATGGCTACTGTAGATTGCGATACTGAGGGTTGCGCGGATGTTGCCAAGAATAGCAACCGACTATGGTAGGGGGCTCTGTCCAGTGGGATTTCATAGGACTGCCCGACGCGATCTAGGGAGCCTACTAAGGCAATCGTGTAACTTTGGCTGGTGGTTGAAAAGGTTATCGTTCGAGAAGAATTGGTTTGTCGAGCAACTCGCCGAGTCTGTTCAATATCTTGGACGATTCGTTGGGAAGTGACTTCAGTTCGATACTTCTGAAGGCTGCTACTGTACGTAGGACTTGCGATCGCTGCTACGATTCCCAGAATCAACACGGTAACGGTCAGTTCTAAAAGACTGACTCCGCCGCGTGAACCACGGTTTACTTGTCGGATGGCTCGGTACATGTTGACTATTGCACGACAAGGCTATTGATGGTTCCTGAAAGTCGTCGCATCTGATTGTTGCTCGGAACTACGGTGAGACTATCCGTTCCAAACTTCGCTAGCAACTCATTCGGATCGGGTTTGAGTTCGTCATTTGCGAGACATTCCAGGAAAACCACAACAATATCGGTATCCCATGTTTTTCCCGCCTCTGCCCGAAGAATCGATTCGGCTCTTTCGCTAGGCATTCCTGAACGGTAGGGGCGATCGCTGGTCATCGCATCGTATGCATCTGCCACTGCAAGAATTCTTCCATGCAATGGAATAGCCGTACCGACGAGTCCATAGGGATAACCTTTGCCACCGACTGCTTCGTGATGGTGCAAAACCCCCGGCAGCACATAGTCTAATTGCTGGAGATGCTTGAGGATATTGAAGCCAATCTCCGGATGCTTCTTCACGATCGCGAATTCTTCTGCGGTCAACGGTCCCGGTTTTCCTAAGATGGAATCTGGGATGCCAATCTTTCCGACGTCATGAAGCAATCCTGCCATGTAGATCCTATCACATTCTTGGGAACTTAGTCCCATGCGCGTCGCGATGCGTTTGGCGTAGCGAGCAACTCGGTCACTGTGACCGTAAGTATATGAATCCTTAGCGTCGATTGCATTGATGATCGCGCGGACGACTCCAGTCAGCAGATGTTCTTGCGATTGGAGCAGCTCGAGGTTGCGAGAGTGGGATGCCATGATATTCGCTGCAGCACTTAGTAATCCAGCTTCGAAAGTTCCAAACTGTAGTGGATTGACTTCATCGACTGTTCCCTTCTCACTATCCAATTCAAAGTTGGGAGAGGCCAGCTTGTTGATTGCTATGATCCATCCGTAGATTTGTTCCCCTTTGGAGACAGTCAAGGCAACGCAGTTGCGGATACCAGGATAATTGGGAAGGTGTTCCTCGTGCTTCTTGCAATTGCGAACAAGTGGACCACGCAACAAAAATTCAATCGAATCGGCTAATAATTGTGTGCAGGAGTCTTGTTTACCTGCCATCTCCCCGACTGATACCAGCCGACTCCAATCGGGAAGGCTAGTTACCAGTGGAGAATTTTCCACAGATCGAACAAGCAGGATAGCCTCGGATCGAATCACCTTCGTGAGGGTAGGGAAACAGGATCTCGCAATTGATTCGATAGTGTGCTGCGAATCGCACAAATCAAAATACTCGTTGGTGGTCCTTAGCCAAGTCAGCTCTTCAAAATCCTGAGTGACTTGATCTATAAAGAATTCGGATTGTTTCTTTGCCGTGATGGCAATCCTGCGATTTAGTAAAGCCTCGAGATGAGCTATCAAAAAGGAGCAAATAAGACGGTCATCTTGATTAGGAAGAGCAACAACGACTACGACAGGAGCTAAGGCATCTCCCGAGGTTTTAATTGCAACGAATAGTGTGCCGCTAGCTCTCCATACAAAGGGTTGGTCTGATCGAAGATCGAAATGTTGCAGTGCTGCATCGATCTCAGATGGTCGAACTGGCAATATCGCTTCGACCTTATCAGTACCGTCTTCTTGATGACACGCGGACGACCAGCGTCCCTTGGATCTCATCCATACACTCGCACACGGCCCAAACACGGATTCTATCCGTGTTGCAAGCTCGCTTGCGAGTTGAAGGTCTGAGTCGTGTGTAGGCATAATGGCGATAAAGTATTCGAAAATCAGATGAGCTGAGGAGACTCGACTCTGACAAAAGTCCGCATTGTATATAGCACGCAAATTATGACGAATCCAGAAAAATTGTGGATTGAATAATTTGCTCTATCCATTTTTGGTCGTATGTTTCCATGGCCAATTACTTCACTCTTCCAGGTACGACAAATACCCATGACTTCCTTAGCATTCTCAAAAACGAAACGCTCAGCCTTCAGCCTAGTTGAACTGGTGGTGGTTGTGCTGATTATCGGAATCTTGGCGGCAGTTGCTGCTCCACGAATGTTTAGAACTGCAGAGGATGCTCGCGATGCTGCGACAAAAGCCTCTTTAAGTGTGATTCGTGATTCGATTGAACGCTATAAATCTGAAATTGGCAAATACCCAGAGGAAGCGAATATTGAGACAAATCTAAAGACATACATACGCGGTCCCTTCCCCTCGGTTCAGACTCCATCGGTTCCTAAGGAGCATCGAAACAATACGGTCGTTGCCAACGATGGTGATCCCATTGCGAGCTTTACGGGAACCGCAGGTTGGGCCTATAACGAATCAACAGGCGAGTTTGTTGTCAATCACGACTCTTGTAAAAGTTGGTAACCACATGAAGTTGGAATCCAGAAAAGTACTAGTTGCCGAAGACAACATAGTTTTAGGCGACGTCATTCAATTCAATCTTCAACGTGCTGGCTTTGATGTCACACTAGCAAGAAATGGTAATGACGCTATACGACTTCTCGAGTCAGAACCGTTCAGCATGTTGGTCACTGACTACGAAATGCCCGGACTCGATGGTGAACAAATTTGCGATCGAGTTCGAAACGAGATGCATCTCGACTCGCTTCGAATCGTTGTGTGCTCCGCGAGAGGTCATGAGCTAGATCGAGAAGCGCTCAAGGCAAAGTTCTCTCTCGAAGCGATCCTTTTCAAGCCGTTTAGTATTCGAGATCTAATGAGTCTATTGGAGAGTCTCGTGTTATTAGAATGCGACAGCACTCCAAACACGGTAACTTGCTCCCACTAGCGACTTGTCCCAATAACTACGTGCGCCCAGCACGCACGTGAACTCCAACTGCAACGAATCGAAACATGCTTCTAGCCCAACGCAATCGTAGCCTCACGCGGCGTGTTAGCGAGCAATATCTGTTTTTCGGATTGTCGGGGCTGTTCAGTTTTGTTGCCGCTTCGATTTACCTTTCGTGGCATGGTCTGTTTCTCAGTTTCATTCCGGCAACGATCGGCATTCCGCTAGGCCTGCTTCTGTTTGGATCCTTCACATTACGCCGCACTTCACGGTGGAACGAGAGTATTGAGCGTCAACTCACGAAATATGCAAACTCTGCGAATCGATCCGTTACCGAACTAAAGCCCCTACCTGCTTCAGACCCTCTCGCGGTTGGATGGAATCAATTGCTCGCCCGAGTTTATGAGCATTCTGCATGGAACGGTGTTGAAAGGCGATTGTCGGAAGCAGTGCATGCACAACAATCCAAACGTTGGGAATCCGTTTTTCAACATCTGAACGATGGGATAGCAATTTGCGATCCCGATGGCCGGGTTCTGCAACTCAATCGTTCGTTTGCGACGCTACTGAAACGAGGGGATTCTAGTCAGCTTTTGGGACGCAATCTTATGGATTTGTTGGCCGAGCTCGCGGCGGACGAATCTTATCTGCGATTGCGAGAGCTATGCGATAGCAACGCGACACAAATCGTTGAAATTCAACGGTCTAAGGATCCCGCCGAGGGTACCTGGCGATTAAGCCGCATCATACTCTCCAGCGAAAGCGGTACACCGTCCGAGTCGATATGGACAATACGAGATGTTACACAGCAAAAACTAGCGGAAAAAGCTAGAGAACAGTTTGTGTTTACTGCGACCCACGAACTTCGCACACCGCTTGCAAACATTCGAGCCTACTCGGAGACACTTGCACTCGCGACTGATATTCCGGTCGAACAACAACAGTCGTTCTACAATACAATCAATAATGAAGCGACACGGCTCGCGCGATTCGTGGATGAGTTGCTGAACCTTAGTCAGATGGAAGCGGGTGCAATCACCATTCAGAAACACGAAATTGAACTGGAACGAATGCTGGGTGAGATCTTCGAAAGCCAACGTCCATTGGCTATAGAGAAGAACCATACATTCAATTTCTCGATCGCGCCCAAGCTTCCCAAAGTTATTGCAGACAAAGATAAACTCGCTGCTGCGATTACCAACTTGGTAAGCAACGCGATTAAGTATACGCCAGATGGAGGCAAGGTCACTGTTTCGATAGAAGCCAACAATTCATCTGTTTTGTTTGCCGTCGAGGATAGTGGAATCGGAGTATCGCCAGAAGATATTCCAAAGCTTGGAGAGAAATTCTTCCGAAGCGGTGATGATCGTGTGCAGTCGATCGTAGGTAGTGGGCTCGGTCTGGCATTCTCTCAAGAAGTAGCAAGATTGCATGGTGGTAGTATCTCCATTCGGAGCCAACTCCATCAAGGATCCTGCTTTACTCTCGAACTACCTCTTCGATAGTCGCTTAAACCATCATGTACCATTGCAAACGATCGGGAGCGGTAGACATTGTTAGTGGAAACTCGCCACTTATCCAAGAGCATCGCACTGAATTCCTAAAGTCTATTGATAGTTGTATCGGGAATGGTCAACCGAGAGTGATCCTGGACTTGTCTGGAGTTGCATTGATGGATAGCGTTGGTCTTGATGCATTGATGGATGCTCGCGATCGATGCCAATCCCTGGGTGGATCTTTTGTCTTGGCGCACCCCAATCCGCTTTGCCGCGATATTCTGAGAATCAATGGAATCGATCGTGAAATAAACGTCTATGACGATGTCGTCAGAGCGTTGGGGAGTTTTGCACGATGAGCACGAGCCTCCTAGCATCTCCGTCCATCGCTGGAAACGTTGAATCTGCCGGACGCAAAAAACCGGATTCACTGAATCGCATTTCCACTCCGCTCGGCGAGAATCTCGTTCAAGCAGGATTGTTGAAATCAGGAGACCTCGAAGCCGCGCTTGCGCAGCATTCCAGTCGACAATCCCAGCTCGGTGAAACGTTGCTGGAGATGGGTTTTGTTGAAGAAGATACATTGCTGCTGTTCCTGGGACAACAGCTTGCCGTCCCTTCGGTGCGGCTGCGAAGTGGTCTTGTGGACCCCAAAGTGGTCAGGAAAATACCTCGGTCGAAAGCTGATGCGTTTTCTGCGCTTGCTCTGTTCTGTGTTCGTGGCAGACTCACCGTCGCTATGGCAGAGCCCAACAATCTGCGACAGCTCGACGAATTAGAGCGGATCACAGGAATGCCGATTCGGCCGGTGTTGGCGATGCGCTCGGCCATAGATCGAATGCTTCCCCATTGTTACGAAGAGAACTTTGCTGTTGATGCCGTTACCGCCGATCTCGAAGCGAACTCGCTGGAGATACATGCCGATTCAGTGGACATCTCCCTCGCGGATGTTGAATCGCTGACAGATGGTAGCCCGATTATCAATCTGGTCAATTACATCGTTGTGCATGCGATACGACAAAAGGCGAGTGATATCCATATTGAAGCTGGACAACAGTCTTCTTTGGTTCGCTATCGAGTGGATGGTCATTTGAGGGAAGTCCTCCGCCCTCGGCGAGAGTACCATCCCGCCATGATCTCGCGTATCAAAGTGCTTGCGAAGCTAGATATCTCAGAGCATCGAATGCCTCAGGATGGGCGCGTTCACTTGACCGTGGATGGTCGCGAGATCGACTTGCGAATCTCAACTCTCCCAACCATTCTTGGCGAGAAAGTGGTGATGCGCGTCCTGGACCGAAAGAACGTTACCTTTTATCTGGATAAGCTCGGAATGCCAGAGGATGCCCTCGCCATAACCAAGGGACTACTAAAGCGTCCACACGGCTTGATACTGACCACTGGCCCTACCGGGAGCGGAAAGACAACAACACTCTACTCCGCGGTCGAACTCATCAAGTCGATCAAACGAAACATCGTAACGGTCGAGGATCCTGTCGAATATCAGCTCGATTTGATTAATCAGGTACAAGTTAGTAATACGAAGACGATGAAGTTCGCCGATGCGTTGCGATCGATTCTGCGTCAAGATCCTGATGTGATCATGGTCGGAGAGATTCGAGATGCAGAAACAGCAGCAATCTCTATTCAAGCGGCTCTTACTGGGCACCTGGTGCTTAGTACTTTGCATACAAACGACAGCTTCAGTGCCGTCACTCGGTTGCTCGACATGGGTATAGAACCCTTCAAGTTATCGGCTGCGCTTTTGGGTGTGATCGCACAGCGCCTCGTTCGAACCATTTGCCCAGCTTGTAAATCGAACTATTATCCACCGCAAGAGCAGCTTGACGCGATCCAATACAAAGGGGATCGACGGCGACAGTTTGCACATGGTACCGGGTGCCGTGAGTGTTACGACACGGGCTTCCGGGGCAGGACCGGTATCTATGAAGTTTTTGCAATCGATCGTTCTGTACGAGATTTGATTTCTAGCAATGCATCGGTAGACGAACTAAGAACGTACCATCGCCAACAAGGAAAGGGCTCGTTGTTAGATGAAGGAGTGCGTTTAGCTGAATCTGGCAGAACAAGTCTCGATGAGATCATTGAAGTTGCCTACTCGGACTAACCACGCCTCCGCTTATCGCGGCAATCGAATCTCATGAAATTTCATTACGAAGCAAAAGACCGGCAAGGTAACTCGACCCGTGGTCAATTCGAAGGGGAAAGCGCTCTCGCCGTTCGGCAAAAGCTACGCACCCAAGGATTGTTCGTGCTCTCGCTGGTGTCTGCAGATTCAACATTCTCGCGTCGTCCAGTCGGAGGAAGTGCGAGCGGTTCCCTGTCGATCTTGGGTAAGAATTTCAATCGAGTCAATGGTTCGGATCTTATTGTTGCACTATCGCAATTATCGATCATGTGCCATTCTGGGGATGATCTGGCCGAAGCCCTGAGGACGGTTGCGAATCAATGCCAATCGCCAAAGCTACGACAAGTGCTATTGAATACCTACGAAGATGTTGCGCAGGGGGTGAAATTCTCCGCGGCGCTGGCACGTCACCCAGGCGTCTTTAGTCAGTCCTTGGTCGCTGCGCTTGCTGCAGGAGAGCAGGCCGGACGCGTTGTAGATGTACTCGATAGAACAACGCGCATGATGCGAAAAGATCAAAGTCTTCGAAGTACGATCGCTTCTATGCTGATGTACCCTGCGGTACTATGCACGGTCACATTGTTAGTGATTTTCTCGATGCTCTTTTTTGTGCTACCACAATTTGCAACAGTCTTTCGCGATATGGATCGACCGGTTCCTCCGTTGACGAATATCCTACTTTCGATAGGAACAGGGGTGAAAGAAAATTGGATTATTGTGGTCACGATTCTCGGTACACTCTTAGGAGCGGGCATCGCGTTCAGAAAACATCCTCAGGTTCGTAATGCCCTGGATCATGCCATCCTGCACATGGTCATCGTAAAGGACTCTGCTCGGGCGTTGCTCACAGGCCGCATATTCCGACTGTTGGGGACGATGTTGGAAAATGGTGTCCCATTGTTGGAAAGTGTTCGTCTTTGTAGAAACGCCACGAGCAATCGACTATTTCAGAAAATGTTTGATTCCGTAGAACACCAGATCCTCGAAGGCGAAGGGATGAGCGAGACATTTGTCAACGCTGCGTTTCTTCCGCCCGGTGCGGCGCATATGATCGCGACGGGTGAACGCGCTGGAAAACTACCTTCGGTATTGCAATCGGTAGGCGAGTACTTTGAAGATGAAGGCGAAAGGCGACTGCGCACCTTGGTGAAGATGCTTGAACCCGCCATTATCATTGGGCTTGGAGCGATCGTTGCGCTCGTCGTCTTATCGATTGTACTGCCTTTGTTGGATGTGACGACTGCATCTCGGTAAGTCGATCTGTAGACGGACAACGAAATGTCCATGTGCGAAACCGCGACCTACGGTTGCGTACCATGACACGAACTCTTTCTACACTCAATCGATTACAAACTCGACTGTTCAGCCGTTCCGACGGATGGATCGGTATTGAGATGGGCTGTCATTGCATCCATTTTGCGCAAGTGTCTAAACGAGAGAATCGTTGGCAGCTTTCCGCGATATGGTCATTAGAACACCCTGCAAGTGAGCTTCGAGAAAGCAACGATCCCAAGAGAAGAACTGATGAGATGTTTGGTTGGGTAGCACGCGATGAAATGTTCAAAAATGGTCTTGCTAAGACGTTAAATACAGAAGATTTACGCTCTCTCTTTCTGGGGCGTCGTTGTGCCACGACGCTAACCGATGGAATGATCGCGTACCGTGAATTGGAGTTGCCATCGGCGAATCCATCGGAAGCCAACGAGATGGTACGTTCGGAAATAGCGATTGAAACAGACCTCGACATCGAAGAACTAGTCACCGATTGTTGGGACCTGCCTCAATGCGATTCTCGCGCCGGTTTATGCAGCTTTGGCGCCGTATCCATCAAGAAAACCGAAGTGTCTCACGTTGCCAGTAGTTTGTTAAAAGCTGGTTTTGAGTGTCAAACCATGGATGCATTGCCGTGCGCCATGGCTCGCTCAACTGCCATGGTCGTTACGGATCCAGATACATCTACACTAGCTGTCGATCTTGGGTACCAACAAGCCACGCTGACATTGGTCAAAGCAGGACGCCCAGTACTGTCCCGAGAGCTTCGCGGGCTCGGCGTAGTTTCGCTGCTAGATCAGATCGCGGATGCATTCGAACTCAGCAGATCGGATGCACAGACGTTGCTCTTTCAACCGTCGAGCAAAGCTGCCAACGACGACCCTGGCAAACTCGCGTTCTCCAATCCAATACACCAATATCTGAGTTCGTTCTTCCAAGTCTTGGCTGCGGAGATCGACAAAACGATACAGTTCGCGACCAGAGCTTATCGCTTCGCTGTGCCCTCTCAGTTACTGATGATGGGGGCAGGAAGTCGCATCTGCAATGTGGATCGCTCCATGGAAGATCGTACGGGGCTGTCGGCAAGATTTTGGAGTATCGATCAGTCCGATAGTCTGTTTGTGGATAAACCAAGCTCGATTTATGCAGTTGCGGCTGGGCTATCGACGCTTGCTTGGGAGCAAATGTGATGCATGTCAATTTGCTACCCTCATCCTTTGTCTGGCAACAGCTACTTCGAAAACGACTTCGGCACTGGGCCTTTGCCTTGGGATGCTTGTTGATCGTGTTGATCGCCTCCAATGTTTCTCTGATCGTTCAATGGTGGGTTGCTCTCCAGGATTATCAGTCCATGCAGTTAGCTGCGGAACCAGCAAGGAAACTGCAAGATAGTCGAATCGAAAACACGAAAGCACTACACGTGTTGAAGCAGAAAACAGAATTCTTGAAGGCCTTAACGGACCGAGATCGTGGTACTTCACTTTTGGGGCTGATCGCCAGCGGCGTGAATGCCACGGACAAAACGGTTCAGGTACAGCAGTTGCAAGTGAGTATCGAAAACAAAAGTCCAGAAACGCAGTCTGTAAATCCAGCCCAGGTTTCGACTGCGAGTCCTTCTCGGAAAAATCCTCCCATCGGTGACCATGTACCCGACAATCAAATTCGTCTCACATTGAAAGGGATTGCAGTCGAAAGCGAATCGATCAGCAGATTTGTAGATTCCATTCAGCGATCGAACATTTTTCCAAAGGTAGAGTTACGTTCCACGCAGGAACGAATGTTGCTGGACCGTTCCATCCAAGATTTTGATTTGGAGTGTTTCGGTAATGAGTAGTGGATCGTTGTACTCCAGCAGACTGGTTCGAAATGAACGACTGCTGCATTGCGGGATGGCAGCCCTGTTGGTCATCTGCTTCTTCTCGGGGATTGAGCTCAAAAACAAATTACAGTACCGTGTCGCGTCCATTGACGAAGAGCGAGAATACCTCAGAGAACTATTAAATTCTGAAACTGAATTACGCGTCGCAGTAGACCAACTAAAGCAGCAATACGATGAGTTGGAAGAAGACTACCGAGGGCTCCTAAGCAAGATTCCAATTCGTGTCGTCGACTCTGATGTTCTGTCGTCGATACGTAGCATCGCTCAAACCATGCAATGTAGTTTGGTCGACTTTCGCCCTGGCTCGACACAGAAATATCTCGACTACCAAACGAGATCGTTTGAATTGCATTTGGAAGGTAAATTCAAAGAACTTTTTCGCTTCTTCGAATCATTGCCCAAGGTCCCGTTTGCCTACCAGATATGTCGCTTCAAGATTGTCGAGTCAGCCACTGCAGGTGGCCCCTATCGTCTCGACCTCGAGCTCAAGGTGGTGTTCGATCATGCATGGGGGCGAGGAGAGTAACCAGATGAATCTCGATAATAAAAAGCAATATGCAAAGATTGCTTTGATCCCAATGCTCGCTCTCGTATTATACGCCGTCTTTCCTCGCACGGAGAATAGAGAAAATAATGCCGCCCAAGTGAAGAGTGCTTCGCAATTGAGTAGACTCGATAACCACTCTCGAATTCGCGTGCCGAACTCCACTGCCGCGTTGAGTAAGGAGAAGAGTACGGAATGGCCTAGTTTCAGCTTATCCGATATCTCGACGATTGATCCGTTTGATAAAGGCATGATCTTTCCGGAGAATGCTGTAAGTACAACCAAGGAAAGCTCAGCAGATTCATCCCAACCTACGCTAGTATCTTCTCCATTGTTGTCGCACCGAGCGACGAAAGTATCCGACGTAAAGATCCAGGCAATATTCCGGTCTTCTCGCGGAATAGCAGCGCTAGTCGAGACAAAATTGATTCACGTCGGCGATCGGCTCGACGATGGAACAGAAGTGATGGAAATCACTCCGGAACAATTGATTGTTGTCGCTCCATCAGTGGAATAAGGTCATCCAGCCAACAACATGGTACGGATTCGCACTACACCCAAAAGCTCAACCAGTTCTCCTTCATCCATTCGACAAATCCAGCACCGAGCCAGAGGCCGAGAAGTCCACCTGCGATTGCACCAATCAGAATGGTATCGCCGGTAAAGAACGGCGGATCACTGAAGATGAACATGCAGGCTCCCAGCCCCAACCCTCCGCCGGCAAGAGCCCCAAAAAAGACTCCAGCGACTAGGTTTCCAAAGTGAGTTTCATCGTTCGACATCGTGGGCTCTTCGAAGCACTGAATGACTGTTTGTATCGGTATCTTCGAACATTCATTTAGAATCTTGGACTTAATAGGACAGTGTTCCTTCAAACGCGGTATGCCCCTTCGTCTCCAAAGGAACGATTTCAACCTGGATTTGAAGTCGCTAGATCTGCTACCCTCGTATGTAACGGTTTGTTGGACGAAAGGAAATGTATGGATCGAATTGGAAATTTCTTGATCGGATTCCTCGCAGGTACTGTCGCACTTTACGCAGTGATGCACTTTACTCTAATCCGCGCAGACGATGGATTTCATTTGATCCCGAAGATTGCGGCCAAGTTAGATGTCCCGTTCGAAGACGTTCGCGGGATGAAGCTTCGGCAATGGCAGAAAAAACAACCCCTTGCACTTGCTATTGTTCGTGCACAGAAAGGTCATCTCCTCAAGGATCCATCGCTCTTGGCATTCAAGGAGAATGCAAAACAAGTCCTCGATCGATATCAAGGAAAAACCGCCTTAACCGGTGGGTAATCCTCTTATCTCTTAAACGGTCTTGCTCCCTGTTATCCTTTTGCTTGGCGAACGCTGGGCTTTGTTAGATGACTTCTAATTGGCAGTCGTCTAAGGCGACACTCGCACCGCGTCCCATGTAGCGAACACTGATGAGAAGCCGAATTTCGTTTTCGCGTCGAATCACGATTCCCTCAAACCCTTTGAAGACGCCGGACTTTACTCGCACTTTTTGCCCCGGTTCAATTCGGAGTTCCGGTGCTAGCGGAGCGTCTGTGAGAATCAGTTCTCGAATCTGTCGCAGGTCTTCGATCAACTCGCCAGGATTAGGGACTGGCATGAAACGACTGACGCTGCCAGTGCATACAGCTCGGTACCGCTCGACCTCATCCCCCATCATGAAAACGTAATTTGGGAAGAGCGGTTCGATGCTCGTTCGAATCCTACCCTGAGGTGAACGGTAGCGTCGGGAAATCGTTGGACCGAAAAATGCGATTTTCTCTTCCAAAAGCTGACGCATCAGCTTTTTCTCAAATCGCGCCAGGGTGTAAAGTGCCCACCATGGTTTCGAGTCAGCAATTGCCTCTTCCCCCTCTACGGGGGATAGCAAGTTCAAGGGCCAGATATCTGGCTCAGGTTTGAGCAATGGCATTGGAATATTTACGTTTGAAGAGGTCCGAGACTAGTTGTCTATTTCGGTTCTTTGAGACGCAGCCCGTATGTGAATCATAGAAGCAAACAAGAAAGGTCAAGGGGGATGCCCTACTAAACGCTAGCTTTGGTGCCTAGTTCCGACTCTATCTTTTTTATCACTATAGAACTGCCGGCACAAACCCGATAGTTTAGCTAAACGAAAGTCTATTCTCTCGGAAACAGGTCCGCGTTACCGGAACATATAGCCGTACGATGCAATCATTCCTGCTTCGCCTATCCGTCGTGCATTTGGTTGTCTGGCTTGGCATGGCCCAGGCACAAGAGCCTTACCATGGGAAATTGGTCAATCTGGAGGACGCGGATTCGGTTCCAACCTATCGACTAGAAGGCGAGGAGCTAGAAGAACTGGAGCTAAGCTCACCTCTGGAACTCGGGAGCGAATCTCGCAGACTGCGTTTACCTCGCTTAAGGCATGCTGGCCACCATCCCTACACAGATTATCGATTGGATGAAAGTTGGATTTCGTACATGCCGGGCTCTGGGGATGAATTTGGATGGGTTGATGTCGAAACGACCCCCTACCAACCGAGTGGCTATCGCGGTGGATTCTCGTCTGCGATCGGGTTCCATTTTTTAGGTGGACCTACCGCCGTTGACTTGCCGCCGCGCCTTTACGACTTTAGCCTCGGCTACCAGCATCGCGGCAAGCTCGATGATGCCTTTAGCTACGATATTTCGACCAGCATCGGCATGTTCAGCGATTTTGAGTCGAGTGCGCGGGACGGGGTCCGATTTCCAAGTCATGCCGTCGGAATGTTGCATGTGTCTCCAGAAACCGATTGGGTCTTCGGAATCGATTATCTCCATCGCGATGATATCAAGATCTTGCCTGTCGTTGGTATTGCCAGGCACTCAGAGCGGCATCCAGCCATGCGATTCGATTTAGTGTTCCCACGCCCTCAAATTGAGCTTGCATTGACCTCGGGAAAAACCATTTACCTGGCTGGACGCTTAGGTGGCGGAACTTGGGATATTGAATATCCAAACACCCAAGAAGATGTCGTAACCTACAGAGATTATCGATTATTGCTTGGGGTACGAGGACCCAGGAAAGATAGTTCGTCTAGTATTGAGTTTGGCTACGTTTTTGGCCGCAAAGTTGATTTCCGGACAGCATCCGACGTGACTCGACCTGAGGATGCCTTCATTCTTCGACTGGTTACGACACGTTGAGCGGCCAGATTTTGAGTGGCCAGAGAGCTGTTTGGCTTTACTCACTGCTTCCAGTAGAATGAAGCCATGGACGATGAAAAAGTATTCCTAAGTCAAATTCCCAAAGCTCAGCCGAGTCGCTATCAAGCGAAATCGATTTCGAGCATTATTGATCGCTTGATGCTGGAGAAAGGCTACTCTGCTCAGCAGTCGCGTGATTTGATTGAAGAGCAGTGGCGATTGGCTGTCGGTAGTCTGCTCAGCAGCCAGTCCAAAGTCGGACAAATCAAACGAGGAGTTCTGCAAATTTTTGCAGCCAACGAGATCGTTCGATCGGAATTGGAATTCGAAAAGTCCAAAGCATTGAAGCTTCTGCAAGCCGAACTTCCTACCATGCGGATAACCGGCGTAAAAATCCATTTGCAGCGCAGTCAGTTTTCCTGATTGCGTGGCAGCATACGTAGGCTGGGACCATTGTCCCGGCCTTCGCTAATCTTATTGCAGAATCCATACGGTCCAGGAAAAAGGTTCCCAACCTCCAGTAAAGCATAGACTTTTGTCGGCTTTGTACTCCTTGGCGTTTGCTGTGGTAATTCTCGTCTGGATTCGTCGATGACTCGTTTGCTACATTCCTCTGCATGCGAACTTCGGCGCCTCCAATCACTCACTCGAATCCTCGAGCTCCGATGAGCGACGTTGGAATATCCACTAGTCGAGGGTACAGAGTTCGGATTTCCATTCTCTCTCTTTTGTTCCTGTCCGTCGTCTGCAGCGGTTGCAGGATACTGGAACCGATCCCAATACATCGAGTCAGAAACAATCTGCCAACGGATCTGACACCGGATCACGAACCAATCATGGAACGGGGGCAACCGCGACGCGTCATCGACGCCTTTGGATGGGTATGGGGAATTCCATCGAAGCTCATGCTGTGGAATCGAAAGGTCGAATCGCATTCGATTTCGCCAGAGACTGAGCAACGCCTCGAAGAGTACATGGTGGACAATCAGTTGGTGGACGTGAAGGTGCGACTGAACCAATACCGGCCTCTCGACGATTGGCGTCGATTGGTTCGAAACAAATCCGTTGCGTGGCCGTGGCGTTACACGTTTGGTGTTGTCGCAACCGCAACGGAAACAGTCGTGCCAGGCAGGCTCTTTGGCGGCGACCATTTCAATCCTTATACTTCGACCATTCACCTCTATAGCGATCTGCCCGCAGTCGCGCTGCACGAAGCTGCGCATGCTAAGGATTTCTCCAATCGAAAGTTCCCTGGCACTTATGCTGCAGCTTATGTGCTACCCATTGTCCCGTTGTGGCACGAGAGAATCGCGTCGAATGATATCCTCGCGTACGTGAGAGACAAGGGAGACGTCGAAGCCCAGCGAGAGGCATATCGGTTGCTTTATCCTGCGTATGGAACGTACGGCGGCAATGCTGCAGGTGTTGTTTTTCCGACCGCTTCAGCACCTCTCTTTATCGCAGGAGTTCTCGCGGGACATGCCGTGGGACGCTATGAAGCTAATTCGATTCGTTAGCTCTAGGCGAAACGATCTTTGCTATACGATCTGTACCTAGCTTGAGTTCGGTGCCCACCTCAAAATGGCTTCGCTTGACGTAACCCAATGCAACGATCGATCCATCGGGACGCACACCGACAGAACGAATGGTACCTACTTCTTGATCTCCGCTTCGCAATACCACTTCCTCTTCGTTTTCAAGTGCCGGTGAACGGCCTAAAGAGATTTCCAAACGGACTAATTTCTTTTGTACCTGCCCAAGAGCGTCGAGTCGTGCGATCGTTTCTTGTCCCAGATAACACCCTTTGTTAAAGGAAATGGTCTGCTCATTTCGGTCCAATTCTTGAGGAAGATTTTTTGCGTCCATATCTTGACCTACCCATGGCCAGAACTGATCGATTCGCATGGCCTCCCAACCCTCTCGATGTTCCAAACTGCTGGCCACAACCGGTACGCCAAATGCCATCTGAACATCCGCATCTTGGATCGTTGTATCGAGAAGCAGCAGGGCAGATCGATCACCAATCCATGGCGCATGAATCCAGAGCCCAGATCGATTTTGGATATCGATCGATTTGCATTGTCCTCGTTCGAGGGTGCCAGAATTCGGTCCCTCCAATTTCGAAACATCCGAAATCAACCATACTTCATATTGCCAACTCGCATCTTGGATCGTGGCATCCTCCATGATGATGTAGCGATCCAAATGCTTGGACAGTATTTCCGCTTGGCCTGGTACAGAGACAAAGAGCAACTCTTCCGATATCGCTGCAACAACACCATGCCCGAAGATCTTCCCCTTTGGATCGGTAATGAATGTCTCTTTGCATTCGCCGGAATGAAGAACGCGGAGGTCTTGTGTTGCTAGATTATTCAGGACCTTGCAGCGATCCTTTCCAAGAATTCGCAACACGGTACATTGCCCGAGCCTAAAAATGGTTGCCATCAAACTTCCTTCCGATATCGTCCAAACAATCCGAACATCCGGCACAGTACGAATCATATCAGCTCGCCTATCCCAATAGTTTTCGCACGGGAGCCCGAAATTGACCAGCCGAATGTCGCTTCCCTAGAGATTTTAAGGGCCATGATTCTTGCCGATGGTACAATGAATGGATTCCTGGATCATCCCTTTTGTTGAGTCGTATTCATTCATCTTTTCCTAAGCACGAGATTGCTGTAGTGAGCGGAAGCCAAGCAAAGACACGTTGGATTGCCAGCTTAAGCAGCTTTGTCGTTCATCTTTTGTTGCTTCTTCTTCTGGCTGTTTGGACCGTCGTTGGTCTTGGTAAAGTTCGAAAGCTTTCCGTGGAGTCCGGGATGAGTGATGACCATGGGGAACAAGTGGAGACTGTCGAGATTTCTCAATCCTCGGACGCGGACGCTTCGCCTGCAAGCTCGGGAGCCGACACGCTGTCCACGACAACCCTCGTTGCCGAAATGCCTGAACTCTTGGATCCACTTTCAGGGCAGACAACAGGACAACTGGAAACGTTGGCCGATGCGATTCGATTCGCAGGCCAAACACTTACCAGCGGCCCGACTGGCTTTGTCGGTCTATCCACCGAATCTCGAACTGTCGAGAATCGGCGTGCCGCAGCCGCACGTCATGGCGGAACCGCAGCTAGCGAAGCAGCGGTCGAAGCTGCACTCGCATACTTGGCTCGTCATCAAAGAAACAATGGCTCTTGGAGCATGGGTTTCGATGTTTGTGGCGAGGAATGTACAGACGGGTGCATTGATCTCGACAAAAAGGACATTGCAGCCACGGGGCTTGCATTGCTCTGCTTTCTTGGGGCTGGGCATACGATGCACCAAGGGGAGTACAGCGACAACGTGAGTCGAGGTGTTTACTATCTTGTTCAAAACATGAAGTTTCGAAAAGATGGAACCCAAGGCTATTGGCTTACAGAACAAGCCGCAGCACAGATGTATGAAAACGGAATTGCAACGCTCGCACTTTGTGAATCGCTCCAAATGACAGGCGATACGTCCCTCAAGGGACCATGTCAGGCTGCGATCAACTACATCGTTGCCGCTCAACACAAAGACGGCGGCTGGGGATATCATCCATCGACCCCCGGCGATTTATCGATCGTTGGCTGGCAGATGATGGCTTTAAAAAGCGCCTCAGCCGCCGGTATCAAAGTCATTCACGAGACGCTACATCTGGCGGATAACTTCCTCAAGAGGGAAGCTAGCGGTCCGTTTCTGTATACCTATCGCCGGGGAAAGCCAACTGCTTCCATGACAGCGATTGGAAACTTGATTCGTATCTTTCGAGGAATCACTCTAACAGATGGCGGTCTGATGCGAGCCAATGATTACATCGCCAAGCAAGGGCCTTCGCGAGTTGACAGCTACTACAACTATTACGCAACTCAGTTCATGTTTCAAATGGGTGGCGAACGATGGAAGAACTGGAACCTCGTGATGCGAGAACTCTTGGTGCAAACCCAGGTACAGCAAGGGCACATGGCTGGCAGTTGGTACACGGACGGAGAGCTACCGTACCCTAACGCCGGAAGAATTTATATCACGACCATGAATTGCCTCACGCTCGAGGTCTACTATCGTTACTTGCCAGTCTACGAATCCTCGACAGACGAATTCAAATTCTGACCGCGTCTCGACGAGACGCGGTCTTACAGAAAGATAATCAAGCGTTACGATCAAAGAATCTCAATCTTCTTTGGTTGCACTTGAGGTTTCTTGTTCAGTCGAATGGACAGGATACCATCCACAAGCGAAGCTTGAACGGTATCAGGATCGTAGTTTTCACCAACCGAGATTCGCTGCTTGAACAATCCATAGCGGAATGAATTGTGAAGCGTCTTGTGTTCCCCCAAGTCTGGAGCTTTTCGTTCGGCCTGAAGGTTTAAATATCCGTTCTCGTAAGTGACGGAAACTGCGTCCTTGGAGACACCTGGTAGTTCGACATCAATCTGAAGGGCGTCCTCCTTTTCCCAGACGTGCAACGGTGCCTTCCATGTCTGGAGCGGCTTTTGACCATTGGACGTTTCGTCAGTACTACCCTCTGTGGCGCAACCTGTTCGTTTGTCTCCAAAAAAATGTTCTAGCAAGCCATCGAGTTCGCGACCTACCACGGCCAATGACTCCGGCGAAATTGAACAACCGTTATGCAAAAATCTTGACATGATTTGTTCCTCCCAAAATTGGCTAAAGTCAGTTGATGATCCGTGGACGCCACCTGCATGTCACAGTTGGCAGTCCTCACATTCTTCGTATCCCTTCAAATGCAATCTGCGTGCCAACTCGAGAAACTCGCGTAGGAACGACAGGCGTTCCTGATTAAGATGGTGCGACGTTTACTACTTCAATGATGGAAAGACTGCTTCGTCCGTTTGGGACGAAAATACGATGCGTATCGAGTTTCACTTTACCGATTGTTCCAAACTGCTTCGGGGCGTTGGCGGCTTGGGCGGAAAACGCAGCAAATGCCCTTCATGCAATTCATTGCAGACGGTCCCAATTCAAAACGTCGTCCAGCAGGCGATTAAGGTTCCTTCTGCGAAAAACTATCCGAGAACCTTTGTCCAGCCTCCGAAGCCATCGGCGGTCGATGAGTCTCCTCAAACAGTTGTTCCAAAAGCACTGCGACCACCTTCAACTGCTGCACCTAAACGCTTCAATCTCTTGAAGCCTACTTCTGACGCCCAGACTGCGATTCCTGCTGCGGCCAAACGCGAAACAAGCTACGCTGTTCGGGTGAATCCAATAATTGCGGTAGTGCCACCCACTGCGAGTCCTTCCATGGAAGCGGTTTGGGGTCAGATCGAGGTGCCAACACCCGATTGGACCGCTGCGAACACGTCGGACAGAAATCCACACGCGCCCCCCTTAGCCTACGGTTCAAATTCCACGCGGTCCTATGAAAGGTCACTGACCGTTGCGAATTATCTGAGAAAAGTCCAAGAGAGAATCTGGCCTATCCTTCGATGGTCGCTGATTCCAACCATGATGATGATCGGCATCGTCGGAGGGATAGGCGGTCTAGTGATGATTGACTATGAAGAGGCAGAGCCTTTCGTTCGTAGTGTGTCTGGAGTGATCGGTTTATGTGTCGGCAACATAACTCCGCCATCGCAATTGTTACCGTTGACGTTAGCGGACGGATTTCCCGTTGGGCATGCCATCCAGGTGGCTTTTCGTTATGTGTTCGGGCATTTCTGGCGATTTGTCGGCTTAAGCATCTTGGCTAGTTTGATTTTCTGGGCACCCGGTGTTCTCATTTTTGCGAACGTTGCAATTGCTTTTGCGATTACGGGTGCAGGGGCTGGCTCTGCTATCGGTGCTATTGTTTTCACTTTAGCCATGGTCTCGGCTGGTCCTGTGGCCGTCTTTTTCTATCCCGGGTTTTATGACTGCTACGCCTCGTTCAATGTTTTGGCAAAAGAGAATGACCGATGACGGACATAAATCACCACGAGATCGACATGCATTGGATGCGATTGGCGCTCGAGGAAGCGGCCAAAGGGAAGGGGTGCGTTGAACCGAACCCTATGGTGGGATGTGTTGTGGTTCGAGACGGTCGCCTCATCACAAAGGGATACCATCGTTACTTTGGTGGTCCACATGCCGAGGTCGAAGCCTTGCAATCGATCGTTGATCCAAATGCGACAATCTACGTTACGCTCGAACCCTGCAGTCATTTCGGAAAAACGCCTCCCTGTGCGCCGCTTGTCGTTTCGAAGAAACCTAACCGAGTCGTCGTCGCTATGCTGGACCCTTTCCCTGTAGTCGCAGGTCGTGGTATTGCAGTGTTGCGAGAGCAGGGCATTGAAGTCACGACAGGTATTCTGGAATCAGAAGCGCGTGAACTGAATGCACCTTACCTAAAGCTCTTAAAGACCGGCAAGCCATGGACAATTGCCAAATGGGCCATGACACTCGACGGTGCGATCGCAACGGCAACGGGAGATTCGAAGTGGATATCGAATGAGCTATCACGAGCTTCTGTCCACCAATTGCGCAGTGATTTGGATGGTGTGATCGTAGGGATCCAAACTGTTCTCGAGGATGACCCCCTTTTAACCGCTAGGCTTCCAGGCAATTCGAAACCGCACAGGATTGCAACACGTGTTGTTCTCGACCATCGCGGTCGCCTGCCACTGGATAGCAAACTCGTTCAGTCGATCCCGACGGCGCCACTTTGGGTGATCGTCGCAGATCATTGTCCCATCGCAAAGAGAGAAGCGTTGGAGAGGCTAGGGGCCTCTGTGTTTGCGATGCCGACGGACTACCAACACGATTCGCTGACCTTCGCCCTAGAAGAACTTGGTCGTGTTCGTGCGACCAATGTACTCATTGAAGGTGGCGGTGCAGTCCTCGGTAGCGCTTTTGATCGAAATCTCGTCGATCAAGTGGAGTGCTATATCGCTCCGAAGATTTTCGGAGGCGATGCCAAGCGGCCCGTAATGGGAACAGGTCTGAAACGCGTCCAGGATGCAAGCCTATGGCGGATTGAATCCACCCGTTTGCACGGTGATGATCTTCACATGACCATGCGCAGACGAGAACCGATCTAAACGTCATAGCGCGATGCCTTGATCTGCTGATCAATTCACTTTTTAAGCCCGCGAATTGTAATTTCTTGTTGCATCGGTGCATCTTTTTGCAATAAAAAATCGTCGGAGGTTCCGTTGAACGACGCCGTGAAATGCTAGCGTTTGCTGTGGTTTTTTCGGAGAACACGTGCGAGTAGATTGTTTTCGGCTTGACCAGTTTTCGGCAATCGATCAGTTTAATCATTATTGCAGACCAGCCGCTTCACCCGAGTGGTTGAGCCGTCAGGATCAGGATGATCTCGATGGCCTGTCGCAATAGCACGGACCATTGCAAAACACTGCTCAATACTGGCATGGAGGCCACCCGATGAGTCGCTGCGCGTCAACAACGCTAGTTTCTTTACGATCGCTTTTTCCGAAGGCACAGATTCTTGGGGCTTCGGATGTTCGGTGCGATTCGTGCCATAGCCATCCGGAAACTGTCAAACCCAACGGCGTCCTCTTTATCGGTCTGGAGGACACAGAGGATTTGGCTCGGCAAGTGATTGAGGGTGTTGCCAACGGTGCTGTGGCTATTGTGACTGAACAGTTTTTGCCTTCGCCTATTCCGCAATGCATCGTCTCAGACGTTCGTGAGGCATACGCAGTCCTGGCAAACGCCATTGTTGGCAATCCATCGAAGAAGGTCTTGACCATTGGGGTTATCGGAACGCACGGCAAAACGACCGCCGCGTTGATCACGGCAGCCATGTTGAAGCACGTAGGAAATCGAGTCGCATATCACTCCACTTTGGGAGGATGCGATGGCGCAGCAGCAGGGCTTCGATCTGACCCGGATGCAACGGCAGGCGAGCTTGCAAGTTTCATTTCAAAAGCACAGCTTAACGGCTCTCCAGCTGTGGTCTTGGAAATAACGGACGAAATGCTCTGCACGCGAGCAACGCAAGGAATCGAGTTCGATGTTTTGCTATTCACCAGTCTTCGAAAAAGTCAGCGAGTGGACAAGCTTCGCGCACGTGGTGTCGAGAATTCAATGCAACGATTGATGGCGCAGCTCAAGAATCATGGTGTGATTGTTTACAATGCGGATGATGCGAGATTGAATCGATGGATTCAACGACATCAGCCTCATTCGATCGGCTATGGAATTGATGCTGCCTGCGATGTTATGGGAAGGAAGCTCAAGTCGCAGGGAAACACCCAATCGATGATGGTGCAAGTCGGTCGATCGGTTATGCCGTTGACATCACGTTTGGTTGGAGATCACAACGCGCGCCATATTCTCGGAGCTGTTGCGATTGGCTATGCCTTTGGATTGGATACAGACGAAATTGTTGCAGGTATAGAACGGTTGCAACGAATTCCAGGTCGACTTCAATCGATTGCGAATCCGCTTTGCTCCATCACCATCGATTTAGCCGATCAAGCGGACCGATTGGCTGTCTCTTTGCATGCATTGACGCGAGTCAACTCTGCCCCAATCATCTGTGTCGCAGAAGTTCCCGAGTCTGCGACTGCAGAGCAGCTCATGGCATACGGTCGTGTGCTCGAACGGGCTGCCAGCCGAGTGATCCTAACTCAGAGTCGAACATCGACCGCCAACGCTCAGAAGACGATATGGAGCGTATTGGATGGATGCAGTCATCCGGCAGCAATTCAAATCGTTCCAAATCGCGAGACTGCCATCGAGCTCGCTTTCCGTTCCGCTCGTCCGGGGGATCAGATCATGCTCGCAGGCTGGGGGACAGTTCGCTGGACTAACAACCAAACGCGTGAATCGAAATCTGACCTGGACGTCGTTGAGGCACTATTGGCGAAGCTCGATGGTGAGCACAACAAAACAGGCGCGAACGCGGCTGTTAACGGTGAAGCGATGCCCGTCGCTCGCCAATCCTTACGAATCTTCGACCCAGCGTAACACAACCTAAGCAAGTCAAAGAAGATAGGGACGGTCGTCCCGGTCCCGAGTGTAATTTTGAATACGCGCTAGCTCGGTCTGTCCTATTCCGAAGCTCGGGTATAGACGACGGTGTACGCGAGCTCTACAGCAGACGCCCTGTTCGGAGTTAGCGATGAAGCCATCGAACGCATTAAAGCGTCCGAAGCTTGTTGATCGCTTCCTTTACTTCAGCCAATTGTGTGACCAATTCGGATAACGCTTGCCGCTCCTTTTCAATAATGTCGGCAGGCGCTCGGCTGACAAACGACTCGTTGGCCAATCGTCCCTCTTTGCCTTGGATTTGTTTCACCAAATTAGCTTCCAACTTTTCGTTGCGAGCGATTTCTGCAGCGACATCGATGAACTGCGTCAAATCCACAAAAACATCCATCTCGGGGATAGAGATCTGTGCTGGTATGGCTGGCATTGTGGGATTGCTATTCCACTGTGTTGCGGTGGCATTGGCCATCGATTCAATAAATGGCGCCATCGGTGAAAGTAACTGCTTCATTTCGTCGTTGCAACGAACGGAAAAGGCGACTTTGTCCTTCGGTGCAATGTTCTGTCGGGAGCGAATTTCGCGAACCGCGCCAATCAAATCAACGAAGTGCGAGAACTGCTTCGCAACATTCGGATTGATGAACTTCTTGTCTACGACCGGCCATGGTGCGCGAACGATCCAATCTCCTGCGGCTTCGCCTGTAATGAAATCACGTTGACGAGTGATCTTATTCAACTGAGTCCAAATCGCTTCGGTAACGAATGGCATGATCGGGTGAAGCAATCGCAACATCCGATCCAGGACATGTGCGAGAACACGTTGAACTTGCGGCCTCATTGCAGGGTTTTGCAACCGTGGCTTCGCCATCTCGACGTACAGCGAACAGAAATGATCCCAGGCAAAGTCATAGATCGCACGCGCACCTTCGGCATAATGATATTGCTTGAGCTCCGTCTCCAATTGCTCCGTGACCGATGCTAGGCGGGAAAGGATCCATTGGTCTTCCAATGGTAAATCCTTGGTTGAAAGCTTCTCAAACGTAAAGTCTTCTAGATTCATCATGACGAACCGCGAGGCATTCCAAAGCTTGTTCACAAAATTGCGAGCTTGTTCGAAACGTTCGCTAACGACAGATGCTTTCGGATGCGCCTTGTCCTGTTCAGACTCGGCCCATTGAGTGGAGAAGAGTTTTTGGCATTTGTCACACTTGACCGTCGGTGTTTGTCGATTCTCTTTGGTCTGATTCACTTTGGCTTCGCAGTGTGGACATTCGTATTGGACAGGCATACGAACATCTTGCGTTTCGGTGCAGAGCCATGCCAATCCGAATCGCAATGCGTCCGGCCCAAATTTGTCGATGACATCGATCGGATCGACACCATTTCCTTTGCTCTTGGACATGGTTTCACCGTAACCGTCCAGAATCTTAGGGTGAATAAAGACCTCGCGGAACGGTACTTCGCCAAGATTGTTGAGCCCCATCAGCACCATTCGTGCCACCCAAAGGGTGATGATGTCCCGTGATGTGATCAGCGTCGTCGTCGGGTAGAAGTATGAAAGATCCTCGTTCAAATCAGGCCATCCAAGCGTCGAATGGGGCCAGAGCGCCGACGAGAACCACGTGTCCAAAACGTCTTCTTGGCGCGTGAGACCGAGCGATTCCAGTTTCACCTCAAGCCCACGGTCTTCTTCTTGAACACAAACATGCACCGTAGCTGGTTCTTCGATATGGGCAACTAATAGTCCAGCAGCGCGTTCAGGCATCGATTCGATTTGGAACTTCATCGAATGAGCTTTCGAAGCATCCTCCAATGTACGGCTCCAAATAGGAATTTGATGTCCCCACCAAAGCTGTCGACCGACCGGCCAGTCACGCTTTTCCCCAAGCCAGTCGAGATAGCCGTTGGCATATCGGGGTGGATAGATTTTGACCCGACCGTCGGTTACCGCATCCATGGCCGATTGAGCAAGCTGATCCATTTTGACGAACCATTGATCCGCCAGATAGGGTTCGATCGGAGTTTTGCTTCTGTCGCTGTGCTTTAGCTCGATCTCGCGATCTTCGACTTTGAGCAGCAGCCCAAGGTCGTCCATTTGTGCAACGACTTTGTCGCGTGCTCGTGCCATGGACATTCCTACGTACGGACCACCGTTTTCATTGAGCGTTCCGTCCGAGTTCATGATGTTCAGCAACGGAAGATCACAACGTTTGGCAACTTCGTAATCGTTAGGATCGTGAGCTGGCGTGATCTTGACACAACCGCTACCCATCTCTGGTTTAGCCCAAACATCCGCGACGAGCGGTATCTCTCGATTGACGATCGGCAGCATGATCTTGCGACCGTCCCGAGCCATGTTTGCAAGCAACTCCAATAGCGGTAAGTGATCGCGGCGCCGCGACACAAGCTCTTCGAGTTGGGCATTCAGGGCTGGTAGGTCCTTTGCGTTCGCTTCTGTGATTTTTTCACGAAGTCCTTGCTCATACTTTGCCAACGCCTCCGTCGGCCTCGGATGGACAGCGACAGCCGTATCACCCAACATCGTTTCGGGTCGAGTCGTTGCTATCGTGACATGCGTTGGCTCACCTGATTTCGGATCGAGAATCGGGTATTGCAAGTGCCAAAAATGCCCCTTGGTCGTTGCCGCGTAAACTTCGTCATCGCTGACGGCAGTTTGCAAGAACGTGTCCCAATTCACCAACCGCTTACCTCGGAAAATCAACCCCTTGGCAAAGAGATCATAAAAAGTAGATCGCACTGCTTTGGCACATCGTTCGTCCAATGTGAAGCGTGTTCGACGCCAATCGCACGAGCAGCCCATGCTTTTGAGTTGTCCCAAGATGCGGGCTTCGTATTGGTCTTTCCATTCCCAAATTCGTTGAACGAGTTTCTCTCGTCCGAGATCGTGGCGTGTTTTGTTTTCGATCTCCTTGAGGCGTTTCTCCACGACCGCTTGCGTGGCGATTCCGGCATGATCGGTTCCAGGTATCCAGAGTGCCTCGAAACCCATCATCCGGTGCATTCGGATTTGAACATCCTGCATCGTGTTGTTTAACGCATGTCCTAAATGCAATGCTCCGGTAACGTTTGGTGGAGGAATGACGATTGTGAATGGTTTTTTGGAGGGAGCGACGTTGGCATCAAAGCAACCGTTCGTGGTCCAGGCTTCATAGATTTCTGCGCATGCAGTCGAAAAATCAAAGCGATTGGGGATTTCTTGGATTTCAGCGTTCGTCATGATTGCGATGGAAGTCGTTTGCTAGAATGTGATGCGCGATTGCAAGTTTCGTACTTGCCCCGTGAAACGCCGCTATTTGAACAAAAATTCTAATTCTGAACACTCAAAAAGCCCCGAGCAGACTTGATTGGTTCAGGGCCTCCAATACTCACAACTATGAATGATACTTACCGAATCTCCGCCGAAACAAAGGACATCGCGGCTGCAATCGAGCAAGCGTGTGAGTTGATGGAGCGATTTTACGAGGATGGCAGATATTCCAAGGTGACCGTGCTTCGCCATTGGTCAAAACATAACCCAACGATCTCCGGCAAAATAGCTCGTCCGGGAGCGTATCGTTGGTATCTGCGCCGCGAGCTTTATAAACTGGCAGCCAAAGGAGCTGAAATTGAGATCACGCAGTCGCAGCCTCGGATCGATTTGAACTCGCCCAATCTCCTGACGGCAATCGACGAATCGGAATTTGATCAGACCCGCAAAAAAGTGTTTTTGTTTGGGCCGGAACGCGTGGAGCTCTCTCTCGAACGACTGGAACATTACACCGGCACCCGGGCAGAAGATTTCCAAAGGTTTGTTTTCTTGACCAACTACCACATGCATATGGACTCGTTTCGCAAGCTGCATCCGAATTCGGTTGAATCATCGAGACCCGATGTCCAGATGCCTACATTGCATTCCGTATCCCCCGATAGCAACGGCCTCACGATTGTGAATATCGGAGTCGGTCCTTCCAACGCAAAGAACTTCACAGACCACCTAGCCGTTTTGCGTCCCGATGCCATGTTGATGATCGGACACTGCGCAGGCATTCGAAACCATCAAGAAATTGGAGACTTCGTCTTAGCCACCAGCTACATGCGCGATGATCATGTTTTGGACGATACGCTACCTCGATCCGTTCCAGTCACTCCGAGTTTCTTGTTCAACCGAAGCTTGGCACGCGTACTCGAGGAACGCAATCTCCCTTATCGTATCGGAGTTGTCTATACGACTGCAGACCGAAATTGGGAGTTGGCAATCAGTCGGAAGCTAGCAGACCTCAAGGCAAGTCGAAGCATCGGAGTCGACATGGAATCGGCAACTGTCGCTGCCAATGGATTTCGATATCGCATTCCATCTGCCTCGTTACTTTGCGTCTCCGACAAACCTCTGCATGGAAGCCCTAAGCTTCCGCGAGCGGCTAACGATTTTTACCAGGCGACGAAATCCTTACATATCGAGATCGCGGAAGAGGCAATCAACGGCATTCGGTCAGCATTTCCTGACGGATTGCCCACTACGGATTTGCGAGCCATGGACGATCCGCTTCTTGGCTCCACCTGTTGAGCGAGTGCAGAAGATCGATCCCGATTTTTAGCAGATGATTTTGCTCATCACGCCATCTTGTGAGATTTGGACCCACCAATTAGACTATTAGTGAGAGATTTGGGCGGTTTGTTGATTATTCGTTTTGGGAGTACGTCGCGATGAAGAAAGTTGTTTTCGCTTCCACTCGGCGTGGATTCACACTTGTTGAACTATTGGTTGTTATTGCCATCATAGGAATTTTGGTTGGCCTGCTTCTTCCTGCCGTTCAAGCGGCGCGAGAGGCTGCTCGGCGTATGCAATGCTCCAACAATCTCAAGCAATTAGGTTTGGCTTTGCATAACTACGAATCAACCTTTAAGTCTTTGCCAACACGCAGCGGCGGAACGAATAGCACGACAGGTACTGGCCTGATGAATTCCAATCGTGGTCGACTAAGTGCTTTCATTCCATTACTCGCATTCATTGAAGGTGGAAATCAGTACAATCAAATTGTCGCTGGGGACGCAAACAATCCACCCCACGGTCCACACGCATGGGCAAGCTGGGGCCCCTGGAATACATCCCCTGCCTTTATGCGATGCCCCTCAGACGGCGGTTACACAAACAATACTCGAACCAATAGCTATGCGCTCAGCGCTGGCGATATGGTGGAAGGATTGATGTCGGGTGTTTCCGGACAAGCGAGAGGTGTTTTCAGTCCGCGAGGAAGTGTTCGCGGTTACAAATTCGGCGACATCTCCGATGGGACGAGTAACACCATCGCTTTGAGCGAGCGACTGTGTCAGCAGTCAACTCCTGTCCGTGCGGAGGATCCTGTTTCTGTCGCAGCCAATCAAGTCGAGATCGTGTTGGGAACTCATACGAGAATCGCTGGTTTGATCAATACACCTTCCCTCTGCAATACCGTCGTAGCCGGACGATTCTTCGTGGCTGGGTCTTCAATTCAATCTCGTTTCGGGATTGCTTGGCAAGACGCAAATCCAATGTATGTAAGCTTCAATACGGTATTGCCTCCCAATGCTGCGTCCTGTGCGGATGGCGGAATTAATGGTGACTCTGTGCATCTAGTCATTCCGCCCGCCAGTCGACATACAGGTGGCGTGAATGCAACTCTTTGCGATGGTTCGGTTCGTTTCATTAGCAACAGCGTTGACACAGGGAATCTGAACGGACGCCAGACGATCTCTGGACCCTCGATGTATGGCGCGTGGGGCGCACTTGGATCTAGGGCGGGCGGCGAAGCAACCTCGATCCCCGAGTAACGCCATCTAGTAAAGGTTCTTGTTCAAGTGGCGGATAGCATATCGCGATTACAGCCACTTCACATTGTTAAAATAAGTATTCTTTAGAGAGAGTCGAAATGCTTACTGGCAGTATGTTGCGATGGAAATCAACACTTCTACTGATGCTTATCTGCTTTGGTTGCTCAGGCGAGGCTTTAGAGCCAGTCTATCCAGTGTCCGGTACGATAACTTCAAAGGGCAAACCAGTTGAGGGTGCCATCGTTGCATTCACGCCAACGACCCCAGGTGTCGGCATATCGGCTTCCGGTGTTACTGATGCTTCTGGCACGTACAAGCTAACGACTCGTATGAGTGGAGATGGTGCAGCGGCGGGGAAATATGACGTCACGGTGGCCAAGTACGACAAGAAGCTCGAACCCAAAAAGTCAGAAGGTTCTGAGAAGCTTGCTGACCCCTACGACATTACTAACGAATATCCGACAGGCTACAACGAAATGCAGGCTTCGGAGATCGCAGCTTCTCTCTCCAAGAATTTGCTTCCAGCGAAGTATTCAAATCCCGCAACTTCAAAGCTCAACGCAGAGGTCAAGAGCGGAACAAATTCGTTCGATTTTAAGGTCGATTGATGTTAGAAGCCTCAGAGAAACTGACAATCGACTATTCCGGTCGGGCTGGCACGACCATTCAGGCGACTTTCTGGGTGGCACGTCCCTCTAACGTTTCGACTTCCCTCTTTGAATCGAATTTCGCCCAAAGCGATTTGCAATTGTATCCGAGATAGCATCGAGCGTACGCTGTTTGGTGGTATTTTCCTCGTCCAACAAGTCAAGTTGTCGATACTCTTCGTGCCCCAAATGGTGGATTCCGAAGCCGATCAGACGAATCGATCGGCCATCATCCGGCACCTTGGTTCGAAAAAGCGATTCCGCCCCTTCTAAGAAAACGTTTGTAACATCCGTGGACTGCTGCAGCATCATCGAACGCGTGATCGATCGAAAGTCGCTGTATCGTACCTTGATCTCAATCCCTCGGCCGGTCAATGCATGGTTACGCAACCGTCTTGCGACACTCTCTACCAAAAGTGAAAGCCAGCTCTCTAGAATCGATCGATCTACGATGTCTTCATGAAAGGTCGTTTCACTGGAAATACTCTTCGCCTCTCGATCACAAACCACAGGTCGCGCATCGATCCCATGCGAAAGATCCCAATAGTGCTGCGCGGAATTTCCAAAAAGCAATGACAAAGTATCAAGGTTCAATTGCCTCAATTCACCAATCGTGCGAATGGATCGCTCTCGAAACTGACGAGCTGTTACCTTTCCCACGCCCCAAATACGTTCGATAGGCAAAGGCTCCAGGAACCGCAATACGTCGTCCGGACGAATACACACGAATGCATCCGGCTTGCGAAGATCACTCGCTATCTTGGCAACAAACTTACTGGGTGCGACTCCGACGGAAGCGACCAACGATAGCTCGTCTCTAATGCGAGACTTGATTGCCATGCCCACCTTCTCCGCACCACCATACAAATGCGCTGTGGCGGTCACATCGAGAAAGGCCTCATCGAGCGATAACGGCTCTATGATTGGTGTATATGCACTAAAAATCTCGTGTATCGATTTCGAAACTTTCGAATAGTAATCAATGCGTGGTCGAACAATAACCAAATTTGGGCATAGTTGAACCGCTTTGCGCATCGCCATCGCGCTATGTACGCCATACTTTCGAGCTTCATAACTCGCAGCCGCGACCACTCCGCGCCCGTCTGCTGATCCCCCGACTGCTACGGGTTTTCCTAGCAATTCAGGGCGGTCTCGTTGCTCGACTGACGCATAAAAGGCATCCATGTCGACATGGATAATCTTCCGTAGTTTCTGCGATGAGTCTGTTGCACTCACCTCGCCATCCGTAATGCTTTCCATTCTATGCAACATTCTTCAATGCAATCATCCTATCGTTCTTATTGGGCGATAGAGTAACAGATCGTTTCCTTGTCATTTCGAACGTAGAGGCAACGATTGGCATATGCAGGATAATTCCACACGACACTTCTCCCGAAACAATCATTGGTTGGTTCTATCACATGATATCGCCCAACCTCTTCATACTTCTCTGGCGAAAGTTTCGCGATGATAAAGTCACCGGTCTCACTGACGATGTAGTATCGGTCCCCAACCTTGTTCAAAAATGCTGTACCATGCGAAGCACGACGGTCGCCACCCGATGTGGGTTGAAACGTTTCCCACATTCGCGTTCCATCTGATGCGCGAACGCACATCAATGGTCCTTTGCCGCAATCGCAGCCATACAAGTAATCTCCTTCAAAAATCGGAGTGCTCTCACTGCAATAGACGGCATTCTTTGGGTTACCTTTCCACAAAACCTCGACCCCTGGCTTATCTTGCTTCAATCGAAACATCTGTGCCACTTCTCCAATGCCACTAGCGTACATGAGGTCGCCAGAAACAACTGGAGGAGTGATCGACATTTCATACTTGGGAACCAATGGGGTAGACCAATAGACTTTGCCATTCGTTGGATTCAGTGCATGCAAACTCTGCGGTTCCCATATCAATAGCTGATCAACATTGGCAGCACGAATCAGCGTGGGCGGGCAATACCCTATCTCCTTGCCGGACAATGCCCGCCAGTTCTCTTTTCCTGTCTTCTTGTCTAGCGAAACGACCAGCGATCCTTCGCCGCCAGCGAGCAATACGATCTGTTCCCCAATCACCAGCGGTGATGCAGAATATCCCCACATCGGTGATTCGGTTTTGAATCGTTCCTTCAATTGCGTATTCCAAATGACCTCACCCTTGTCAGCCGACAAGCAAGTGAAGTCTCCTTCTGCGCCGAGGAAATAGACCATTCCGTCATCGACGGTCGGAGTAACTCGAGGCCCACTCGGGTAAGACAACTCATAAGCTCGGTCGTAACTGTAACTCCAAATCTTCTTTCCGCTCGATGCATCAAAGCAGTGGATGGCCTCTTTTCCTGTTAGCTTGTCACGGCCGCCAGGGTTGTTCGTCGACTCTCCAGATTCTTTCATATAGTCGGTAACGTACACCCGCCCATTTGAAACCGCCGGGCCTGAGTAGCCGAGGCTGACCGGTGCACTCCAAAGCTTCTTTAGTCCGTCCTTGGGGATCTCACGGAGTACTCCCAGCTCGGCATACTCGCCCGTTCGCTTAGGGCCATTCCATTGTGCCCAATCTTCCGCATCAACCTCACTGCTTGTCCATGGGCTGACAGTCACTGCGGATAGTAACAAAGTCGCAAAATGCAATCGCATCGTCTAGATTCTTCTTCAGGGGGAAAGCACTGTGTCAAAAAACCGATGCTGAATTGTAGCAATACCAGCCGTTCTTTGTCCTATTCCCAACGCTTTCACCAACGCCGGAAAATTCGGAATAATCATAAAAGTCTTGCCATGTTCCGGGAAAATTCTTTGGTTTTCGATTTTCGTTCATCGTCGCGCCTTGAAGCGCGGTTAAGAACCATCAGTCCATTATCGAGTGTTCCTCATACGTAATTCGTATCCTCTTGTGCTGTATGAGGGGGCATTGCGTCAACTATTAGATGGCTGCACGAAACCATGACAACAGCATCCTGTTCAGAGAATTGTGATTCACTAAGCGACGTTAAGGAAGATTCCGTTGTTTTACAACCGAGTCGAAGTCCATGGTCATGGGCTCCTTTGTTTGCCGTTACTATTTTTCTCGGCGCATTTCTCCTCTTTCAAGTACAACCGATCATGGGCAAGTTCATTCTACCATGGTTTGGAGGTAGCCCAGGCGTCTGGACGACGTGCATGTTGTTCTTTCAATTGATGCTGTTTGCTGGATACATGTACACCTACATTCTCTCCAGGTGGTTTTCGCTCCAATTACAAATCGCGATTCACGTGTTTTTGCTTATCGTCTCAATGTGTGCTTTGCCAATCTCGCCAGAAGCGGACTGGAAGCCAACGGCCGGCGAGTCACCAATCCCCTTGATTACCTTGCTCCTTTTGTGCAAAGTGGGAGCTCCTTACTTCCTACTATCAGCCACAGGACCATTGCTACAAAGCTGGTTGAGCGCGAGTCGAATCATCGATAAGCCCTACCGGCTTTATTCATTGTCCAATCTCGGGTCTGTGCTGGCATTGCTGAGCTTTCCATTCCTGTTTGAACCTTCTTTTTCATCGGCCGAGCAGTCTGCACTTTGGTCGATGCTTTTCGTTCTTTATGGATTGCTGTGTATCGTCGCCGGTTGGGGAATAAGCCGGATAAGGATTTGTTCCGTCGACAAGCCAGGATCCAACTCTAGTGTCGAAGTGGATAATTCGATTGTGGTTTCTAAGTCGCAGTGGACCGGTTGGCTCGTCTGCGCGGCTTTGCCCACAGCAATGCTTCTCGCGACAACCAATCAAGTTTGCTTAGATACAGCGGTCGTCCCCTTTCTCTGGGTGATTCCACTCGCCGTGTATTTGCTCTCTTTTATCTTGACATTCGAAAGCGATCGTTGGTATTCGAGACGTCCCTGTATTCAGTTCGCCGCGATTTCATTTCTAGCGTTGTACGGCAGCAAACTGCTTGACCTAAAGCTGCCGCTGGGTTGCGAGATCAGTCTCTATTTTTCAGGTTTGTTTTTTGTATGCATGGTATGCCACGGAGAATTGGTGGCAAACCGGCCACATCCCTCCAAGCTCACTCTGTTCTACATGACCATTTCGGCGGGTGGGGCAATAGCAGGACTGTTTGTGGGGTTGATCGCGCCAAACATTTTCCAAGGGTTCTATGAGTTTCAATTGACACTGTTGTGTTGCCTCATGCTCTTTCTCGCAACGTATCTTCAGTCTAATACTTTGTGGACCACGCGAGTTCCTGCTTGGAGTAAAGTCGCCATAGCGATTGGTGTACCCGCATTTGTCTACCTGCTTTTGACCATTTCGAATGCTCGCTCGAACCAACAAATCGTTGCCAAGAGAAACTTTTATGGTGTACTGAGTGTTACCGAGGGACGTGATTCCCGATCGGGTACGACCATTCGGAAACTCGTCCATGGCCGGGTTGTGCATGGCTCACAATTTATGGACCAAAACGTCGTACACTTGCCTACGACCTACTACACACCGACCTCGGGTGTCGGCCGGACGCTTCGAACCATGGCATTGCCAAACTGTCGCGTGGGTGTGGTTGGTCTCGGTGCGGGAACGTTAGCAACGTATGGCAGCCTTGGCGATTACTATCGCTTTTACGAAATCAATCCTGATGTTATCGATATAGCGCAGAACTACTTTACGTTTCTTCGAGATTCGTTGGCATCGACCGAGTTAGTTCTTGGCGATGCTCGATTGCAGTTAGAGAAGGAAGTTCCTCAGGAATTCGACTTGCTCGTCTTGGATGCTTTCAGCGGAGACGCGATTCCCGTGCACTTGCTCACCACCGAGGCGATGCAGATTTACAAACGGAATTTGAAACCAGACGGAAAAATGGCCATCCATATTTCCAATCTCTACTTTGATCTGAAGTCGATCGTCCTCGGGCTAGCCGAATCACAACAAATGCATTGCTGCTTTGCCGACGGTCTGGAAGAAGAAAGCCCGAATGCGTATGCTTCCATGTGGGCTATCTTATCCAGCGACGAGAAATGGCTCAGTCACTTCACAGAAACTGAACCAACCCATACAAGGAGTTATACCAAACCGATCCTTTGGACCGACGACAAAAACAATCTATTTGAAGTTCTTAAGTAAGCTGTTTCCATAGCCGCTTCCCGGTAGAGCTCAATGGTAATGTCGCAAGTTGGTCTCTCGTTCGCCATTCGAGACCGACTCTATTCGGTCTGGACTGCGGTGATAAAGCGGCTTCGAAACAATAAAGTGTAATGCGATACTTGGTGACACCATGCTTCATGGATGACATAAGCGATCGAATTTCGATCGACAGATCGTACTTCGACAAGAATTGAGTTGCGAGCGACTCCTCAATCGACTCACCTGCTGAGAGTTTCGAAACATCGAATCGTGGAAAATCCCAAAGGCCCGCCCAGCGTTCCTCTGGCAAGCACAACCGCACTAGATAGCCTTTCTTCGGATGATGGATCAACAACGCCGCTTCGGTTCTGTCCTCGTATATCTTTGCCGGTTTCGGTGATGGAATCTCAGCTTGCGATCCAGATTCATATGTTGGGCACATTTGATGGAGTGGGCAAACGAGGCAATGCGGATTTTTGGGCAGGCAGATTTGTGACCCGATCTCCATGAACGCTTGATTGGTTTCGCCACTTCCGGTCTTCGTGGGGAGAATCGCCGTCGCGAAGTTCCATAGCTCGGATTGGATCTTCGCGTCTGTGAGTTGCCCTTTCAGTTTAAGAAGCCGAGCGAAAATGCGTTGTGTGTTCGCTTCGACGATCGGAGAAGGAAGATCGAAAGCAAACGAACGGATGGCCCCCGCGGTGTAGCGTCCAATTCCAGGCAAAGAAAGAATCTGATCGTAATCAGAGGGGAAAATGCCTCCGTGTTTTGCAACAACCAGTTTTGCCGCTGCGTGCATTTGTTTCGCGCGGCGGTAGTACCCCAACCCGGCCCAATAGAATAAGACCCGTTCTTCGTCCGCTCTCGCCAAATCTCCCACCGTCGAGAACTCTTCCATGAACCGATGGAAATAAGGGACGACGGTCGCCACCTGCGTTTGCTGCAGCATGATCTCACTCACCCAGATGGAGTAAGCATCGTTGGTCCTCCGCCATGGCAAGTCTCGCTTGTGATCGCGATACCATGCGACAGACTTTGATCTCAGTTTTTGAAGTTCCTGTGTGGACCAAACCTTCATGCTGTGCAACGCTTCCCTTGTTGTTTATTGCCTAACACACAGTTTGAATTGTAAAGGAGCTTTGAAGGATTCAGTAGTGCAACCGATTACGCAGCGGATTCAGGTTGTGCGGATTGGAACGGTTGAAATCGGTCACGAAATGCGATTTGGAGAGGAAAGCGATGAAACTATTTGGCAACCAGGAGCCAGATATTCTAGCTTTACTGTACTAAAGAAATGAAACCGTTTGCGACTTGATGATCGAACTGGAGCGCAGCATGATTTCCTGGCAACAAAGGGAACAAGAAGAGTCCTATCTAAGAACTCTTGAAGAACTTTTGCTTCGAAGACTTAGAAATAGCGATGAACCGGTTCCTGCCGTCGATGGACGAGCCACGGAAGGAGTTTCCCTCTCTCGGTTCTCTATCGAAATCAATGAAGAACTAGACCGCCTTGAGTCAATACTTGCAGAGGAACTCTCCTACTGCGATTGACAGTTATTGTCGTTGACCGCTCCGCCGATGAAAAATCCTGATACTGTTGTTCACCGCCTATCATCCAGCAGATCCTACCGCTTCATCACACTGTCGGATCTGATACTCTGCCTTATTGGGTACGAGATCTAGACGCAATGTGATGGGAATACTCGAGGTGTTCGATTCCATGCATGTGATCACGGACTGGACCGTTACTGCGTGGAAAGAGGAGGCTGTCTCGCTCAAAGCATCAATCACGATCACTGGTTCGCTCGTAGCCTTAATCTCCAAAAGACCTTTCAAATATCCTTTCACGAGAGGATAAGGTCTTAATCCTTCCGAGGCACTCGCGATAAATGTATCGTACGGTCCCTTGTCCGAGAATCCGAACAACACACGCTGTTTCGTACCGTCTGGATCAGCAACGACCGAGGGGCCTAAAGGTTGTTTGTCCTTTAACAGTAAGTACATTGGTATTTTAGTTGTAAGTAGGTTCATTTCCGAATCCTCGTTTTGTAACAGGTTTGATTACTTTAGGCTTCAGTGGTTGCAGGGCCTTTTCGGTAACTGCATCCCAGGCATTTTGTCGAAAGGCTTCCGCAATAGCCGACGGAATCAATGCTTCTGACAAAACGTATTGCGAGCGACGTTCAACAACTTTCGCTCTCATGACTTGCGTTTCTGCAACCGCTTCGGCACGACGCCCCTCGGCATGAGCTTGCGCAATGCGGGTATCTGCATTTGCTTGGTCGATCTGCAGCCTCGCTCCAATATTCGCACCGACTTCGATGTTCGCGATGTCGATCGAAACAATCTCGAACGCAGTACTAGCATCCAGCCCTCTATCCAAAACATTCTTGGCGATCTGCGATGGTTTTGCTAGGACATCCATATGGTTGTCGGCGAGTCCAATGGCTGTGATGATTCCCTGCCCGACTCTCGCGATAATCGTTTCTTCCGTTGCGCCACCTATCAGTTGGTTTAAATTGGTTCGGACGGTGACACGCGCCGAAACTTTCAGTTCAACTCCATTCCTAGCGATGGCGCTCAAAGTTGCTCTGCTGTTTTGAAGATCTGGGGGGCAGCGAATCACCTGCGGCAGAATGCTTGTCTGCACCGCAGACAAAACATCGCGTCCTGCCAAGTCGATCGCGGCGGCTCTATCGTAGTCGAGCTGTATTCCCGCGCGATCGGCAGCGATGATGGCTCGAATAACGTGCGATACATCGCCTCCCGCTAAAACGTGGGACATCAACCTAGCTGTCGACATGCCTCCTTCGTCCGCATCAATTCGCAACCCAGCTTGCCGTCCCATGACTTTTGCATCCACAATCGTGCTGTGCTTGATGCCGAGTAAAGTCATTGCGATCAAGCTGGAGAGTCGCACTTCTGCGCCGGACGAATACGCTTGCAACCAGTACACTCCCCATTTCATAGCTACAAAAACCACTACCACCACCATCAATGCTGTGAGAATGCCAACGATAAGAAGCGGCATAGTCCAGCTTATGGCAAAAAAATAGATCGAGTTGCTTTCCATCTTTCCCTCCGACGAAACACGAGATTCGGAGCCCTAAGAGAAAACAACTGCTCTCGAAGCGACTAAGGCATCACAAGGCGATTGGTGGTTCGTGTCCATGCGAAGCGAAGGTCTTATTGCTTTAATTACAGCACGTCGCGTGACTGGCTGTCGCTTTAATCCCAACTCGAAGCGTGCGCTCGCACCTTCGGGTTGGGACAGATCCTCTGCCTAGCGGCAACACTACCTACTGCTCGCTTATGTGTCATGAAATCTTTTAACTGCGTTGATATTGTAGGATGCATCTCGTTGCCTTCGAACGTCGAAACAGGAATAATGTCAAGAAATCGAACGCTTCTATGTGGAAATGGCAATCGAAAGAGAATCGAGCAAGCGCGATCGCTACTCACTTCTTCTGCAACAACACCCACAGAAACTGCCTCTGAGCCAGACGTGTCATCAGACGTAGAACTAAAACATCGATGTCCAATATGTAACACCGATGGACCGAAGAGGTCGATCAGCTGCTCGGCTTTCTCCGCTGGGGCATTTCATAACTGATGACGGATTGCATCCGCTGCTTGCAAAACCAACACCCCTGATCCAACTCCTCGGAGATTCGCATCAACTCTGCGGCGGACTCTAACCAGAACTCGACTTCAAAATTCACTCGAAAATCCCTTACCTGACCTTCGCTAACCCCCCATTAGCGCCCAACTGATGAAAGGGACGAACCAACTAAAGGATTAGATTCTGCGTATTTGTTCCGGGGACGAATGTGGACTGGACTGCGGGTGATCGCCCGATCTGGTGATTGCCCAATCTATGGTGAGGGGCTGAAGAGTTTAGCCGGAATCTTACCATGTGGCTTCTCGAATACGGTCGTGTTTCGCCAGCCGCATTGCAATCGCAGTTGGTCGAAGCTATTTTCTATATAGCAACCAGCTCCGAGTAGCTGCTTTGTTTTTTGATCAATGTTTTGGGTGATGTTTTGCCACTGAACCCACATGCCAATCCTTGAATTCTCCCCCATCCTGGAAATGCTACATGAGTCGTTCTTCAAACTTCGGGACTGTTGCTTGCTTTCTCATCTTCGGTTTTTGCCTCCTTACAGTTCGGCAATCGCTAGCGGTCGAGCGGCCGAATGTGCTGTTTCTCTTTGCCGACGACTTCAGTTATGAGGCAATAGACGCTTTGGGGTATACTGACATTGAAACTCCGAACCTTGACCGACTGGTCAAACGGGGCACAACGTTTACGCATGCTTACAACATGGGTGGCTGGAATGGCGCGATCTGCGTTGCAAGTCGCAATATGCTGTTGACCGGTCGAAGTCTGTGGCGGGCCGAACAGATTGCAAAGTCAACGCAGGAAGAGTGTAAAGCTGGCCGACTTTGGCCGCAGCTTTTGAAGAACGTCGGATATGACACTTACATGACCGGGAAGTGGCACATTCAAGCAAAGCCAGAGCTAGCTTTTGATGTCGTGCGACATGTCCGACCTGGGATGCCAGACACGGTTCCTGCTTCCTATGTTCGCCCCGCGCCGGGTAAGATCGATGATTGGTCTGCCTCCGATACTAGCCTCGGCGGCTTTTGGAATGGAGGGAAGCATTGGTCAGAGGTCGGAGCTGATGATGCAATCAATTTTATTGAGATGGCCAAATCAAAAGCCAACCCCTTCTTTATGTACATCGCTTTCAATGCACCTCACGATCCTCGTCAGTCACCTCAAGAATTCTTGGATAAGTATCCTGTCAGCCGAATCAAACTTCCCAAAAGCTTTTTATCAGAGTATCCCTACAAAGACGCAATTGGTTGCGGGCCAAGCCTACGAGATGAGAAGCTAGCTCCATTTCCGCGAACCGAGCACTCCATTCAGATTCACCGCCGAGAATACTATTCATTGATCACTCATCTGGATCAACAGATCGGTCGTATCCTCGATTCCCTAGAAAAGTCAGGGCTTGCCGAAAATACTTATGTATTCTTTACGGCAGATCATGGGTTGGCCGTTGGAAATCACGGTCTGGTTGGCAAGCAGAACATGTACGATCACAGTATACGTGTCCCGTTTATTGTTAACGGCCCGCAAGTGAAGAGAGATCATAAGGTTTCGGCTCCTATCTACTTGCAAGACGTGATGGCAACTACTTTAGAGTTAGCAAGTGTCCCCAAACCTTCTACGACGGATTTCCACAGTTTCCTTCCGCTCCTTCGCGGCGAAACCGATCGGTCACGTTACGATGCTATCTATGGCGCCTATCTTCAGCTGCAACGATGTGTCATCATGGATCAATGGAAGCTGATCGTCTATCCAGCCGCAGGCGTCAGTCGGTTGTACGACTTGAACAACGATCCGTTGGAATTGAAGGATGTCGCGAGCGATCCAGCCAATACGGATCGTAAGAAAGTGTTGTTTCAGAAGTTGCTGACGTTGCAAAGCGAGTTCGGCGACAAACTGAGTCTCAAGCCTTGAAATGGATGCGTTCGCATTTTCATTACAAAGCCTAGAGTCTTGAGGCGGCATTCCCACGCAGTACGCGGAATGGTTCCAAGTCGATGTCGGTCGGTTCTCCAAACATCAACTGCTGCATCAACACTCCCGTCGCTGTGGACCAGTGTAATCCATGACGAAAGTGTCCTGCAGCAACAAATAGGTTTTCGAATCCAGGTACTTTTCCCATATAGGGGTAGCTATCAAAGGAACCGGGCCGCAAACCTGCCCACGATTGCACCAAACGGTTCTCGGTAAGTACGGGCATCAACCCTATCGCCCAGTCACGCAATTCATCTGTTTTTTCTTGAGTGGTTTCAGTGACATAACCAACTTCCTCTTCGCATGACCCGACCAATAGATGCCCATCATCACGAGGAACCAGGTAACGATGCCCTTCGTTGATCACACACGAAAAGGCTGATGACGCTAGTTTATACAGGAGCATCTGCCCTCGAACTGGCATGATTCCAGTCGCCACACCCACGGTGGAGATTAGCTTTGAGGCCCAGGCACCAGAAGCCACGCAAAAAGCATTGCCCCTCACCACGCGATTTCCTTCACAATTCGCGCGATCGATTCGCCCGCTTTGGTGGTGAAAATCTAGAACCGAAGTATGGGGTAGGAACTCGACACCGAGCTGTGTCAATGCAGTTTGCAGTGCTTTTAAGTGCCGCGGGTTGCGAACTCGGCAATCGCCAGGCACCCACCAACATTCCGCTTCAGGTTCGACCAGAGTCACTGACTTCAGCCCTGAGAGATGCTGGCTTATCTGACCAACAGTGCTCTGTTGGTACGCAATCCCATGATCGTCCCACCAACTGCAATTCGCCCGAAGGGTAGCTCGTTCAGCTCGTGTTCTCGCTAAGTACAGACCTCCGCAGCGTCGAAACTCATTGTCGATGCCAGTGAATTCCAATAGTTCTTCTGCCCAAAGTGGATGAAGACGATGAGACAGTGCACGCAATTGTTCTAGTGGATCTAGTGCATCAACGGACGCACCGGCGGGAAGAATCCCAGCACCCGCCCAAGAAGAACCTTTGCCAATCTCACCCGCATCTAGAACGCAAACCGTCCATCGATTCTTGACGCATTCGTAGGCGATCGAAAGGCCTACAGCCCCGCCTCCACAAACGACGAGGTCATAGTACTTCGAATCACTCATGGTAAACCGTCCGTCGAACTAATCTTTGGGTAGCAGGTCACCATTTTTGTAACGTACCCAGTAACGATCCAGTTCCTTTCGAATCATTCCGCTCATCAAAAAGACGCCGATCAGGTTCGGAATGGACATCGACAAGATCAACATGTCACTAAAGTCCAGAATATTCGTGGCGCTGACGATGGACCCGAGGAAAGTGAAGATGAGGAATAGAATCTTGTAAAGCAATGATGATTTGCTTCCAAAGATCGATACGAAACAGCGTTCACCATAGTACGACCACGAAACACAGGTCGAGTACGCGAATAAAAAGACCGCTAGATACAGAACGTATTTAAACCATGCAAACGATTCATTCTGAGTGAATGCGGCCAGAGTGATCATCGAGCCTTTGTTATCGGCCGCTAATTGCAAAACATCCGGTTGTCGATGCACACCTGTAACAACTACAGCCAACGCAGTTAAAGTACAAACAACAACGGTATCAATAAATGGTTCGAGCAATGCTACAATGCCTTCGCTCACGGGTTCATCGGTTCGAGCGGCGGAGTGTGCAATGGCTGCAGAGCCCGCACCTGCTTCGTTGGAGAAAACGGCACGCTTGATACCAATCACCATAACCCCCAGAAACCCGCCGTACATCCCAGCTGGCGTGAATGCTCCCGATAAAATTTCACCGATGGCCCATGGAAGTCTTGAAGCGTTCAGACCGATAATCACGAGGCACATCGAGATGTACGCAATACACATAAAGGGAACAACGGTACCCGCAAAATTGCCGATCGACTTGATTCCGCCAATGATGACAACCCCAACCAACACTACCATTATCAGGCCGTAGATCCACGGGTAGTCCTTCAAGAAGCTAAAGGACTCCTCGGCTTGCAATGCATTCAACGATTGAACGACCTGGTAAGAATTTCCGCCACCAAACGATCCCCCAATACACAAGAAGGTAAAGACCAAAGCGAGTACGCTTCCTAGTGGGCCAAGCCCCATACGTGATAAGCCCTCCTTTAGGTATATCATCGGTCCGCCCAGAATTAATCCTTGCTCGTCAGTTTTTCGATACATGACAGCCAAAGTACATTCCGAAAATTTGCTCGACATGCCTATCAATCCAGAGAGTATTATCCAAAACGTAGCACCAGGGCCGCCCGTGCCAACCGCAATGGCAACGCCAGCAATATTTCCGAGTCCTACGGTTCCAGACAGAGCCGAAGCGAGTGCTTGAAAGTGAGACACGTCTCCCTTGTGGTGTTTGGAGTCGTAAACACCGCGAATGAGTTGAATCGAGTGATAAAACCCGCGCAAATTGATAAAGGACATGCGCAATGTCAAAAAGACTCCAGCGAACAAAAGCCATACTACCACGAAAGGTACGCTCGTCCCTAGCCATCCCTTAATGACAACGTTGTTGCCGGCTTCATCTTTGACTTCGTTACCTTTCTCGTCTTTTACAGGTTTATCGCCCGAACCAAAGTCATAAAACAATACGGCGTCCATCGGCTTCACCAACCAAGCTCCAAAAGCTTTATCGACCTCATAGATCCAGTCCTTCTTGGACTCATCCTTCGGGGTTGCCGCTGGAAGCTTATCGGGCAAAGGCAGATCATGAGGATCTGCTTTAGCGGTCGTCGCTTCTTGCGAAACACAAATACTTGGAACAAAAACGGGGTGCAGTAAGACAACAAGGGAGAGGGCGAGTGAACTTACGAATCCAACGCTACGGAACCTGCCAACCATGCTCGCCATAAGATAGGTGCCTGCTTCTAAATGAACATATTCGAGGAAACATCTAACGGGCAGAAGGCGTAATGCTACACAAGCTTCATCAAAGTGCTAGCAGTTTGCTGAAACTTCGAGGTTTCAAAAAGTCGATTTCAACGTATCATTTGTGTTCTGAGGCGACTTTCTTGCCCAGGTTGCTCATTTTCCAACTATTACCCACCCCCCTATCGCATGACAAAACCGCATCCCTGGATTGCACAACGTACACTCGCTTTCGACTCGAGCGGCATCCGGAAAGTCTTTGAGCTTGCGGCCAAGCTGAAGAATCCGATCAATTTGTCGATCGGTCAGCCAGACTTTGAAGTGCCTCAACCTATCCGTTTTTCTGCGATTGAAGCCATCGAATCAGGCAAGAACGCCTATTCCCCGACGCAAGGGATTCCCCCATTGCTCGATCGGTTGCAGCGTCATGTCGATGAGAAGTACCCCAAAAGCGATCGAAAGGTATTCGTTAGCTCTGGAACGTCCGGAGGGCTGGTACTTTCCATGCTATCGATGGTCGACCCAGGCGACGAAGTCATTATCTTTGACCCCTATTTTGTAATGTATGTACCTCTGGTTCAGCTAGTCGGAGGTAAGGCTGTTCTTATCGATACGTATCCTGACTTTCGCATCGACATCGACAAAGTGCGAGCAGCCATTACTCCCAAAACCAAGCTGGTGTTGTTCAACAGTCCGGGCAATCCAACGGGCGTAACAGCCACGTTGCCTGAGATTGAAGCGATCGCAAAATTGTGCCGCGAGAAAAACATCGCGTTGCTATCCGATGAAATTTACAGCGGTTTTCATTTCTCTGGCCCGATGCGGTCGCCAGCCGAGTTTAATCCAGACACTATCGTGATCGATGGATTCTCCAAGAGCCATGCCATGACAGGTTGGAGAGTGGGATACGTCCATGGGCCAGCCGAAATAATTCAGACGATGATCAAATTGCAGCAGTATTCCTTCGTGTGCGCGCCCACTCCATTCCAGTGGGGAGCACTCGGTGCAATGGACTATGACATGACGCAATACTACCAGCAATACGCTCTCAAGCGGGATCGTATCGTGAAGGGGCTTCGCGACTTCTACGAGTTTAGCGAGCCGGGGGGAGCTTTTTATATCTTCCCGAAAGCCCCAGGCGGGAATGCAACGCAATTTGTTCAACGTTGCATCGAGCACGAGCTATTGGTGATCCCGGGAAACATCTTCTCGAAACACGACACGCATTTTCGAGTCTCATTTGCCGTAAGCGATGAAACATTGGATCGTGGGATCAAAGTTCTTCGAAAACTAGCCATCAGTTACCGCGATAGCTAAACCGGTTACCCAAAATCGCCTACTGTACGGTCGAACTATTTGAATCCTGCTAAGTGCTCGGTTGCTTCTCGACATCCTCCGAACTGAAAACCTGCTCGGCAATCTCTTGAGGAGGGAATCCATGTGTGATTCATGAGCGAGCCACTGGGGAGGACCGCCGCAGGACTGAATCGCTACACGTGCCATCTGGAAAAGTCTGCCTAATGAGATTGCTGAGCCGCGTTGAAATCATTCTTGGATTTGATCAGCAACTCCGAGCACATCCATTGCATGCGGGGGTGGTGGAAAAAACTCTTCCATAGATTTCCTTTGGTCGTAGTCGCCAATCGTCCATCTCGATGAAGATAACCGAACCATTCACCGTGTTTTGCGTCGGCAAAGTGGCGATGACTCCAATCGTGCACTTGTTGGTGCCAGTCCGCATACTTCTTTTGGCCCGTTAGTTCAAAGGCCAACAATGTCGCAATGATGGCTTCATTGTGCGGCCACCAAAATTTCATATCCTGCCAATACTCTTGGACTGGCTTGTGATAAAGGTCACGAAAGTAAAATAGGCCACCGCACTCCTTATCCCACCCTCGCTCCCACATGAAATCGAGCATCTCGCAGCCTAACTGGATTAGGCTCTGATCGCCTCGATATTGCCCTTCGTGCATGATAAACCACGCACCCTCCATCGCGTGGCCAGGATTCAACAAGCGTCCATCAAAGTGATCCACGATATCTCCGTTGGGTGCGACCGACTCCATGACCACCCTAAGCTCTGGCTTGACAAACAATTGGCGGATCTCATCGATGCTGCGATCAATCCAACGCTCGAAGGTGGGATCATTACCCAGGTTGGATCGTAACTCTTGGGCAGTAACGATGGTGATCATGCGTGGCCCTAGTCCGATCATCGGTCGAATGTCGGTACATTTGGGCGGCATAACGCCTGGTGTGAAATTCCAATAGGTAAAGAATTCGAATAGTTCTTTGGCTCGTTTGGCCGAGCGATGATCACCGGTCGCTTTGAAGTGCGAAGCGAATGCGATCGCTGCAAACGATTCGCTATAGGCGTAGCGTCGTTTGCGAATCGGTTGTCCTTCGCGAGTTACGTGAAAGAACATTTTGCCGTCTTGATCGAAGCAATGGCGATCAAGGAATCGCAACCCATGTTCGCCCCATTGGAACCATTCTGGTTTTTTCTCCACGGTGTTGTACAGCGTGAACAACATCCAACTTATTCTGCCTTGAGCCCAGACAGATTTGTCATGGTCAAGGATTGTGCCATCCTGATCCAGGCAATGCAGATAACCTCCCTTTTCACGATCGACGCAGCGAGGGAACCAGAAGGTTACAGTGTCCTCCAGGAGTCCATCACGGTAGCACTGCAGCAATTGGTTTCTGCCCGACAATGTCGTTAACAGGGGCTTCTCATGAAGCGCAAGCGTCTGTGATTCACGCGTCATGTCCGCTTATGTGCCTCGTGTGTTACCATACCAATAGATGTGCTGACGATCGCAATAGTGGTAGCCATGTTTCTGGCACCAAGGCATAAGCCATGTTTTTTGTAAATCGAGATCTTCGCTGGTGGTACCGCGCGGCATCATGAGGACTTTCGATCGATCCCAACCTGACAGTTTGGTGAGATACTCTTCAGCCTCACAAGCATCGAGGATGGAACCGACCACAAACTTGAGTTGATAGTCCCCCTGGCTCATCAATTGCGCGACAATGTCTGGCCGATTTCGTCGATCGTCATGGTTTTGTACCCATTCGTTGGAAGCGTAGCCGATCGGAGTCGAATTGCTGAGTTTGGGACTGATGGACCAAAGATCACAAGGCATGTCGCGAGCGATCGTTCCCGCCGTCTCGATCGTGACGTGGCGAGAGTGAGCTTGCAGGCGTTCAGCCAGATCCACGATTTCATCGTAAATCATCGGCTCGCCGCCCGTGATCACAACATGCTCGGATGGCCACTTCAAAACCGAATCGACGATGCTTTCCAACGGAACGCTGTCACCTTCTGGCTCCCAGGAAGCGTACATCGTGTCACAAAACCAACACCGAAGATTGCATCCGCTGGTACGAACAAAGACGCTAGGAGTGCCAGCAAGACGCCCTTCGCCTTGAACGCTGTGAAAAATCTCCGCAATGCGAATCACGATCCGTTCTCGATTCCTTTAGGGTTTTTCACGAATTGGGTCCAAGAGATTTCGCCTGGAGGGGCAATTAGCCCTGTTAAGATGTCACTAATTTAGCAGAATATCGGAAACAATTCATTGCTAGGAGGAAAACTGTGCCGGGTACCCCATTTCAAGAAGAACTCGAGTGTTTTGATAACTCGTTTCCAGACCGTGAATACCATATCGAGATCGTATGTCCTGAATTCACTTCCATGTGTCCAAAAACGGGCCAACCGGATTTTGGAACATTGACCTTTCGCTATATCCCCGATGCAAAATGCGTAGAGCTCAAGAGCCTCAAGCTCTACCTGCAAAAATTTCGCAATGAAGGTATCTTTTACGAAAACGTTACTAATCGCATCCTGGACGATTTCGTTCATGTCGTCGATCCTCGGACCGTAACTTTGGAGAGCCGCTGGGGAGCTCGAGGTGGAATCACTTCGGTGATTACAGTCACTCACACCAAACCGTAATCGCTGACGCATGACTGTCAACCTTGCACGTCGCCCCTGTTTGTTCGTATTCACATAAATCTTATAGGAACATCTGATGCCTGCCGATTCCCTCTCCCTGCCTCCGGTTTTGCTAAGTGGATTTGCTGACGAAGCCGCGAACCAAAAAACGGCGGAGCAGCAATTTTGTGCTTTCGCTGCACTCGGTCTCAAGTATTACACGCTTCGATTTATCGACGCGGGAGAAGGGATCCAGAATGCGATGCTTTTGTCAGACGCATCGATCGCCAAGATTCAATCGATGCAGCGCGAGTATGGATTGAGCGTTTCTTCGCTTGGCTCGCCGATTGGTAAAGTGAAGTTGATCGATCAGGAAGACGGCACAAGCAATCGATACGTTCCATTTGCCGAGTACCTGGCAAAAGATGTTGTTCGAGCTTGCGATCTGGCGAATCGATTTGGGACCAGATTGATCCGAGGTTTTTCCTTCTACCATCCGCGTGGAACCGATCCTGAAGTTCATTTGGGACAAGCCATCGATCAACTCGGTGCAATTGCATCAGAATGCGATAAGCATGGTTTGACTTTCGGACTCGAAGTCGAAGCCAATTTGATCGGTCAGTCCGGCAAATTGCTGCAGAAGCTTTACCGAGGCGTAAATCACCCAGCGATGGTTTTGATTTTCGATGGCGCGAATCTCGTTTGCCAAGGGATGTCAACCGATCAAGTGTACGAAGAATACTTGGCGATGAAGGACGGTCTAGGTTGGGTTCATATCAAGGACTATCGACGACCTGCAGTTCGAACCGCACACGTCGATGAAGAATCGCTCGCAAGCTTCGTTCCAGCCGATGAAGGGGACTCGGGGCACGAGGCCATTTTGCGTGATATCAAGCGATCTTACCCAGACATTTTGAAACGGCTCGTGGCACGGGGCATACCAGGCTTGTTCTTCGACATGGAACCACACGTCAAGGGTGGAGGTCAGTTCGGAGGTTTCAGTGGTCCAGATGGATTCGGCATTGCCTTGCGTGCATTTTGCAAAGTACTGGACTATGTGGATTTGCCATACGCATTGAGATGCTACGAAGACATTCGAGATGTCAAAGTATCTCACGAGACACCTCGATAGGCATGTCGCAACCACAATTGCCATTGGGTAAGCCGAACGCGATTTGGCGAAGCGAGTACCCATTCGAATCTCATTCGATGAACGTTTCTCCAAACGTCCGACTCCATTATGTCGATGAGGGACCGCGAGAATCGAAAAATACGATTCTTGCTGTTCATGGCAATCCAACTTGGTCCTTCTATTATCGATCGATCATTGGCAAGTTTCGCGATTCGCATCGAGTCGTTGCCATCGATCATGTCGGTTGTGGAGGAAGCGACAAACCTGCATCGTATGACTACTGCCTGGCGCAACATACAAGAAACTTGGTGCGACTTATCGATACCCTCGAATTGACCGATGTGACAATGGTGGTCCATGATTGGGGCGGCGCGATTGGGCTAGGGGCGGCGGTTGAGCGACAGTCGTGTATCAAGAACATCCTGGTGCTCAACACAGGTGCATTTCCTCCGCCGTACATTCCATTGCGAATTGCTGCGTGCCGTTGGCCATGGATCGGTTCGTTTGCGATGCGATACTTCAATGCATTCGCCTGGACGGCTACCTTTATGGCCATCGATCGACTGCCTCGCTTAAGTCCTCAAGCCAAAGCCGGCTTGCTGGCTCCGTACGATTCACCGGCCCATCGAATTGCCATCGATCGATTCGTTCAAGATATCCCGATGAAGCCAACGCATCGAACCTACCAGGTTCTAGAGCAGTTGGAGAATCGGTTGCCTGAATTGGCCAACAAACGAATTCACTTTGTTTGGGGCATGAAGGACTGGTGCTTTCGCCCAGAGTGCATGGAGCGAATGGCAAAGGCATGGCCAAATGCGACTCGCCGCGAGCTTGCCGACGTTGGGCACTACGTCATGGAAGAGGCACCGAACGAAGTATGCGAGGAGTTAGCCAAACTTCTCAGCTAGACTCGTGCCGGCTCAGCAACAAATTCTGGTGAGATCTCAATCTGGTCGAAGACCAATGGTACAGCATCCCAGATCGAGCGACTTGTTGGTTTGACGGCTCTTTACAAAGTTGGGATTCAGTTTGTAGTACCGAAATCTACCTTCCTTCTGAATCGAGAGTAGATCCGCATGAAATAGAATCCGGAGATGGTGCGAGACCTTCTGGATGTCGATTTCAAGCAGTTCTGCCAGATCAGAAACCGTGAGCTGCCCCGTTTGTAACGCCTTGATAATGCGCAGGCGAATGGGATCTCCCAATGCCTTGAGATAATTAGCGCAATTTTCGTCCGTGTTGACTTCTGTTTCTACCAAGTTGACGCTTCATTTCGTTGCCGGTGAATCGTTGGGCACTCTGCGATTATCGCGAAAGCTCGAAACTATACAAGCGACTATGCCAGCACCCGCTGTTCTTCAAAGGTGTGGCATCACTTTACGGCAGTGGGACTGCTTCGCGTCGGACAGCACTTGGCAACTGATCGACGAAATCGATTGCTTGACATCGCGCACTTTGCTTCGGCCGGGGCGGCGAGTTCTGCACGCGGGCTCAACGACACTCTAGAAATGGCAGCCCTATTACTTATCGTGCCGAGCTCATCGGAAAAGTGCGCGATACTTTTCATGGGAATCATGATTGCTGTAGGGGCCATGTCGAATGCGACGAAAGTTGCAGAAACACAGGGCAAGGAGGTGACCGATATGACAGCAGGTCAAGGATTTTCGGCCAATCTCGTCACTGCGATCCTGGTCACGACGGCCAGTTTTCATAATATGCCAGTCAGCACAACGCATGTTAGCGTTGGTTCGCTTCTAGGGATGGGAGTAATTACAAAGCAAGCGAAAGGGAGAAAGGTTGCAAAAATACTCATAGCATGGATCACCACGGTTCCATACTCGCCAAAAATACCTAACGGTTTGTTCGTCAAGGCTATCTCCAAAATAGCGGTTTACAGATCGTTCGTTCACGTATTTCGACCGACCAAGGTTTTGAATCGGAGAGTTTAGGCTTGCCAAAGCTACGCCCTCGTATACTTCTTCCTATGGCTTGCTATTCGTCTTTCTGTCTCAGCAATCAGGATACCGCAAAAGCCAGTTTAGTAAGTCTCTTGAACCGTTGGAATTCGTGTCGACAAGATAGCAGAAAGCTTATAATCAAACAGATATTGAGAGGCGTCAGAGGATTCTATGGCGGAACGATGGTGATGCTCTGCTTCCAGTTGCTATGGACTGCAGATTGGCGACGTCCTTTCCTGAAAATTGAAGAAAGACGAACCTGGGTTAGTATGGTCGCAATTGTCTCACTATTGGTTATCGCAATGGTTTCATTGTTGGCGGTTCGGGCTGGTTCTACAGCATTGATGATGACGGGATTGAGTTGGGATGCCGCCAGTTTTCAAAGCTACTCGGCCTTCTTCGGCGTTGGCTTTACGACGCGTGAAGCCGAATTAGTTGTGAATCACCCGGTGCGTCGTCGCATCATTCGCGATCTCATTCTGGCTGGCAATATTGGCATCACCTCTGCCGCCGCGACGTTAGTGGCAACCATGGTACAGAACTCTCGCGGATTTCAACCGTTGCTTATTGTTGTAGGTCTCGTCTTCGGACTTGGGTTGCTGATCTATCTAACACGTGTCAGTTGGGTACAGCGTGCAATCGACAGGGCGATTCAGCATACGCTTGAAAGGACCGGACTGGTGCGGGTCATGGATTACGAGCTTCTTCTACGCATTCAGCATGGCTATGTCGTTTCTGAAATGGAGATCTTCGCTGACTCGAAAATTGCCAATCAATCGCTGCGTCAATCGCGCCCCTGGGATCACGGTGTTGTTATACTTTCCGTGAAGTCGGAAGGGAAGGATCGACCAGGCATTCCGAATGCGGATACCATACTGCAGGTAGGGGATGTCGTTACCGTGTACGGCGAAGAACATCATATACGCAAGATATTTGATAGCGTTCCTCCCACTCCCGCTGTTTTATAAGATAGTAGATAGTTACGTCGTCGACTGAATCCGCCAAGCTGGCCGCAACTCGTTCTATCGGTACGCGTGAAGAACCAACTAAGAAACTTCGATAATGATGCCGATCCCGACTGCGTTCCAGCGATGCAGGTTAGCAATGAGAGAACTTCATGCCTGATCTAGCAATGTTTATCTCCCGATATGCGATAAGTGTTCTGCTCGTTTCGTGCACATCTTGCCATCTCCTGGCGGCTGAAATTTGTGGCGTGACTGTTACTCCGCATGTCCTGGCCGATTCCATGATGTATCGAAAGCCACGGGACCAGGATCTAGCTGCCAAAGTGCAATTGTTCGTCAAGGGCTCTGCATCGCCTCGTTTATGGGACGGGAAGTCGCCAAGTGAACACCTCGCGTCCGGCGATTGGGCGTGGCATGATCTTGGTACCGCTGTCCAAGGCACTGAAGACTCTCTCAGTGTCTGGACTTGGAATGGAAAAACATCTCGTTGGGGAATCGGAAACACTTGTGAAGTGGAGGGGGTTGGTTTATCGAAGACTAGCATCTCCATCGACGCGCCGAAGAAGTGGGTTTCCGCGATCACATTTCTGGCTGACGAAGCAGAGTCCAAGCCTCGTCAGATGATCGCCCACATCGTCAACAGCTCAGACGGATCTCTAAAGATCGCATCGGTACGACTCTGGCTTCCTCGCAGTGGAGCAACATGGCAAACGCTCTATGCTCAAGAGGCTCGTGTTGTGGACGTGCAAATTCCCCCTCGTGATCGAGGCGTCGTCAATCTGTCGTTCAAAGAGCCGTTACCCTTGATCTATGCTGCTCTAGAATTGTCTACCGATTCTGGATCACTGTGGGCTCATTTGCGAATCAAGTCCGAACAATTTGACATCAGCGGAGGTTGGATCGGTGATCATCTGAAGGAAGAACCCTACTTGAAGCTGCTTTCGCGATTGCATGTGAACTGTGGGCAAATTCAAAATGTAGCTGGTTACACGGACAACGAGGAATTGTATCAACGTTATCCGATGAAGTTATTCAATCGAATGTGGCCGCTGGACACGTGGGATAGGGAGAAGTGGCTGCCCAAGATACATGCGGTCGAGTTCCTAGGGGAGCCTCAGTATGGAGGTGGTCGGCCTGTTGCCCCGCAAGAAGTCTTCGATAAGCTGTTGCCCTATCGTACGAGTCGACTTGCCACTAGCGTGACCAACTCCGAGGAACGAATCTGGCGATTCTACGCCGGGCTTTCGGATTACCCACATTACGATGCGTATCGAGTGGTTGCCCCTGCCGCAGACTCGTGGCGTGCCTACAATCGATGGGGTGGCCAGCGAATCACTTGGGGGGCGCCGCTAGAAACAATTGGAGATATGTGTCGCTCGTTGAGGGAACTCAGTCGCCCGATGCCTGTAGCTTATTGGTCACAGGGGCCGCATGACGGCTGGGGGAGTGGTTTTGGCTTGAGCGCTCGTCAGCGACGATCGCCAACCCCGGATGAATTGCGCGCTCAAGCCATGCATGCATTGTCGACTCGCATCACATCCTTGTATTGGTTCAACCTGAGCCTGAAATCGCTTCTGAAGTTTCCCGACACATGGGATCCGATCATGCGAATCGGTCGAGAGATTCAAATGCTCTCTCCATTCTATCTTTCTGGAGATGCCTTCCAATTTGAAAGGACACGAAGCGAAAGCGGTCAGCTAGACTGGGACTGTGCTTCAATTGTTTCTGAAGAGTGTGCGATTCTTTTTGCGAATGACATTGCTTATGAGCCGGATTCTCGTGACAACACGTTCCGCTTCGGCCAGCCCCGGGATTTCTCCTATCGCTATCCCCTTCCGCACTGGCTTCGAGAGCCGACAGACGTTTTTCGAGTCGATGCAGATGGTATTCACGCAGTAGAATGGAGTCCTGATTCAAACGGAGTATTTATCAAGCACCAATTCAGCCGTGATGCAATCTTTGTTGCCACCAAACTACCGAGCTTACGAACTAGCATTGAGGCACGCCGACAAGCCGCAATCGCAAAAGAAAACAGCCTCCAAGTGGACGTAGAAGTACTGAAGCTATTGATTCGCAATTGAGTCTTGAGCCGCCAAGTTCCTGTCGTGAGTCTTTCCTCGTGATGATTTGATTTAATATGTTCGTGGGGAGTCGAACGACAGAAGATGTTCTTTACGACAACATGATCAAGAATATGTTGCGTTTGTTTCACTTTGACTACTGTGGAAAGAAATTGCTTTGCAAGCGGTTACTGAGCCCTGCGACGACGGTGGCTTCACCGGTGGCAACATGGATCGTCCGACGCTTGCCAATCGTGTGGCTGCGGCATGACGCATTCGTTTTTTTGTGAAGACGCCAAACGATACCGCTACTATGTCTGCGGTACAGCCATGCAGCGAGGCTGGTCGGAGTGCCTATAGCCGTCGGTGCCTGCTGGTGAGATCGAGCGGTTCGTGGTGGAACAAATTCGAACGATCGGCAAGGGCACAGCGCTATTGAAGCAAACGGCCATCGATGTTCAACTACGGAACAATGTCGAGTGCAAGCGATCACGTTTCATCCAACCGGCTTGAAAAGCTTATCATCGTTCGTGCTGTCGCTCCACCTTCTGGGCTAACGTCCACATTAAAAGTTCTGCTTGCTCGTATTGATCTAGTTCGTGCTTAAGGTTGTTATTCATTTGTCCGGTATGGTTCAGCGAGAGAAGTTGAGAAGGAAAAACTTCGATATATTTTCTTGTGATTTGGCGTCAGATTACCGCATCGAGAGGAGAATATTCGTATCCGAGAATAATACCTCTCAACCTCTCAACCAACTCAGGAATTCGCAGGATGAATCCACCCGCTCCTTATCTTCGCGGTTGTTCCGGATTTCGAGCCGCGCCGCGCCGTCAGGTACTCCAGGCCGGAGTGCTTGGTGCGCTTGGGATTTCCATGGCTGATTTGTTTCGCTTGCAGGCCGAGGATAGGTCTGGGGTGACGATTGCCGGTGGCAAAAAGATAGAGCCGCACGCGATGAGCGTTATTCAGATCAATCTCCCCGGTGGCTTTCCTCACCACGAGTCGTTTGACCCCAAGCCCGAGGCGCCCGTTGAGTGTCGCGGATCGTTTGGCGTCGTCAGGACAAGCTCGGGAGAGGTGTTTAGCGACAACTTGCCTAAGCTAGCTGGCATCGCTGGCAAGATTACCGTCGTGCGGTCTGTGGTTGGAAAGATTCCGGACCATGGTTTGGCCACCTATCATCTCCATACTGGCTACACTCCTTCTACTGTGATTGACTATCCGCAAATGGGTTCGATCGTTTCGCACGAACTCGGTCCGCGAGGGGAACTTCCTTGCTATATCGCCTTGCCTGGAAAAAATGTATCGGGTGGAGGAACGGGTTTTCTCCCGAGCGTTCACGGGCCATTTGAAACGGGTGGTGATCCTGCGACCCAGAAAAAGGACTTTCGAGTCAGGGACTTTTCTTTGCCTTCGGATTTAACCGTAGAGCAGCTCAATCGTCAGCGATTTGTTCGCGACACTGTCGAGAAACGGATTCGCGCTCTTGAGGCGAATCCGGTGTTGTTGGATACGATGGACGAGTTCCATGCCAGGGCGTACTCGCTCTTAACTTCGAGCGGTGCCCAGCAGGCCTTTTCTTTTGAAGGCGAAAGCAGCGAGATCTTGGATCTGTATGGAAGCCAAGTGACAGGAGACGTCAAGGGTCCCGATAACAGGTTTCACCCCAAAGGTCTTGCAGAAAGGTTGATTATCGCGCGCCGGTTGGTCGAGGCGGGGGTGCGGTTCGTGACGCTGGAGTACGGAGGTTGGGATTGTCACGCGGACGTTAGGAAGTCTTGTATCGACCAGATGCGGCCGTTCGATTATGCGATTGCGGGACTCGTCAGCGATTTAGAGCGACGCGGATTGCTCGACTCAACCATCGTCTGGGTGACGAGTGAGTTTGGGCGGACGCCGATGATCAACAAGGAGAGTGGTCGAGATCACTGGGCTCGGTGCTATTCGATGATGATTGCAGGAGGTGGCTTCAAACAAGGGTTAGTCTATGGAGCTAGTGACTCGACGGGTGGTGAACCATCGCGCGACGCCATAACTCTTGAGAATCTCATGGCTACTATCTATCACCAGTTGGGTATCGACCCAAACAAAGAACTGGTGGCATTTGGCACTCGCCCGATCGAGATCATTCGTGATGCGGAAGTTGTCAAGTCGCTCCTGAGTTGAGAGTTTCGACATTTTTTATAGGAGCCAACACAGTATGCGTTCATCCAGATTGTTGACATTCACTTTTTCAGCGCTTGTTGTCGTTTTTCAGGCTGTTGCCGTTGCGGACCCTTGGATCACGGGTGTGACGCCGCGACTTGTAGGCCGAGGCACGACAAGCGAAATTATTATCGCCCCGTGGCGTCACGAAGCAGTGGATGTCTTGTTCTATCCGCAGGCAACCTATGTGCCTTGGACCGCATTAGACACCAATGCATCGCCCGGCATCCGTTGTGTCGGAGCGGATTTCGACGCAGCGAAACAACGGCTTGTCTGCAAGCTTGAGGTCCCGCCAAACAGTCAGCCGGGCGAACATCCGTTTCGTGTGCTCACCGGTTTGGGTCTATCCTCGATGGGGACAATCTATGTCAGTCCTTTCCCGGTCATCGACGAGGGAGAGACCAAGTACAACACGAACGATACCTTCGAAAACGCCTTGCGCGTTGAGCAAAACGTAACCGTCCGCGGCACGCTTTCTAAAAGCCCAGCCAACGACATTGATTGTTTCCGTTTGGCGGGTAGAGCTGGCGAGAGACTGTCTATTGAAGTTGATATGGTGAAAATGGGAGATGACCTCCAATGGAATCCTGTTCCCGATGGCTACGATTCTGTCGTCGCGGTCTTCGATCCGCAAGGGAAAAGGATCGCCATCAATGATGACTCGGCACTCAATCGCCAGGACCCGCTCCTTTCAATTCGACTGCCGGTGGATGGTGATTACACGATTGTACTGCGGCGTTCGATGTTCGTACCACAAGACCGCGAGTATGCGATACACATAGGAAGCTACTTCCGACCATTGACCGCTTTTCCATTGGGTGGGCCTGCGGGCAAACCGCTAGAGGTTCAACTGCTTGGTGACCCTATGGGTACGATGTCGCATGTGGTTGAGATGCCACAAGTGCCACGAACGTTTCAGCATTTCGTCGAAGCCCCGTTACCACTCTCGCTACGATCGAGTCCGTTTCCTAACTTGATTGAGGAACACGGCCAACCCGAGACACTTGTGCCTTCCATCCCTGTCGCAGTCAATGGCATCCTTAGCAAACAAGACGAAGTCGATCGGTTTCGCATTCGCGTGGAAAAGGATGTACCGCTCCAGGTTCGAGTTTGGGCCAGTGCGCTTGGATCGCCCGTAGACCCTTCGATCAAGATCAGGCCGATCGTTGCGGCAGGATCAGCTGGGGAAGTTGAATTAGAATCTGACGATGCCAAACTCCCGGAAAGGGACATCTTTGGCGCACAAGGTGACTTTCCTGACACATTTGACCCATCGGTTGTTTGGGTACCCAAGCGGGATGGAGAGTACTGGCTTGAGATCAACGATCCGCGTGGAGCGGGAGGCCCGACTCATGTTTACCGAGTCGAAATCGCTCCACCATCGAACACGTTGCATATTGGTTTGTCCCATGAACAATACAAGCCGGAACGTCCACGTAAGACATCACTTTCCGTCCCTCGAGGTAGTCCTTGGACTGTTAGGCTTTCGCTTTATCCTGGTCAAGGAAGTATCTTTACAGGACCGATCGATCTTGCGTTCGAAGGGTTACCTTCCGGTGTGAAGATGTTTTCACCTCGAATGCCGACCCTGCAGTCGGTCTGGCCAATGACACTCGTTGCTGACGTCGATGCACCGATTGCTGCGTCGCTAGTTCGAGTGACAGCGATCCCAGCCGATGGAGGCGAACCGTTCGTAACCGTTAATCAACAGAATTTGCAACGTGTATCCTATTCTCACTATCCGTGGCGCAGCATTCGCGTGGATCGCTTCGCCGCATCCGTAAGCGAGCCAGCTGGTTTTGCTGTACGGATCGAAGCCCCCAAGCAGCCGCTGATGCGCGGTTCCGAAATGACCATCCCGGTGACAATCGAGAGGCAACCTGGATGCGACGAACCGCTCGAAATGCAGTGCGAATTCGGTCCCGCAGGTGTCGGCATGTCTCCAGCTCAATTGATCCCGGCGGGCGAAAACAGTGCCAGCCTTACACTCTCAGCCGATTTGAATGCCAAGCTCGGCAGTTCGCCTCTTTACGTGATAGTGACCACGACCCAGCCACGGGGAGGTCGCTCGAAAAGCTCGGTAAGCGGAGATACAGCGTTAGGATCTGAACGTGTGCGGGTCTCTTCGGAGCTCGTAAACATCGAGGTCGCTGAGCCCTTCGTGTCCCTATCGAGCGATCCACAGAGCGTTCGCAGGGGCGATCGAATAGCATACCGTTGGGCGGTCAAGAAGCTGCGTTCATTCGAGGGACAGGCTAGTGTCCGAATACTTGGACTGCCGGTAGGAGTCACTGCATTAGGCCCCGAGCCATCCATCAACAAATCTTCAAATGATGTCGCAATAGAACTCGAGGCTAGCGATCAAGCGCTCCTAGGTATGGTAAGTAATCTCCAATGCGACGTGAAGTTTTCCGTAAACGGTGAAGAGATTCACTTGCGAACGGGCTCGGGGAAATTGCGAATCGATCCGCGATTGGAAAAGTAGTTGGATCAATTCATCGGAAAGCGAAAACGGAACAGGGACCCCCTTTGTGAAAATCGTGAATATGAAGTCGATTTTGCTGCTATTAGCAATGGTTGTGGAAGTGACTAGAACTGCAGTGATGGCATCGGATACAGCCGGTCAAACGACAACAGCCGATAACGCGGTAGTGCCGAGTTTTCGGCGCGATGTAATGCCTGTCTTTTTCAGAGCCGGTTGCAATTCCGGTACTTGCCACGGATCAGCACGCGGCAAAGACGGTTTCATGCTCTCGCTATTTGGGTACGATCCAGCTGGCGACTATCGCCGAGCGGTTGAAGAGATACCGGGGCGCCGAGTCAATGTTGCCATGCCGCGCGAGAGTTTGTTGCTGCTCAAAGCCCTAGGTGCAGTGCCTCATACCGGCGGAAAGCGAATCGAGTCCGACAGCGATCTGGCTAAAACACTTGTTGCTTGGATTGACGCTGGTGCCCCCGACGACGTTGGTACCATACCTGATGTAGCAGGCATTCACGTTTCGCATCCAGCAATGGTCTTTGACAAACCCGGCGCGTCAGAGAGCATGCGAGTCATGGCCACCTACGAAGACGGATCTACCCGCGACGTGACATCATTAGCACTGTTTGGTACCAACAATCCAAGCGTTGCCGATATCGATTCAAATGGTCGGGTCAATGCTAAAGGTTCAGGTAACACAACCGTCTTTGCTCGTTTCAGCCGTTTTACTGTCGGTGCCGAGGTAATCGTGTTGCCGCCGGGCGATCATTTTGCTTGGCCCAACCCTCCTGAGAACAATTTCATCGATACTCTTGTGTTTGAGCGGCTCAAGAAGCTACGGATCGTTCCAACTGAAATTTGCGACGACGAGACATTCCTTCGACGAGTGACACTCGACCTAGCGGCGCGTCCACCCACGGTTGACGAATACAAAACCTTCAAAGAGGACATGTCAGCGGGAAAGCGAGCGGAGAAAATCGACGCGTTGCTCAAAAGCGAAGATTTCAACGATTACCAGACAGCCCTTTGGGGTGAACTCCTGCGGGTGAACAGTCATGACTATACCGGGCGGGCTGATTCTCACAAACCAGCGAATGCATTTTTGGGCTGGATCCGGGACCAGGTAGCAGCCGATCGACCGTTCGACGAGGTCGTCGCTGATATGGCGACTGCGGTTGGCAGCACGAATATCGATGGTCAAACAGGCCTCTACACCATGTTGATCAAAGACTACAAACTCAATCCCAAGGTATTAGCTGCGGACTTTTCCCAGCTATTCCTTGGAGTGCGAATGCAGTGCGCCGAATGTCACAACCACCCATTCGACCGATGGACGATGGATGACTACTACGGTTTCGTCAGCTTCTTCACGTGCGTCAAGCGAAAGACAGGCAGCGACAGTCGCGATCGTCGAGTCGTATTTGATCCATCAGCGCCGCCGGCTATGCATGCGGTTGATGGCCGGCCAGTCCCAGCAAAGTTACTCGGAGAACTAACGCCTGTTGGAGGCGAAGGAGATCCTCGTCGTGCGCTTGCAGATTGGATCAAGAGCCCAGCAAATGACCTCTTCAATCGAAATATTGTCAACCGAATTTGGGCGCAATTGCTCGGTGTCGGAATCGTTGACCCAGTAGATGACTTCCGTGCCACAAATCCGCCGTCTAACGGTCCACTTCTCGACGCGCTTGCAGCTCGGTTCGTGGAGAACGGGCGTCGGATTCGCCCCATCTTTCGCGACATCTGCAATTCCCGAGTCTACCAGCTATCGGTCCAGCCGACTCCTTCAGGAAGAGATGATACCAGACAGTTCTCGCACGCACGCCTTCGAAGACTTCGAGCAGATGTACTGCTCGACTCCATTGTAGCCGTCACGGGCGTACCTCGATCACTTCCCAATTCACCGGTCGGCACCAAGGCCATCAATTACATTAACCGCAAACAATCCTACGCAGCTACGGGTGATTTCGTGCTCGATACCTTTGGGCAGTCGCCACGGAAGACCGTTTGTGCATGTGACACCAGGACCGATCCATCGCTGTCGCAGGTCATGCATCTTCTGGTTGGTGACACTGTCGGTACAAGGGTTCATACCGCTGCTAAGAACGGAGTGCTCAAAGAGATCGTAGATGCCGATTCAAATCCGGATCGGATCATCGACGCTATCTTCATTCGCGTTCTTGCTCGACGCCCAACCAAGGAAGAGTTAGAGTCCATGCTCGAACTTGTCGAGGAAAACAATTCGTCTTCTATCTATCAAGACATTTTCGCTGGACTGATCAGCTCTAGCGAGTTCCTCTTTAATCATTAATGCCTCGGCATCACAGGTTCGGACTGCGCCGTTCAACCCTCACTCGACTCGGAGATTACCTTGAAGCTATTACGTCGCCTGCCTCTTCCGATTTTTGCAGTGATTCTGACTTTTGCATTCGTAGCCAACATCCGCGCTCAAGTTGGTAAGGAAGAAAATAGTAAGGACCATAATGGTAAACCCATTACGTTCGAGGACGATGTCGCAGCAATTTTTAAGAAGTCCTGTTCGGTATGCCACGGCGATGGTAAGCAGGAGGCTGGCTTGAACCTCGCAAACTATGCGGCTGTTATGAAAGGGAGTGGAGGGGGGGAAATTGTCGTAGCCGGCCGGTCCTCGGCGAGCCGGCTCATCGAAGTACTCAGGTCAACGGAAGAAGGGGAACGCATGCCTCCGGACGGAGAAAGATTGTCCATCGAGGCAGTATCCATGATTTCGCAGTGGATTGATACTGGACTAAGGGAGAACGCTGGCAGTTCGGTGGCAGCGATGCGAACTCTCGGGTTCAAAGCTGCACCACTCGCCGATGGGGCGCTGGGGGCGGTTCCAACGAACTTGCCTACAATAAACCCGATTGAAACACGACGCCCCTATCCGTTACTAGCCTTGGCTACCAGTCCACTTGCACCAGTCGTGGCTGCCAGCCGGTACACGGCAATCGAACTTCTAACCCCATCATCGCGAAGTCCGCTTGGGACGCTCCCATTTCCAGAGGGTGAGCCGCTGGTAATCACATTTAGCCGATCCGGCAGATTGCTTCTCGTTGCTGGCGGTAAGCCTGTTCAGAGTGGGGTGGTTGTGCTTTTCGACGTAGCGACAGGAAAACGACTCGCGACCGTTGGTGACGAACCCGATGCGATCATCGCAGCGGATATCTCACCTGACGAGAAACGGGTGGCAATCGGCTGCACGAGCCGGCTCGTAAAGCTCTATTCTACTGAGGATGGCAGCCTTCAAGCGACGATTAACAAACATACCGATTGGGTTACCGCAGTCGCATTCTCGCCAGATGGAAAGTATTTGATCACGGGGGATAGGATCGGCAATATCCATCTCTGGGATGGAGCGACGGGCGGAGTGATCCTCCCCCTTTCCGAGCACAAAAAGTCGGTCCGAGCTCTCTCATGGCGGAGTGACTCGAATGTCATCGCATCGTGCGGCGAAGATGGTACTCTCGTGTGGTGGGACGTGAAAGATGGTTGGCCATTAGAGACCAAACCAAACGCTCACCCCGGTGGTGTACTCGACTGTCGGTTCGGACCGCAGGGGGAACTAGCGACTTGCGGTCGAGATGGCACTGTAAAGCTTTGGTCTACTGATGGAATCGAAAAATCGAAAATACTGCTCAACGAATTGGTATCGGCAGAGTTTCAAGCTCCGAAGGGTGTGCGACTTCTGCCGATCCGAGTTGCTATGTCGGGCGACAGCGAAACTGTAATTATCGGCGATACGGGTGGCGATTTGCACGCATGGAAGGTTCCTTAGGGATTTTTTCCCTTGTTAATTCGGTTTCATTCGTAAATGACGGGTTTCTGCCGGAGATATTTCAGTGCGAGTTTCAAATTCGGCGGTTTTTGTTTTTTAGGATGGAGTAAAAGCATGATGAGGCGGTACAGAGACGGATTCACTCTAGTGGAGTTACTTGTAGTGATTGCGATTATTGGGATCTTGGTGGGATTGCTATTGCCAGCAGTTCAAGCGGCTCGTGAAGCGGCGCGAAGAATGCAGTGCACGAACCAGCTGAAGCAGTTTGGGTTAGCATTGCATAATTACGCGGATGCGTACAAAAGATTCCCGGCAGGGTCAGGCGGATCTGGCGGTCCAACCGGTATGGGCAATCCGCGAAGTAACCAAAATCGCATCAATGCGATGATCGGTCTATTGCCTTTTGTGGAGGAAAGTGCCCTCTACAACATGATTCAGGCTCCGCAGACTTTTGGAGCCAATTCTTTTCCGCCAGGTGGCCCCGCTCCTTGGGAAGCAAGTTACGATCTTTGGGGCTCGCAATTTCAAGTGAAGGGAATGAATTGCCCCTCCGATAGCCCAGTTGGCGACCCTCGTGGTGGACGCTGGGCAGGTGGTGCCGCCGCGACGACAAGTTACGCGTTTTGCCATGGCGATCACATGACTGGTATTCAAGACCAAGGTGCATATCAACGACGCGGAATGTTCGGTACAAGAAGCTGGACTGGCTTTAAGGACATTACCGACGGTACAAGCAACACGATGGCGATATCAGAGCGTTGTTTCCCGAAGGGAGACCGATCTCTTTTTGGAAGAACGATCGAAGGACTAACTGGAATCACAACCAATCCAGCGCTATGTTTGGCTCAAGTCGATCGCGCAACTCGACAGATTCGCGCTTCCGTGCCAGCGTGTGGTGGATTCCCATGCATTTCGGTATATCGAACGGGCGGAACGCGTGCCTATGATGGGATGCCGATCTACACAGGATTCAACGCCATCTTGCCGCCCAATAGTCCATCCTGCTTGATCGGTAATATCAACACGCGAGGAGTTATGTCGGCCCAGAGTTGGCATACTGGAGGTGTCAACTGTGTTTTTGGCGATGGCTCCGTTCGGTTCATTTCCGAGAGTATCGATGCTGGGAATTCAGGGGCTCCCGAAAGTCTAAGCGGACCGAGTCCATACGGAGTTTGGGGGGCGCTCGCAACCATTAATGGTGGCGAAGTAGCCAGCGAACAGTAACGCAACTTGATGTGCGATGTGGCCGAGTTGAATCGCGACTCGGCTTGAACCTGGTACGCTAAATTGTGCGGTAATCGAATTCGCCGGCACTCGCGGCACTACAGAGATTCCGGTGAATCCCACTAAAGTCAATTCAAAGAGAGCTGCGTTTAGATGTTGAAAAGTTGTTTTTGTGTTTCCCTGATCTGCTTCGGAATGTTATCCATCGTTGGATGTACTGGCGGACAAGAAGAGAATCCTAATTGGCCCAAGCGATTTCGCGCATCAGGAACGGTCACTTACCAAGGAAAGGCAATCGAAAACGCTGAGGTCACTTTCACAAGCAAAGCTGGGCACTCAACAGGTGTGGGCAAAACAGACAATGCTGGTCGTTTTCATTTGACAACACATATCGAGAAAGATGGCGTGGTGGCGGGCCCCCACGTTGTTTCGATTCGTCGGGTCGAGGTTATCGATAAGACGCCAAAAGACGTCGACGTTTCGGCTGGTGGTGTCGCTCTCCCCCCAGAGATTAAGTGGATCATTCCTGAAAAATACTCGATAACAACCAAGTCCGGTCTGACTGCAGACGTCACCGAGTCGGGACCCAACGAATTCAAGTTCGATTTGAAGTGAGCTCAGTACCCAGTCGACACTCGCTGTTTCTGCGCTCCTTCACCATGCATGAATCGAGTGTACGCGCGTACGTTCGACGGTTGCTCCCTGCGCGAGCTGATGCGGATGATGTTATGCAGCGAGTCGCGTTGGTGTTGTGGGATAAGTTCGATCAGTTTCGCGAAGATGGGGATTTTCGAAAGTGGGCCTTCGGCGTTGCCCGATACGAAGTGCTAGCGTGGTTGCGCGATCATGGACGCGATCGGTTGGTACTCGCCGGTGATGTGGCAGAGATGATAGCGAGTGAGTCAGCTGAGCAAGAGTCTCTATTCGAGCAACAACGCACGGCACTTCAGCTCTGCCTTGAGAAGATTGCTCCGCATAACCGACAATTGCTTCTCGAATGTTATCGATCAGACTTGAAGATTCAAACCGTTGCGGCCACTAGCGGTAGATCGGTCGGTGCCTTTTACCAGTGGTTGCATCGCATGAGACGCATCCTTTTGGATTGTGTTCAACAAGAAGTGGCCAGGTAAAAAATGCGTATGAATGATCTTGATTTCCTGATCAATCGCTATATCGACGGACTTGCTTCCGAGCATGAAGTTGCACAGCTAAACGAGATCCTGCGGTCCAACGCGCAGTCGCGGCAGATATTTGCAGAGCACCTCAACATCGATTCAGCGTTGGCCGAAGTTGCTGCGGGTTTACCCGGCAAACAAGCGGCAATCGATGACATCGTTCAACTGAATCAAAGGGCTTTGTTTTCCAATGCGATTGCATACTCTATTACTGCGGTAGCTGCCGCGGTCGTGATTTCTGTTGGAACCTGGCTTTGGTTAGCAAACTCAACGAGCAACCGAATTGCAAGCACACCAGCTGTTTCCATCAATGACATTTCTGAAAATAGTACCTCAAGTGTAGCCGTTTTCGTCGATGAAGCAGGGGCCAAGTTCGCTTCGGACCGAGGGCCGTTCGGAAGAAAGTTCGAACCGGGAGATTACGAATTGGTCGCTGGCGTGGCACACCTACGGTTCGCCTTGGGCGCTGAAGTGATTCTCAATGCGCCCGCTCGCTGGACAATCTTGGATTCGATGCATGTTCGAGTCGAGTATGGAAAGCTGCGCGCGATCGTTCCGCCATCGGCAAAAGGGTTTTCGATCATGACGCCGGATGCGGAGTATATCGATTTGGGAACCGAATTTGCATTGGGTGTCGATAAGAGTGTAGGCGCAAGCGATCTTTATGTATTCGATGGTCAAGTGAATGTGGCGAATAATTCGTCGAAACAAGTGATGCAAGAGGTGTTTGAAGGCGAAGCCAATCGCTATAGCCAAGGCGTCGCCGAGCCAGCTCCTAAGATGGATGCAGCGGATTTTCCCACACCTAACCAAATCGGCTTGGTACGTTGGCAAAGTCACATCGAACAACTACTGAAAGCCCCAGGATTGATCGCCTTTTTCCCGTTCCACAAAACGAACGATGAATCGGTTCTTGGGAACGAACTCAGGCACACAGAACATGCCATCCCAGACGGACGAATTGTTGGGGCTCGTTGGGTGTCGGGACGCTGGCCCGGAAAAGACTCGCTGCTCTTTGACGGGGACAACGAACGTGTGGAGTTGAGTATCCCCGGAGCGTTTCGAGAGTACACCATCGCGGCGTGGATCAAGATTGATCGCTTGGATTATGAAATGAACGCAATTTTGAATTCAGATGATTTGGAAGACGGCGATGTGCATTTTCAGATTACCAGACAAGGACTGCCCAAGGGAGGCGTGCAAGGTAGCGACGCGACTGACTCTTTCATCGGAGATCCACTGCCTATCGGGAAATGGGTACACGTGGCTATGGTGATCTCCTTGCGAGACAAAACTCGACAAGTATTTGCGAATGGAATACTGGTTCGGCAAGGGGCTATCGATCATGAAGTGCTTATCAGGCCAAGTTTATGTCGGCTTGGTAACTGGTTGCCGTCCGAAAAGCATTTGGAAAAAAGAACACGCGCTTTTCGCGGTCGAATGGATGAGTTGGCGATTTGGAATCGTGCGTTGCTAGAGAGTGAACTTCGCCAGATGTTCGAAGCAGGAAGGCCAAATGTCCTCGAATTGCAATAAGTGAATGCAACATGCGCACCGATCGCCACATGGTAACCCTCTCGCTGGGAGGGGCGAGCCTAACGAGGGGAGGGTGGTTTGCCATCCACCATGGTACAATTCGGTTTTACCTCTCCGGCCTTTGGCCGACTCACCCGGGGAGAGTGACTTTTTTGGTAACCCTTCGCCAATGGAACCAAGCAGCAGAGGCATACAGGTTTAGGTGAAATGTGATATGTTGCTGGAGGGGTTTCGTCTGAGGCGAATCGTTCGATTTTATTGGGCGAGTTGGAAAGTGGTTGCCCTACCACGCGAGGATCAATTTTTGGCCGCGAGTGAATGAGAAGAGGTAATTCGGAATCATGTTCAATCACGTAAGCGTTGCAGCACGATTGATCCTATTAGTCACATTAACACCAACGGTTGGAGCACAGAGTACGGACCTTACTCTCGACTATCTGCCACCCCATTGGCTCGTCATTCGCGGCGAGCATTTTCCTGGCAAAGAAATCCGAATCAACTATTTGGAAGCCTATTGTCGAGCGGGATCGACGGAGGCAGACTGGGTGCAGCATACCGTCATCAAGCACTCGCCAAAACTCATTTCGTTGAGCGCAGACAAAAAGACGTTAAAACTCAGAGACACAGTTTCGGACGGTGTCATCGTCGACCACGAAATCACTGCGAGCGACGATGAAGTCACATTCAGGATTTCGGCTCATAACCCGACCCAAAAAAATTCTGAGGTCCATTGGGCTCAGCCATGCATTCGATTGGGCGATTTCACTGGTTACGATAATAGAGGAAGAGACATCGACGACTACTTGCTCAAGTGCTTTATTTTTGTCGACGGCAAACTGGCTCGAATGAACAACATCGTCCCCTGGAACAAACAAGCTCGCTATGTTCCCGGTCAAGTCTGGTGTCCCAAAGGAGTTCCCCGAACGGATGTGAACCCTCGTCCACTGAGCGAGATTGTTCCAAGCAATGGGCTCATCGGTTGTTTCAGTAGCGATGAAAAGTGGATTTTCGCTGTCGCCTTTGATCCCTACCAAGAGTTGTTTCAGGGCGTTGCTCGCTGCTTGCATTCCGATTTTCGCATCGGAGGATTGAATCCAGGCGAATCCAAGTCGATTCGGGGGACAATCTATATCGTCCGCAACAACGTGGAAGACCTCTTGCATAGGTACGAAAGAGACTTTTCATCACACTTGGAAAAAAACTGATACGGGCGCCAGGGCGGAGCATGTCGTTTGGTATGATTGTCTTGATCATCCTGGCATCGACATTCATCGTGGCAATCATGTGGAAGCTCTTTCCATTTGTAGAGAGTTATTGACGAAGCAACGAGAGTCACCAAAGCAATTGTTGATGGCAGGCGAGTCAGCATCTCGTCTGGACAATACCAGGAGGCGATTGAACTTTACGATCGCGTCCCGGACTCAATAGGTAGCGACGCAGCCATTGCCAGGTGGGCTGCAAGTGAAGTGACGCTACAAATGGGGTAGATGACTGCGTCCATGCAACGCATGGAGAAAGCACTGGCACTCGATACGGGTATGGACGAGGCTCGCGATCGATTGATCTACTTGTTCAATTTGTCTGGGGATGCTTTTCCCCATCTGCTCGCCATCGCTAGCTGATAAGTCCGATCAAAGTGCGCGGACCATTCGATTCACGGACCTCGGAGAGGAGCTTGATTTCACTTATTATTCGTCTCGCACCGTGTTCGAGGATGGACGCCGCATGTTCGAAGTGTCAGGAGGCGGTGTGGGGGTGCTCGATTGTGACCGAGATAGCTGGACCGATTTGTTTCTTGCACAAGGTTGCAATTGGTCGCCGGTTTCGGAGCACTCAGATTGATTGAAATGCAATTGGGGCGCATGCAATTCTGACGGCAAATTGTTCGAGGACACAACAGATGTTGCTCGCTTTAGAGAACAGGCGATTGGGCAAGGGGTAGCAATTGGGGATTGATGACACATGCAGGGATATTCACCTTGTGGGCACCAGGTCGCATCGCGACGCAATTGGAACAAATGTAATCGTAACGGCTGCAGGGACTCAGCGTACACAACAATTAGTGAGCGGTTGCGGGTACATGGCTACCAATGAGAAGAATCTTCTTTTTGGCCTTGGATCAGCAGAACAAGTTGACCGGATCGAATTGGATTGACCTTCAGAGACTCGCGAGACTTATTTCCACGTTCCAGCGAATTGTCATTGGATTGCGATTGAAAACAAGTCGCTAACGCAGCCATGAGGTCGAACGGTGAACGAGTAGACAAGAATTCCTTTCTGAAGTTAAAAGATATGATTCAGTTGGCAAGCTATCATATGTATGAACTGCTCTCGGAGTTGGGAGCATATCCCTATCTTCATCGGAGTTGTTATGTATCGGCGTTCATTCATCACGTCTTCCGCGATCGGCATGGCGGGACTTGGATTGCGGGGTCTCGCTGCAGATGATGGTTCGAAAGCTCTCGAAATCATTGACTGTCATACCCACTTCTATGACCCTACGCGACCTCAAGGCGTTCCATGGCCGGGGCAGGACACAAAGCTGTATCGCACCGTACTACCCGAGCATTTGCGAGCTCTCAAGCAGTTCCGCACAGTGACGGGAACCGTCATTGTTGAAGCTAGTCCTTGGGTCGAGGACAACCAATGGCTTCTCGATTTGGCCAAAGACGATCCGTTCATTGTTGGTATCGTCGGTAACCTCAAACTTGGCGAGCCAGACTTTACGAAGCTCTTGAAACGCTTTGCAAGCAATCCGCTGTTTCGTGGCATTCGCGTTAACGCCGGCCTCGTTAAGCAATTGGTCGACAAGAATGAAATCGCAGACTTCCAGAAATTGGCAGAACTCGATTTGTCGCTGGATGTCAATGGAGGTCCTGACACGCCAGCGGCATTGGCAAGATTGGCCAGCAAGTTGCCGACACTTCGGATCATTCTCAATCACATCGGGAACGTGCGCATCACTAAGGATACACCGATTGCGGATTGGCAGTCTGGTATCGCGGAAGCGGCCAATCATCCCAATGTCTTTGCGAAGATTTCAGGGCTTGTAGAGGGAGCCGCTCAAGACAACCAACCCGCGCCACAAGATCTCGATTTCTACCGGCCTTATATCAACGTCGTTTGGCAAGCTTTTGGCGACCAGCGAGTCATCTACGGTAGCAATTGGCCGGTCAGCGAGAGAGCTGCTGACTACGAAACAGTGCAACGACTCGCCCTAGAATATGCGTTCGAGCGCGGCGAACAAGCGACGCGTAAATTTTGTTCGCTCAATGCTATGAGAGCCTATCAGTGGGTCAAACGTGACTAAGCATATTCAGTCGGAACTCGAAACCGCGGACCTGCGATCCTTGCAAGCGAGAGCCATCATCAACCAATCCGAACTCGCCCACTTCGGCCAGATCTCGACGACAGGCATGACGCAAAACATGTGGCCAGACAATCTCGCTCCAGATATTCAAGAAGAAATTCTCTGTTTGCCCAGAATCACTCAAGGCCGCTATTGAAGAACTGGTCGGAGGAGATCAACGCTCAGCGCAACACGCACCGGTTTGGGTGCCGTTTGGGTGCCGGGAGCGAGTTGAGGGCCCGTTTTGTTGACGGCTGAGACGGCGAAATCGATGAAAAAAACGGGGAACGAGGGACTGACCGGTCCCCGCACGTTGCTCCGATTTCTTGCTAATGCATAGTTGTTAGCTGTGACCTATCGTTTGCTTTGAGTCGTGGAAACGAAGCCCAGCGAGAACGAAACGGATTCAAACCGTGGAACACTTTCTGATATAGGTAGAGTCGTTGCCTGATAATGGATTGCCAGCTCAAGGGTACAGGACGAGTGCCTGCCCAATCGACTAGCCGATGGAGTACATTTAGAATGTGCTTACCCGAGCCGCGCCGGAGAATTATTAGTTCGGCCCTCAGAACGAATGCGTTGTTCAATCATGAAGTGACCCGTCACTTCCAGCGTTTTCGAGATAGTGTGGGCACGACTGCTGATTCTCCGACCATTGAACGCTCGGGGAGACGAAAGTCAGTCACGTCCGGTGCCCGAGCGTGTGTGCGCCAAGTTCGAATCACTCTTTAAAAAACACTACCCCAAAGCCACCTTTGAAAACCAAGGTGTCAATGGCCTTCACTTTGGACCCGAGGTCACGACGTATGAATTCCCCTACAACGGACCCAAGGGTAGAAAACGTGAAGCGAAGAAGCAACGCGGACCTACAAAGCGTGGAATTCTTTGCAGCCTCTATTTCGCATCCAGGCCCGAATACGGGACAGCCCGCACTTTCGCATGCTGCCAAAGGCGACGTTGCACAGTATCTGAAAGATCGAAAGGAGTATAAGCGATAGATGATGGCTCCGTACTCTCAGAGGTCGGACGTACACAAGTGGATTGCAGTGTCGTTTCCGCCCATCGTTGATGAAGCGTTCACCAACATGCTGGTCGGCGGCCAAAAGCTCGGTATCCAGCAACAATGCCACCTCAAAAAGAATGATTTCCACCTCGGCAATCTCTGTCAGACCATGTTCGGCGTCCCGGGTGTTGCGGTACCGAAAGATTTTCAAGGCGGTGAGGCCGACCGCGTTATCAAGGAACTCGTATGAATCCGATTTGTACCGAATCGTTCTATTGCCGAGGCATGAGCCTGCTCGCACTCGCCCTGCTGATCGTGCCTGTGGCAAATGCTGAAGATGTCGCCGTGGCTTCGTATGTCACCGCGTTTTTCCAGACCTACTGCATCGGTTGCCATGGGCCGAAGAAGCAGCAGGGTGATTTTCGCGTAGATGCGTTGAAGATTGCCACGAACGCCGCTGACGCGGAGAACTGGAAACTGGTGCTCGATAACCTGCAACTAGGCGAGATGCCGCCGAAGGACGCAAAGAAGCCAAGGCAAGCCGAGGTGCAGCAAGTCACAACTTGGATTCAAAACGAACTGTCGCGTGCGGCAGCGGAACTGAAAGGAACCGGCAGTGAAGTGGTGCTTCGACGGCTAAACCGCGTGGAATATGAAAACACAGTCGCCGATCTCTTCGACGTGCATGGCGACTTCACGGCGGGGTTTCCCGAGGACCTGCGCGAGCATGGTTTTGATAACAACGGCGGAGCGCTCATGCTTTCAGCCTCGCAGATGCAAGAGTACATGAAGGCCGCTGACTTTATCTTGGCTCGCGCAATCGCGCCAGCCATTCGCCCCGAGACGAAGAGCAAGACCTTCACTCTGCATGATGAGAATCGTCACCAAATCGAGGCCGCTCGAAAAAACCTCGAAAAACGGCTTGAGAAGTTCGATAGTCTGACTCCGCAGGAAAAAGCCAACACGCTCAAAGCCGAGGAAGCAGCCAAGGCGAATCCCGACTCTCATGGTTATCGTTTTCCTGTACTGGAAAATGGCGAGCTGCGTCAGCCGAAGCCGACAGACGGTCCGCATCTCGATGCGGTCATGACCGTACAGCAGTATTTCAGCGCACAGCCACAAAGCCACAGGCACTTCAGCTTGCGACAGCCCGGTTGGTATCGCATAAAAGCGGTGGCTTACGCACTCAAGAATAACGGCAATCCGGTACGGCTCAAGTTCAGCGCCGGATCACTCAAGCCCGGTGTTTTGCCAAAAGCGGAAATCGTCTTCTCCTTCGCAAACGATCAACCACGCGAAGTTGAAGCCAGCTTTTTTCTGGAACCCGGCGACCGCGTGGAGTTCACGATTATGGACGGCGCGCCGCATAGTCAGGGACGTTCGATGATTGACCAGCCAGGACCTTTTGTCGCGATCCGTTCCTTCAGCATAGAAGGGCCGGTGTATGAAAGTTGGCCACCGAAGGGGCATCGCACTTTGTTTGGCGACATCGATCCGGCGCAGCCGACGCCGGAGAAAGCGGCGGCCATCGCCGCGCATCTCGCGCCGAAGCTCTTTCGCCGACCCGTGGATGAAGCCTCTGTGGCGAAGTACCGATCGTTGTTTGAGAAGTTCACGAAGACGATGACGCCGGACGAGGCTCAGCGCAGCATGTTGGCCGCGATGCTGGTCTCGCCCCGTTTTCTCTATCACGAAGAACCGCCAGACGGTCCCGACGCATTCGCTATTGCATCCAGAATGTCTTACTTCCTATGGCGCTCGACGCCGGATGATGACCTGCTAAAGGCGGCGGCGGATGGTAGCTTGCTCGATGCCACGAAACGGCGTGTGCAAGCCGAACGTATGTTGGCAGATAAACGCACCGAGCGATTTTTGAAGGACTTCACCGGACAATGGCTGCGCGTACGTGAGGTCGGCGCGATGAAGGCGAACGCGGAGCTCTATCCGGAATACGATGCTGAACTCGAAGCGGCCATACGCTCAGAAACGGAGCTGTTCATCGGAGAGATGTTCCGGCACGACTTACCACTCTCCAACCTCATCGATTCCGACTGGACCATGCTCAATGAGCGTCTCGCAAAACACTACCGCATCGATGGCGTCGTCGGACATGATTTCCGACGCGTGAATCTGGACAAGTCGAAGACGGTGCGCGGCGGACTGTTGACCCATGCCAGCATCCACTCGGTCACCTCCAACGGCAGCACAACTTCGCCTGTCATTCGCGGCACATGGGTACTCGAAAAGTTCTTCGGCACACCTGCTGCGGCTCCACCTCCGGACGTGCCCGCTATCGAACCAGATATTCGCGGTGCTACGACGATCAAGGAGCAACTCGCCAAACATCGCGACATCGCCAGTTGCGCCACGTGTCACCGAAAAATCGATCCGCTTGGATTCGCACTTGAAAACTTTGATGTCATTGGCGGCTGGCGAGAGCACTACCGCGCACTCGTTGAGCCGAGACCCGGTGCTCGCACGAAACTTACCGACGGTCCACGCGTCGATGCTGCAGATGAATGGGAAGGCGTCGGACGCTTTGGTAGCTTCCATGAGTTCCGTGAATTGGCGAAGAAAAGGGAAGATCTAGTCGTTCAGAATCTCACATACCAGCTATCCACCTTTGCCATCGGCCGCGCGCCTGGATTTGCCGACCGCCAACCACTCAACAGAATTGCGACACAAGTCCGCGAGGCAAAGAGCGGCATGAAGTCGCTCGTGCTCGAGCTCATTTCCAGTCCTGCATTCACCAACCCGTGATCGTCGGCTATCGAACCATCGCAAGGCATACTCATGAACACTCAACCCGCACTCGCCAACCGCCGCACTTTTCTTTACGGAACAGGTGTTACCCTATTCCTGCCCTGGCTCGAATCGCTTGGTGGCATCTCCCATGCTGCGGAGGCTGGAAAGGAACCTCGCCGACTGCTGCTGATTTGTCTGCCGCTGGGCATTTTTCGAGATTCCTTCATTCCGAAGCAGTCGGGATCAGACTACGAACTCACCGAGTACCTCGCCCCGATGGCCAATCTGCGTGATCGATTCACCATTATCTCCGGTCTCGAACATCCAGGTGTCAGCGGTGGTCACGCGGCGCAGGCTCGCATTTTCACCGGCGTGCCATCATCCGAGCGGAACCGTCGTTCGCTCGACCAGTATGTTGCCGCATCACTCGGTCAGCACACGCGTTTTGATTCGCTTGCTTTGAGCGCTGGAGCCAACGATTTTGGCTGGACTGACGGCGGTAGCATGGTGCCGGCTGAGAAGAGTGTCGCCGACGCCTTTGCCAAGCTGTTTGCCGAAGAAGGCGCCGCCAACAAAAGCAAAGTTCTTAGCGAGATCGGTCGCGGCAAGAGCATCCTCGATCATGTGCTGGATGAAGCTCGCGACTTGGAGAACCGACTCTCTCAACGCGATCAAGAAAAGCTGGAAGAGTACTTCGAATCGGTTCGGGCCACCGAGAAACGGCTGGTTAAGTCTGAGGAATGGATCCATCAGCCGAAGCCTGTGGTCAAATCCAAACCGCCCGAGCTCTTCGCTCCGGACGAGATCATCACCAACCTGCGCGGCGTTTGCGACCTGACCCATTTGGCCTTCAAGACCGACAGCACCCGCGTGATCACCTTTGGTTACTTCCGTCAGGATACCGTCGCCGTTCCAGGCGTGAATGTTGGCTATCACAACCTTTCGCACCACGGCCAGGACGAAGGGAACATCGCTCAGCTCAAACGAGTCGAACGCGCATTCTTTGACGAGCTCAAAACCCTGCTGACGAATCTGAAGAACACGCGTGAGGGAGAATCGACATTACTGGACCGCACCACGATCGTCGTCACCTCGAATCTAGGCAGCGGCAACAGCCACAGCAACAAAGACCTTCCCGTTTTGCTCGCCGGAGGCCGCTTCCAACACGGCCAGCACCTGACCTTCGCCCCCGGTACGGTGCCATTGAGTAATCTCTATATCAGCGTGCTGAACCAACTCGGTTTTGAAGACCAATCCTTTGGCTCGTCGACTGGAACGTTGAAGGGACTGACGGTCACTTGACGACCCTTCTGAACTCATCCACAAGCCCATGCATTCCAAGACATTCCCATGAAGTCACGCATACTCACGCTCGCCCTTATCCTCCTAGCTTCTACGGTGATTGTCGCGGAGGATGCTCCCGAAGAAGCCAAGATTCGTGACTCCATTCCACTGGGCGGCAACTTCCGGCCGAACCCGAAGGTGGGTGCGTTCGTCGTGGTGGGGCACGGTGCACGCATCATCGTGTCGAAGGACGATGGCCAGACCTGGAAGCAGGCGTTCTTCGCCGCGCCGGGTGCCGACCACGGCCCATGGGCCACAAAGTCTGTCGCCTACACTAACGGCGTATTCGCAGTGCCTATTGGCTGGGGTGGGCCGACGATCTTTCTTGCTTCCGATGATGCTGTGAACTGGCGGCACCTCACCAGCGGTGCGGCCAAACTGCCGGATGCCAAAGGGTACCCACGTTTGATGACCGGTACCTGGGGCCTCGCTGGCGGCCAAGGCGTCTTTGTATCCAGCGGCTACATGACCTTCAGCGCCACGGCAGACCTTGGCAAATCATTTACCTCTTTCTTTCGGTATGTGGGGAAGGTTCAAGGATGATCCGCGCGGCAAGATGAACACCCATCACATAGGCACTGTGTATTGCGGCGACGCGAGCGGGCGTTTTCTCGCTCAGTATCGTAAACGGCGAGTTCTGGCTTTGTGGAAAACGCTTCGCTTTGTTCGTGAACATCCGGTGAAGAGCCTGCAAGAAGTCGACTCGATGTCACTCAACAAGCAGGTCGAACTGGAAGATGCCAACGTTGCGGCCAGCGTCAAATATGCGAGAGAGGAGCTTGACTTATGACATTTTCTCGTCGCGAGTTTCTCGGAGCAGTCGGTATCGCCACCGCCTGGACGATGACAGCTAAGGCTGAGCCCGAACGCTCGGCTAACAACATCGTCCGTGTTGGCGTCATCGGTGCTGGCGTCCGCCGAACGCCTGCCGTCGGTGTCGGCAGTGATGTTGATTTTTGATTAATGAAGGAAAGCATTTTCATCGCAATCGTGTAGAATGACGAACGATGTCATGAAAAAAATGATTTGCCCTCAACGCTCATTGGTCAGCTAGAAATGCAAACCCTTCGAATCCTTTTAGTTATTTGTTTCGCTACACATAATTGCATTGCGCAAGAACGAGTTTCGCTTTGGCCAGAAGGCAAAACCCCTTATGCGCTTCCGATTGATGCTACCACGGGATCCCCTTCACTTTATCTTTATCCGACGAAGTCCAAGAACCAACATTGTGGTGCTGCTGTCGTGATTTGTCCTGGCGGTGGATACGGTGGCTTAGCAAAAGATCACGAAGGAAATCAACCAGCTCAATGGTTTAACGACCAAGGTGTTTCCGCCTTTGTGCTTCACTATCGTCTAGGTTCCCAAGGGCATCATTATCCTACCGAGCTTGCCGACGTACAGCGTGCGATTCGCTGGGTGCGTTCGCATTCTCAGGAGTACGCGATCGATCCGAAGCGAATTGCGGTGATGGGATTTTCCGCTGGCGGACATCTCGCAAGTATGGCGGCGACTTTGTTTGATGAAAAAGCTTACGATGCATCAGACGCTGTTGATCAAGTCAGTGCTCGTCCAGATTTTGCAATCCTTTGCTATCCCGTTATCAGCTTCGATCCGACCGTAACCCACGGAGGCTCGCGCAAAAACCTTCTCGGTCCAGAACGAGTCAATGATGAAGACTTAGCCAAGAAGCTTTCTTCCGATAACAATGTGACCGATCGAACACCGAGAACATTCTTGTTCCAGACTGACGCCGACACTGGAGTGCCGGCGGAAAATGCAACTCGCTTCTATCTTGCATTGCGCGCGAAGAAAATTCCGGCGGAATTTCATAGTTTTCAAAATGGGCCACACGGCGTTGGCTTGTATCGGGGTGATCCTACGCTAGGCGTTTGGTCAGAACTTCTAGCAAATTGGTTGCGAGCCAATTCATTTTATGCGATAGCTCAGCCGCGCGCCACAATCACTGGCGAAGTAACGCTCGATGGCAAGCCAGTGAGTTGGGGTTCCATTTCTTTCTATCCGGACGATAAGAATCTTCCTGTAACGACTGTGCGAATACGAAATGGAAAATTCTCTGCCAAACGTGACGACGGCCCGATGATCGGATCTTCAAAAGTCATTTTCGAAGGAAGCATCTGGGAGGCGACTGGCTTGGATAAAGATCGATCCGTTCGATTGGAATCGCTCAAGCCCAACGATAGCACCAAGACGATTGTGAAAATTGAAGAAGAAACCAAGCCAATTCGTCTTGAATACTTTTCGCGATAAACACAACTTGGGACTAGCGTACGGCATCTTGAGATCGAGGATGTCACAAAGGGTTGGAAAGACATCCACCAGTTCCACTGGCAGCATCGAGCGCACAATCGCAGCTTCAAAGACAAAAAGTACCAAGGCAACTTGAAAACCAACTACAAACTGTCACTCGTACTTCTACTTGTCGCGTTTTTATTAAGCGGATCGCTTGTGCTGGGAACGCAGCCACGACCGCCGAATGTGGTTTTGATCCTGGCTGACGATCTGGGATGGAGCGACTTGCAATGTTATGGCAGCCAATTCTACAAAACGCCCCACATGGATGCATTAGCAAAGCAGGGAGTCCGATTTACCCAAGCCTACGCGGCTTGCCACGTCTGCTCGCCAACCCGAGCAAGTATGATGACAGGCAAGTACCCTGCACGACTTCAATTAACGGACTGGCTTCCCGGAAGGCGTGACTACCCTTTTCAAGCGTTGAAGAACGCTGAGATTCCTCAGCAACTTTCCTTGTCGGAAATCACGATTGCAGAAGCTTTCAAGGCACACGGTTATAGGACCGCTCACATCGGAAAATGGCATCTAGGTGAAGAGCCTTATGGACCGCTGCAACAAGGCTTCGACTTACAAATTCCACGCTGGAACAAGGGATGGCCCAAAACGGGATATCATGCACCCTTTCAATTGGATGGTTTGGAAGGAAACGCAGGGGACTACCTGACTGACCGGCTAACCGATGAAGCAGAGAGGTTTATCGAGTCGCATAAAGACCAGCCGTTCTTTCTCTACATGTCGCATTTTGCGGTTCATGACCCGATCGAGGGACGGGCTGACTTGGTCGCCAAATATGAATCCAAGCTCAGCAACATGCAGCGTTCGAGCGATGCAGATTTCATTCTTGAAGGCAATCCAGATGACCCACGCCCATTGTCACGCGATGAATTGCGGTCGCGATTGACCAAACCCACCTGGGGAGGATTCAGAGTTTTTTCGGATCGAATCGTTAAAATCAAACAGCAACAGGATAATGTCCAATTTGCAGCGATGGTCGAATCATTGGATCAAAGTGTTGGTCGATTGATCGCCAAGCTGCAATCCTTGAAGTTGGATCACAACACGATCGTTCTCGTCACATCAGACAACGGAGGAATGTCGGCAGCGAATTTTGGACGCCCTGATCGTGTTGTCAATAAAGATCGATTGGATGCGGCATATGCGACATCCAATCTTCCTTTGCGCGGTGCCAAGGGATGGTTGTACGAAGGTGGTATTAGGGTTCCATTGATAGTCTATTGGCCAGGTGAAGGGCGCGGAGGTTACGGATGTCACGAGCCTGTGATCAGCAACGATATTTATCCCACATTGTTGGAAATGGCGGGACTACCTCAGCGTCCAGACCAACATCTCGATGGGCTCAGTTTGGCATCCTTGGTTCGCGGCAAAGAATCCTTAGATCGCGAGGCAATCTACTGGCACTTTCCACATTACAGCAATCACGGAATGCAAAGCCCAGGAGGAGCGATTCGCGTGGGCGATTACAAGTTGCTCGATTATTTCGAGAATCATTCCGTCCAACTCTTCAATCTCAAGAATGACCTGAGTGAGCAGAAGGATCTCGCTCAGTCGGAGCCCGAGAAAGTAAACGAATTGCGATCAAGGTTGCACCGCTGGCGTTCCGAAGTCGGCGCCCGAATGATGGAACCCAATCCCGATTACGTGAAGCAATGATGAACAGAACATTTGGCTGCCCAGCCTGCAACGGATGGACGTGTAGCAGCGTACACAAGCCAGCAATAATCAACCACAAATTCTTCATCATTCAATCTCGTAGTGGGATTCCTGAACCGTAGTGTGATTCGCCGGAATTCCTGTTTTCAACGTGGGACAGGCTTCTAGCCTGTCATACTGCCATCCGCAAGTGTCGTATAAAAAGCAAGCCTACACCACTTTCATAGATTACTATCACGGAGCAGTGGACTGCTGGCGAAGTCCACTACCTTTCTTTTTCTTGGGTGTTTCTTTTCCTTGGGTGTTGTTGTCGAAGCTGGATCGTAATCAGGATTGGGGTCGCATCATTTCCGCGCCCACGTCAGCTCTCCAAGCTTGTTCTTGGCTTCTGGATATCTAGGAGTTTCATGCGGTCGGCGCCGTTGGCGACGGCGGTGCGAAGTTCGGCTGGCGGCAAAGATTGCACCCATTCGAGCGCCGATGCGTGCAGACGGTTCTCGGTAGGGTTCGCGCAAGCCAGGCTTCGGCCGCAGCGGCGCGTGCGGCAGGGGCGACCAGACATTGAGATAAAACGGCTTGTCCGCATGCGCGCAAAGGCAATAGCGCGATCAAACGCAGCCTGCGTCATAGTGATCACATTCGGAAGACGCGCCGCCTGTCTGCCAACACGGGTGCGGGTGCCAAGGCCGAGCTGCGCTTCAATCGCCTTTACCACCTGCTTCGCGAGCAACATAGAACCCTCGTCGGTGAAATGCACATCATTCGCGCGCTGCATTTTTTCCACATGCGGCGCGATGTCGGCATTGAGGTCGTTGATGGCCACGCCGTTCTCAGTCATCACTTTTCTGGCGACGGCGTTGTATTGATCCACGCTGCCAAAACGCCGCGTCGGCCTCAGATTGCCGCCATTAGGCACCGGCGTCGTAGTCGCGAAAATCAGCTTTGCACTGGTGGCTTTCATCTGTATCACCAGCTCGCGCAGATTCTTTTCATACATCTCCGGCGCCGCATGGCGCACTCCCTCGGGCGGCAGCTTCGCGTCGTGCAGTCCGAAGTTGAAGTGAATGACGTCCCACTTCTTGTCCCCAAGCCACGACTTCAGATAGTTGAGCCCATGCCCGGTGGAACTGCAGTTCGTCGGCGGCCGGTGCACGTTGGCTTTACCTTTCAACAGCTCGCGCGTCGGCAAGGTGTAGCCGATCGACACCGAATCCCCGATCAGTAGCACGCGCGGCAAGCCGGCGACATCTTCAATGGGCGTCAACGCCGGATCGGGTACTGGCTTAGATTGGGCGGAAGATTCAGCCGCGTGCAGCGTGGCGAGTTGCGCGAGCAGTAGGGCGGTGAGGATCGTGAGATTGGGTTTCATGGCTGTCAGATGATGCATTGGGATGATGGCCTATTGCGAGAGTTGTTTGAACACCCACGTTTTAACGTCGGCATTATACTTCACCGTCATACTTCACCGTCATATCATGGCCCGTGTCCTTCATCACAAGGCCGTTGGCGTTGAGTTGATGGGCGGCGATGGCGTCTTCGAGCTTCTTCACGGCATTCGGCAGATCCTCGCGCATCTTCTTGCTCAGCCGTCGGGGCGAGAAGCAGGTGCTTTGGAGGGCTTTGGTTTCTCCTGGCCGCCGGTGCCCCTGCTGACCAGCTGACGCAAACTAACCGAGCCGCTTACATCCTTGCCAGCGGCTACGTCTTCCTCGCGAAAAGCGGCCATGAGAATATTGCGGTCGGTCCTGCGATTGTAGTCGTAGATGACGCGGATGAGGCCGTCGGGCGACTGATCTCCATCGGGGTAGGCTACACCGAGGCGTTCATCGATTAGGAGTCCGCCGCTCCAAGTCTTACCATCGTCTTTGGAGAGGTAGCTGGTGAGGCGCGAGCGACTAGTGCGTGTGTCGATGGGGCCGTGCTTTACGAGCAGCAGATTTCCCGACACGAGCCTGCGAACAAAAAAGCGCGAGGTCGGGTGCTCAATGCCCGAGGGAGTAAGATCCGGCCACGTTTTGCCGCGGTCGGTGGAGACGCTTTCACCGATGCCGTATCGGGTGCGTACGAGCAGCCAAAGGGCGCCGTCCGCGCGCTCGACGAACATGTGCTCGTCGGCCTCGCGCGCGTCCTTTGGCACATTGCAACTGCCGCGCAGGGGCCAGGTGTCGCCAGCATCGGTAGCAGGGCGGTGAGGATGAGGGAGGTTATGCTCATGGTGTTTTTCCCTTTCGGTTTGGATGACGAGCCTGGTAGGCGCATTCATGAATCACTTGTTCCCCGCCTTCTTAGCAGGCCGTTTCCAGGCAGTGATGTCAAGCCGTTTCGGGCCGTCGTCGAAGTAGCGTTGACCGGCGCCGATGCGGTCGTAATCGCCGAGGTCCGCACGCGCGCTTTCGACCCGCTCCATCAGGCGCGCGACTTCTTCGGGATGAGTTCCGGCAAGGTTGCGCGTTTCGCCGGGGTCGCTCTTGAGGTCGTAGAGTTCGACCGAGCTCACTCCATCGCCGAAGAAGCGGCCGCTGAAACCCGTCCACTTGGGATACTCGGGGCGCGGCAGAACCAGTTTCCAACGTGCGTCGCGCACGGCCTGGAGGTGCGTATAGCTGTAGAACAGAAAATCGGCGCGCGGCGACTTGCCGGAGGGCTTGCGCAGGAAGGGACCGAGGTCTTGGCCGTCGAGCTTGCGATCTGAAGGCGGGTTCGTGCCGGCGAGCGCGGCAAACGTCGGCAGCAAATCAAGGGTGCTCGTGAGTTCGTCGCTCACCGAGCCGGCGGGGATATTTCCTGGCCAACGCACGACGCACGGCACGCGAAAGCCACCGTCCCAGGTGAGCATCTTGTAGCCTCGCAACGGCTCGGCGTTGCCCGAGTGGTCGCGAGGGATGAACGGCTTGCCGCCGGGCTTCATGCCGTCAGTGGTCTCGATCCACGGGCCGTTGTCGGAGGTAAAGACGATGATCGTGCGTTCGTCGAGGCCGAGCTCTTTGAGCGCTTTGAGGATTTCACCGCACGACCAGTCGATCTCCTCCACAGCATCACCAAACGGGCCGCCGGCGCTCTTGCCTTTGAAGTTCTCAGACGCACCGAGCGGTATGTGCGGCATGTTGTGCGCGAGGTAGAGGAAGAAGGGCTTTGCGCGATTGGCACGGATGAACTCCAATGCCTCACGCGTGTAGTCCTGCGTGATGTGATCCCAGTCCTGCACCTCCTTCACAACGACCTCAGTATTGCGGAGTATCGAGCTGCGCATGGCGTTTCCCTCGACAGTCGGCGTGAGGCCGTTGTAGAGCGGCGTTCCGTAGAAATAGTCGAAGCCCTGCGCGTTGGGCATCGTCGCATGGCTCCAACCATCCGACGCTCGCGCCCCAAGGTGCCACTTGCCGATGCACGCGGTTGCGTAGCCGGAGTCCTTGAGCATCTCGGCCATCGTGACTTCGCGCGGATGTAAAACGTTGTGTTGGTTCTTACGATTGCCCGGCTCGGCAACACGCATGGGAAAACAACCCGTCATCAAGGCTGCCCGGCTCGGTCCGCACACGGGTTGTGCGTAAAAGCTCGTAAGCTTCAACCCCTCCTCCGCCATGCGATCAAGGTGAGGCGTCTTGATCGCCTTCGATCCAAAACAGCCGAGGTCGGCATAACCGAGGTCGTCGGAGAGGATCACGATGACGTTCGGTTTGTTAGCAGGCTTTGATTCTGCGGCATGCAGCGCGGCTAGCGGAAGCATCAGGACGGTGAGGAGTGTGAGGGTGGTTTTCATGTTCACTTTTTGGATGATGGCATCAGCTTCGCGCGGGTGACTTCCCATTGTGGGTTGGGCTCGGCTTTCCAGATCTGCACGTCGTCGTAGTTCACGGTGCCACCACCACCACCACCACCACCACCACCACCACCCGGTTTCATCGGGCCATCGAAGCCGTCACTAAAGATCACGTCGCCGCGCTTACTGAGGATCGGTTCGAGCTTCGGCGAATCGGCTGCGTGAATCGCTGTGAACGGAGTCATCGCATTGAACGGAGTCAGCAGTAAGGCGGTGAGGAGCGTGAGTGTGTGTTTCATGGTTAGGCATTCTTAAGCGTTTGGCTTCTTCATCGAGTGGAAACAACTGCCGACATATCCACGGAATCAAAGCCCACCCCGTTGCGGACTAACACTATGCAATTTCGCAAACGACTGAGTCCATTGGCCGTGATCGGCGTGTTATGCCAGTCCACCTTCGCTCGTCTCCTTGTTGTGACAATCAACGCACGTTTGTTCCAGCAACGATGAAATTATCGAAGGCGGCTCACCGGCATCTATGTTTTGTGTCAAGGCAAGAAGCGAAAGTAAGTACGCCGTCGCGACGATCCATCGAGTCATGCCAGAATCTCCTTCACCACCGATCCATACACATCGGTGAGCCGGAAGTCGCGGCCGAGGTGTCGTCGAGTCAATCGTGTGTGATCAATCCCGAGCAGGTGTAGCATCGTAGCGTGCAAATCGTGAATGTGAATCTTGCCCTCGATGACCTTGAAGCCCATCTCGTCGGTCTCGCCATAGGTGAAGCCAGGCTTGACGCCTCCGCCTGCCATCCAGGCACAGAAACTCTGTGGCTGATGCTCGCGACCGTGTTTGTCGATCGGCGCTGTCCCGCTCAAGTCCTGACTCCATGGCGTCCGGCCAAATTCACCGGACCAAAGTACAAGCGTGTCTTCAAGCAATCCACGTTGCTTCAAGTCTTTCACCAGAGCAGCGACCGGCTGATCGGTTTGGTTGCAAAGCTTAGGAAGATTGCCGCGAATATCGCCGTGATGATCCCAACCATCCATCGTCACTTGTACGAAACGAACGCCAGACTCGCTTAATTTGCGAGCCAACAAACAGGCGCGAGCGTTTTTGTCAGTGTCCTTCCCTCCGACCCCGTACATCTTGAGCGTCTCATCGCTCTCGTTCGACATGTCGACGAGTTGCGGTGTATCGGTCTGCATCCGAAACGCCAACTCCATGTTCTGAATCATTCCTTCCATGTTGGCGTCACCGTTCAGCTCATCAAGTAGCTGCCGGTTCATCCGCTGAGTCATATCCATTCGCTTGCGTTGCACCGCATCGGTAGCCGATACACTCTTCAGGTTGTCGATCGGAGAGGTTTTGTTATCGAGCGGAACCGTGAGGGCAGTACCCTGATGGATCGCCGGAAGAAAGGACGAGCCGTAGGTACGAACGCCACCGGGATGAATCGTCATGAAGCTTGGCAGGTTCTGATTCTCGGTCCCGAGGCCGTAGCTGATCCACGATCCCATCGAGGGTCTTACTTCGGTGAAGCTACCGGTGTGGAACTGATTGGTTGCGCTAGCATGTTGAGGATTATCGGCGTTCATTCCACGCAACAAGCAAATGTCGTCGGCGATGCCTGCGAGGTTTGGCATCAAGTCAGAGATCATCATCCCGGATTGACCGCGCGGTTTCACAGGTGCCATCGCACCGAGCGCTAAGAATTTTTCCGTCCCGACTTGCGTCACGTTCTTATCCAGTGGCGAATTAATCGCTTCACCGTGTTTGTCGCGGATGTAGTCCTTCGGATCAAAGAGATCCATTTGCGACGGCCCACCTGCCATGAAGAGAAAGATGACCCGTTTGGCTCGCGGTGTGACGTCGAGGACGCGCCCACCAGATGCATTCGCCGACTCTCGCGCCGCCGCGTGAAGCATGTCATGCAACGCTAACGTCCCGAAACCACAAGCGGCATGTTGCAGACACTGACGACGATTGGGAATTGGATTGAAGTTGATCATGGTTTAGTTAGGTTCAAGGCGGGATGATGAAATCTTTCTCCCCCTCGCCCCGCTCCGGGGAAAGGGAGCAAAAAATAAGAGTGCCGTCTACCGTCGGAAAACAAAATAGTTGGAGGATAACAAACTATGGCAAAGCTCTTGCCAAGCAACGCTCTCATTCATCTTCGTGTTATCGGGGGTGTCCAGCGATTGGGTCTCTTCCAAGAATGCGATCGCATCCTGTCGTTCGGAGGGGCTCAACGGTCGACTCAGAACTCGCAGCCAAAGCTGCTCGAGTCGATCGTCTTGCGTCTTTGATTCCGCAAATAGCCGATCGATGACTAACTTTGCTCGCTTGCGATACGCGGCGTTGTTCATCAGAAATAGTGACTGCGTGGGCGCCACCGTTTGATTGCGTTGTCCTGCAATTAAAGCGGGATTCACGAAATCAAAGTAACTTCGAATACGATCCTCGCCGGTAAAGCCGTTTCGCATCACGGGTAGATAAATCGTACGCTCAAACTCCTGCGATGTTCGCGGATTCTTATGCGCGTAGTTGGGAGGATTCACTCCCTTTGCGACCAGGGCTCCGGTATTCTCAACATTTTCAAGCACCAGCGCAGGACCGCCGTGACTCTCCTTCAATTCGCCGCTTATCGCGAGCGTCGAGTCGCGAATCGCTTCGGCATCCAATCTCACTCGATGCATTCGCCATAGCAATCGATTGTCAGGATCGACTTTGGTCGATACAGAGTCATTGATAATGCTCAAGCGATACACACGACTGAGAACGATTGAACGAATGAGCTGCTTTTGCGACCAGCCGTTCTTCATGAAACGAGTCGCCAGATGATCGAGCAATTCCGGATGCGACGGTGTTTCGCCACGCACTCCAAAATAATCGACCGAGCGTACCAATCCTTCTCCGAACAGCTTCTGCCAAATTCGATTCACCGTTACACGAGCCGTGAGCGGATTCTTTTCATCGACTAGCCAATCCGCCAGTTGAAGTCGCCCACTTTGTCCGGCCGGGATCTGAGGAAACGGTTGCCACGATGCAACTCGCAGCGCACCTCGCGGCACGATCCTTCCAGGTGCATACGCATTGCCGCGTATATAAACCGGCATGTCGGCTGGATTTTCGCCGTCATGCATCGCAAAGGCTTTCGGTACTTTGGAACGGAAGAATTCGGCATGTTGAATCTCTGTCCCCAGCTTTTTGAGCCTTTCGGTCAATTCATCGCGCTGCTTGGTCAATAAAGCCAATAAATTTTCTTGACCTTCTGGCTCACTTGCTTGCTTATCATCGGACTTACTATCCTTCCCGTTCTCAACGACAGGCTTTCCCTTGGTGGACTTATCTTCTACAGTATCCTCCGAGCCTTGGTCCGGATCCTCCGTGTCTTCGGTCGATCGAGTTGCCTTGAGTGCTAAGGCTTCTTTGCTTTCCTTTTCGAGCTTCGCTAGCTGAGCGACGATCGATTTCTTCTCTTCGGTAAGCTTTGATTGATCCGCCTTGAGGCTTGCTACTTTCTCCGCGTGCTCA
>JAJTID010000186.1 GCA_021300155.1 Pirellula sp.
AGTTGCTTTGAGGGTTTACGCTTAGCCATCCTTGGCTCTCCTTGAATTGGTTTGTGTGAGAACAACCTTCTTCACTGAGAGCCATTTTTATTGCTAGATCAATTTGATTGCTTGCTAAACTTTTTCCCTAAAGTGCCCTTTCAGAGATGATTGACAATTGCCAACTGGATACAATACGCTGAGTCACTATCACAGTAGTGGAAGCGTTACTTGGGTAGCTCTGACTGGCTTGCTATTGTGAATCGAAATGAAGGGAAATGGGTCAACGATGGTAAAGGATCGCGATGAACTAACTCGACTGGAGTGGGTGTTGATGGACGCCTTGTGGACTTCCAAACATGCTACGGCTAGTGAATTGCAAAAGGTTCTTGAACCGACACAAGGCTGGGCATACAGCACGGTCAAGACCATGTTAGATCGTCTGGTTGAAATGGGATACGCACAGGCCCGCAAAGTTGGCAACGTTCATGAATTCTCGCCAAAAATCAAGCGACCGAAGGCGGTAGGGAAAGTCGTCGATGAAATGGTCGAACGACTTTTTGGAGGATCGGTTACTCCCCTGGTGCAACACCTGATCGAGCAGAGCGAGTTCGAAAAGGAAGACATTGCGAAGCTAATGGCAATCCTAGAGCAATACAAAGATCAATAACATCTAAGACCGACGTATCAATGAATCAAGGGAGGGCGAAGTATGTTTCAGAAATTCTTGAATCTTGTAGAACTGGCCGCATTTGAGCTCTGGTCTTGGATGGGGCCCATGGCATGGCAGGCTGCAATCCTAGTGCTTGTTTTGTTTGTCGTCTCTCGGTTTGTTCTTTCGAAAACCTCCGCTCGTTTCCGGTATGCACTTTGGTTGTTGGTCCCGATTCGATTGGTGCTTCCTCCAACCCTGGCTTTCGTCACCGGTTGGGCTTGGTGGGTTATGCCGATTCAATCCTCGCGCGAACCGTTGCAGCCTTCACAATCTAGCGAAGTCTCTGTTTTGAGTTTAGCACCGTCACATTACGGCGGATTCAACGAACCCAATCGATCTGGCGACCTGCACCGAGCGTCTAACGTCCGAAACGGCCAAGAGACTTTATTATCTGCAAACTATCCCACGGCAAGTGGAAGCACTGATTCACTGGCCGATGTTCCAGAGGTCGATGATCCAAAGTCGCCTCAGACTGCATCAGAAATAGCGCGACCGACATACGGAGCAATGAGGTACGGAGCAACTTACTTGTTTGGTATCTATCTTTTGGGCTTCAACATCATGCTCGTTCGAATGATCGTATGTTACAACTCAGTCGCACGATTGCTTCGAAGCTCGAAAGCTGCCAACTCAGACCTTTTACGATTGACTGACGAATGCCGATCTTTGCTAGGACTTCAAAAACGTGTCCCCGTGTTGGTCACAAGTGAATCCGTTTCTCCTATGTTGGTGGGTTTCTGGCGACCGGTGATTGTATTGCCAGATGGGATTCAACAACTCCTTGCTCCTGAAGAATTGCGTTCGATTCTTGTGCATGAATTGCATCATTTGCAACGAAACGACATGATTATTCATTTTGTCGAGATGTTACTTCAGGCATTCTATTGGTTTCACCCAGCGGTTTGGTTGGCTGGTCGCGAATCACGGCGGATGAGAGAAATGGCATGCGATGAAGGAACGATCGCGGCATTGAAGGGCCAAAGGCGTGCGTATGGTCTAGGGATAGTCAAAATTGCGGACATGATGACTAACACCGCCCCTGCCTTGACGCTCCCTGTTTTGGTTGCAAGGAACCAAATGTCAGCTCGAGTGTTTCGAATCTTAGATCCAAACCTTCCCATAGGGAAAAGACTGTCGCTCCCTGCCATCGTTGGGATCCTTGGCCTAGCTTTCGTGTTGATTCCATCCGCTGGGCAAAATGGAATTCAGGCAATCGATCCATCCGATGCCAGAGTCGAGTCATCTGAAGAATTTGATGCAGGTCTCGAATCTCTCGAGACGAGCAGTGCGGTTGAACAAGACAAAACGACTCAAAAAAAGTTGCTCGTGAAAGTGATTGACGAGGAAGGTAAAGCGATCCAGGGCGTTCAAATCCACTCGAGCAGTTGGACCAACGACCCGGCATACAAAGACAAAGCCAATGTCGATTTCACGACGAACGATCTTGGGTTTGCCGAATTGGAGGTCTACCCTCAGCTTGAAATCCTTCGCATCTGGGCGACCCGGGCTGATCGTGCTGGTCTATTTATCCACTGGGAAAAAGGCGAAACTGATCAAATCCCTGAAACGATTACCGTGCTCCTCCAAAAAGGAGCAGAGCTAGGTGGCCGTGTAGTGGATACACGGGGCGATCCTGTCGCTGATGCCAAGGTACAAGTTAGTTTAGAGAACGGTGGAGAAAAACTAGATACCAATTTGAATTCAAGATTAAATGAGTGGTTGGCATACGGTTCGAACGCTGCCATCACCGACACGGAAGGGAGATGGTTCATCAAGAATGCTCCGTCAGGGAACGATCTGGAGTTACGTCTGACTGTCCTTCACCCGGAATTTCTTTGTGACTCGAATTCGAGATCCATTGCCAAGTTCGGATTGACACTCGACTCGATGCGAGACAAAAGCGCGACCATTAAGCTAGAAACTGGGATATCGATCCACGGTCGCGTCTTCGATCCTGAAGGCAATCCGGTAAATGATGCCTTGATCGTTTGGGGGGACCGACCGTATTCGGAAACCGGCAGCCAAGAAACAAAAACCAACCAACGAGGTGAATACTCGATCCCACAACGCAATCCAGGCAAAATCCGGTTGAGCGTAGTGGCAAAAAACTGGATGCCACAGACGTTATTAGTAGAGGCATCGGATGGGCTTTCGCCTGTTGACTTTTATCTCCAACCAGGTCGAAAGCTCCACTTTAGAGTTCAGGACTCGAACGGAAAACCGGTTCCCAATGCCTATGTTTCGCTCGAAAAATGGAAACAGGTCGAATCACTTTACAACGTAAAGCACCCGAACGTTCTCCCGACTGGAATACCGAATCGAACCGATAAAAACGGTGAATTTCTGTGGGACTGGGCGCCAGACGACGCGATTTCATGGAATATCTCGGTGATAAAAGACAATGAACAGATTTATCAAAAGTCCATCGATTTGACCGCAAGCGACGCGATGCAAGTCCTGACACTGCAGCCGAAGTTGTCGATCTCCGGCAACGTCGTCGATAGCAAAACAAACCAACCGGTGTCCGAATTTTCAATGACTGCGATTACATACTGGTCCGAGTCAGAATCCGCTCGCGGAATCGCTCAGTCGAGCAGCCTCAAGAAGTTTTCGACTTCGGATTTCCGATTCAGCTATTCGTCCAACGATGTGAAACAATTGGTTTTTCAGATCGAGGCACCAGGGTATCGTGTTTATCGAACAAGGCGATACGGAGTGAGTGAGCCTCCACAAACCCTAACAATCCAACTTGAACCCACTCCGATACAAACTGGAAGGGTTCGCGACAGCAACGGAGCAAACATCTCGAAAGCCAAAGTGTTTTTGGTAAAACCGGACGACTCGCTAATGATTTCAGATTCCAAAGACTATTTCTCTGGGATGTCCCCAGCATCCCTTAGGCTTGACGAGCAAGGGGTATTCGCACATGCAACGCAAGAATCCAACTACGCAATTGTTGTGGCATCGGACGAAGGATATGCTGAAAAGTACTATGGTCCCGGTGAGCCCGCAAGCGATTTGATCTTGAAGCCTTGGGCTCGTGTCGAAGGCTACCTGTTTCAGGAGGGGAAGCCTGTCGCGGACGCATTGATCATGCTTCGTCCAATAAGGCAGTTGGGGGGTGATAACCCGCACGTTCAAGATAACTTTCAGACAAGAACGGACACCAACGGCAAATTCATCTTCAGTAAGGTGCCGTCAGTACCCTCAACTGTCGGTAGTCTACTATCCTCGTGGGAAGATTATCCGATTACTTCGAGCCAATTTTTGCCGATTGAGCTCAATCCCGGCGAGACGAAAACTGTTAATCTTGGAGGTGATGGACTGCAAATTCATGGTAGAGTCCAGCTTAAAGGGGATGGGGCTGAAAAAATTGAATTCCGATATGGGATTCATCAAATGGTGCGAGTGGACGGCGGCGAGATTGCGGTCCCAAGTCATGCTCGCAAAGGCCCTGAATACAAAGCAGGTGAACAACGGGAGTTCGAGCAAAAACTCGCTGGAGCGTCGGGAAGCGTTCTCGGTATGGAGCAGCATACCGTCAAACTGAATCCAGATGGAACATTTATGATAAACGGGGTACGCCCAGGCAAGTATAGATTTCTGCTTCAAGTGTACGAACCACCCACAGGATGCTTAGTAGATCCGGTGGGATATGGCTACCTGGAATTCGACACGCGAGATTATGCGATTACGAACAACTCCATGAACCTAGGTACGATCGAAATCTCTTTGAAGCCAGCACCAAAAGTAGGCCAACCGCTTACGAATTTCACCTGGCAAGATTTGGCCGAAAAACGTCATTCTCTAGATGAATATCGTGGCAAGTTTGTTTTGTTGGATTTCTGGGCGACTTGGTGTGGACCATGTATGAAGTCGATCCCAGAGATGGCACGGATTCACGAATCGGTTGCAAACAGCAAAGATGTTCAATTGATCAGTTTGAGCATAGACAGCGAAATGGAAGCGGCCAAGGAAGTGATCCGAGAGAAGAAGCTGAATTGGACACAAGGGTTCATCGGGGACATCGTTGCATCACCGACAGGCAAAGCTTTGGGCATCCACTCCGTGCCGCTCTACGTATTGATCGATCAACAAGGTGTTGTCGTACTAAGAACAAGGAACATAGAAGAAATCACACAAAGAATGCAAGATTTCGAAAAAGAATAGAGACGATTTTTTATAGTGTCAATGAGCTATCTGAATGTTGCGACCTTCTACGATTTGCAAGTATGGTGAATCGTCAATCCGAACGTATCGGTTTGCTATGATTGTGTTGCTGTCGACGAAGTGAATCGCACCTACATAACCACTGTCGAGAATCGGTGGAGTGATGCGCACTCCATCGCTGTCGATCCATCGCGAATCATGCCAACAATCAACTTCGCGCGTCGCGCTGGACCAAACATGGATCTTTCCACCGCAGATAAAGCCCACTTCTTCGCCGCTGGGAGAACAGCTCATCTGTCCCTCGATAGATTCCGTAAGCTGTGTGAGCAGTTCCAGTGAACCACCCGTGGATGCAACACGTGCTAATTGCACGATCCCATTTCGATCTGTTGCAAGGGTATAAATCCACGCGCCGGATGGATCTGCAGTTAACCAATGGCGAGGACCCGATACTCGCGGACCGTTCAACGAAGTGTTCGTTATTCGTTCCAACGTCATATCAGGCGGAACCATTCCTAGCGATCCACTCTTGAGTGCATCCTCTATTGAAGCGTCCGACGGAAGATTGGAAACAAAGATCTCTTGGATTGGTTGACCTCCATCCGATTCGATCGTTCCCAGAAAAGCGAGTCGCCGATCGTCAATCCAACATTCCTCTAACGCTTGTTGAATGACCACACTTTGACCATTCACTAGCTTCGTAGAATTTCCTGGTATTAATACGAGAAAAGACGCAAATCGGCCACCGAAATTCTCAGGCTCATCATAGTCGTTGCCAAGTCTGCTTTTTGCATCCCAGTTACGAAAAGGGGACAACACTTCGGTCGTCGTAAAGCCCACGGAGCGCGGCATATTCAAATTGCGAGCATCGTTGTAGGTAAAGCTGATTCGCTTGCCCGAGGGACTCCAGCTATGGGCATGCGTACCACCGCTCAAGATCCCGAGCGGCGGCTCACTATCAACGATCCTTCCTTCGGCTGGAAACATCGAATTCGGTTGTTCTAGATCGACAATCGCACCGAATCGCCTAGCCATTCCATAAGGTCGAGTTGCATCGCAATTCAACAACCCGTGAATGAACGCGACACGATCCAATGTTGGATGATAAGCGACCGCACCAACGCCCGGCCCAAACGCGGTCTGGCCAACAGTCTCGTAAACTGTTTCGATCTTTCCTGTTTTCAATGCAATGCGTTCGACGGAGTGTGTCTGACCGATAAGCGTGTCATCATTTCGCGTATCAAACACTGCCCAATCGTGCTTCGGAGACAAAGCTTGGCGACGGTTGAGCGTATGACCACCCGCACGAAACGTGAGTAGTCGAACGGAAGCATTCTTGATGTTCCCTGGCATGACAAAGACAACCCGTGTTGCGATAGGATACGAGTGATTATCGAGTACAATAAAATGGGTTCTGGGAACCTAGCTGGCTCCATTTTGATCGATTCTCTAGCGATATCGTACTGCATGACTCCCTCGAAAGCATCCCCATCCGGTCCGGACGAGCTCGAGCAAGCGAAGAAGTTGCAAATTTCCTTTGACAGTATTCGACAACAGATCGGGAACGTCATTGTCGGACAAGATCGTACGATTGAACAATTGTTGATCGCGATCCTTGCAGGCGGCCATTGTTTGCTCGAAGGTGTGCCGGGATTGGCGAAGACGCTGATGGTGCGATCGTTGGCGGAGTCGATGGATCTTCAGTTTCAACGAATCCAATTTACGCCAGACTTGATGCCTGCCGATATCACGGGTACGGACATCATTCAACAATCCGACAGTGGGCAACGGCATCTCATCTTCGAGAAAGGCCCCGTCTTTACCCAAATCTTGCTAGCGGACGAGATCAACCGAACACCGCCCAAAACGCAAGCGGCTCTCCTCGAAGCCATGCAAGAGCACTCGGTCACGATCGGTGGAAAACATTATCGATTACAAGAGCCCTTCTTTGTCCTCGCGACCCAAAACCCAATCGAACAAGAAGGAACTTATCCGCTTCCGGAAGCACAGCGAGATCGATTCCTATTTCAAACGATCGTGGACTATCCAACGCGAGATCAAGAAGCTGAAATCATCGACCGAACCACCGGATCACACACGGGCAAGATCGCACCCGTTGTTACAGGCGCAGAGATTCTAGAGTTTCAACGGATCGTCAAACTGGTCCCTCTCGCGGATCATGTCAAACAATTCGTGCTGAATATCGTTCGATCGTTGCGACCGAAAGACGAGGATTCTCCAGAGTGGATCGCAAGCCATGTTCAATGGGGACCCGGACCTCGCGCGTCGCAACAGCTCGTCATGGCGAGCAAAGCGCGAGCGTTACTCCACGGACGGGTTCATGTCACCACCGAAGATGTCGAAGCCCTTGCGACTCCTGTTTTACGCCATCGAATCGTTCCTACCTTCAGCGCTCAAGCGGAGGGGATTCTCTCCGATGCTATCGTTGCCAAGTTGCTAGCAGAGTTGAGACGAAACAAATAATGAGCTTGCAAACTACATTCGATGCCACCACGCTTTTCGATGCCACCACACTGTACCAGTTCGAGTCCTCATGTCGGTGAAGAACTCTCTTCTCAACTGGCTTACTCCGCAGGACCTGAGCCGCATCTCGCAGCTTCAGCTCTTTGCACGCGGAGTTGTGGAAGGAGTTCGTGGTGGCATTCATCGCAGTCGACATTTGGGAGCAAGTATCGAGTTCAAGGAGCATCGACCTTACGTGCCTGGTGATGACGTGGGTTCGATCGATTGGAAGCTGTTCGGCAAAACAGATCGGCTCTACATTCGGCAATACGAAGACGAAACCAATTTACGATGCACGCTGTTAGTAGATCAGAGCGGTTCGATGAAATACCGTAATGCTCGATCGGGTCGGCCATCGAAACATGAGTATGCAATGCGACTGGCTGCGTGCCTCGCATATCTTTTTGTATCGCAAAAAGATGCTGTGGGGCTTGCGACGTTCGATACCCAGATTCGGGCTTACTTAGAACCACGCAGCCAACCGAATCACCTTCAACTATTGATGGAAGCCCTCACCGAGTCGAAGCCTGGGGGCGAAACCGATTTGGGGTTGGTGATCGAAGGTTTACTTCAACGGAGCAAACGGCGAGGAATATTGTTCCTTATCTCGGATTGTTTTGGCGACATACCGCAGCTATGCAAATCGCTCGCACTATTGCGCAGCAATCATCAAGAAGTCGTTGTGTTCCAAGTGATGGATGACGATGAATGGGACTTCCCCTTTCAGCAACGAACTCTATTTCGTTCTCTCGAAGTGGAATCGTTGAATCAAGTCGTCGATCCAGAAGCCATTCGGAAATCGTATCTTCAAAAAATGGAAGCGGACCAGCAAGCATTGGCACTAGGTTGTCGGCAACATGGCATAGAGCTAATCTCGACGCGAACGTCCCGTTCCTATAGCGAATTATTGAGTCAGTACCTTGGCCAACAGCGAGGTTATGGATGACCTTTCTCAACGCAATTTTAGCCTTTGGG
>JAJTID010000055.1 GCA_021300155.1 Pirellula sp.
CTTGACTTCAAAAAAGGTGTTGAATTCCAAGTCTACTCCGAGTCGGAATTGCCTCATGCTGACATTATCGGTATCGAAAGCAAACGCGAGTTTGGTGTCAGTACTCTTGAATATGTCGATCGAATCATGCATGCGCGAGGTGAAGCGTTTCGCGAGTGGGGTGTCCAGGATTTACCAAGTCTTGCTCGCAAGAAACCTGACGTTGCTATGCCGCGAATCTTGATCGTCATCGACGAGTTTCAAGAGTTGTTCGTTGAAGACGACAAACTTTCGCAACAGGCCTCGATGTTGATGGATCGTATCGTGAGACAAGGGCGTTCCTTCGGCATCCATTTGGTATTGGCTTCGCAAACATTAGGAGGGGCCTATTCATTGCCACGCACGACGCTGGCTCAGATGGCAGTTCGTATTGCATTGCAATGCGATAGCTCGGATGCGATGCTCATTTTGAGCGAAGACAATACCGCTGCCGAACGATTGCGCCACTCTGGCCAAGCGATTTACAACGAATCGGGTGGACGCATCGAAAGCAATCAGGGCTTCCAAGTAGCGTATCTGTCGAAGGATGCGCAACTGAAGCGACTTCACGCCATGAAGCCTTTTGAGGTCCCGCATGATCCCGCGATCAATCCGATGGGAAGGCGCGTGGTGTTCGAAGGACACAAACCTGCGGTTTGGGACGAACGAAGCATTCGACTCGCGTTGGCACCAGAGGCCAGTCGAGAGACAGGAGCCTTTGCCATGGTGTTAGGCGACAGTGTCTCTATCGACCCTCCAATCATTAAGACCGTCAATCGAGCTGCCGGCAGAAACATCATGGTGGTTGGAGGCGAAGAGGCCACCGCAGCAAGTATTTTTGCGGGTGCCATCGAAGGTTTTTTGATTCGTTCTGATGCAATGAACTCCGGAAGCGACTCCGCCAAAGTCTTCTTCTTGAATGGCATTCGAAGCGAGGAACCCGCAATGACCAAAGTCGTATCGCGGCTAAGATCGAATCCACAGATAGAGATTATCAACGCTCGCGATCTTGAGCCGTTTGTACTTCGGCTTAAGGATGATCTTGCGAATCGTATTGCTAACCCGGATCAATTCCATGCAACGCATTTGATTTGTGTCGGCAATCTCTCACGTTTCCGTGAACTGCGGCGTTCGGAGGAGTATTCATTCGGAGACGATGGTGGCGCGACAAAACTAGATGCAATTTTTGCCGATTTGCTTCGCGATGGTCCAGCGGTGGGACTGCATGTTCTTCTCTGGGCAGATTCTGCTTCCACGTTGAGCCGGTGGCTTTCGAGGCAATCGATGCGCGACATCGAGTTGCGAATTGTGATGCAGATGAGCTCGAACGATTCGAATCAATTGATTGATTCGAATGCCGCCAATCGATTGGAGCCATACGTTGCATTGATCCAGGATGATTTAGATGGAAAGCCCATCAAGTTCCGCCCATTTGATATCGATACCTTACCCCAAGTGGCGCCATGACGTGGATCACCGAGAGCGAACTCATCGATCGTTGGGGCCGTGACAGGACTCCCTTGCACTCGCAGGCTAAGCAAATATATCTTTGACGACGCTAGCGGGTTCGACACCAGTCAAGCGGACGTTTAGGCCACGGAATGGATAGCTGAATCGCTCGTGATCGATCCCTAAACAATGCAAGATCGTTGCGTGCAAATCTCGAAGATGCACAGGTTTCTCCGCGATGTTGTAGCAAAAGTCGTCCGTCACTCCGTACTCCATTCCACCCTTGATTCCAGCCCCTGCAAGCCAAACGGTGAAGCAGCGACCATGATGGTCCCGTCCCATTCCTGGTGTGTCAATTTTCCCCTGACTAAACACGGTGCGTCCAAACTCGGTCAAGAATACCACGAGTGTATCTTCGAGCATACCTAACCGTTTCAGATCCTTGAGTAGAGCGGCAGTTGGCTGATCCACATCGCGACATTGATTCGGTAGTTGCCGGGAAATCGCGATGTGCTGGTCCCAGCCTCGGTGGAACAGTTGTACGAATCGTACATCGCGTTGCATCAATCGACGAGCCAGCAAACAATTGGCGGCATAGCTTCCAGGTCGTTTCACTTCGGGGCCATACGAGTCCAACACCTCGGCCGTTTCGTCGCGAGTGTCGGTCAAGTCTGGGACCGAGGCTTGCATACGAAATGCCATTTCATATGCAGCGATACGGGTTAATGTCTCTGGGTCACCGCTTCGATCCGCATGCAATTGGTTCAACGCTTGAAGCCCATCGAGAAGCTCACGACGCTGCTCTCGCTCGACCCCAGGCGGATTATTCAAATAGAGGACCGGATTCGCGCCGGGACGAAGCCCAACACCTTGATACGAACTGGGGAGAAAGCCGCTGCCCCACAATCGAGAGAAGATCGGTTGCCCTGGATTCTTTCCTGTTCCCTGAGATACCATCGCGACGAAGGCTGGCAGGTTTTCATTGATGCTTCCCAGTCCATAACTAGCCCATGCACCGATGCTGGCATATCCTGGCAATTGATTTCCTGTATTCATGAACGTGATGGCGGGATCATGATTGATCGCTTCCGTATTCACAGTCTTGATAACACAGAGATCATCCGCAACCGTTTGGAGATGCGGAAGCAAGTCACTAATCCATAACCCACCTTGTCCTGATCGTTTACCTGGCTTCAGAGGTGGCAAAACTAGATACGCTTTTTGTCCACTGGTCATTCCCGTGAGTCGTTGCGATCCTTTTATCGAAGGAGGAATTTCCGTCCCGGCGAACTCATGCAAGGTTGGCTTGTCGTCAAATAGATCAACATGCGATAAACCTCCTGATTGAAACAAACAAAGTACACGCTTAGCTCTGGGTTTGAAGTGAGGCAAACCCAACGTTTGGGAGTCGATCGCTCCGCGAGGCGAGTCCGCTTGGAGCGATCGTCCCGTGGCGGCTAGCAACGAGCCCAAGGCCATCGCGCCGATGCCGCGAGTCGAATCGCCAAGGAAAACGCGACGATGAAGCCTGTTCTCAAATTCATTGGATTGGTTCACGGTTAGTTCCTCATTATCGCTTCACTGAGATTGAGAATCATCGATGCAATCTGTGTCCAAGCTGCATGCTCTACGGAATCAAGTGTTTGGTCATGTAGCGATTCTCCGTTTGATAAGACCAATGCAGCCGATTGTGGATTGGTACGGTATCGCGTTATTTCTTTCGTAATCATGGGAAGCACAATCTTTACTTCCTCGGGCCTAGGATCGCGAGCTAAGCACAAACGAAATGCGCGGCGAACACGTTCCGTATCGTTCGTCGAGTGCTTCAAAACATCTTGAGCAAGGTTCCTGGCACATTCGACAAATTGGACGTCGTTGAGAGTTACTAACGATTGTAATGGGGTCGTCGTCCCCGCGCGGGCTACCGTGCAAACCTCGCGATTGGGTGTATCGAACGCCATCATGTTTGGAGGTGGAGCCGTTCGTTTCCAGTACGTGTACATGGAGCGACGATAGAGTTTTTCGCCATGATCTTGGACGAAAACTTGCGCGGTAGCAGGGGTGCTACCATAGTGACTCACTTCTCGCCACAGGTCGACGGGCATGTACGGATTCACACTCGGACCACCGACGCGATGAACCAAAAGACCACTCGATTTCAATGCAGCATCTCGGACCATTTCCGCGCTGAGGCGGAATCGAGGGCCGCGTGCAAGCAATCGATTTTGCGGATCGAACGAAAGTTGTTCAGGCGTCGAAGTGGATGCGCGCTGGTAGGCTTCGGAGGAGACGATCCACCGGATAATATGTTGAATGTCCCAGTCGTGTTCGATCAGTTCCACTGCAAGCCAGTCTAGCAATTCGGGGTGGCTGGGCCATTCCCCTTGGGAGCCAAAGTCTGCACTCGTTGCGACGATTCCCGTTCCGAAGAACATCTGCCAAAGTCGATTGACTGCAACGCGTGCGGTCAATGGGTTGTCGCGATGAATAATCCACTGCGCGAGCCCCAATCGATTTTTGGGTGCATCTTCTAGTTTTGGTCCGATCGAAGATGGTGTGGCTGCTGTCACGGCGACCGTTGGTTGTGAGTAGTCGCCGCGATTCAAGATGAATGTCTCACGCGGTTTTTGTGCCGTATTCATTACCATGGTAGGAAAGGACTGAGTTAGGTGTTTCCATCGGTCCCTGAGATTGTCTCTCGCAATTCTCTTAGTTTGCAAAGAATCACAATGTTCGGAGCAGTAATCCCAGAGCCTTTTTGTTTCCTCAGCAGTTCTTTTCTCGGAATCGATGTGCAATAGTTCTACGATGTCTTTTGGCAAGTCTGTTCCGTCGTCCGTTCCAGTGATCACGGCCAGTTCAACCATGCCGGGAATGTAGTTGTTGCCGGATCCGAAGTTCAATTGAATCGTCATGTACGGATTGCTGGCGGTCATTGCTGGATTCGTAAGCGTGGCTGTCAAATGAACCGCACCTTCGGTTTCTCGATCGGGTGACCAACCTGTTTCATTGCGAGGATCCAGGATATGAGACGGTGGGTGCGTAGCCTCCCAAGAATTGGCCGTGACCCGACGGATACCTTCTAGCCGATGCAAATTGATTTGATCGCTCGGTACTGTGTCGAGGGTGATCGACACTGCAGTCAGTCGAAAGGAGCCTTTTTCCGGCGGTTCTTCGTCTTTTGGTTCTGGGTCTTTGGTTTCTGGAGTAGACTCCGGAGATCCTTCTTTGGTTTCCTTTTTTTCTTTCTTGTCGGGCTTGGCTGGTTTAGGTGGTTTGGTCAAGCCTTGTCCCCAACCGCCTCCTGGAAGATCTTTTTGAGGTAGAGCCGTGATTCGCACGCCAGTGATTGGTCGGTCCACTTTCGGAAGCTCGGTCAATACATCGAACGCCCCCAATGCACCCGCGTTTCGAATCTTTACTTGGCTTTCGCCAGCGACATCGAACCCTTCGCCTCGATTGGGAGTAGAGATCTTCATGACTTTCACTGGATGAAGTTGAAAGTCCGTCCCTCGCTGTTGGAGGATGGCACGTTGCTGGTTCATCCATGCGTTCAGTATAGAGTCGTCGACTTTGGACAGTTCATTCTCGATGGAAGCGATTTCCTTCGTGAGCGAATCCAACTCGTCGGTTTTTAGTATCGTCTTGAACGTTGTGTATGGTGCTGGATTGACACCATTATTACCGTCGAGTCCTTTGTCTTCTAACGTGTTGAAGTAAGCAAAGAGTTGGTAGTAGTCTTGTTGTGTAAAGGGATCGAATTTGTGATTGTGGCATTGTGCGCAACCGAACGTAAGGCCGAGAACCGCTTCGCCCAACGTCTTGACTCGATCCGCGTTGTAGTTGGTCAAGTTCTCTTCTGGAATCGTACCACCTTCATGGGTGACCATGTTGTTCCGTTGAAAACCGGTTGCAATGAGTTGAGCTTCGGTTCGATTGGGAAGTAGATCACCTGCGATTTGTTCCAAGAGAAAGTCATTGTAAGGTTTGTTGTCGTTAAACGCTTGGATGACCCAATCTCGCCACAGCCACATATGACGTCCACCGTCGATCGAAAATCCATTGGTGTCGGCGTAGCGAGCCGCATCCATCCACTCCATGGCCATCCGTTCTCCGTAATGCGGGCTGTCAAGTAATTGTTCGACCAAAATGGCAAACGCATCAGGCCGTTCATTCGCTAAGAAAGCGTTGCGTTGTTCGATGCTGGGAGGGAGTCCGGTTAGGTCAAAGTAAACGCGTCGAAGCAACGTTTCGCGATCGGCCTTCGAATTGACCACAAGTTTTTCTTTGGTCAACCGATCTCGAATGAAAGCATCGATTGGATGAGGCGTTGACGACGCTCCGAGTACCGACGAGGGAATTGAGGGTCGTTGCGGTCGAATCAAGGACCAATGCGATTCGTACTCGGCTCCTTGTTCGATCCATTTGCGAATAGTCTCTTTTTCTGAGGTGGACAATTCCAAATGTGACGAGGGAGGTGGCATTTGTTCGTCGGGATCGACGCTGATGATCCGTTGCCATACCGAGCTCTTCTCCAGATTCTTCGGAGATATTGGGGGCATCCCATCGCGGTCAGCGAAGGCGGCTTCAGGTAGATCCAGTCGCAATTCTGCTTGGCGGCTCTTTTCGTCGAAACCATGGCATGCGAAGCAGTTCTCGGAGAGGATTGGCCGAATATCGCGGTTGAATTTCAGGCGAGACTCTTCCGCCATCGTTTGGTAAGCCAGTCCAATTGCAACGAGAGTGAAGCAAAGCAAACGAAGGAAAGTGTTGTTGATGATCATCTACTTGAGTTCTCTGCGAACGGAATGCTGGCATTCGAAAGGAGCAAACGCTATTGACCCTATTCGAGCGATTATGGTAACCCGCCCAGGATGCGCGAAGTTCCCCTTTCAACATCTACCTATGATACTCTCACGGAGCGAATGAGTCCGCTCCCTCTCGATTCTCCGTTTGTTCAGCAAACCAAGGATCGAATTCGAGAAATCGTTGCGCAAATTACGAAAATGTCTCAATCTGTCATTGAGCCATCGGATTTTTGGGACTTTGCATTGCCGCGAATTTTGGAGGCAATGGGGGGCGATGGCGCCGCCGTGTGGGCATGGCTGCCAAATCAAGGGTGGAGTTTGGTTGCGAATACTCGGATGCCTAGCCAACTTTTTGAAATCGACGCGCTTGGAGCGGACGGGACCGACAGGGGCGAAGATGCCCAATCTAGTTTTGACAGAATAGAGGGTATTGAGAAGCAACTCTCTGCGGCTCTGCTGGAATCGGAATCCTCGAACTCTGTTGATTTAGCCACGCGAGCTTCTAATGCAGGCATCCAATCGTGGATTCATGCTAGGTTACCGAGTGAAACACATTTGCTTTTGCTCGACGAAGTACGCAAAGAGCATCAACCTGTATTGATTCCACCTCAGGGTGCATCGTTGGTAAAAGGTCGTCCTGAGAACCCAACGGAATCGTTATTGATGCTGGTTCCATTCCCCATTGCTCTAGAAGGGGGACAGTTGTGGTTAGAGTTACTCCAAAAGCCAAGTGGTGGGCCGTCAAGTCAACGTGGCTATCTTCGCTTTGCTGCGCAAATGGCAGAGATCTTGGCAGAATACTTGCGGTCCTATCGATTGCGAACATTGGAGCGAGATCAAGAGTTCATGCGTCGATCGTATGCGACCATCGAACTAGCGGCATCCGCGCCAGATATCGATCGCGGGTTATCGAAATTGGTCAGCGAGATCCGCTACACTGCCGACGCAGAGCATGCCATCCTATTTCGACGCAATGGAGGCCGTCAACGTTGGCAAGTCACGGCGATTGCCGGCTTGACCAGAGTGGATCGACGGGCGGATGGCGTCCATTTGCTGGAAGATTCTGCTCCTCACATCGATTTGCAACTCGAGCATGGTGCGTCACTTCATCGAGACTACACGCGTGTAGACCCGCAAACAAAAGCATCACTCCCGGCGGAGATGCAACGATGGAAGGAGACGTTTTCTGTCACTCGATGGATGTGGATCAAGCCACTGCTCGTCGACGTTTCGAACACCTCGGGCACATCCACGCTGTTAGAAACCGTGCTACAGCCCCGCGGTGTCGCGTTGGCCGAGAACACAGAGCCGCGCGCTCATGATACGGCTATTCTTTTGACTTGGTCGGGACAAGGGATCCCGCCGGTTCGATGTGTGGAGCAGAGTGCGTTAACATTGAAGCTAGGGCTATCGATCCTCAGGCCTCGTTGGTGGAAGAGTCACCTGATTCGTGATGCTCGACTCTACTCTGCGCCGTCCGTAGCAGGCGTCAGTAGAAAGTGGCTTGCTGCAGTTTTTCTTTCACTGATGGTCGCAGCCATCATGGCGATCCCGGTTCCGATACAGATCGAGTCTACGGCAACCTTGCGCCCGTCGAAGGCATCGGAAATGTTTGCGTCCGCCGATGGTACCATTGAAAAGGTATTCGTCAAAGACGGTCAATTCGTACAGAAGGGTGAGCCGCTTCTAAGCATCGATTCACCGAGGCTCCTCGCTGACTATGACGAGGCCAAATTAAAGCTCGAAAAATTGGAAGAGGAGAGTGAAGTATGTAGGCAACGTTTGCTGAATGATCGCGACTTGCCAAGATCAGAGCTCATTAGGGCAGAACTAAAAGTCGCAGCATTTCCGAATGAAAAACAAAAACAAGCCACTTTCATAGCACTTCTTGAACGAGAGATCGAGGAACTGACGGTGAAAGCGCCAGCATCAGGTACTATCGAAACGCGGCAGGTTCAGGAATACCTCAAGCAACCCGTTCCGAGGGGCAAGTGGCTCTTGTCGATTCGTGAAGAGGATAGCCAATGGGAATTAGAAGCGAAGGTACCGGAACGCTACCTACAAGAGTTACGGAACGCATCGCAAAACGAATCGACTTCCGCGATCGCGAGAATGACGGCCTTTCCGACGCAACCGTTGCGGATTCGGGTGAGTGATCCGATCACTTGGCGGCCCGTTGACACGGGTGTACCTCGTACGGCTGGTACATCGGAAAATCGTGAATATAGAGTGAGATTTGCGTTGGAAGATCCGTTGCCAACTACCGTCGCCTCCACTGGAGCTTCAGCCCGAATCGCTATCGCGACGAGTCGCGGGCCATTGATCTGGGCTTTGTCAAAGGACTTTATTGAGGACATCGGCGCTCGAACCGCCATGTGGTTAAGATGAGACACACCAGAGTGAATGGAAATGCGACGTCTCAGCAAATTTCGATATTGACTCGAATCGTTGGTATATACATGTCGGATACCATGTCGCGAAACTGGGTTTGGCCCATGATGATTGCGACCGCAAGTGGAGCCACTTGCTCTTTGTTACTCCCGGTGACGGGGGCGCAAGACGCACGAGTTGCAAATCCTCCCATTGCCCAGACTGGATGGTTAACGTTTGATCAATGTCTGGTTGTGGCCCCAGAATCGTACGAGATTACAGCCAAAGAAGGGGGCGTGATTGCTGAATTGACTATCCGTGAGAATGACCTGGTAAAAAGCGGTCAATCTATTGGGCAAATTGATTCGGAAAATGCAGAAATAGAACGGCAATTAGCTGGTATGCAGGCACAAATGGCGAAGTCGGAAGCCAGTGACGAAAGTGGCGTTCGGCTTGCGAAAAACAAGGCAGATGACGCAGCCCTACATTTGGAATCCTCTGAAGAGATGCAAAATAAGGGAGGAGCCTCTACGTTTGAGGTTCGACAAAAGAAACTCGCGGTTGAACATGAGAATTGGATATTGAAACAAAAGCAACTTGAATATGCGAAACGTCAACTTCAAGCAAAGCATTCTGAGCTAGCCTACCAGTTAGCGGATCTCAAGGTGAGTCGCATGAGGTTGAACTCGCCAGCGACAGGAGTAGTGAATCGTGTGGATCGTAGGGCCGGCGAAACAGTCACAGTAGGTAATACAATCGCAAAAGTCATTCGTCTCGACGAATTACGAGTCGATTTTTTTGTAGATATAAAGCAGGTCGACTTAACTTCACTTCCAGATCAACCTGTCACGATCGCGGCGGATCTTGGAGTCACCGGTAACAAGACCTTTGCGGGCAAGATTACTGGCTATGCCTCCGAGGTTGGCTCTACCGGTAAAGTACGAGTGAGTGCAACGGTGCAGAACCAACAGATCAACGATCGTTGGGTCCTATTGCCGGGAATGCCTGCGGTGCTAAAGCTCGCAATCAAGTCGCAATGATTAAGGCTTTTGCCAGATTGTGTTCATACTTATGCCGACGAGCCAAATCTAGATGCGAGAAACGTCTGAAACATCATGGAACTTGAGACTTCGCAGTGACATCCGCTGGAAGCTTTCCGACGAAGCGATTGGTAAAGTCTGGATAGCGACCGATCCGTTAAATCGAACTCACTTCCAGTGCAGTGAACAAGATTACCAAATTCTTCAATGGTTAGTGAGTTCGTCATCGATCGATTCCCTAGTAGACCGATTCCATGATACGTTTCGGCCGCGTCGATTGACGACGACTGCTCTGGTGAGTTTCCTCTCGCAATGTATTAGCGCTGGAGTTGTTCGAGGAACGATTCCTTCGAGAGTCGATCAAACACGGACTCGCGTTCAGAGTCTGACTGATTCCGCACCCGTATTCGGCTTAGTACATCGCTGTGCCCAATTTGTACTCAAGCTCTTTCAGATGCGGTTCTCGTTAGGGAATCCCGATCGATTCATTTCATTCGTAGCTCAACCCTTTCTTTTCCTGTTTGGATGGCCAGGATTCGCGATGTGTACTATCGCGATGGTCGCGTCCGGTTATCTAGTGCTGATGCGATTCACGGAGTTTGTTAGTTGTCTTCCGACCTGGACGATCCTGCGCTCGCCGTCGGCATTGATCGGTTTCGGCCTCGTTTTTGTTGTAACCCGAGTGATTCACGAGTGCGGGCACGCAATCGCATGCAAACGACTTGGTGTTCCATGTAAAGACATCGGATTGCTTTTGAGTTTCGGGATGATCTGTCCTTACGTGGATATCACTGCTGCATGGTCGGTCGGTAGCAGACGAAAACGAATTGTCATTGCATTGGGTGGTATCTATTTTGAAGCGATCGTTGCTGCAGTTGCGGGAATCGCTTGGTGCTTTACTGTTGAGAGCTGGATGCATGATCTTTTCTTTCGAATCATGCTGGTTTCGTCTGCGACGACAATTTTGTTCAATGCAAACCCGTTTCTGAAGTACGACGGCTATTTTGTGTTAAGTGATTGTGTCGGGATGCAAAACATTCGAGAACGCTCATGGCAAGCGTTTGATGCTTTTTGTGAGGGGAGAGTTATCAACTCGTTTTTCGAATCGGTCGGTTTGTCGATTTACTTTTTGCTGGCGTTAGCCAATCGACTCTCTATGTCGATAGGGCTTGCTGTATTTCTATATGCTTTGGCATGCCATTGGCATTTAGCGGGAGTCGGTGTTGCCTTGTTTTTGATCTACGCTTGTAGCGTTTTCACCTTATCACTCGGATCATGGATCACCAAGAAAAACGAAATGCAGTCACGGCGTTCCGCTTGGCTCGGTTGGTTCGCTGTCGCATGCCTCATTGCGTGGGCCGTCACAATGCCGTTGCCGAATCGCTTCGGATCAACTGGCGAATTGATTATGGGAGAAAGGTGGCCGGTTCACGCAAAGGAACTAGGGATTGTGAGCCAATGCATCCGAACCTCTGCATCCGAGATACCAAGTGGAGAAGTTATTCTGCAAATGGAAAACCTCCAAATCGAAAAAGAGCTAGTCGCTGTTGACTCGCAACTGGATCAAGCGGAGCAAGACATCAATTCGACCCGTAGAGTTTCCTTTGCCGAAAGTGACAAGCTGGAGACTCTTCCTCGACTCGAGACGAAGTGGAAAGCATTGAAACTTCAGCAGGAGGAAATCCTGGCAAGGAAAAAGTCATTAACGATAACGGCTTCTAAGCCTGGGTGCTTCGTTTTGGCAGAAAGAAACTCAACGCAGTCTTCCGGCATGATTCCACCGAGTTGGGACCATCCATCATTACAGAGACTTCGGAAGGTTATCGCAGATGGAGAGTTGTTGCAAAGAAATGAGCTCATCGGCCATATGTATGACCGAGCCCAGCAACGCATCGACTGTCCGATATCGGATAAGGATGCAAACTTGATTCGAATTGGAACGAAAGTTCGAGTCAGGCTAAAGCAACAACCAACACGCGTAATGGATGGAATTGTTGAAGAAATCTCGAGTGCACATCAAGCCGTGCAGCGAGAAGCTATCCCAACGAATGCGTCCGACAGTGCGATGCTTATCGTCGCTGTTCGAGTTCCCGATCTAGGAAAAGATCTACTGCACGGTGGAAGTGCGGAAGTGGTCTTTGTTTGTGAAGAACGATCAATTCTTGATCGAGTAGTAGACGTAGGACTACGCAATCTTCGATGGCGATAAAATTGCTATCAATCGCAAGGTGTCAAGGATTAACGAATAGGTAGCTAGACGGATCGATCTGGAGCATTTGCCGCGAAATCCGAATATGCTCGATGAAGTGGTGAATCACATCATGCCGAAATGACCACTGAGTCGACCACCATTACTTAGTAATGGAACCCCTAAGGTCGACTTCTAAAACACATTCGTCGAGGTGTTGCGATGGCGCGTTGTTTCCAAACAAAGACAGTCCAGAATTCACTTCGCACCTGCATGGTCATAGCCCTTTCGGGGATGGCATCCCAAGGATTCGGACAGGAGAAGCAGCCTGTTAGCGATCGATTTTTCTTGACCATCGCAGAATCAGGGCCTGCCAATGCCGAGCAGGAGAAGGCAGCCTTCGGCTCGTCTGTTGTAGGGATCGCAGAATCCACAGCAAAAGAACCGATCGCGCTCTCCCCCTTAAAGACACCAAACCTTGAGCTTAAAGGAATTACAGAGCAGATTCCCAAAGACTTAGTGGAAGGCAGATTGCCTCCTAGGCAGGCCATACCACTCGGCCCTGATAGACCGTATGAATTAAACCTATCCATGAAAACTTGGACCGCTCCTGTCTATTGTCACCAGCCGCTCTATTTTGAAGATACGATGCTCGAAAGGCATGGGCACGAACGACTTCCGCATTTGACCTCGATTGCTTCGGGAGCCAGGTTCTTTACGGGAGTGTTTACTATGCCTTACATGGTATATCTGCATCCACCTTTGCAAGACGTACCCAACACTGGGCACTTTCGTCCAGGTACACCAGCCCCAGCGATTCGCGAAAGGGCGCCATATGACAAAGGAGCACTTCGCTTCCAAATTCTAACGACGGGCGCGACGCTCGTTGCTCTTCAGCCCTAGGGCGAACGATCGACCCATCGTTTAAAGTCATTTCGAATGTTGGTCCGAGACCCGGGATGCCGTGTCGTCCGCCTAGCAAGCAGTTGCCTGAATTGCGTTTGCAGCAATCAATTGCTTAGTTCTTCGACAGTCGGCCGTCTGGGGTTGGTATTGTGACCTTCCGGACAAGAAAAGGCTGCTGATTTAATGGGTTTGCCTGATGGCAAAGGCCTTCCAGGGAACAAACGAACGCAATATATCTCTTCGGAACTGCTCGTTCTTTAAGCACCGTGCGGACCGCACGATTCAGGCTAGTAATATTTATTTTCTGATTTAAAGGCAGGAAATTACACCTTCTGCGGATTCGAAAGTCGCATTGTGGCCTTCGGCACGTTGCCGACCTACCAGCAACTTCGCTCTGGTACGGAAATCGCTTGAGGGTATGGGAGAACACCTAATTTGCTTCCTCTCAGCAATGCGGTCACAAAGTTTCCACGCATCGAGAGGAAAAGATGAGTTCCATCAGCATACAACTTCCCAAGCGAAGAACGGCGGAGACGTCCAAGCTTGTGGCTTCAACGGCGATTTACTTGCCGCATTTGGCCTACAACCCGACGAGAGTCTCGGCTCGAATAGTAGTGTCCTGGATCGCTTCGGTCGTCTACATGGCGGTAGTTAGTTTGGTAGCTGCTTACGATATTGTCCTCACCATTCGGTATGCCAACTTTTTGGTTCAGCTAGAAGAAAACCCAATTGGCCGTTGGATCATGAATTTGAAGCATTCGACCATTTACGACATTGAAGTCACACCCAACATTGTGCCGTTCATTGTACTTAAGGTTCTCGGGACGATTCTCGTAATAGGGGTGATAGTCGCGTTGATTCGCTGGCGTGCTCATATTGGGCATTTGGTCGGATTGGGAGTGAGTTGTTTTCAGTTAGGTTTAGCTGCATACCTCACGTATTGCTGAAACTCACTTGTTTATTTTGCGGCCTTTCGCTGGACTTGCCAGATTGCCATGGAGCAAAGGATTGCACTAGCGTTCTTTCGTCTTTTTCGGATATGTCCCAAGGAGTGAAACGCACCACTAACTTTGTTGGGGACGGATATGAAACAACTGTACTTTATTATTGCTTGCGTCTTGGGCCTAGCCAACTCGTTGCAAGCGGAATTACGAGTACAGGATATCTGTCGACTTCAGGGACAAGAAGAGAACACGCTGCAAGGGATCGGCTGGGTTGTTGGATTGAAAGGTACGGGCGACGGCGACTTTAAGCCAACCGTTCGTTCCTTGGCTCAAGCATTGAAGGGATTGGGTGGCAACCCTTCCATGGATGTGCAGGGGAGAATCAACGAGAAAGAGTTTGCCAACACCAAAAACGTTGCCATGGTTTGGGTTGTTGCCAAGATTCCTGCTTCAGGAGCTATCCAAGGGGATCGGATTTCGTGTACGGTCAGTGCTGTCCATGCAAAAAGTCTAGAGGGAGGCAATCTCATGCTGACCCACATGCTCGGTCCGCGTGCAGATCAATCGATGACGTATGCGTTAGCCAGTGGACCGATCACGTTGGACGATCCAAAGATTCCAACGACCGGTAGGATCGCCAGCGGATGCAAAATGGAGCAGAGCGTCCTCAATCCGTTCGTAAAGGACAATAAAATCACCCTTGTCCTCGATCCTACACACAGCTCATTTAGTAGCTCCCAACTCGTGGCAGAGAAGATCAATAGTTTCAAGAAAGATGGTGGACTAGGGGGCCAATCGAATACAACTCCGTTCCGAAGCAATGAGTCATCGGCAAAGCTAGCTTCAGCGATCGATCAGAACCACATTGTCGTTCAAATCCCAGAAATCTATCGGTCAGAGCCGGTAGAGTTCATCTCGGAAATACTGGATCTGCCTTTGATCAATATAGCCAATAAGAAACGGGTTTACATACTCGAGCGCGATGAGGTCGTTATCATTGGCGAAGACGTCACGATCGCTCCAGTGGCTGTTTCGTTTGGAAACATTTCTATCTCCCCACGAGCCGGAAATGAACCGCCAAAACGATTTTTGGAAGTTCAACCTAAAACAGATCCAGCACAAACGAAACTGAAGAATCTGGTGGATGGATTGAATGTATTGAACGTCCCAACTCGTGACGTCATCTCAATCATCAAAGCAATCTACAAACAAGGAAATTTGTATGGCGAACTTGTCATCGAGTAGTGCGCCGTCAAACTCGCTCGGTCTCAACAGTTTGGTACAATCCAAGAACGATGCCAAATTCACCGATGGCCTCGCCGCAGCCAATAAACTACAGCAGGCGTCATTCGGCGATCTCTTCCAACGCCGGTTAGAAGATACACCCACTGGCAATAACGTCGATAATGGAATGGTCAACGATTCGGTAACGATCGAGTCGAAAGGCTTGAATACCACGCCTGCGACGGGTGGATCTGCCGAACTAAAGCAGGCCTTTCAAGATTTCGTGGGAAAAACATTCTTCTCGCAAATGATTGCTTCGATGCGTAGCACGCAACAAGAATCTACTTACTTCAACGGCGGCCAAGCGGAAAAGATTTTTCAAGGACAATTGGACCAAATCTTAACCGACGAAATCACCAAAGCCAGTTCGTCGCAGATCGCGGAACCGATGTATCGATTGTTCCAGCTCCAGCGATCAAAATAAGTCGCGATCCCATAAATCACAACACGCTGCATTTCTAAAAACTTAGTTCTTCGGCGGTGCAACTTCTTGTACTACCGTTCCGAACTCTGGATGCAGAACGAGAATGGCGAACCGCTCTACATGCCCGAGTTGGTCCAAACTCAAACTGGCATAGTCGAACTGACCTCGCAGGTCGGTGTATCCATCCTTGTAGAACGACACCTTGCCATCCGAGGAACGCTGATAGACTTTGACATAAGTAGATTCCACAGGACGCAGCGACGTGCGTTCGACCAATTGAAGTCGACCAGCTCCAGCAGCAATGCTAACTCGCAACGAGTTTGCTACCACCAACGTCGATTGCGTTTGTCCTGCCCCGCTGACTTCGACCAACACGTTGCGATTCTTCATCGCCTCGGGAAGCTCTAAGTTCCGCGACACCAGTTCTGGCGAATTAACGAGGTTTAGTACTTCTTCGAGATTCGCTTGAATGCTGCTCAAACGCGAACCATCTTTGGCAACAAACGGATTGCGACTAAACTGCAACTCAATATCCATCAGATAATAACGCACCGTCACCTTGTCGAGATTTCGGTACTCCAAGCTGACTCTCTCTCCCATTGTCTGCAGCGTTAGACTTGGCTGCTTCTTCGCACGGTCCGAGAGGATTGCATCTCGCTGTCCACCCAACAACCGCTGGTCTGCGGCGTTTGACCAAGCGATTTTCTCACCACCATCGTGGACTTTTCCCGCTTCCATCGCTTTGCGTTCCGCGATGTGATCCAACGCGTGAACAAACAGATCGCGCCATCGTGGGTGTGGATACTCGCGATACTGCATTGCAATACTCCCTGCCCGGTCCCAGTCCCGTTGAAAGAAGGACAAGTAGGTGGCCATGTAGTCGTACTGCAGCTTTGTATCAAGTGTCGCTGGTTCTATCTTTTCGAATAGATCTAATGCATCGTCGATGCGATTCTGGCAGAGCAAATAGTAAACGTATCCAAGTCGGTCGTTGTTCGAGGGAGTTGCCTGGTAAGCAAGTTTCTTCAAAAGTGCTTCATACTGAATCTGCAAACCATCGTTTAGCAGTTGGCTGCGACCACCCAACGAGTAAGTCCGAGCCAACACGAGTGGCCTGAAGTCCAGATGTTCATACTGCCGCCTCGTATCCGCATCGACTTGGAGCAGATCGGAAGCGAACGACGGCAGGACCGCCGCGACAATCGCTTCATGATTGCTCAAGAATTCTCGAATTCTATTCGCATCTCCATGCTTCAGTGCATATGCCCACAAACTTGGTTCGTATATGCCTGACTCTGTGAGCAACGACAAACACCGATCGAAGAAGGACTTGTCTGTCATGCGCCATGCAATCGCATCGAGCGACAACTTCGCAAGGTTATGAGTCTTAAGATGCTCTAGAACTTGATCGGATGTTCCCCACGAAGCGATGTAATACCAAGTGGACTGGTCCACTGTCGCTGGGTTTGCATCGACCACAATCTTCTGGTCTGATACTTTCGCTGCACGCTTGTCGTCGGTGGACAATTGTGAACCAACCAATTGGAACGTTCCTGCCTCTGGCATGTAGAACAAAGCATTGATCTCTTGGGTTGCAAACGGCTGTAGCTCCAATTGCTGGGTCATCGTCGGCTTAGCGTTGCCCAAGGCGATAGCACCACTTGGAATCTGCTGAAGAATTTGTCCGACCCAACGTGTTGCGTTCGGATTGGTGACTACTGTTCGAAGCCGATAAATGACCCCTCGTACTAAAGCTTGGTTGGCAAGTGGCTTTGCCGAATCGGCTGGGTCATTCCCCGTATAAATTTGCTGACTCAAAAAGACTGCTGGACCATCGTTATCGGTAGTGATCTCTTGGATTCCTCGAACGAACGCTATGGCCGAGAACGGTATCTTTGCCGTGAGTTGCCCATTCACAATTTCCATCACAGGGTTATCCGACTTGGCAGGCAATTGCAACACTGCCAACGCCATCAGTGCCGCAGTAGGATTATCTACAGCCATTTCGAGATGGTCGGAGATGAATGCTGTTTGTGTATCTTGATGAAGCAGTAAATCCATCCAGAAAGCATTAGGTCGAATCAACCTCGATGTCTGACCCGCCAGCGGAGTATGATAGTATTGCGTCTCTGCCCACTTGCGTGTGGTAGCAATGTTCTCAAATAGAATTACTTGTCTTCGACCTTGGGCGATTACCCCTCTTTTCTGACTGCGTTGTAGTTCCTCTCTTTTGTTTGAAGAACGTTCATTCTTGTCTGCTTCTAAATTCTCCATGGATCGAGCGCTCGATTGAGGCTTGTCGGATGGAACGTTTACACTCTCTCCAAGTGCGATACCTGAATCGAATGCAAGAATACCGTCTAAGCCGCCACTAGCCATGGCAGTACCGAACATCTGCGAGACATCTGCAATCGTCGGTGGATTGGCCTCGATCCAGTCTCCCATCGAGCGTTTAATGGCTGGCAAAAACGCAGGTACTCGTTTTGCCAATAAGACTTTTTCTGCCGCGTTGAGCTGAGCCAGCCGCCACGGTTGCGAATACGTCGACAGATCCGCTTCCAACAAGTATTGGTCCATAAACTGCTTAGACGATTTGTTCTGCAAAAATGGCTTCACCGACGAATCAAAGAACTTTCGATCGTGATGATAAAGATACAGATGAAGCTCATGGCAGGACAATTCGCCGAATTGCTTGAGTTTCTCCTCTTGGGATAGTTCGCTCCATCGCGTGATGACTTCGAACTTCGTAAACGAAGGATTGTCCTTTAACAGATTGCGATAGAGTTCGTAGACATCATTGATCGAAGCGATCCACTTCACTCGCGTCGATTGGGCATCGCCAAAGGTATGGGCTTCCGTGGGCTTGAACACTAGTGAGCGTTTCGTTTCCACGAAATGCTTGCCGGCATCGAGTGTCTTCGCCAATCGTCGATCAATCGTTGCGATCGGTTGGGTCGGCAAGTGCATGGATGCGTAAGCCGTGGATGCTTCATCGACAGCGAGGATCACAAGATTCGTTCGGTCACCGAATTGTGCGCCATCCAAAACGATCACTCCTTTGCTGTTGGGGCGAATGTTCGAACCGACGATGGCAACATTCCTTAAAAACTCGTACTCGGGCACTCCTACTTCAGTAGCCGCCATTGCGAAGGGCTCTGCTATCGATCGACTGGGAGCTGGGCTGCTTGGAGCAAGTTTAGGCATAGGGTCGCCGCCCTCTGCTCGATCTTCCAATGCGCGTGTAACCTCCAATTGCCATGGCTGAATCAGCACACTCGGAGTTGGAAGCATGTTGCCTGGATAATGTTTGGCTCCCCTGCGATCGAGTATGTATTGATACTCTTCGTCGAGCTTCAATGAATCGACGTATAGACTCGAAGGGATCGGCAGGGGCGTTTCATGGGGACTCGGCCATGGGCGTGCGAGCGATTGCTTTGCGGAACGGGAATGATCAAAAGGTGTTGCTAGAATGTGAACGCGTGTGTTCGAGTTTACGTTGCCTAGTTCGATCGTTAGTTTATTATCCTTCCACTCCGTAGTTCGAATCGTCGTCCGCTCTGGATTGCTTGCTTGGCTCACCCAACCTTTTGCGATTGCCAAACTATCTTTGATTCCGCCATCCGCGACTCGAATGACCGCTGACTGGTTTGTCTCGTGATCCGTCAGTCGATAAACACCCGTCTTCAATCCTTCGATCCTCAGCGAGCCATTCTCTGCACGCATAAGCTCGTTTGCGATCGCGACGATTTGATTCGATCGCAATTCAGAAAGAGATAGTCGACTCGACGCAGGGCTAGAAGATGATTCCCATGGAAGTTCAACCGCTTGGCTTGTTGCGACTTGTATTGTCGATGGCCAATCGGAAGTTGTCGTGCTCAAATCGAAGCTGCGTTCATTCGCCTCGACTCCTGAAACTTTGAATCGAACAACATCCGAGAGTTTGCCGAGTTGAATCGTACCTTGCTCGTCGGTTGCAAGCCGTACAGACGATTGAGACTGGATACTTCGAACCTTGAATTCTAACGTTACCGGTTGGCGGCCGATCGCTTCACCGTTACGACCTCGCAGTTCAAGCGAGTAGCCTGATGGATCGTGCCTCAAGAAAAAGTCTCTCGCTATCGAAGTAGCAGCCGTTTGATTCAAAGCCATCTCATGATTGGCGGCCAACGAAATTTGAACATCATTGGATAGGCGACGGATCGTTCCTGTCAACGAAAACTGCACCTTAGCGAGTCGGGGTGGCACCACGAATTTCTCAACGATATCCTCATGTTCGCTCAGTTTAGTAATCGCAGAGTCGCGGATACTCTCGATGCCGTCTTGGTCGGTGAATCGAATGGTCAAGCGTGGTTTTTCCACTTCCGAGAGACTCGCCGGATAACCGTTGCATAGCAGCGATGGGTGAATCAAAACGGAACCTTCAGCACCGGTTCGGAACTGCTGTGGATCGCAAAGGAAGTTTGCCGCTAAGGTATACGATTCAGCATAGTGTACGAATATATCTTTGGTGGCGAGTGCTCCATCTACCAACACGGCAGTCGCTGTCTTGGTCTCGTTCGCAAAGGGGATAACAATGTCGCCGTCTTTTTCTGGTAGATATTCGCGATCACCAAACCAAACCGTCGCCGAAGGGACGTGATTTCCTTCTGCATCGATGATCCGAATCACATTGCCCGCATCGCTCAACGCATGAAAACCGTAGATCGATCCTTTTTGAACCAGCACGCGACTACGGACGCCTGATGCCAGGAGATCGACGATCCATATGCCTGGCCCCTCAAGCTCTGGCAACTCGATTTGTTCCTCGTGTCGCCGATCGGGAGGGAAGTTGTATGTCAATTTACGTTCAGCGTTGGGAACCAAACCATCCAAATCGATACCGGTGTGAATTCCTTCGTTGGATTGAAGGAGAATGTTGCGGGCATTGAGTCGATAGACCTTAAGCAATACATCAGGTGTATTCTTGAGCGCAACCGAAAGTGAGACAGATTCCTTGCTAGTGTAGACAGGTTTATTCGTGGGCGCGAACTTCACCTCGACGCGAGACTGAAGCGATCTTTGTTTTTCGGGAGAGAGCTTGGCATAGTGCCTTTTCGGATCGCCTAGCCCGTACAAAATCTTAGTGGTCGCAAAGACCTCTTCTAAGTAATCGCGTTCCACGAGTGATGCAAAGCTGTCAACGTTCTCATCAGACTTGAAGAAATGGGTCAGATAGTTTTCGATCAATTGGGTGTCATCACGAATTGGCTGAAGCAGAATGAGGGACTGATAGTCTGCATTCAGTTGCACCGGTGGTCGTGTCCGATTCTTCTCGACCCACGCTTTGGCAACGATTGAGCGATTGTTGGGCAATGATAGGTATTTGAGGAATCGTTCGCGATCGATAGAACCACCCTGCTCATCGAGCACTAGTCGATGATAAAGCACCGACGCTTTGAGACTGTTTTGCGACTCGGGAAGTGTTGAAACGAAGGCTGCCAGTCGTTCTAAATGTTGCAATAGTGTGCTGCGATCTTGAAACGACTCTCCATCGATGGGTCGAATCTTCGCAAGCTTCGTGTGGATGAATTGTTCCGACTGCAAGAGTGTCGGCTGTTCGGTGGACAACTGATCGAGTTGAGCCAATGAAAGTTCGCGATGGATGCGAGCCCAACCGAAGCCTCGCGATTCCGGCTGGTTGAGCTGGCGAAGAATCGCTTCGACTAAACCAGGGGTATCGGGACGTGCGATACGCGTCAACCATTCGACGAGATCTTCTTTGGATCGTACCATCGCAAGTGCTTCCGCAAGAGCCGAGTCTTCGATGGTTCCTAAGCGTCCCGTATCAGCGAGACTCGCCTTTAGGAGTGTAGTTCGATCGACAATTGCTGGGTCCAGTTTGGTTGGCAAAACGGTAGCCTCATCTTTTTGAGGCGCAGCGTGTTGAAGATTGATTCCGTAAGTTTGCTGGAGAAATTGAACCGTCTTGCTTGGATCGCGCGAGTATTCCAACAACGCTTGTCGAACCAACATGGATTGGTTCGACGGGGATACGCCCAGTTTCGACTGCCATGCAGTCAGCATAGACCGTGCTTCTGTCGTTTTGCCAGTGGTTTGATAATGCAAACAGTGGTAGTAAAAGTATCCCTCGGTGTCGGGAATGAGCTCGCGCAGCAATGACTCGCGATCGTTGCTCCAGGCGAATCGTTCTCGAAACTTCAAGTCCTGGGCATGCAGCATCACTCCGCTCCAAAGAAAGGCGCAAATACAGATTACAAATCGCAGAAGATGATTGCGGCGACGAAGACACATGACAATGCTCACTAGACGAGGAAACGACCCATCGAATCGTTCGAGATTCGTATGTCGTTAGTATGGACGGAGTCTGAAGGGGCGAAGTTCCACAACTTTGCCGTTCGAAACGTTTATAATGCATCATACGTCTCAATTGGCCTCTCCGCAGAAACAAAAAGAAATGCCGCAACTCCATCCTAAATCAACACTTAGGACAAAAACAATCACCGCATTCCTCGCTTGGGCAGTAATAGGAATAAGTTCTAGTGACACGAACGCCCAATCGAACACGGTTCTGGATATGCGGATGCCGCCGAAAATGCAAGCGGTTCCATTGCCTGGAGACGTTGTTTCGTTGCAGCGCGAAGGAAGAGAGTTGACGGCTGTTCACTTTGCACCAACCAACGAGCGAGTCTTTCTCTACCCTGTTCGCTCGTCACACGAGGCTTCGCTTACACGAATGGGGCATCCGCACGATCCTTGGGGGCATAGCCACCATAACTCCATTTGGCTAAGCCATTCCGACGTCGATGGAATCAGCTTCTGGAATGACCGAGGAAAAGCGACAGGGCGAATCGTTGTCGATCAAGTTCCGCCTAAGTCCTTCGAGGAAAGCGATGATCATGCTGCAATGAAGCTCGTGATTCGATGGATATCCAACGACGATGACAAGACGGTACTCATGGAACATCGTCGTTTGGAAGTTCGACCCATCGATGGCGATCGAAGTTGGTTCTTGATCATCGATTCGATGTTGACGGCCAACGGTCGGTCAACGACCTTTCGGCCCAGCGGGTTTGGATTGGCGGCTGTTCGCATGGCCAAGCCGATTGGAGTACACGACGGTGGCGGTCGGATCCTCAACTCGAATGGAGAGATCAACGAGAAAGAAGTTTTCCGTAAACCGGCCAAGTGGTGCGACTACAGCGGTCGAGTCGATAGTACGCCACAAGGTTTGGGAGGAATCACGTTGATGAATCATCCCAGCAATCCTACCCATCCAACACCTTTTCATGTTCGTGACGATGGTTGGATGGGAGCCTGTTTGAACTTAGAGTCGCCGATCGAAGTTCGCAGCGACAAACCGCTTCAAGTGCGCTACGGATTCTGGATTCACGACGGCATCGTGAAGCAAGAAGAGTGCGAAGAAAAGTGGAACGACTTTCAAAAAATGCCAGTCTTCAAATTCCAGGTGGCGAAGTGATGCAGAAGTCGACAACGACTGGTAATGACGAAGCAACCGCTCACGAGTATCAGTCTTGTTTTCAGAGTATCCCTCGCTAGCTGCTATCCTATGATCAGTATCTTGATTGTTTCGTTCTTTCCAGGAATGTACTTGGCCGTTTGTGCTTTGGTTGCGTTCGGCTTTGTCTTCAGTAAGGTCACGTTTGTGGTTCGGTTGGTGTGTTTCGCAATTGGATTGCTCACGTTAGGTGCTCTCCCCCGAATCCTCTCCATTATGTTTTTGGATGACTATCGCTGTCCTTGGATTTTTCATCACATTCTTGTGGGGGTACCATTCATCGCGTTGGTGGTGAGTGCTATTCGATGGCTCGATTTCCGATTGGTTTCGCTGAGCCAGGCTGTGGACGACATGCAAATAGAGAGGTCGACAGGAATACTACAGTGTAGGGACACACCACTTTATTGATAATTCAATCAACCAACCAAATCACTCATCAGTCCGAATACGCATTGCGGCGTCAAAAAAAGAGGCGGCTGACCTCTGACACGTATCAATTTTCTGGCTTAGCTTATAGCAAGCGCAAAAGGGCTGCATCGCGAGCCGCCGCCGAGGTCGCCATCGATAACTACGTTCAGTTCGAAA
>JAJTID010000231.1 GCA_021300155.1 Pirellula sp.
ATTGGTAGCTCGTCAAGCGTTGGAGGTCGCGCGAATGGCCATGATTGAGATTGGTCATGCCATTGTGGATATGGACGCGAAAACGGCAGGTTATATCGTCGGAGCAATTGCTTATGAAGCAGCCGAATCGGCTGCAATAACTGCTATTTTGGTCCTGTTCGGTGCTGCTGAGGTCGGCTCAGGGGGGCTCGCGACACCTGCCGTCGGAGCAGGAGTGGCAGGCATCGTTGGTGCCAAGGCGGCCACTTTCGCCCGACTGGCGAACAAATTAACTAAACTGGATAACATCAAGGCCTTCCCGAAAGTCGTAAAGGCAATCGAAAAACTACAAGACGTAGCCGTAATGGCAATTCGATATCCAATGTGTTTTGTGGCGGGGACGCAAGTTCATACGCAAAATGGAATGAAGAGTATTGAAACGATTAAGGTTGGCGATCTGGTTCTGACACGTGACGAAAATACCCCAGACAGTCCGAACCGCTATCGGCCAGTAACCGAGCTATTCCAGACAAGTCCGAATCGTCTTTTGACGATCAGGTATGTAGTCGAGAGTGAAGTGGAGGAACTCACTTGTACCGGACAGCATCCCTTCTACGTGGTCCGAGTAGACAAAGGACATGAAGCGTCGTACACCTCGCAATTGTCAAATGTTGAGGGTTCAACAAATGCGAGTGAAGTTGCAAGTCCAAGTACTGGACAGTTTTGTCAGGCGGATCAACTCGAAATCGGCGATGAACTATTGCTCGCCGACGGTCGACACGCAACGATTTTCTACATCGACGAGCAGCAAGCGGCTGACGGCGAGACGTTCACAACGTATAATTTCAGTGTCGACGAATACCACACGTACTTTGTTGGCAAGCTAGGTGTTTGGGTTCACAATACAGGAAACCCATGTGACGAAGCGTTTGTTGTATTTCAAAAAGGATTGGACAATGGTAGTGGTTTCACGAAAGCGTATCGTGATTCGATTCAATGGCTATTAGATAAACATGGTCATTCAGAGGGCCTATCCTTGTTGCGAAAGCACGAAGACGATTTGAAGGACTTAATTGCAGACGGGTTGAAGTATTCTTTGACGAAAGATTACCCCGATTTGAAGAATACAAAGCTTGCCGATTTTGTGTCGCGCAATAGATGGCTAGAGCCGACCAGGGACAGCAGTGGCACACTCCCTTCAAACGCTTCGGGCCGAGGTGTCAGGCGAAACACACCCTCTCAGGCAGCAAGTATCGAAAGGCACCATTTGTTTCCAGAGGAGTTAGAGAGCAAATTCAAGAAAGTATTTGGCGATGACTACAATCAAGACGACTTTACCGTGGCTGTCGGTGTTGACATTCATAAGCAAATTCACGGAAATGTTCCCAAAGATGCAGGCGGCAAATTCAGAGGAATTTTTGCTGACCCCGACACAGCAAAAGTTGAATACAATCAGCGGTGGAAAAACTTTTTCAACGGGTTTGCTGGAGATGCACAGCCTTCTCCAAAGCAAGTCATAAAGTTTGCTGAAGATCTGGTGAATGAGTTTGGGTTGGATCTCTGATACAGAAAGTTAAGCATGATTGAGATAATCGAGTTGGCAAACGATCATGAACGCCACTGCGCGGAGTTCTGGAAGGGAAACGAGATGGTGCAGGTGGAAGGTTATGGGGATCATCATTACCTCTCAACCCGTCCATTGCGAATCCATGTTAAGCCCAAGCAGTTCGGTGAAATGATATGGTCCTCATGGCCTATCCAGTTATTTGTCTCGCAACGACTGCATGAAGTTTTTCAACATGCGGGCATTTCGGGGTATGAAGCATTGGCCGCCGATGTAAAACTAATTTTCGATCATCGGCCTGAAGAAAGGGTTTTTTGGCAAGTCGGAGTCACGGGATGGGGAGGAATTGCTCGACCAGAAAGCGGGCTAAAGTGTGTTGACGATCGGTCATTTCCACGTCGCTTTACTAAATCAAAAGGAACGGGACCGGTCTTTGATCCTGGCCAATGGGACGGCAGTGATTTTTTTGTAGTTTGGCCTCACTCGGCGTGTTTCGTTTCATCGAAAGTACTAGAGATTTTGGAAAGGGAAGAAGTTTGCCATTTTCGATCTCAATCCCCAAATATGTATTGCCATTTTGAGAACGACCAAGAGTTCACGGGTAGTCCTCTGCAATGCTGGTTTAGGGAAGATCGAGCACGTGAGATTGGTCAGCCTCTTGGGCTTTATTGGACAAAGGAGGAACAAGTATAAGGACACACACCAATTTGGGAGTGCGGTCGAGATCTACGTAACTCCTGAAAATGGCGCGCTCGATGCATGGATTGAGGGAACCCGGCTGTGTGGCGTGATTCTATTTTCGTCCAGATCGCGCAAAAGAAGTTGGTAGTCCTCATGGCATTGACTGGTTTGACTTTGGCCAAGACGCAATTCATCGAACTACCACCCAATAAGCCAGGCAGTATTCAAGAACATCACATCATTCCGGACGCTGTTCGAGCTGATGCCGCAAATTCTGGGATCAACATTGATGATTTCGCGATTGGGACTAGGAGAATCACGTGGGCTCGCGAGTTGGACTCCATCATTTGATCGACAAGGATCCTGTTACGAGTTTGCCTAGCAAGGGCGAATTCGAGAAGATCAACAACAAGGTCTGGAAAGACTTTTTTACCGATGACGATGGTAACAAAATCGCAAGGTCACCAAAAGAGATTTTGGATTTTGCGCAAAAAATCGTGAACCGATACGGAATGGATGGGATGTAGACAATGAATTTCTTCAAGATAGAGTTGGAAATTGAAGAACGACTGCAGGCTGATGAGAAAACCAAACTCTTGAGATTGGCGGATGGCTTTCATTCCTGCATCACGGATGGACCAGTTCACATAACCATTACTCGAAAGCACCGTAATCTCGACTTCCTGTGGACGTTTCAACTGAACATGGAGTCGAAAGGAACCTTTTTCTTGCTTAGCCCAAGACTCTGGAAACTGCTTGAGGAACTAGATACCACTGGCTATTTTCTTCGTGAAACCAATACAAAACTTGTTTTCCAGCACGAATCCTACGAACGTGATTATCGTCAAATGGTAATTACAGGCTGGGGCGGGATCGCGAAGGGGATTCGTCGCGTTGAAAGTCATCGAGGAAAGCATTGTTATACGCTACCGGAAAATCCTTCCGATTTACTTAACCTTGATCAATGGGATGGATCGGACATTTTTAGAATTTGGCCAGCGTGTGGCATTTATGTAACCGAACGAGTTGCCGAAATTGTGAAAAATAAGAAGATCAGAGGTCTTCACCTAAGAAGAATTGAAGAAATCTCGTTTACTCCAGTCGACGAGAATGTTGGTCTTATAGGTCATCCGTTAGCTAGCATGTATCCGGAGGAAAAGGCGCGTAAAATAGGCGAACCGCTCGGAATTTACCGGTGGGAGGAAGACAAGCGTGAAGCGTAAGTTCTATTTGCTGCCAACGGAATATGCTTCGGAGCTCGAACTGGCAATCGGAAGTGGTAGAGCAATCGATGTTGAAGACTTTGCTATTGGGCTAGACCCAAAGACACTAAATGCTTTTCCAGATTTTGAGTCGTTCCAACTCGCGTGGATCGGTTCCTGGAAGGCTTTTTTTGATAAACGGCTAGAACAACAAATTACTCAAAAGGAAATTTTTGCCTATTGCCAACGCTCAGTGGAAGCATTTAACTTGGACTTAGAACAATGAGTGAATCGATTACACTGAAGTGGTCCCCATTTTTCGGACCACGCGGCGGGCTCCGTTAGATAGAGCCTTGCCGTCGTTGGCGTTTGCGCACGTTCCCTTCATAAACCGTATCATCGACTGGTACCGGCAAGCATCTCATGATCCATTCGCGACGGAGTTGAGCGAGTTTGACCTAACAGCGTGTTGGATTCAAAAGGGAATGGACGTTCGGCAGGTCTGTCTTATGCCCTATTGGAACATGGATTCTTTTCCAACCATGTACGACGGAGATCAGCCACAGCCCGTCGGACGGTGGAACAAAAAAGGACAGGCACAGCGTGTTGCATTTGTTTTTCGATTTGGTAGATTTTGCTGACTGAGCCGATTGTTCCTTTGTGGAGTTTTGCGATGACTAAAGCTCGCTGCCGACTGGTCGATACGTCCGTAAGTCGTTGGTATCACTGCCTTTCCAGATGCTGCAGGAAAGCCCATCTGCTTTCC
>JAJTID010000218.1 GCA_021300155.1 Pirellula sp.
ACCCATTTGGGCTGCTTGTAATTTAATTTGCTCTTCGATCCATATTTTCCGGTGATCGAAGTTTTTCTTCGTGACGGGGTCGTCGCCAAAAAGGAAACATCTTCTGACGACACGAGCGCACAAATGTACCGTTGCCACCTCAGTCGGCTGGAAAACTTCTGCTCGTGCCAATCTAGCCATGATTCAAACTCCCGAGTAGGGACTAAACGCAACCAATTCAGTTCCCAGAATTAGAAAATTCTAAATGCCCTTCGTCAAGTCGCAAATCACAAAAAAGGTGTGTCCCTAGGATGCTCTTTGCGATAGATTTCGCAAGCTTTTGCCACAGAAATCTCAAATCATTGCTATCTTCCATCGTCGAGTTCAGACAGGCCAGTTCCGCCCATTGGGGACGCGCCTTATTGGGTTCGAGCTCCAGGACGGTTAGGGCTTGCCCCTACCGTCCGCAGCTTTGGGGCTCTACGAGTAACGCAGAGTCTGAGACGCGAAGGATCACAACTCTGCGCCCGTGCGTCTTTGCATCTCTGCGCCACAAAGCTCTTGCTCGTCGGATAACAGCCAAATAGAAACAAAAAAATGCGAAAATGATGCCAAAAGTTCAGAAACGGTTCCTGTCACGTTCCTGCCACCTTTTAGTCTTTCCAGAATTCCTCTCGTGAGCCAAGACACTACGTGGTTGTTATTAATTGATCGACCCATCACCAACCACGACTACTCCACATGCTTCTTCGAGATAAATATTTATGTGTTCATCGTAGTTCACTCCCGACTGACTGGGATCGCTGCAAAAAAAGACGGTCTTTGTTGGATCATTCACGTCAGTGTGCTCAGTGCAATCGTTGATGGGACAACCCTTCTTTTTAAAGCAATAAATCATGTTCTGTTTTTCGGTTCTCGAGCCAGGCGCTGGGTTTCCGTTCGAATCTTGCGAGATTTTTTTTTCTTTCCCCCAAGAAAGGGCGTTCTCATACGTCCCTGTATGGCCATGTGTAGCATCCGCTTTGCATTTGTAAATCGGCTCCGTGTACCCTTCACCGGGTGCAATCGTCCCATCTAGATTCATGTCAGCGGGTACAAGGTTACTACCTGTTTGTATACATGTCTTCTCATTACACGGCACAGGCGCGGCGCAATTTTCGAACACAATATACCAACAAGTCTCTTGCGGTGCCGGTGACGGACTTGGAATCAATGCCAAAAAAAGTAATTCGAACAGCTTCAACACGATACTACTCCTAATCATCATTTTAATGAAACGAACCGAAACGAAACGATCACGCCTTAAGTTTGGAATGCCAATAGTAGATCTAAGGTCGCGCAGGGAGTGAAGCCTTTTCCAAATCTGCCGCGATAATTGCTTGGAGCTCAGGTGAATATACAATAGGCAAAGGTTCATGGGAAAGCGACTTAGGATCGAACAGATCGTCAGATAAAAAGTCATCTTCCTCAACCACGAAGTCGAGTCGCTGGATACGGGGGTTCGACTCCGATCCTAAAATAACACACCTTCTCTTGGACTTCGGTTTAGAAAAGATCAGACTATGAAAAAGCGGATCCTTTACACATACCAAAGTTCCGTCCTCTAGCTGATTGACGACTCGATATTGCAGTACTTTCTTTAGAAGCAATGACTTACTATCGAATGTCATCTGCCAGATACACTTTGTTACGGCATTCTTCTGGTAAAAAGTAACTACAGTACCGCCAGTATCGTCTATCGTCAGGGAGAAAGGTTCAAAGCTATCCAGTATCCTAAACCATTGGTCCATATCCGTTGGAATGATCCATTGGCCAGATGAAGTCCAGCCTGCAAGTCGGTAGTCGAGAATCGTCGGCCAAGATCGAACCATCTTCTCGGGCAATCGAACAAGAATGTGTGTTTTCAATAACCTCGCCTCTCTGTCGATCGATCGAATTCGACGATCTCGCAGCTTGAGTGAATCAGGAATCTGCAAGTCAAGAAACATTCGATCATCCAACGTCAAGTTACTAAGAAAGTTAGTCTTGGTATCCACTACGTCGTACCAATCTTGACGTGTTCGCATCTCCACAAAGTCGCTCGCGAAATCACAGAGGAATGCTTGCTCAGGCCGAAAGGCAACGATTGGCTCTTCCTCCACGGCAATGTCGTCCCAAAGCAGAACAGAGTATTCCCGTACCCAAACCCGTCCCGAAAGCGTTTCGACTCTCTTTGCTTCCTTTGATATCTTTGTCCAGACTTTGCTGAACTCAGCTTTATTATATGAGCGGGATACACCGAATACTTCCTTCGGCTCTTTCACAACCAACTCAGCTGTCTCGTCCTGCGACAAGGCTAAGGAGGCAGTTGCATTAAGTAGAAGCAAACAGAAAACTAGGCTACGTGACATAAGACAGTCCACTCTCTCAATTGATTTTTTCGGAATAGTGGCAAGTGGTCTCAAATTGAAACGATACGATTTCTCCAACTGACGAAGACTGACCTTTGACAACTCCAGACAGCGATCCGTTCAGTGGTGTCTTACATCGAACCAGGTTGATTTTATAAAGTCTCTCATTAACGCGGGAAAGCAAGATGGAATCTCTATCGATTGCGACGCCGTTGGTCGCAACCTCAATCTCAACCGACTTGAGATCGATCTCTTTCGTTCTGGGCAAAAGTACACGAAATTCCAAGTCCCAATACCCATTCGCCTCAGACGCTACCAAAGCGGACGGCAACACTCGGGTCAATCCTGAATCATAAGCAACTAAAGAGACTGCCCCCAAATCTTTGGAGGACTTTTCGTGTCCTCGCTTCCTAAACGACAGCCTGAACATCTCTCCGTGCTCCAACGCTCGGTTTGCCGCGACGACAAAACGTAAGCCAGAACCTTCCTCAGGCTGCTCAATCGAAACTTTCCCAGGAAAACTGCCTTCGACCGCTAGCTCATTCGCTTTCGTCCCAGTGAAGTTCATGGCATCGAATGTCCAACTGTCTTTTCTCTTCCCGGTCGCATCACGACGAGAATCTAAAATCAATTTATCAACATCAAAGGTAATTGGATTACGCACTTTAAGCTCTATGATTGCAATTGCCTTTATCTGATGTCGTGATCCATCTGACGCGGAAATCATTTCAACATCAGAGATCACTTTCCGGCGAATTGTTTGCTCGGAGAACACCGGAGACATCTCGATATTTACAATGACCTCAGGGGCATTTTCGTGCGGCGCAACCTTGCCACTTAAGCATCCACAGTCTGTCTCGCCATCCCTGACTGTTATCCTGTATCCATCACGGGCAATGAACTTTAGTTTTCCGGAAAACGCCTCTCCAGTAGTAAGCACACCGAAATCACATTTCCATGAAACCTCAGCTTCAGAAATGCTTGTTTTGCCGAGGTAAAATTCAAAATTTGGTGCATTGCTACTCCCCCCGAAACTCGCTTCTGCAATAACGGCCGGCAACAATATCCAGAAAAGCTTTGAAATCAACGATTTTTGCAATTGAACCATTTGAGAACCTAACTCCTTGCTTCGTCACGTTAAGTGATTAACCGTAAACGGCGCGTTCTCCGTTGGAAAAATTCCCATTTTTCGAAACTATTTTTTCTTGCCTCTTGCCTCTTGCCTCTTGCCTCTTGCCTCTTGCCTATTGCCTATTGCCTATTCGCTCTTTGCTCTTTGCTCTTTGCTCTTTGCTCTGGATAGGCATCTGGCATCGCCGCTTTCACAATGGACGCAATCGATCTGCGAATTCCCTTAACGGTACTTATCGATAACTGCAATCTCTCACCAATTTCGAACTCGGTGTAACCGTCGAGACGAAGCCGTAATACCGACCGCTGCGTAGTATCCAAGTGTTGCTCCACGCTGACAAGCGTCTCTTCGGACTCCATCTCTGTTGTGCATTTGACGCAATTCGGATCCTTACAGCGATCGAGAATTTCCTCACCGGTGTTGATCGTTCGTCCACCACGTTTCCAAGCAATCGCTTTTCGTATCGCGTCCGTAGTATGACATTTTAAGATGAACATTAACAGCCCGACCAACGCATCGAGATCCATTGGTTCCATCGCCTCATCGCACATCGTTTCCGACACTCTCGTCATCCACTCGTCTATCGAGTCATTGACGACCTGCTCGGCATCGATCAGCGAACGTAGCCCAATCGGAATCCGTGAACGTGTCGCGCACTCAAGACGCAGCCAGTTCGAAGTTGCGGTTTGTACATAAACGCTTTGAATCGGGTGGTTCATAGCTGGGCGCAATCCTGTCGGGGGTGAACTTGATTGGCAGTAGTTGTGGAAAGAGCTTCTACAACCACCAACTACAATAACATAACGCCCTTCGGTGGCTGATTGCAATCAATTTTCACCGACCGATTTGCGAATTCATCAAATCTAGTTTTGTGATGGAAATCGCAAACGTTTGCTATAGGAATCTCAAATCATTGCCATCTTCCATCGTCATTTTCAGACAGGCCAGTTCCACAATGGTGACGTGCCTTATCAGGATCAGATTCCAGGACGGTTAGGGCTTGCCCCTACCGTCCGCAGCTTTGGCGTTCTAGTGTTGGCTCCCTGCATCCCTTGTCTTGCCAACTAGAAGGCCTTAGCAGTTGTGGAGGCTTTGTAGGAAC
>JAJTID010000079.1 GCA_021300155.1 Pirellula sp.
CCGGCAAACCAATCTCCCACCAATGAACCATCTTTAGAAACCTTGTAACAATCGTGTTCAATCAATCCACGAACCACACGGTTCGCGATAGAACACCACAGTTACGAGAAGCCCCTAACAGGTTACAAGCGGCTAAGTCTCACCTGTTTTCAAGATTTCTGAGACTTTGTCACAGATGGGAAATTGTTCTGTCCAAGATGCTCAACGGAAGAGCTGATGACTGAATCATCGGATACAATCAAGCGACATTTTTTTGTCGGATCGTAATGGATAGTTTGTGTCCCTTCCGACGATTGGTCCGGTTAATTCGGTAGCGGGAACAAAGGAGAGCAGTATGCCTGGATTTGCGATTGAGGGTGAGCGTTCACCTATAGGAGCGAGCGATACGATAGAATTCGTTGATGAGATCAGGAGAAACGATATGGTCACGTTTGTTCTTGCTCGCCCAGGAGAGTATCACGTTCGAGTTGTAAAGCCAGCAGAGTACTCAACGTTCTGCGGCCTATGTACCAAATAGACCTGTCATCAGAGAATGATGGCGGTTTCAAGCTCCGCCAAGTTCGTATGCAGTTTTGGCCCTGGGACGAGACGGAAGGTTGATGGCAGAACAAAAGCAAACATTATGAGAAGCTGGCTTTGAGACTTCGACAGGATGCAAAGAAGGCTTGGATTGTCGCATCGTCAACTGTTGCTATATGATTAAAGTCAATCTTGCAATTCGTTGCAAAGTTCCCGAACAGCAAGGTTGGAATACCGATAGCTAACGATCTTCACATCCAAGTCTTTGAGTCTGTATAGCATCCCCGCGCGACGTATCGCATCCAAGATCCAGTTTTGGTCATTGCCAAAAGCTCCGCCTCCAAGCAGCGTCAAGTAAACGGTTCTGTTTCCAGTATTTGTGGCGTTCAGAATCCCAGCAGCAAGCGTAGCTTCATACGCTGACTCCAGAATCAATCGTGCAAAGGGCTCCCAACTGGATGGAGGTATGTTGCTATACGCGACGGGGAGAGCAGAACAATACACTTGTGTTACTAGATGCTTTCCTCCATGCAATGTAACTTGCGTATCCCAGTGAATTCCAATTTTCAGTTTCTGGCGTAACTCATCAAGCTCCAATTCAGACATACCCCGAAGCTTTACAACGACTTCTGAAAGTCCTTTCGATGTGGGAAGGGCATATCCATTCCGCATCTTCCAAAGTTTCTGGTCTACATTGCCTAACGCCTCGCCGACATCTGCCAAGCAATCAACTTGCTTGCCTTCGGATTGCCCCTGTTGACCGTCCACCTCGACAAAATAATTTCGGAAGATAGTCCCTGCGCCGCAGGCGATTGCACACGCCGGACCCTGCGTCGGATCATTTTCGTAGATTCCGATCCCTTGCTCAGGTGTGACGCTAGGCGACACCATTTCGAGTAGATTGAACTGCGAGGCAACTTGAAACACCGCACCGGCATTTGATGCGTCCGCATGAATTGCCTTTGCGTCGCCAACCAACTCGGAAATCGTAAGCTTGCCATTACGGCCATCTACCTCAGCGATCCTCCTTCGAAGCTCTCCCAATGGAACGATATCCAGCTTCCCGCATTGATATGTTGCACCATTAACTCGCGAGGTAAGTTGACTCCCTCCAACGGTGATGTTCTCGCGAACTTCAGCCGGAGACCTCTCGGAAAAGCCAGTTAGCTTAGTAAACCAATCGTCTTTCAGCTTGACCGTCGCCGTCTTCTTTTTCTTAGCTTGCACTAGCTCAGTTGGCCAGTTCAATACGAAGTCCTCTTGCATTTTGTTCTCTGGGGCATCACGCGAAGATCGTTCGATATCCGCTTCACGTAGCTGGGATAGAACCTGGAACACGTTTTCCTTGCTGACAAAACCATGTCGCAACAGCCAGCAGCAGACAACCGTCCCGGTTCGGCCGATACCGCCGAAGCAATGAACATAGACTGGGATTTGGTTCGCGATCGACAGATCGATAGCATCCAAGATAGAACTCATTCGATCATTTGATGTGATGTGTTGGTCGACGATAGGGAATCGCAGGTGAGCCACCCGCTCATCATTCTTAGTAGCCAGCTCACGCAGGATGTGATCGTACCGCGCGAAAGCTTTTCCCTGTGGGTTTTTTTCGTCTTCCTCAATCAAGTTAACAAACGTCCGCATACCGGCGTTCCATAACCCGGTCACACGCTCCACATGTTTTAACGGATCCTCATGTCCCGCGTAGGCACCAGCGAGGAAAAGCCTGTCGACAACCCAGTAGCAACGTGTGAGTGGCGTGGCTAGTTTTGGTATCCGAAAGACTGGCATCGTTTACTCGAGCGGTTGTGTTCTGCGAAGAATTAGAAGCCCATATTGTACAACGGCCGTATCAACTTAGCTCCGGTGGAATTTAGAATACTATATGCAGTGGAATCTTACGACGAGGTTCAGGGTAGATTGTTATCCCTATGCGGTTTTGTGGCTTGTATAGGTTTATCGAAGAAAGGCTGTTGAAATGGGAATTGTTTGGGACGGCATCACGGACAAATCGATGTTAAATGACTGGGTGATCGAAGCAAGAAACGAGCTATCTGATGCGGCCAAAAACTATGAATGGCAGAGAGTATTTCGTGTTTTGGATAAGCACCCGGAGTTTGTCAATACCGCGCGCATAGGAGGAAAATCGCTCTACACCCCGTTACATCAAGCTGCGCACGGCGGAGCGACAGTAGATATAGCCAGGAGTCTTATCGAGAAAGGAGCATGGAGAACGATCCAAAACGTACGCGGAGAACGACCAGTTGATGTAGCAGCAAGATGCAGGCATCAACATCTTACTGAGGTTCTAGCACCCGATCTTAAACGCCATGTCCCTTTTGGAGTTCTTCATAAAATTCAGGCCTTCTTCCATTCCGTAATCAACAGGAGAATTCATGAAATGGAGCTCGATCCCAATTTAAGATTCCCGGAACTGGAATCGCTACTAGAACTTGAGAGAAGTAAAATTTGGTTCGCAATTCCAGGAATGTACGGCGGGTTTAGCTATTGGCTCGAGCATGAAGGCGTGGAAGCCAAGCTGATCTGTGAAAGCTGGTGCCGTGTCGCTGGCGGTTCTGGTCAAAGACACGAAATCACATCAATAGGAAGTCAGCTCGTGGCTGAAGGATTCGTGTAGCAAGTCGACGCGAAACCGTTCTGCAAGTTGTACGAATTCGCTCCTGTCCATTGCCCAGCACTTTAAGCATGAATTTGGCTAGACTAAGTTCTGGTACTTCAGTCAAGCAGCGAATTCCTGATGCTCCAAATTCTTTGCGTGAAATTTAAGCGTCGCGTGACCTAACGTGTCACTACCATGAAAGAAGCTCTATGTTACAACATTGATTCACAACATGGAGCCCGACTGATTATGCGACTTGAGAACACCCGAATTCTGTTTTCCGCTACCGATCTTGCCAACTTTCTCGGATGCAAACACGCCACCGAACTGGACCGTGCCGTTGTCGAAGGACGGCTAATGAAAGATCATCGGAAAGACCACATGCTGGATCTTTTGATCGAGCTTGGAGAACGCCATGAGCGACGCTACATCGAGTATCTCAAAGCATCCGGCAAAGCGGTCATCGAACTCGAGAAGTTCTCGGATCCGGACGGCTCACGGACTATCGATGCCATGCGTAGTGGTGCAGATGTGATTGTCCAAGGTCGCCTCGTCGACGAACCGTGGGGAGGTTTCCCCGATTTCCTGCTCAAAGTCCAGCGACCCAGCATGCTTGGAGATTGGTCTTACGAGATTGCCGATACCAAACTCTCTATAACCACCAAAGCAACCGCCGTTTTGCAATTGTGTTTGTACACCGAATTGGTCACCAAGATCCAAGGTATACAGCCTGAGTATATGTACGTGATCAAGCCTGATACGAAAAACGATAACGATCCTTTCGATGTCGATCAGCTACGAGTAGACGACTATATGGCCTACTATCGAATGGCCAAGCAGTCGTTCGAAGTCAAACTCGCATCCGAGCCTGACAGTGACAGCAAGCCCGAACCCTGCAATCATTGCCAGATCTGCAACTGGTGGCCCACTTGCGAGAAAGCATGGAGAGATGCGGATCACTTGGCATTCGTTGCAGGCATCTCGAAATCCCAACGTGTGGAACTCGTCGAGCAAGGTGTCATGTCGCTCACGCAATTTGCGGAAGCTGAAGAGCCAGTTAGACACCATCCCAAACGTGGATCTCTAGACGCTTACTACAAAGTCCATCGCCAAGCCAAGATTCAACTCAAAGGACGTCAGACTGGCAATCCGGAATACGAGTTCAACGACATCGAGAAAGAACGAGGATTCCTATTGCTGCCGGAACCGAACCCAGGAGATGTCTTCTTTGATCTAGAAGGCAATCCACGAGCCAGCGGCGATGGGCTGGAGTATTTGTTTGGATACGTAACCAACGAAGGCGGCGAACCCCAGTATCACAAGTTTTGGGCCCTCAATAGCAAGCAAGAAAGGCAGGTGTTTGAGCAGTTTATCGATTGGATTTTGAAGCGATGGGAGCAGTTCCCGGATATGCACATTTACCACTATGCACCATACGAACCATCCGCACTCAAACGCATGATGACCAAGCATGCAACGCGAGAAGACGATGTCGA
>JAJTID010000197.1 GCA_021300155.1 Pirellula sp.
AAGGCAAATTTGTAAAAGAATGGCAAGAAAAATTTGGTTCATGAAGCGGCGTTGGTCGCGAGAGGTATTAGGTTGGGTGCAACGTATCGTTTTCGCATCTTGATGCTCGCTAAGTCGATGCCAGCGAGGATCGATTGCAACTCGGTTGGTTCGATGATGATGTGCTTGCCATCGGAAGAGCGCAGCGGTCTCTGGAAGCAATTGGACTCCAATCGCTTCATCCAAATCGCGATACCATCGCGGTCCCAGTACATGAGCTTGATCCGATTGCGACGCAAGTTGAGGAACATAAAAACCCCTCCGTCTCTCACGTCGAGATGAAGGTCTGACTTGATGATTCCAAATAGCCCATCGAAGCTCTTGCGCATGTCGATCGGATCGGTGTGCAAGTAGATCTTGACCTGTGGATTGATGGCGAGCATCTAAGCGACTCGGTCCAAGAGGCGAGGCAAGGAGTCGATGGCTTCAATCGGAAGCGAGATGACGATTCCTGACAGGAGCTTGATTTGAATGTGAGCGGCATGGGGCTCGGACTGGACTTGAAGAAAAGCGGGCTTTGGCAACGCTGGTTGCGAAGCTTGGAGCTTGTTTCTCCATTGGTAGAATGTCGGAATGGAGCAACCTATCGACTGACAGAACTCGGCGACAGTGAGGGAGGAATTTTCAAATTGTCGTAGCCGCTTGTTCCAGAGCTGAGTTTTGCTTTCAATGGATTGAGCCATGAGTGGAGATCCTGCGAGAGTGTGAAATCGTTGGGCGAACGATAGAAACCTACCCCACGATTCCAAGCCAAGCCGACTCAAAAACCTATGGCCGCTGTACGCTTACACGTTTGTTGTAAATTCAGACGGGATTGCAGCATTGGATCTGTGGGACGAAGATATTCTGATTGACACCAAAAGAGACTATTCTATTGATTTGCATTCGTGTCACTATCGGGATTGGGGACGATCGTGGCAGGAGACATCTGATGCGAGTCAGCTCTGAATTTGAGCCCTCTTCGAACAAACTGGTACGACATCCCGACAATCACAGCAACACAAACACAAGGTGGACCCAAAAAGACAGTAACCGTTAGAAAGGTTTTTACGAAGAGGTCAAAGAAAATGCCATCTTCGAAAAAGGGCTGATTTTCTACATGGCGAGAATACTTAATCACGATTTGGCCAATCCCTATGGTCCAAACGCACAGCAACAAGCAAACTACTGCGTAAACGGAGAAATGAATTGGTTGCTTTCGTTTACTCTCTCCCAACTGAGCTCCCATGAATGCAATGACAACAACAATGGTTGCAAATCCAATCATAGTAATGCGGGAGAGAAGGGCAAAAAACATCGCCGAAATCGCTAGAACGCGAAAAAGCGTGCTCATGCTCAATTGAAATCCTGGAGGTTTCATACACCCCAGCCAATTTGAATCCAAACGGGCTCCGGAGGGCTATATTGCCCTTCAGCTACAGGTGTGAGCGGGTTCGGAGGTATTGTTGCACCAGTTGAGACATCAAAGTCCCATTCGGGCGTGCTCGTCGGTGGTCCCGAGGGATTGATGAAACAGTGTCCATGAATCGGTCCCATGATCTTATACCAAGTATCGTCTACAAAAATGTAGTCGGCACAATCACCTTCAGGAGACGTCGACCCTGGAGGAAGGTAATAGTGCCCCGTTGTGTCGGACCAAACCAATACTGGAACTGATGAATTATTCTCTACTGAACCTGGAAACCAATAATTGACCTGGCCGTGGAACCACTCCCCCCAATCACCGACCATCGTGGTTGCAAACGTGGACATTGCAAACGACCCTGATGAAATCGTCGCGAATGCCCCATAAACCCGAGGTAACTCGCCATCAGTAATCGTCAAAGGTGAATCCAGCGTTGAATAAATCGGCGTTGAGGCAACGTTGTAGCTACCGTCTTGTGTTGAAACTGCAAACGATAACGTTGAAGAAGTGTTTTCTCCTTCAATGAGTTGAGTCAAGAAAATATCTTTCCCGCCCGCGTTAAAGACAACAACAAAAGCGTCTGCCGTTCCATTACCTTCAGGCACGTACCATAACTGTCCACCTGAAAATATCGCATTACCAGAAGTTGGCGGAATCACGATCTCCGAAGAAGTTGGATCGACTTCAATTCCTATTTCAAAATCAAGATAAACCTTACTACCCGGCAAATAGGATTGAGCACTTGCATTTGCGATCAACAGAACAGAACAGAACAGAACAGAGGCGATACATAAATTTATCCTTTTTCTAGTACCGAGACATACACTCCCTAGGACCGAGAGCTACACGCAAAAAATCGTAACACATGGAGTATCTAGAATCAACCCACCCGGTTGTTTGTCTGATTTCTTGCTTTCCGCGGATGGATGTAGAGGACGCAACCACTTGTCGTGGCCGAAGTCGACGGGAATGTTTCTTGGTGGCAATAGACTATCTAACAGAGTATCAACGCACTAGAGAAATTGGCTCAGAGAATATGGAGATCGTTGATGCACTACGGCTTTGTGCCTCGATTGGCTTCAGCTTGAAATCGATCAAGCCAGTTTGCGGTGATCGCGGCACCGATGTCGTTTGGTTTGTTCTCTCGAAGATCCTTCGATGATTTGCCCCAATAGAAACTAATCCAACCATCAACGTATTCGCTTGATCCGTCGACGAACTCCATCAACTCCTCTGGAGTGCATGCCAGTGGAAACATCTCTTCCACGACGAGCGGTTTGCCAACTTCGTAAGCTTTCAATGCCACGAGTGCTTTCTCGACTTCGCCCTTCTTGGGATAGAAATGCACGGAGTTGAAATCGAGCCGGTCGCCAACGGGTGAGTCGCCAAAGAGTGGTTTGCCTCCACCGAACACAAACACCCAAGGGATCTCGCCGACGGTAATGAGATGAGAGGGGTCTTCGGACTTGATCGCGGTCACCATTTTATTGACCCATTGCATTGCAACTTCTTCGCGCGATCGTCCTTTCAAGTCCAGTGTTAGTCGTTGAACGAAATGCTTGCCCGCGAGTTCTCCTGCTAGCCATTCCTTCTCGGGCTCTTTACCTGCCAAGATCGGTTCGTTCATGAGGTCGTAACAAAATACAGCGTTGCTCTCTTTGCATGTTTTCGCGATCGCGTTCCAGAATGTCGCTTGGACATTCCAGCGTTCTTGTTCGTCGAGCGCGTCGAGCCATGCAGGCACGTTGGCTTTGTGGTAGCAAGCCAATCCAGTGATATCGAGATAAAGTCCAAACTCTTCGGCTAACACGAGCAGCTTTCGAAGTCGATCGAGATACGAGACGCGTACGGACTTGTCTTCGTTGATCGCGAGGCCGAGCTGGAGATGGATTCGCACACAATTCGCACCGAGTGCCTTGATTTCACCAAAATCTTCGCGGACCGTGTTCCATTCGTCTTCCCAATACTCATCGAGTAGTCGTCCGCGATCGTCGTGATCGTAATTCACGCCCCAGATCACGAATTTTGTCCCGGAATCCGCTTTCACGAAATGAATCCCATCGGCGCTAACGCGAATCCGTTCCATCGCGTTACCAATTGGGATGGAGGAATAACAGCCGCTGGTTGCGAAAAAGAACAACACAATGCGAGCAATACGGCGAAACGCGCTGTTAGCCATCAAATTTCTCTCCCTACATGCTCAAGCGAAATGCGGTCGAGCGAACGCTTGAAGTTTGGCGATATCCAAGCTATTTCGATCCATCGCGTTCATCCATACAATTGCGATGCAGTTTGAGTATAATCGATTTCCTTAACTGCCCAACCAGGGTGACGATCGCCGCCTGGATGGAGCTCGTCGTCTTCCAATCTTCCCTTACCTCTTCTTGCCACTGCTGTCATGAAAAACAAATTGATGCTACTAGGCCTCCTCTTCCTGGGTTGGTTGCCCATGCTGCAGGCGGCCGACACGTTAGTCTTTGAACCTGCCAACAAATCGAACAATGCCAAGCACGTTGTTTTGGTCGCTGGCGACGAAGAGTATCGAACGGAAGAGTCGATGCCGATGTTGGGCAAGATTCTCAGTCAGAAACACAACTTCAAGTGCACCGTCGTCTTCTCCCTCGGGCCAGACGGCGCGGACTACATCGACGCCAACAATCAGCAAGGGCTCCGTGGCTTGAACGCATTGTCTGGTGCAGACCTCATGATCATCGGCACTCGGTTTCGGCAGCCTGTCGCGGAAGAAGCCAAGCATATCGCGAGCTATTTGAATGCAGGCAAGCCGGTGATTGGAATCCGAACAGCAACACATGCCTTTCGTGGCAATGGCACTTTCGATGCGTTGAAGTTTGATGACTTTGGACTCAAGATCTTGGGTGAAACCTGGGTAAGCCATCATGGAAAACACAAAGTGCAAGGCGCACGGGGTGTAGCTGTCGCGGACAAACAATCCCACCCTATCTTGAAGGGCGTTAAGGATGTGTTTTGTCCCTCGGACGTTTACGGCGTGATTCACCTCGCGGATTCTGACGAGATCTTGTTGCGAGCTGCAGTCACCGAGTCGATGGACCCATCGTCCGCAAATGTTGTGGGCAAAATCAATGAACCGATGCAGCCCTTTGCGTGGATTCGCGAGTACAAAACACCCAACGGCAGTGGCAAAGGCAAAGCGTTCTGCACCACTGGCGGAGCCTCGGTCGATTTCATGAGCGAGGGGTTGAGACGCATGGTCGTGAACGCCGCTCTTCATTTGACCGGTCAATCTGTACCAGAGAACGCAGATGTGTCATTCGTGGATCCGTTTTATCCAAGCTTCTTTGGCTTTATCAACGACAAGACTTATTGGAAAACACAAAACAAGAAGCCAGAAGACTTTGGATTAGGTAAGACACCGAGCATGCCAGATCCAAAGGGAACTCCCGTTTGGAATTTTCGACCGAAACCAGTCTCAACAACCAGCGTTGCTGAACCGATGGAGTTCCGTCAAGGGGAACGAATCGCTTTCATGGGTAGCTCGCTTGCTGAGCGGATGAATTTGTTCGGCTACTTTGAAACGTTATTGCACACTCGATTCCCCAGCAAGCAGTTAGTTGTCAGGAATTTTGGTTGGCCTGCAGACGAAGTTGGTAATCAACAGCGACCGGACAACTACACGAAGATCGATGATCCTTTGGTAGAGTTCGGTCCCGAAACTTTCATCTGTTTCTTTGGATTCAATGAGCACTTTGCTGGAGATTCACCGGAGCAACTCAAGGTGTTTCGAGATCAATACGCCAAATGGATCGAAACCAAAAAGGCAAAGTTTTCGAAAGACGGACGCGAAGCACGATTTGTTCTGGTATCGCCGGTCGCTATGGAATCGGCAAACAATCGACATCTTCCTGATGGCGCAAAGAGCAATGCGATACTTGCCACGTATGTGAATGCGATTCAAGGGTTAGCGGCGGAGCTTCAAGTTCCGTTTGTTGACCTGTTTACTCCGACAGCGAAAGCTTTTGCAGCCGATAGCAAATTGCAATTCACGATTAATGGCATTCATTTGAATGAACCAGGAGATCGAATGGTATCGATCGAGCTCGATCGACAATTGTTCCAATCGAAACATCCCACGGGTACCGATGTCTCGATCTTCCACAATACACGCCAGTGGGTAAACGATAAGTCCTGGTTACATTTGCAAGATTATCGCATGCTCAACGGTTGGTATGTCTATGGTGGACGTCGAACTTGGGACACACAGACATTCCCGGGTGAGTATCAAAAAATTCGGAAAATGGTTGCCGTACGTGATCAATATATATGGGACATCGTTGCAGGGAAGAAGGTTGCAGAGAAGCCAGACGATTCCAAGACGGGAGAGGTCTTTATTCCAGAGACGATGTTCGGTACGCGCGATGAAGCCTTTCGACGTGGGCGCGAGCCAACGACGTTGGTCTACCCAACACCTGCGGAATCGATTGCGCAGATGAAGGTCCCAGAGGGCTTTGAAGTGCAACTTTTTGCTTCCGAGAAAGATTTTCCGGAACTAGCAAATCCGACGCAGATGGCTTTCGACAAGAAGGGCCGACTGTGGGTTTCTTGCATGATCAACTATCCGCAGTGGCTTCCAGGTTCAGCAAAACCTGGGGACAAGCTGTTGATCTTCGAAGATACCAACAAGGACGGAAAAGCGGACGTCTGCAAAACGTTCTATGACAAATTGATTTGTCCGACCGGGTTCGAGTTTCATGAAGATGGAGTGCTCGTAGTAGATGAGCCTCGCATTCTGTTCTTGAAGGACACCGACGGAAATGATGTCGCAGATGAAGTCATTCACATGATCGATGGGATCGCTACCGATGATACGCACCATACGATGGGTGCATGGGAATGGTCGCATGGTGGATCGCTTTACATGCTCGAAGGCGTTTCCATGTCGACAACGCTCGAAACTCCGTGGGGGCCTTTCCGAAGCAACGGACCATCTGGTTGTTACGTGTTCGACCCGAAGACTTGGAAATTTCGACACTTTAGGACTCCAGGCTATGGTAATCCGTGGTGCATGGTCTTCGACAAGTGGGGGATGGGAATCATTGGCGATGGTACCAATGCGCAGCAGCATTGGACCAGTCCGTTGGCAGGGTATGCGGTATCCACGAGAAAGACACTGCGTCCGAACTTTGATAATCAAGGGATGCGACCTGCGATCGGAAACGACTTTCTGTATAGTCGCCAATTCCCAGACAGTGTGCAGGGGCAGTTCGTCTATGCTTGCGTGATCAACATGCACGGCATGCCTCGCTTTACCCTGAAAGACGAACCGGGTACAGCAGGCTTTGCGGGCGAGCGCATCGAGGATCTTCTCAGTTCGACGGATAACTTCTTCCGCCCCATCGATCCTCAAATCGGTCCCGATGGTGCGTTGTGGTTTGGCGATTGGTGCAATGCACTGATCGGCCATATGCAATACTCACAACGGGATCCGAATCGGGATCACGAGCACGGCAGATTATATCGGTTGGTCTACAAAGACAAACCTTTGCTAAAGCCAGTGCTTCAGGCCGATGCGACGATCGAACAACTGCTCGCCCAGTTGGAAGAGTATGAGCCGAGGACGCGATACCGTGCACGACGTGAGTTGCGAGCTCGCGATGAGGCTCAGGTTCTTGCGGCCGTTGATAAGTGGATCGCTGGTGATGTTGCTGAAACGCGGCTTTGCGAAGCGTTGTGGTTACAGGAGAGTTTTGGCCTGGTAAATCCAGCGTTGGTGAAACGATTGATGTCAGCCAAAGATTTCCATGCACGAGCAGCCGTCGTTCACACGATAGGGAACGAAGTCGAACGCTATCCAGACGCGTTCGCCATCTTCAAGACGGCCATCCAGGATGAGCACCCACGCGTTCGGCTAGAAGCTGTGCGTGGTTTGAGCTACATCCGTACTCCGGAGTCCGCCGAGGTGGTATTGCAAGTTGCGCTCAAGCCGATGGATTATTGGATCGAGTACACGTTGGAACACACGTTGCATGCTCTTCAACCAATCGTCGATCCTGCTATTCAAGCAGGTAAGTTCCTTGCGAATACGAACGATGGACGAATGAAGTATTACGAAGACTACAAGATTGCTTCTGGTCCTGGAGGGAGGGTGCTCAAGCCATTAAAGGATGCTGAGAACACGGAGCTCCCACTACGAAAACGGGAAGAAGCATTGCGCACATTAGCAGGCATCCAAGGTGGAAATGCGAATAAAGGAAACGTCGTTTATAGTCGCGTCTGCTCCGCGTGTCACCAAATCGGAAACGAAGGCAAAGCCTTTGGACCTCGATTGGATGATGTGGGTAGTCGGTACTCGAAAGAGAATATCATTCGTCACATCCTGTGGCCCAATGATACGATTGCCAAGGGGTATGAGACGTTGCAGATTGTGACGACAGACGATGAGGTGGTTACGGGCTTTGTGCTCAAGGAAACAGCCGACGCAGTTACGCTCGGGGTTGCTACCAACGATGGCAAAGGGAAAGAGCGGATGATCGCCAAGTCCGATATCGAGCTACGCAAAGAAATGAAAGCCAGCTCAATGCCAGAAGGTCTAGCCAAGACGATCGGTCCAGGTGAGTTTCTTGATTTGATCGAATATCTTGCGAAGCAGAATCTGTTTGTGATTCGAGAAGATGGTTGGATCGAGACAGGATTAGCCTCGGAGGGGGCCATCCGAAAGCATGGAGAATTCGCGGAAATCTCGCGTGATGCTCAATTGCAAATACCCCCAAGTTTTCCAACGAATTGGTCTGAACAAGCAAACTTGGCTTTGAGCGCAGTTGATCCTGCACAACGTGAATTTGCGTTTCATTCGCCCGATGGTGGCAGTGCGTCACCAGCGGTTGGAGTTCGGTTGGCATCAGAATCGGAGATCCGACATGTTTACTTGCAAAACCGTCGCAACGATCAGTTTTATGATCGAGCGAAGAACTTGGCGGTCTGGGTCTCTCTGGATGGAAAAGATTGGAAGCAAGTTTGGAAGTCCGAGAAGCCAGCCGCAGATTACAAGATTGACTTGCCAGCAGGTACACGTGGTCGCTATCTCAAGATTGGCATTGATGGCAACGGTATTCTTCACCTCAACCAAATTGTAGTGTACGGCAATCGCAAGTAGATTCGATCGCTTTGGTAGTGGACGTTGAATCGAAGGTCTTTATCCACTTTCGATTCAACGCCCTGTCGCTGGTATCTGAACTCCATGTTCCATACTGACCTCGCCCTTCCCCTCTCACTCCACCAAGGAATCCGTTAGGTAAATCCTATGTCTAAAGCGCAATTCAATTCGAAATTGATGTCACACACTTCGCGTCGTCGTTTTCTTTGTACCATGGGTGCGACTTCTGCATGCATCGCGGGAGCTCCGAGCATCTTGACTGCGAGTAGAACCAATAGCGAGATCGTCGTTGGAACTGCTCCTTACACGTTTCGAGTCGTTCATAACTGTGTCGAGCTACCTTCGCAATACACTTGGCAAACTACCCATAATGTGGCCGTCGATTCTGATAACAACCTGTATGTGATTCACGAGGGTTTGAGAGACAAAAAGGATCACCCTTCTATCTTTGTTTTTGATGACAAAGGGAAGTTTATACGAGCTTTTGGTCAACAGTTTCAGGGAGGAGGGCACGGCATTGAGGTTCGCAAAGAAGGAAGCGAACAGTTCTTGTATGTGGCAGGGTATCAGCAAGTGAAGACCTTTGCCAAGATGACATTGAAGGGTGATGTGTTGTGGGAACGTCGCGCGCCAAAAGAGTCTGGCGTATATCACCCAGATGAATCAGAGAATCCCAAAGGGGATTGGGGACGCAATCGTTTTATGCCCACCAATTTTGCATTCCTTCCCGACGGCGGTTTTTTCTTAGCAGATGGCTATGGAGCTTTTCATATTCACCGATATGACAAAGATGGCAAGTGGCTTAAATCGTTTGGTGGAGCCGGAAAAGGAGAGGGATCCTTTAATACGCCCCACGGTTTATGGATCGATGATCGAAACTTGGCCGCTCCGAAATTAGTCGTTACCGATCGCGCACACAACACCCTGCAGATCTTCGATCTCGAGGGCAAATATGAGAAAACGATTGCCGGATTCGGCTTGCCCGCAAACATCGATCGGCAAGGCGATTTGTTGCTCGTTCCGGAACTCAAGGCGCGAGTTTCCATATTGGACAAGGATTACAAGACGGTAAGTCAGTTGGGTAGCGATGTCGAGCGTATCACCGCTGATAACAAGAATACGATTCGACAAGACGAGTCCAAGTGGCTAGACGGTAAATTCGTGCACCCTCACGATGCCTGTTTTGATCTCACAGGAAACATTTACGTTGCAGAATGGGTGAAAACCGGCCGAATTACCAAACTTGTAAAGGTCTAAATTTGATTTAGACTTGAGTTATCAGTTTTGGTAGTTCAGGTCTGGCAAAGACAGGTTCTAAGTATGAGTGCGGCAACAATGGCAGCAACCGCAGCGGCGGCTGCTTCCATTCAAGCGCTAAAGGCTGGCGGCGTACTCGTGCACGTCGACCCGCAAGAGATTTTGTGGGTTGTTTCAAAGCAATCCGAAGCATTGGTGCTGCGATCAACTTTTGGGAGATTGAGCACGCACTTTAGCTACATCACAAGATTCAAGCGGCCAGCGTTTTATGCCACAAGTCCCGAGCCGCTGGCGTTTCCGGCTGGGACTGAATAGACCGATGCGAAATCTATCTGGGTACCCGGGTAAGGTCCGGTTCCGATGTATTGATCGACGATTCCCAATTTTTATTCTTGGTAGACAGCTATTCCATCTTCGAACTCCGACCCAAAAATCGTACCTACACCTACAGTGTTACAACACTCTGTTTTGGTGCCACCCACGAATCTATTCGCAAGAGGTATATTGCTGATCTGCACCACGTCGGTAGGCTTGGCTTGGCTTCCGATGTTCGGATCGATCTTCAGTTCGTGGCATGCCGTGCTGGATCTTTTCTGCCATACGTCTTGGCACTGCTTTTTCGGCCTGACTGCGACTGGAGTAGTCATTGTTTTGGGAAAAGTTTTGAATACCAGCATGGTAGGGCGTTGGAACGTCCGGCTCGGGTTATGGGTGATTCCGTGGACTTACTTTCTCTTTGTGGTTCAACCGTGGACATCACTTCCTTTAGAGAAGAACGATCCTTCCGCGAGTGGATTAAAGATCTACTCGTGGAACTTCCTTGTCAGCAACAACGATTTGGAAGACGTAATGCATCACGTAAGGAAACAAAATGCTGATGTTGTTGTCCTCATTGAGTTGGGGGAACATCAAGTCGATGCACTGAAAGAGTTTGCTAACGAATACGCATGTCATGCATGGATGGCAGACGGTGTCGCTGGGGTGGCTGTGTTGAGCAAGGTCCCCAATACGAACTTCGAAATCCTCGACTTAGCAGGTCTAGGAATGCCGGCAATCGAGGTCAATCTACCTGCGAATGATAAATGCAAAGCGATGCGATTGCTTGCCGTGCATACCCGATCCCCTCGCCTCCATCCCATGAGAACAAACCAGCGAGATCGGCAACTAGTAGCGGTCGGCGAGTGGGCAGCGACCAAGGCGGGGGCATCGTATGCAGTGGTCGGTGATCTCAACATCACGCCGTGGTCCAGACCGTTTAGTCAATTACTTCGATTCGGCCAGCTACGCGACAGCCGTTGGTATCGAGGATTTTACGGTTCATGGCCCGCTCCGCTTCGGTTCTTTGGTATTCCTATTGATCACTTCCTCGCTAGCGATCAGTGCGAGGTTTTGTATCGCGATGTGGATCCTCATTTTGGGCTCTCGGACCATCGTCCGATAGTCGTTATCGTCAAGTAATGATGACGTTGCGATGACGATAACTTACTTTATTACCTTAAGTGTGCTTTGACGATCTGTCATCCGACACACTACAATGTGGAACCATTCGAACTAGGAGATTGTGTGTGATTGTATTGTTGACGAATGATTTGATGTTTCAGTCCCGTATTAGTGGTGCCGTGAAAAGCGTTGGCAAGGCGATTGTCGTCGATCGGACAGTGGAGCGAGTGGTACAGCGTTCGGAGCAACCGAGTGAAGTCACGTTGGTTCTCATCGATTTGACGCTCGATTCCTTACAGCTCGCGGACGCGATTCCGCAATTAAAGCTTGCGTTCGGATCTGCAAAGGTGCTTGCGTTCGGGCCTCACGTCGATGTTGACCGGTTGTCCGAAGCTCACGAGTCAGGTGCGGATGCTGTGCTGACTCGTGGTCAGTTCGATCGCGATCTCGTCAAAATCGTAGGGGAATGAACTTTACTCATGAGTTGTTCCTCTGGAATCGCATCTGCGAATTCAATTCTTGTTGCGATAAGAACCGCATTCGAACGAGCGGCTTCAGGACTTTCCTCGCCAGCTGATTTGGCCATCCTATTTGTCAGTGGAGAATCGCTGTCCGATCGCAGTACCGAGATTCTCGAATTATGGAAAGATCTAGCACCAGATCTTCCTTTCTTCGGAGGATCTGCCGAGAGTCTGGTTGGTCTGCGAACCGAAGTAGAAGGTGGTTGTGGCGCTTCGATCTTGCTCGTGAGCGGACTACACGATCGGCCCTTCATCCATGAACTAGAATGTATCAAGACTCCCGAT
>JAJTID010000078.1 GCA_021300155.1 Pirellula sp.
CAGGCGTTGGGCCAAGGTCCGGGTGGGCACTGCTTGATCAACTCAAGCATCGCTTCGGGAGTCAGGTCGGGGGTAGCTTGATTGCAATTAGCCATGGAGCTTCTCCTTGGATTCGGCGTTGTAGGCAGCGCGGAGGACGTAGAATCCGATGATGGTCAGAACAAACGGAATGAAACGGATTGGTGGAACATGGACGATCCACCGCGTGAGAATCTCAGCGGATAGGGTTTCGTTGTTGCGCAGGCACTTTCGCACGCCCATTTCATTCATGCGAGACTTCGTGGAATGGCACCCGCAAGTAAACTTGTCTGGAATGAGCCATCCCAGGCACAACCAATTGAGCGTGCGCCGAGTCTTTTCAATCAAGAGTTCCAGTTCGGTACCGACACCCTGTGTGGGAGGTTTGATGCACTCAAGCAACTCTGGAGTAGGGAGCATGCCGACGAGTGTTCGATACTGGATCGCTTTACTGCAAGTCACTGAGTTTTTTGCTCGAGGCGTCGATTGCTGGATACAAGCCGCACAAGCGTCTTGGGCGATCGGTACTGGCACTTGGGCAAGATCCGACGAGATCTGGCAGTAGCCCTCCATGTTGTGTGGACAGACAATTGAGTTACTCATTGCACACCTTGTTCGCATCCTGTGTAAACGGTCTGCCCCACATAAGAGCCTGGGCTCGTTGGCTCATTCCCTGCGCACACGCAGACGACTTGGAACGGTCCCATGGGGGTAACGCACGGATCAGGGACCGAGACCGGCATCCAGCCGATCCCATTCCACTGGTAGTAACATGGGCAACAGCAACCGCTCGACGAACCGGAACTAGAGCCGCTTGCCGAGCCACCGCTAACGCCGCTCGAGCCGTACGATTGACCCGAGCTACCAACACCACTGGAACCGACGCCGCTGGACCCAACGCCAGAAGAGCCCGAACCGGAACCACTCCCCGATCCGGAGCCCGAGCCACTCGAACCGGAACTGCTGCCGTTGCTGCCACCACCGGATGGTTGGCTACCAGAACCACTGGGACCGCTACCGCTTGGTCCAGATCCGCTACCGCTTGGTCCCGATGATCCAGACCCGGAGCCTGAAGGTTTGCTGCCACTTTGCGAACCGGACTGCGATCCGGATTGGGAGCCGGACTGCGATCCCGATCCGGATCCCGATTGGCTACCTGATCCGCTTTGGGAGCCGCTTTGCGATCCACTGCCACTTGAGCCGCTTCCCGATGGTCCCGAACCGGATGAACCACTGGATCCACTTGGGCCACTGGAACCTGAACTGCTTGATGAGCCAGAGCTGCCAGATGATCCCGATCCGCTCGAACTTCCAGATGAACCGGACGAACCACTCGAACCCGAGGAACCAACGCCGCTGGAACCTCCCGATGATCCACCGCTGGATCCCGACGAACCCGAAGTGCCCGATGAGCCAGAAGAGCCCGAGGAACCCGAACTACCAGAGGACCCACTTGAACCCGACGAGCCAGAGCTACCACTCGACCCGGAGCTGCCCGACGAGCCGCTTGAGCCGGATGAGCCGCTGCTACCTGATGAGCCACTGGATCCGGAATATCCGCTGGTCCCTGAGCTGCCGCTTTGTCCGGAGGAACCAGAGCTTCCGTGGGATCCAGGAGGATCGCCGGATCCAGATGGTCCGCTGCTGCCGCTCGATCCCGAGGAGCCGCTTGAACCCGAAGAACCTGACGAGCCACTTGAGCTCGTCGATCCAGAGGAGCCCGATGAACCGGATGATCCACTGCTGCCCGAAGAGCCACTCGAGGAAACCTCGCAGCACACAATGGCGTAGATTGGCAGGTCGGAAAACCCCACATAACGCATGAGGTAACGACCCATCTGAGGAAACTCACAGCTAGATACTGCATACAAAGGTTCTCCATCAACCATTCCAAGGAAATGTCCGAGCTGGCGTTTTGGACCAAGCCCGGATCGTTGTTGCGTACAAGTTGCCGCGTACACTGGCAGCCCTTCGACCGAGCCACTAACCGAAGTGGCGATGTAGCGACGTGAATACAGAGTCATTTGTTGGCATCCACCACCTTGCAATCGAAGATCGTGCTCCAGGATTTCGAAGCAATGTCGAACTTCTGGACCACGCCTGGGTAGTAACCATTGCCATCGGGGATGTTGCTCGTGATGAATACGATTTCCTCGTAGTTGGCATCGACGATTCCGTTTTTGACTGTTGGCTCGGCCAAAAACTCGTTGGGTTCACTCCCTTTCGAAATCATTGATAAATGACCGCAAAGGATGGTGAGATATGAGTGGTTCAAACGGGATCGATCCCATGGTAGTCGACGAAGATCAAGCGGCACAAATGCTCGGCATTTCACGCCGCATGGTCTTCGAGTTTCGCTCCAAGGGAGAACTCCAGTACGTCAAACTCGGACGGCTGATTCGCTACCGCGTTTCAGACATCCAGGCGTTCTTGGAGCGCAAACGAATCGAAACCAACTCTCAGGCCAGTGGCCGCCCAGGGTGACCCGCAAGTCACGAACATTTCAAGCGACCAACTGAGAGGAGAGCAAATCGATGGCTTCCATTTCCACGGACAAATCAGGCAACCGGCGGATCCTGTATTTCGACGAGAATCGCAAACGCCGCGTTCTGTACATCGGCAGGATTTCAGAGCGTGAGGCAGAGGGGGTGCAGCGACGCGTTGAGAGTATGCTGGCTGCCAGAATTCTCGGTAACGCGATCGATCGAGACGACGCTCGATGGTTGTCCGAGTCGCCAACGATCCGCGAGAAGCTGGAGCGATTGAATCTGATCTCTTCGGGCAAGATCGCGGTCGATCGCAAGAGCATGACGATGGAAGAGTTCTTGGACGACTACATCGAACGGCAGGGGAAATCACGCAAACCAGCCACGGTCGCGGTATGGAAACAGGTGGTAGCGAACCTCAAAGAATTCATGCCAGCGGGGATCAAGATCAATCAGATCACCGCGGGACACGCGAAGGAGTTTCACGAGAAGCTCAAAGCCAGAGGAATGGCCACGACAACGATCCACAAACGGATCCAGTTCGCGAGGCAATTCATGCACGATGCGGTCGATTGGAAGATCATCGACGAGAACCCTTTTTCTAAGGTTCGAACGCAGCGAAGCACCGTCAAAGTCAACGAGTTCGTCCCTCGGGAAGTCGTCGACAAGCTGATGAAGAAGGCAAACCCAGTTTGGAAAGTGATCTTGGGTCTGAGTCGCTACGGTGGGCTTCGGACGCCCTCGGAAACGCTATCGCTGCGTTGGGACGACATCGATTGGGAAATGAATCGGATGAGTATTCCAGAACCGAAGGTCGAGCACCACGAAGGTCGTGGCGTTCGTAGCTGTCCGATCTTTCCCGAGCTTCGACCGATCTTCGATGAAGCGTTCGAGATCTTCGGTGACAAGAGCGAACATGGTCGCCGCTCCGCAGTATCGTGCGGCAGCCAACACGGCGATGGGTTGGAAAAACTCGAATCTACGCACCGAGATGACGCGACTACTGCGCCGCGCATGAGTCTAGGGTCGGCCGCGATTGTTCCATTCGATGCGGGCCAGCAGACAAACAGAACTACAACGTAAGTTCCCACTGCACGTCATCTGCTCTTGGCTCGGCAACTCACCACGAATCGCACAGCAGAGTTACCTCCAGGTTACCCAGGATGATTTTGCAAAAGCGGCAGGCGTGGCGAAGGTGATGGGAGGGGTAAGTCAATCGGAGGTGTGGGGAGGGTGCCCGGCAACGGGAGTCCTTACCCGATTGCGACCGCTTTTTGGTGTGGCATCGCAAGACAATGTTTAGTGAAGCGGTTCGAAATACGGCCGCAATATCCGAATGATGTCGAGTAATGCACGCGATACTTCCGTGACTGGTCTTAGGTTAATGACGAAATGTCGCTTTGGTGCCAGAATTACGTTTTTATTTACTGGCACGAAAACGACAATGTGCACCTCTTGTGCCCAAAAAAATAATACTATTTTAGGCACCGAATCGACATGAACACCTTTATCGGCCGGGTGCGGGAGCAAGCGGAGTTTCGTGAACTCCTTGCGAAGAAAAACAGTTCGCTGGTAAGCACCTCAGTCATTCAGGGAGTCGACCGCAAAATCGCTGCACTTAAACTGCCGAAGAATCAATCGATTCGAACCGTCCTGGTTTACGACGGCCAACTGGCGCCATCGATCGAAGAAGATCACGCTTTCGATTTTCTCATCCCCGCCAGCAAGCTTTTTGTGAACTAGGGATGAGCTTCCCCGTGACTGCTGGCGAAGCCACTCCAGCACTCGTGGTGTTACCCGGTTCTCATCAATACAAATCTCGACCAATTTAGGCATCGCCGGGAACTCGAAGCGAACCTTACCCAGGTTGATATCTCGCAAGCAAAGTACTTCGAGGTTGCGGAATCGCCCGAGGAATCGATAGTCCTAATCGTTAACAGAATAAGCTGGAAAAAGCGACATGCGCCGAATCAGCCGGCGGTTTGTTGGTCGGGGTACTTGATCCGGCCGTGATAGATGGCCGTCAGGCTCTTTACCAAGGAATTCTTGATGAGGTCCAGTTCCTTCAAGGTCAGTGCGCAATCTTCAAACTGGCCATCGAGTAGCTTCTTCATCGCGATTTGATCGACCAAGTTTTGCAATCTGGATGGGGTAGGCTCGACCAGTGCACGCGATGCACTCTCGACCGCATCGGCGATCATCAAAACGGCAGCCTCACGCGTTTGCGGCTTTGGACCAGGGTAGCGAAATGCGTTCTCCGGGACCTCGTCTGCATTGGGATCTTGTTCACTCTTTCTCATCGCCAATCGAAAGAAATACTCGACCAAGGTAGTACCGTGATGCTGTTCGATAAAGTCAATAATGCGTCGCGGCAAACGATGCTGCCGACCCAAGTCGGCACCATCTTTCACGTGCGCAATGATGATCAACGTACTCATTGCAGGTTGGAGTGTGTCGTGGCGATTCGTTCCGGGCGACTGATTCTCCACGAAGTAGTTCGGCTTGAACATTTTTCCAATGTCGTGAAAACAAGCTCCAACACGGACTAATAGTCCGTTCGCTCCGATCGCTTCCGCCGCCGTTTCTGCCAATGCAGCGACGGAAATGCTGTGGTTGTAGGTGCCCGGTGCGCGTTGTGCCAATTGACGCAACAACGGATGGCTCATGTCACTCAGTTCCAGCAATCTTAGATCGGTTTGTACGTCCAATAGCTTTTCAAAGACAGGCAAAAGTCCAGCCATCAGTGGACCGCAAGCGAGCACCAACGTTGCTTGCCAAGTTGCTTCCGAAAGCAATCGCACAGGGAACAACGACGAGGTCGTCGATTGCAAACTGCTCATCGCGGGACCGTCTGTTACGACTCCACCAGTCTGCCCCGTCATCACCCCTAAACCAAGTACCGTAAAGAAGACAACCACGGCGACGCCCAGACCGACGTAGATCAATCGCGTTCTATTGCGTATCCTACCACACAAAAGCACGGAACCAGCCGACGCACTAGCCAGCATAATGAACTCGGATAAATCCACTCGGGTACTAAACGAGATAAGCAATGACAATGCTGCCATCAACAACAATGCCGCCGGGCGACCAAATGCGATTGTCGCGATGATAGCCGTGAGGGTGACCGGTGCTACTTCTGCTCGTAATGGGTCTCGGGCAGCCAAGACGGCAACGATGATGCAACCGGAACAAACGCCGAGTACATGAATCAATCGAAGCGTGTCACTAATCAACGACTTGTCGATCGACTGATGGATAAAGAAGCCGCAAAGAAGACATAGTGCGGTGATCAACCCACCGAAGGCAGCGAGTCGCTGGACGCATTGTTGCCAGGTGAGTTGTTTCGTATAGGCGGTATGTTCCGCACGAAGCAACGAGATCTCTTTCTCCCCGAGTACTTTGCCGAGTGGAACAATGGCACCGAAGCCAGGGTCAAACGAAATCGTGGCCGGTTTCACGGCATTGATGGCTTCTTGGCGCGCTTTGTTGCTTAAATCGTCTCGTAACGTGAGTGTCGCTGGCAGTCGCGGAGCCAGATAGTTGTGAATCATTTGTGCAATGATAAGCGCTTCTTTGTTGCGATCTCGCTCGTACAAGTTCTCGAACTTGCGTTGTAACGAGCCACGCAACGTCACTGTCACTTCCGAGACTCGGACACTTTGCACATCCGCGTCGAGCATTGGCGTTTCGAGACCTGCAGGGACGACGCGAATGTAGCGTTGATTGCCCATTTCTAAATCATGAGCCAACGACTTGAGCATCCCCTTTTCGATGATCGGGTCCAACACTTCGCGCATAACCGCATCAAATTTGGTCGTATCCGCATCGGTTGCGAGCGTCTTTCGGATGGCATCGATTGCGACTTCGTGGGAGATTGGCGCTTGATCTGGATCGAGTACCGATACTCCCAAAAGATCGAGCGTCGCGATCTGCTGCTTAGTCAATGTTAGTGGATCAGCTACATCGCGAAGTGAGAACAGTGAGTCCTTAATTGCGCCACGAAGCTGACTGATCGGTTCGCTTCGATTTTCGTAAACGCAGTAAACTTCGCGGGCGGCTTGCGTTTTGAGGACTTCCGTCTTGACTTCGTCGACGACTTGAAAGGGGACGCGCGCTAGAATCGCGCGTTGAGGCACGAAGCCTTGTCGATAGGCGAACGGAGGTTCCCAGGCTCGGACGAACAGCATGATAAGAATCGCTACAAAGACGGCTATCCCTAATCGTCCTGCGGATTCCCAGGTTGAGATTTTCGAAACCCAGGATTTCCAAGGATAGCGGTCGATTCCAAGATTGGCCGCTCGTTCGCTTCGCGTTTTAGCGTTTGTTGATGAAGACACAATAAATTGGCTTTACGCTATTGATCTTCGGAAGGACGAGGGCGATTGTTGTTGCGAGTCCCTAATGTCGTAGGGGTCGTGTCGTAAGCCGTCACGATCTTCCGTACCAATGGGTGTCGCACGATATCTCCTTCGCTTAACCGAACGAAACTGATACCTGATATTCCACTCAGCCGCTGGACTGCATCTCTCAAGCCGCTCGTTGTCCCTGGGGGCAAGTCAACTTGGGTGATATCTCCCGAGATTACCATCTTGGAACCTTCGCCCATTCGCGTCAAAAACATCTTCATTTGAGCAACGGTAGCATTTTGAGCTTCGTCCAATATAACAAAAGCTTGGTTGAGCGTTCTACCTCGCATGTACGCTAACGGAATAACCTCGATGGTATTTTGCTCCATCAGAAATTTTACTTGGTCGAAATCAATCATTTCGTTGATCGCATCAAGTAGCGGTCGGAGGTACGGATTTAATTTTTCGTGAAGATCTCCAGGGAGGTAGCCCAAACTTTCCCCAGCTTCGACAGCCGGTCGAACCAAAATGATCTTTCGCATCGTTCGTAGCTTTAGCGCTTCGACAGCCGTCGCAACCGCTAAGAATGTTTTGCCACAACCTGCCGGACCGATACAAAAGGTCATGTCATGCTGACGGATTGCTTCTAAGTACGCCGCTTGCCCCTCGGTTCGAGGTTTGATGCGGCGACTTGTATTGCCGATAGCAACTTCCGATTTTTCGAACTGTGCGGTTGCACGTTTGTCGATCGTGACTCCCATCGCATCGGAGACATCTTCAGGTCCTAAGGATCCTACGCGGTAGACTCGATCCTTGAGACGTTCGAGCACTTCAGTTGCAACGCGTACAGAGTCGCTCGGGCCGGCGATCCGAATTTGACCATTGCGGTGAGTGATCGCCACTCCCAATTGATTGCGAACAAGTCGCAGATTACTGTCGTTTGGGCCGAAAAGCTGTAACGCTAAATGCGGGTCAGCAAGTGTGATTGTAGATTCGGACATAGATTGTGGGTGAGTTGCCCTCGCGAGTGGCCCCAGTACGTTCGTTTTTTGTAAGCTGTGTAGTTTTCGGTACGTTCGTGTTGTGTTGTGACCGCGATCTATCATTAACTATAGACGTGCAATGAGTCCGAGATAACCAACAATCGAGGCAGGAATTAGAGAATCCGTGACATCCCAAACGCCTCCAAGGCCTGGAAGGGAATTGCCGCTATCCTTGGCTCCTACACTCCGCTTGACCATCGACTCTAGTAAATCCCCGATAAGCCCTATCACCGTTAACATCGCACCCAACAATGCAGGCCCCCAGATGTAGGGCCCGGCGGCAACTCCGAGACGAGGCAGCACCGCACGAAATGCTACGTAGGCCACGATAATCGAAAACACAAATCCGCCAACGAGTCCTTCTACTGTCTTCCCTGGGGAAATGGCAGGTGCAAGTTTGGTTCGACCGAAGAGCTTGCCAGAAAAGTAAGCTCCAGTGTCTGCAAACTTGGTTACAGCAACTAACGCAATCAGCTCATACAATCCGCTTTCTTGTCCACGCATTCGGATGACATGCCACAATGATAACCCGCCAACAACATAGCAGATCACGATAGAGGACAGCAGCCAAGCCAACGTAGTTCGCTCGTGTTCACGTTTTTTTTCGTCCTCGGATGCGTCTCCAGAAGTTGGCACACTCGATCTTCCGAAAACAGAAAGCGCATGTGCGCCGCCGAGTCCGACCCCTGTCATCACGCCCATCCATATCCAACCCAAACGACCGACAGCGCAGTCGGCTGGATAGTCTTGGTGCGTAATGAGGCTATACCAAAGCGGGAACAACGCAACAGCGACGGAGATCAGGGCATGCCAAGTGACCATGCCCGGCTGGATCGACCATTTCCGCTTGAGAAGAGTTGAGAACTCCCAAACAGTGCCGAGCGAGAAGAAAATGAGCAACGGAACTGTCCACAATCCTGCTTGGCCGCGCACATCATCTTTCAAATCCAAGAAGATGAGTCCGAGCGAAACGGCAATCAGTATGGTTGCGGATAGTAGTCGACGTGAAAGCACGTGTCGGAGTCCTGGCTAGACGTGAAAATGCTCAACTAGACGTTAAACAGGAAGTGGCAAATGTCACCATCTTGCATGACGTACGTCTTCCCTTCGGTACGAAGTTTACCCGCCGAGCGAATTTCCTTTTCTGTTTTGTATTGTTCCAGATCTGCAAGCTGATACACTTCAGCGCGAATAAAGCCACGTTCAAAATCGGTGTGAATGACACCGGCAGCTTGCGGGGCCGTCGCACCGATAGGAATGGTCCACGCTCGAACTTCTTTTTCGCCAGCCGTGAAGTAGCTTTGCAGCCCCAGCGTCTGATACGCTTTCTGTGCAACAATTTGTAATGCAGGCTGAGCCAATCCAACAGCCGCCAGCATTTCACTGCGATCAGGTTCGTCGAGTTCGGCGATTTCCGCTTCGAGTTTTGCGCAAACAGGAACCACTTGTGCCCCGACTTTTTCTGCAAACTCACGTATTTTGGCGACGGATTCGCTTTTCCCTTCCAAATCGTTTTCGTCTACATTGGCGATGTACAAAATCGGCTTGGCGGTCATGAGCCCGTAGCTGGAGATCGATTTCGCTTCAGCTTCATCGAGCTTGAGTTTGCGAAGTGGTTGTTCACTTTTGATGAGATGGTCCAAGCAATGTTGGATGGCGGCGACTCGCAGCTTTGCTTCTTTGTCGCCAGTTCTGGAGGCTCGTTCGGCCTTTGGCAATGCCCCCTCGAGCGTCTCAATGTCCGCGAACATCAACTCCATCTCGATCGTCTCAATGTCAGCCAGCGGATCTACTTTGCCACCGACATGGATCACGTCTGGGTCGGTAAAGCAGCGGACGACCTGCAAGATGGCATCCACTTCGCGGATATGACTAAGGAATTTGTTACCAAGACCCTGACCTTCGCTAGCCCCTTTGACAATCCCTGCGATGTCCACCAGTTTCAAGATCGCGGGGATCACTTTCTGCGGAACAATGTACTTGGTAATACGGGTCAATCGATCGTCCGGAACGCTGATGATTCCCTCGTTCGGTTCGATCGTGCAAAAAGGGTAATTCGCCGCTTGTGCGTTGCCGGCACCAGTCAATGCATTGAACAGCGTGCTCTTGCCGACGTTTGGTAATCCTACAATTCCTGCTTCCATCGTGACTTTGATTCTTAGGGGTTGGCGTTCGGTGAGGGTGTTAGAAAGGCTAGAAGTTCCTAGTATCGATTAAGTCACTTCGTGTCTCAACAGTGGGAAAAGAATCACGTCGCGAATGCTCTTGGCGTTGGTGATCAGCATGATGAGTCGATCGATTCCGATGCCGAGTCCGCCAGCGGGAGGCATACCGTATCGCAACGCGCGAACAAAGTCGTGGTCCATTTTCGCCATCGAGTCTTCTTCCGCCATTCCATCGAGTTGCGTTTTGAACAATTGTTCTTGCAAGATCGGATCGTTGAGTTCCGTGTAAGCGTTGGCCAGTTCCATACCATGAATAAAGAGCTCAAAGCGTTCTGCGATCTCTGGATTGCCTGTTTTTCGCTTGGTCAACGGGCAGATACTGGCTGGATAATCGATAACGAAGATCGGTCCGATGAGTGAGTCCTCTACCTTTTCTTCGAAGACCTCGCTCTTGACGACGTCTGGGTGCTTTCCGTCTGGGTTCAAACCAAGTTTGCGAGCTAGGTTTGCGATCCCTTCGACATCGGTCGCCTTGAGACCTGTATGCTCTTCGAAGAGGTCACTGTAGGTTCGTCGCTGGAACGGGGGAGTGAAGTTGATCGCAAGATCGCCCCATTGCAGTTTGTAACCTTGGCCCGTCGCTTCGATGGCTTCAACAATGATCTGTTGAGTCAAGTCCATCATCGTTTCATAGTTTGCATACGCCCAGTAGAGTTCGATCATTGTGAACTCGGGATTGTGCTTTGGGCTGATCCCTTCGTTGCGATAGACGCGACCCATCTCGTAAACACGTTCGATGCCACCCACCATCAGTCGCTTGAGGTGAAGCTCCAAAGCGATCCGGAGATAGAGTTGCATGTCCAACGCATTGTGGTGTGTGACGAACGGTCGAGCTGCGGCACCTCCGGCGATGGTGTGCAATGTCGGGCCTTCGACTTCAACAAAGCTATGCTTAGCCAAAGTCGAACGGATCGAATGAATAATCTTCGTCCGCTTTAGGAATCGGTCCAACGACTCGGGGTTGTAGGTCAAATCGACATACCGCATGCGTTGACGCAATTCGGGGTCTTGAAGCCCAGCATGTTTTTCTGGTGGTGGCTCTAGTGTCTTGGTCATGAAGTGTAGCTTGGTCGCAAACACGGTTAGTTCGCCGGTGTTTGTCCGCCCGAGCCGACCATCGACGCCGACCAAATCACCAAAATCGAGCAGTTTGACAAGCTCCATGTCTTCGTCGCTAACTTGGCCCTTGGCGATCAATACTTGAACATCACCCGTCCAGTCGCGGATGTTCAAGAAATAGAGTTTGCCTGCGGATCGCAGCAGCATGATTCGACCGGCGACTCGGACGTCTGGACCGATCTCTTCACCTACCCCTTGGGTGGCTTTCCAAGCTTTGTAATCAACAGGTTGACCGTTGGCGATGGCCGCCTCGAATTCAGGAAGCGCGACAAGTGTCCCGTCCTCTCTCTTGAATTGAACGCTGTCGGCGAGCGATCGAACATCGCGAATGAAATGCCGGTTATCGAAACGTTGCCCCCACGGATCGAGCCCGCGGCCTTCGATTTTTTGGAGTTTTTCCAGACGAGCTGCCTGATGAACTCCTAAACCGGTGTTGTCTTGATCGCGAGAATCAGCCATGTTGGAAACTTGGGTTAGTGCTGTTTGGGAGCCGAACCGCATTGTAAGGATTCGGCCAAAGGGAAATCGTCTCAGAGCCAAAGAGCCGCAAAACGGTCTAGGGTGAACTGGAAAAGGTGCAAATTGTAGGGAAAAGCCATGGAAAACCAAGCTGTGAAACCGCCAATGATACTTATTCTCGAAAGCGACCCACTTTTGCTGACGGGAATGGCTGCAATTCTGGATAAGCAGGGGTATCGATGCTTCTTGGCTCGAAATCTCGACGTCGCCAAGCAGGCGACTGCAACCATCGCATTCGATTTAATCCTCTATTCTTTCGCCGAAGATGTACTTGAGGCTGCCAGCGGAGCCTCGGAACTTCGCAATACGACCAAATCCAAGGAGACGCCGGTCCTCTTTTTGGCTGACCGGTTGGAGGCGAATTGGATCGAGCCATTGAACTTGGCAGGCGGTGTTTATTGTTTGCCGAAACCGTTTGAGCCCGAAGTACTTCTTGATCTTGTCGAAAGAGCGTTCTGCTTGCCTCATTTGGCCGTTGCCAAAGTCGCACCGCCCAAGCCACACTATTCGAACGAGTGGGTTCGGTTGACCTGAGGAAGTCGGGGACTCCCAACCCGAAGCGTAATCGAAGGATTCTGTAGGATTCTCCATCCCTCGCGCACGCGTTGGGTTGAGATGGTAGGATCTGACTCGATACGTCTCATTCTTGCCTCAATCAATTCATTTGCATCTCAATCAATGGTAGGTACGAAAACGTGGAATTGCAGCGAAGTCAATCGCTCGAACTGATGCACAATTACGTCATGTCCGATTCGCTTCGAAAGCACATGCTTGCAGTCGAAGCGGCGATGCGTTGGTACGCCAAGAAATTCAACGAAGACGAAGAAAAATGGGGAATCGTCGGCCTGCTGCATGACTTTGATTACGAACGATGGCCCAATCCGCCCGACCATCCGCTCCAAGGATCGAAGATTCTGCGCGAACATCATTATCCGGAAGACATTATCTATTCCATTTTGTCTCATGCAGATTACTTGCTCGAGGACTATCCGCGTATCCATTTGATGGACAAAGCACTGTATGCGTGCGATGAGTTGTGTGGGTTCCTCGTCGCATGCGCGTTGGTTCGCCCCGATCGTCTAGAAGGACTGGAAGCGAAGAGCGTCCGCAAGAAGCTGAAGAATTTGAGCTTCGCAGCCGCTATCCACCGAGATGACATCGCTCGGGGCGCGCGAGAACTCGGCTTGGAATTGGACGAACACATCACAAATTGCATCGCAGCTCTTCAAGTGATTCAAGATTCTCTGTTCCATGGTTCCTGATTCTCTTGTCGGGCTATTGCGTACCGCCCTATTTTGGCTGAAACCTCGCCTGCTCTATGAGCTTGCCATGTGAATGTTGTGAGCTAGGTTTCACCGGGATTGGGACTTGTTAGCGGTGCAGATTTCGGTCTACTTTCTGAATTCTGTCCAATCGTGAGAAGCTTGTGATGTAAGATCTAGTCTATTGGAAGCGAAACGACTCGCGACCCATCCCTCTTCAATTGGAAATCCAATCGTGCGCCGACAACTCGTCTTGTTCTGTACTGCACTATTCTTGGGAAATGGTATAAGCGGTTCGACCCAATCACAGACTCAGTCATCAACCACTACTGCTGCCATTGGTTCTGGATCGAAACTGAGTTCCGATCCGATAACGATTGCGATACAGAAAGTAGTTGTAGCCTCTGTTGTTGCCTTCAATAAGCGAGATGCACAAGCCTCTGCAGCATTCTGGACGAAAGATGGCGAATACGTGGATGAGTCTGGGCAGGCTGTTGCGATCGAAGCCTACTTCACCGAAATCTTCACGGCGCGCCCAGAATCAAAATTGCAACTTGCCACCGATTCAATACGTTTGCGGACTGACAGTGTGGCTATTGAAGATGGGCCGTCGATTGTAGAACCTTCGCCCAATGCTCCCGCCGAGGATGGGACGGTGACAATGGGTCTGCAGATGATCGGTTGGAATGCGCGTGCCAACCATATCCAATCTTGGAACTTCGCACCGGATGGTGGTCATGCGATCGATGTGTCGAACGAAATTACACCAATTGGGGCGTGTATGGTACTGCGTGGCATGTTCAGTACCCAAGTGCTTGGGCGCAACACGTTGGACCACCTATGCGGCGACGAAGCAAAATCAAGTCGTCCAAGGTTCCGTTGACAAGCAAACGCAGCGAGTTGCTTTCACGATTAGTGAGAACAAGACACACATCATCGAAACAGGACTCTATAACTTAACGAAAGAATAGACGCTTTTCATGTAGAATATAGGCAAGGAAGGTGACGAACAATGGCTGCTTGTACGATTGAAAAATCCAGAAGCAACAGCCGGATGGTGAAAGCTCTGATTGCAAGTTAACCAATATGTGGAGATCATCGGGGCTCAACTGCCACTGTTTATCTTCGCCAACCAGCGTGTTTACGTTAGCAAGTTTAAATTTGGTCGTTTTTATGTTGCTCCTTAGGAGTTGTTTGGGTTCGATATCCTCATTAAATTTACAATTCAAGGTAACACGATGAAATTCCTCGTCACATTCGCCGCAGTATTTTGCCTCAATAGCATCACTGCAACCGCTTCGTATGGGCAAACGCAACTGCCCCAACCCGATCCTGCTTTCAAAGGCAAGATCGGCGAGACATACAAAGACTCGACACCAAGCTATCCGATGCCGGTCAAGGCCGCCAAAGGAAGTCCGAACGTGCTGCTCATTTTGCTCGATGACGTTGGTTTTGGTATGTGTTCAACATACGGCGGGCCCGTACCGACTCCGCACCTAGACAAACTTGCGAGCAATGGTCTCAAGTACAACCGTTTCCATACAACGGCGCTTTGTAGCCCAACGCGAGGGGCATTGCTTGCTGGTCGAAATCATCACACGATTGCGACGGGTGTCATTATCGAGATGGGCACTGGTTACCCTGGTTACACAGGAGTTATTCCCAAAAGTACCGCACTTGTATCGCAGATGTTGCGAGACAACGGATATGCGACGGGGATGTTCGGCAAATGGCACAATACGCCCGAGCCCGATATCAGCCCCGCTGGTCCATTCGACCGCTGGCCGACTGGACTTGGGTTTGATTATTTTTACGGGTTCAACCAAGGTGAAACACATCAATACTATCCAGTCATCTATCGCAATACTTCGTGGGTACCTCAACCTAAATCGCCGGAACAAGGCTACCATTTCACGGCTGACATGACGGACGAGGCGATCGCGTGGACACGCAATATCCGTGCAGCCGATCCGGATAAACCTTGGTTCAATTACTTCAGTACTTCGGGTATTCATGCACCGCACCATCCCCCGAAAGAATGGCTCTCCAAGTACATTGGCAAGTTCGATCATGGCTGGGACAAACAACGCGAATTGACGCACGCAAAACAGATCGAAATAGGGATTGTCCCAAAAGGTACGAAGCTGACAGCTCGACCGAAGGAGGTTCCGGCATGGGATAGTCAATCGGCCGACGCGAAAAAGGTTTATTCGCGCTTGATGGAGAACTATGCCGCGTATATGGCTTACACCGACCATGAGATCGGACGATTGTTAGATAGCCTTCGCGAGTCAGGTGAGCTCGACAATACGTTGGTGATGTACATCGTTGGTGACAATGGAGCGAGTGCGGAAGGTGGATTGGAAGGGACATTTAGTGAGATCGCGAGTTTGCTCGGCGTACAACTTGGTCTAGAGAGTTCGTTGAAGCGAATCGACGAGATCGGCGGACCAACGAGTGAACCGCACGTACCTGTCGGATGGGCATGGGCGATGAACGCTCCGTTCCAGTGGACCAAGCAAGTCGCTAGCCACTTCGGTGGGACTCGCAATCCGATGGTCATTCACTGGCCAAAGGGAATCAAGGCAAAAGGCGAGCTTCGTAACCAGTTTCATCATGTTATCGACGTAGTACCAACCATCCTCGAGGCTTGCATGATCCCAGAGCCCAAAGTGGTAAACGGAATTGCTCAGAAACCGATTGAGGGCGTATCGATGCTTTACTCCTTTGATGACAATAAGGCCAGGGATAGGAGAACAACTCAGTACTTCGAATTGGCCACGAATCGGGCGATTTATCACGATGGTTGGGTAGCGTGCAGTCCCTACGGTTTGCCGTGGGAAACGGCAGGGCGTGGTGAAGGGTTCGTGACAGCTCCTTGGGAGCTTTACAATATCAATAATGACTTTAGTCAAGCAGAAGATTTGGCTGCGACTAATCCCGAGAAGCTTAGGGAGTTGAAAGCTAAATTCTTAGAAGAAGCCAAAAAGTACGATGTGTTTCCACTCGATTCTCGCTTCTCTGAGCGAATGGATCCGAAGTTGCGGATTGCGGGTGAACCAAAGACGAGCTGGACTTACTTTGGAAACGCAGTTTGGCTACCTGAACCAATCGGCCCACAGTTGTTTCCTCGACCGCATACGATTACTGCTGAGCTGAGTATTCCAAAGAATGGGGCGGAAGGAGTTGTTGCGTGTGCGGGTGCATTTTCGGCCGGTTGGTCACTTTACATCAAGGATCAGAAGCCGGTATTTCGTTACACCTATTTTGATATAGCAGATGTGACCATTCCTGGAACAGCGACTATTCCGGAGGGCAAAGCAGTTATTAAGACGGAGTTTGTCGCTGATGGCAGCAGAGAGGGAGGCGGAACTTTGAAGCTCTTCGTCAACGGCAAGCCTGCAGGCGAAGGCAGGTTAAAGCGATCTGCATTCCGCCACGGTTTAGAACCGTTCGAGATCGGGCGGGATTCGATCACGCCAGTCGATCCTGCTTATCAAAGCAGGGGATCCTATGCATTCACAGGCACGATCGAGAAGGTGCGATTCGAGTTGTCAAAGTGACGTCCAAAACTTCGAACTTCGACATTCGTTGTTCGGTATTCGATTTGCCCCTCACTTTCAATCGAATAACGAATGTTTAACAAAGATCATGGAATAGTGAAGCCTATACTCAAAGCATATTACTCCTGGAGCTATGTTCTAATGTTGCGATATCTAGTGTGTTGTCTCGTGTGTTGGAATGTTGCGAAAGCAACAGAGCCGTTACCGTCGTGGAATGATTCAGCATCAAAGCGAGCAATTATAGACTTCGTCCAAAAAGTGACTTCGGAGGGATCGTCAAACTTTGTTCCTGTCCCAGAACGTATCGCGGTCTTTGATAATGACGGAACTCTTTGGCCCGAGAATCCCGTCCCTTTTCAACTGGCATATGCCTTGGACGTGATCAAGCAACGTTCGGCGGTAGATTCTAAGCTGGCTGCGGAGCCGATGGTGCAGGCAGCGAAAAAAGGCGATTTTGCAAAACTCCTCGAAGGTCCGCATCATGATGGACTTTTGCGGATCATGGCCTTAACGCATGCCGGTATGACGACGGAGGAATTCAAGTCGAGCGTAGAAGCGTGGCTCAAAACGGCTAAGCATCCGCGGCTTGAAAGAGGTTACGATCAACTGACTTATCAGCCGATGCAAGAGGTGTTAGCTTATTTTCGAGCCAATTCCTTCAAGACTTTTATCGTTTCAGGTGGTGGTGCTGACTTCATGCGAGTCTGGTCCGAACGCGTCTACGGTATACCACCAGAGCAAGTGATCGGATCAACTGCCCGTACTAGGTATGAGACTAGAAATGGGTTACCCGTTCTCGTAAAGACGTTGGAGCAGTTATTCGTTGATGACAAGGAAGGCAAGCCTGTAGGAATCCACCAGTTTATCGGCCGACGTCCGATTGCATGCTTCGGCAATAGCGATGGGGACAAGGCGATGCTGGAATACACGACGATCAACAATTCACGTCCCTGCTTCGGCTTGATAGTGCATCATACTGACAGCGAACGTGAGTATGCATACGACAAGGCTCCGCAGAGTTCTGGCAAATTGATAGATGCGTTGGCAGATGCCCCATCGCGAGGGTGGGTAGTCGTGGATATGAAAAAAGACTGGAAAGACATTTGGACACCGACTCCAAAAGAGCCCTCCGCTAGTTCTGAAATAAATCTAATTGGGAAATGGGTGGCTGAAGACATCTATGGCGGAGGAGTAATCGATAACGCATTGTCGACACTCGAAATCAGCTTGGATGGTTCCGTCTCGGGAAGTACCGCAGTCAATCGATACGCAGGCAAGGCCAAGATTGATGGACAAAAAATTGTTATCGGTCCTCTTGCGGTCACACGGCGGGCCGGACCACCTGCACTGATGGAACAAGAATCTAAGTTCACTAGTGCAATTGGAAAAGTCGTTAGCTTTCGAATAGAGGTTTCAGGATTACTGTACCTTTCGGACGCGTCAGGTAATGATGTGCTGCGGTTTGCGAAACTGTCAAAATAAAGGTTGGCTAGGCTGTCCGTGGGTTGCAAGACACAATTGATCGCAAGAGTTTATCGTGTGAAAAAATAACTTATAGGAAAGTGCATCAAAAAGGGGAAATCGATGGTATTACGCATGCTGGGACTTATGGTTGCAGTAACATGCCTGTTGCTTGCGCCGGTAGCAACATCTTTCACATTGGGGCAAGAGGATCCTGGCGTGGCTGATATTCGGAAAGCGACCGAGAAGCTTACAGAGGCTTTTGGCGCTGGGAAGTCGGACGAACTCGCTGCCATGTTTCTGGTGAGTGGCGAATTGATCGATGAGCAAGGAACCGTTTACCAGGGACAGAAAGAGATCGAGGAATTGGCTGCGGCCTTCTTTGAGAAGTTCCCAGGAACGCAGGTGCGAAACGAGATCGATTCCATTCGAATAGTCGGCCCTATTGCCATTCAAGAAGGAAAGCGAGTAACAACAGCAAAAGATGGAAGTACTTCGACGGTCCGATATATCGGGGTTCTCTCCAAGACGGACCGAGGTTGGAGAATTGCTTCGCTTCGTGATTTTGCGGATGAGGCACTACCCACCCCAGGAGAATTTCTAAAGCCCTTAGCTTGGCTTGTAGGCGATTGGATCAACGAAGGTGCAGACGCACGTGTAAAGATTACCTATCGATGGTCCGAGGACAAGAATTTTCTTCTGGGAGATATCTTGGTTACTAAGAACAACCAAATCGTGATGAAGAGTTCACAAAGAATTGGCTGGGACGCACTGCATGGTTCGCCTCGCTCGTGGACATTCGACTCCGATGGGGGATTCGCAGAAGCGATGTGGACACAAGTAGAAGATACATGGATTGTGCGATCTTCTGCTACGATGCCGGACGGCCAAACAGGATCTGCAATGTTAAAGATTGAGAACGAAGGAAAAGGTCGCTATGTCATGACAGGGACAAACCGGATCATAGGGAATGTGCTGGATCATGATTATCAGATAACAGTTGTCAAACAGCCGCCAACCGCAGCGAAGTAATCGGACCCAACTATTCAGGACCAATGCTATGTTTGCTAAAAACAATATTCGCGTACAGTCGATGATGATTGCGACTCTTTTGTTGGGGTTCGTATTAGTACCTGAAGTCCAAGCCCAGCGGGGTAGAGGCGGCGGAGGTGGTGCGAGACCCTCGATGGGACAGATGGGCGGTGGTGGTGCTCGCCCAAGTATGCCTAGCATGTCGCGACCAACGATGCCTAACGTTTCTCGCCCCAATATGCCGAGCAGGCCCAGCACACCAAATATCTCCCGACCTAACCCAACAAGTCCTTCGTTCGGGAATGTGAATAGTCGACCATTCCTACCCAATATGGGCGGCGCGGGAGGAACGCCATCGATTGGCGGCTCTCGTCCTTCGTTGGGTGGTCTTGGCAATATGCCCAATGCACAAAGACCATCGACTCGTCCTTCGGTACCGCCAAATGTTAACCGGCCCGTTAATCCGCCGAGTGCGACACGTCCGTCATTGACAGTCGCCTCAAACCGGCCTCAAGTCAAGCCGCCCAATGTGCAGATCCCAACCACGCGTCCTTCAACAGGTATTGGCCAGAGTCGTCCGATGCTTCCCGGTGGCGGCGATAGACCATCGCTGGGAAATGCAAATCGCCCAACAACTTTGCCTGGGCTTGCAAACCGTCCAAATCGTCCGAATATTGGGAACGATACGAACATCAATATCGGCAACACTGTCAACATCGGCAACAGGTATCCGAATCGACCGAACTGGGACGTTGATCCTGGGTTTTCGCGTCCGAGCTGGGGGCTTGGAGGTGGCAGCAACTGGAATGAAAATTGGCACGACAATTGTATCAATCACCATCACCATTGGTACAACGGTTGTTGGCATGGCTATTGGGGAAGCAGTTGGTATGCACCTGTCGTGTGGGGAGGGATTGGATGGGGGCTCGGGTCGTGGACCAATAGCTGGGGAAGCAGCTATACTAGCTACTATAATCCCTACTACGCTCAACCGATAATTGCTCAATCGACTCCGTTTGACTACTCGCAACCGGTTGTTGTGAACAATTATGTTGATTCGACTTCCGAGTCTTCTAAAGAGGAGACTCGAGTGGCTCAACCGAGTGACTCGCAAGAAATGTCTTTCTCTTCGTTCGATCAGGGGTTAGCCAAGTTTCGATCGGGGCAGTACATTTCCGCTCTGACGGATTTCAACACATCTATCAAAGAGTTGCCTGGTGATCCCGTCGTGCATGAAGTTCGCTCGCTAGCGTTGTTTGCAATCGGCGACTATACCAAAGCAGCAGCTGGCCTTAATTCGTTACTCTCGTCCGCCCCTGGCATGGACTGGACCACTATGAGCGGTCTCTATGGCGAGCCGGAAGACTATACAACTCAACTTCGCAAGCTAGAAAAGTTTTGCAAACAGAATCCTAATGATGCAGGAGCCTACTTTGTACTCGCTTACCATTGTTTGGTGACAGGGCAGAAGGATGCAGCCGTTAACGCCCTCAAGGTTGTGGTCAAGAATCAGCCCAAGGATGTAACCGCGATGCGTATGTTAGAGGCGATGGCGCCTTCGGAGAAATCGACGACTCCATCTCCAGCAACTCCGCCCACTGCGTCTGCTTCCCCAGCTTCGGCTGTACCTGTCGGAACAGCGGAGCCGCAAACTGACTTGGTAGGATCCTGGAAAGCGCAGACAAACGATACCAACATCGAGCTTTCCATTACAGAAGAATCGCAGTTCAAATGGAAGGCCAGTGTCAAGGACCAACCTGCCATTCAGTTGGATGGAATGCTTGCCGTGGGTAGCGATGGGATCTCGCTAGAGACGAAGAATCAAGGATCAATCGGAGGTTCAGTCGTTTCGAAGGGCGCGGACAACTGGGTTTTCATTATGACCGGTGCACCCGCGTCAGATCCGGGATTGAGCTTTACGCGGATAAAGTAATCACAACGGATGCCTGATATTTTAATCACCCAATCGATAGCATTCATTTGGTGCTGCTTCCGAGTATCAAAGTGTCGATTGTCATGCTCCTCAGAATCCTGAGATTATGAATCCGAACGATCGTGATGAGTCTAACTGTAGACTGAGTTGTTTTGGTGCATCCCAGCAAGGCGTTGCTTCCTTTCGAGAGGACTCAGACCACATCCGGCGGACGGAAGATGCCTATCTTCTATCCACCCTTCCGGAGAAGCGGCTTGAACTGGAATCAACGGCTGAGCGTCTTTCGCTCGTTTTGGAATCAGAGATTGATTTCTTTCATTTTGAGGAACGCTGGTGGTTTTGTAACTACCCCAGACGATGAAAGCAAGTGTATTGATGCGGGTTGCAACGCGGTGAAGCCCATTGACAAGAAAGCCTTCCTGGCAAAGTGCGCCACTTTGATGCTTACAAATAGCAAAGATACCTAGCCCTCTATGGCTTGTTGATGCTTGTCATCATCAACCTCCTCTTCCGGTCCAATGGAGTGCGGGTCAGCAGCATCTGAGGATATCGCCCGTACAACCATCGTCGCATAGCAGCCTTTCGGAAGCTCAAAGCTCAAACGGAGCGCTAGCCGTCGATTGTGGAGTTCATCGTTCTCCCAACTGTACTGGAGTTGCTTTGGAACGAGCCATGTGGCCCGTGTTCCTTTGGAAAAGAAAGTGTCCCGAGGGTACTTCAATCGCATCTCTCTTCGTTCCATTCCGATCGACTGCAAGATCGCGTCCAATGGCGGAAGTGTAGCTTCCTCCCATTCATGTTGCCGTGCGGATGGAAGCATAAGATCACGCGACTTCAATTGGCGCAGTTTGGCTAGCGCCGACAAAACAGAATCGGATGGCTTGTCATTCCCGTTGGATTGAGAAAACAATGCCCCGGAAGGAACGGTGAGTGGTCCACATTTCGACTCGATGGTTGCTCGATACTCGGCGGGAATCGCTTCATCGATCAGTGCTGAAAGCCAGCGGTTCCAAACCCAGCTTTGAAAAGCTGCTAAATAAATACTTCGCATGTCTTGGCGAATCAGTGCCACCGCCCGTTTGAAATTGGTTGGGTGATCGACTAAGAAAGTCACGACGCTACGACGATGCGATCGATCCAGCCGTTCCTTGAGAAGCAACCAATCTCCCCAATGTTCACGCATCAACTGCTTCTGTTCCTTCTCCCGACCGCGATCGTGTGGATTCTCTTCTGCCATCGCGAGAAACAGGGCACGTTCATAGTTACCGAGGCACCAAGGAACAGCGATGAGTTCTCCCGAGTACCCGAGCGAACCAAAACGTTGATCATCAAAGTAATTGACAATCCCCTGTTGCTTGATCAACTCGCAGCGTTGCTGAATAGCGGCATGTTCCTCGTGCAATAGATTTCGCAAACAGATTTCGAAGCGATTGGCTTGGATGTCTTGCGCGTGATACTCGTGGGGACATTGTCCCAAGTACTCGAGTCGATAGGAGCGATCTTCGTGCGACTTGTTCGGTCCGTTGTGGATGGTCAAGTATTGAGTCGTCACAGCGTGACGATCCTTCAAGCCACCATAACTCAGCGCTCGGCGTGGTAGATTCCAGTCTTGCAGAATAGCCGACACAGCTTCCGGTGTTCCGATCCCGCGTTTGTCCAGACGATACAGGGCGAATGGACCTCGTGACGGTCGAACGCCGGTCACTTCCTCAACCCGGAAGTCATTCGGCAGACTTTTTAATTTCATCCCAACCTAACTTTGTTGCTTGCGAAACAGTTCAATCTCATAGGGGCCCAAGAACATCAGTAGAAGCGCTTGGTCGCCAGCGTAAACTCGAAAAACTTCTTGCAAGTAATGATGCTCACCCGGCCACGGATATGCAAATACTAGTGAAAAATCATCACATTGTAAGTCGAGTGTTTCGTATGCCGACGGAACTTGGTGGAAAAGTGAAGCATGATTCGCCTGCTTCTTGGCGAGCGAATCGGCTCCGGAGGGCAAGAAGTTCCCGTAGACGATCTCCCCCTTCAAGTTCGTTTGCTTCAGGAATTCGCGAGATTGCTCTACCAAAAAAGCCTCCGCTTCGATTCCAACGGCTTCCCATCCTAGTTGCGAAGCTAATGCCGTGACAACTCCGAACCCGCTACCCCATTCGCAAAACGTGTTGCCGACAGACAGCTTCTGTTCTGCAACAGAAACGAGTGCTCTCCAAACATCTCGAAAATCGCACGCGACGTATTGCTCAATCGGACGTTTGTGCCATTGGTCCCAATAGTCTTGAAGCCGACGGTCTGCTATCGACAGAACCTCTTCAACTTCCGTCGGAATGACGCGTTCCCAGTCCATCTCCAGGTCCACCGATTCCAAGATGGAAATATTTTTCTTCATCTGCAATAAGGATCCTTGAGCTTCAAACCTACCGCGTATGCAATCAGGGCAGACAATTACTTGGGTGAAGGAGGAGACTGATCACCATCGTTGACAAACGGTTTATGTTTCGAATCGACTCCGCGAGTGGCTTTTACTCCCTTGACTACAAGTTTAAGATCGTTGGTTCCTGAGTCCGGCACGGTAACTTTTAGTCCGGACGTCGCATAGGAGTTATGCATGGGATTGACGACGCCGAGCGTGCTCGCTTTATGTCCTTGGATATCTTCTGCCATGACGAATTGCACCACCACGCATTGATGCTCGCCCACCATCGCTCCATCCCCATCACCGAATGTGCTCAGGACGAAGCTACCATCGGGCTGAATCTTGCCAGTCGATTGCACCCTCTTCTCGATGAGAGAGTTCGTTTCGACGGTACCGACGGTTACGGGCGAACCATCTTCAAAAACTACGATGCCTTTGGCTGGTACTATTTTCGGCCCACGATTACATCCAATCGATAAACCGTTAGAGAATCCGATTAGCAATAGGATGCAAACGAATCGGTGAATCGAGTTGAGCCTGTTTCTCATAACTATCGTTGCCTTAGTCCACTAAAGATACAGGCTGTCCATCTGATCGGTTGGACAATCGGCCAAGAGTGTCCGTGTCAATGTTCACGTTGATGGTATGTACGCTTCCATCTGCAAACGCAAAGTTACATGTGCCTACGTGCCAACTGCCCCATCGCACTAGGTCCTCTGCCTCTCCCTTAGGATTCTTCGCAATAGGCATGGTGGGCCCGCCGATTCTGCCCGTATTGAAGACATTATCTCCGTTGAAAATGAACGCATCAAATGGAGATATTCCAAGCCGTCCCATTGGTACATGCATTTCGCCAGCCATTATAGTGTTGCTTAGCCCGTCGGTGACAGAAGAATTCTTTACACGGTCTTCTGGGCTTCGCGGGCGACCATCGCTGCAACGCGCTCGGACTGAAATGATGATGCCCGTTCCGTTACCACCAAAGTTGAAATCGGTTGGCAGTCCCGAGTTCCCTGGCGATAAATCGCCGTGATTCCCACCGTAGTCACCGACCGCCCCCCTTATAGGTGTATTCTCTCCACCTCCAATTGGAACCATGCAACCGCATGGCAATCGTATCCACCGTGTTCCGTTGCCTACAACTTGACCTTCACCAATAGCTTCGCCGGCCGTCCTTCGTGAAGGGCAACAATAGGTAGATATTGTTGCAATGCGAGTCGTTTCCGGATGATCATTGTAGGGGATCGAGTATTCCCAAAGCCTCTCGTTATTCGAGGCTTCGAGATAGGGCATGATTCGAACTAGCCACGTCGTTTCTTTTCCTCCGCAATTGAATGCATCGGCATCACCGGGGCGAGGCTGATATCTTGCGGGTGGGTAGGAGCGTTGGGCATCGTGAAACATCTCAACCCCCAAAGCAATCTGGTGCAGATTGTTCTTGCATTGCATGGCTCTGGCGGATTCTCTTGCTGATTGAATGGCGGGCAACAAAAGGCCGACCAGTACTCCAATGATTGCTATAACAACGAGGAGTTCCACAAGAGTAAAGGCTACTCGCCGCCGGATGGAAGTGTCGATAGTCATAATCAATAGAAGCGGATTGGAAAGATCGGATCTTCTTGTGCGTGGACCTACAGTATACTTTAAGCAGGGCCTGCCGAATATTAGAATAATGATGAACGCATCTCAGGTGCGGTCGTACAGTGATAACGTGACCTAGTTGGCAGTTAGAACCCATACAATCCGAGAAATCGATGCAAAATGAGCTCAAGGAGAGATTCTGCTGGGGTGTATTGATCACCTACAGCAGCATCGTTTTCTTCGGCGAGCTCATGCACGCCATTCCTGGAATGGAATGCCATGACGGCTGCACATCAGCACACGAGTACACATCAGCACACGAGTACACATCGCGAAACCGTGAAACGTGCGCCTCGCAGCTTTTTCCTCTTTCTCCCAAATCCATTTCGAGTGGCAAACATCCACCAAATCCGGACCACTGCGTCTTTTGCAAGAAAAGGAACCAGAAACCGACCGCAACGGAGTGTTCGGCCGCAATAGGCTCATTGAAGGTAACTCAATCGAAGAATCGAATTGGAGTAAGCAAGCCATCCGTACCATGTTCAGTTTGCAAATTGATGGCAGGATTCTCCTCGTCATTACCGCAGTATTCGGAGCCAGATCTCGGTTCTGAATTGGTTTCGTTTGCACTCGTCGGTGAAAATCATCTCCTTGTAACTTTCAGCGTGCCGTACAGTCCTCGCGGCCCTCCGCAGAATGTCATACTGTAGAAGCCCTGCTCGGAACCAATAGCCGAGCAAGAATTACGTTTTGGACTCTCGTTTTTCTACAGTGCATTGTCCTTTATTGATTGTGAATCCTTGTTTCTTGGATTGCAGAACGGCCACGACACCGACTGCGATTGCTTGTTTGATTGGACAATTGAGATGCCATCCGCTCTCCGAGACCTGCAAGGCATGATGAATGCCGATTTTTGCCCATGGGCAAACAAGTATGTTTATTGGCTGAAGAAGCCAATTGGTTGGGTGTTTTGCGCACTGCTTGCATCGGTATTGCTAGGGATTTACGTATCAACGCAGGCGTTTCTTGTCTCGGCTGCAATATCTGCTATTGGAATTATCGGCATTCTCTGGCCATGGATTGCGATGCAGGGAGTTCGGGGGACACTGAGTTGGTCTCGGGGGCGATGTGAAGAAGGAGAGCCAATCGATACCACGTTGACGCTGATCAATCGATGGCCTTGGCCTGCATTCGGACTTTTCATTGAAGCGGATCATGCGATTGCGTCGCAAACCTCAGCTCCCGACGAGCCTATTTGTTTAAGCTCTGTACCTGCGCTCGCAGAGAGTCAGTTTGAATGGGAATGCACACCGGGGAATCGAGGTCTTTATCCGAAACGCAAGGTCAGGCTTGCGACCGCGTTTCCATTTGGTGTCTGGACATGCTATCGAGAATTGGCGGTGGATTCACCACTAATGGTTTGGCCCAAGACTGCCAAATTGAAGGATGTTCCCGATGTTACTGGCTCGCCAAGTGCAGGAATCGGATCTCCAAGCGATCAGATAGGCGATGAGGGAGACTGGATGGGAGTGCGTCCCTATCGCCCCGGAGATTCTCTGCGTCAAGTTCATTGGGCTCAAACAGCTCGACGGGACAGTTTGGTAGTCTTCGAACGCCAAACTCGAGCGAGACCTGAGTTGTTGTTGTGGTTTGATTCCGAGAGTTGTGAAGGTTGCTCAGACGAAGAAGTAAATGAGCTATTGCGATTGTTGGCAACGTTGTCTATCCACTTCGTATCGCATTCTTGGATCACGCGTGTTGCGTTGAATAACACGATACGTGTTTTGCTCCCGGGCAGTTCTACCAAACAACGATGGATGGATGAGTTGGCAAGCTGGATGCCAGACCAGATCAAAAATCAATCGGTTGTCCCACCTAAAACGACGGGGTTAGCTTTGGGAGTGACAACCGATTTGAGATTGGCGACATTATCGCAGGCGAACCACTATGCACAAATACATTGGTTCGCTTATCCGTCGTTGAATGAATCTGCGCCTACTCCAGATAACTCGAACTGCACTGTACTTCGAGGAGAGGGATCTGCCCTGGAACGATTAGAACGCGTTTGGCCTCATTACTGTCAGCATACGAGTTCCGTTTCTCTGGCATTGCCTGGAATTAGACGATGACCAGCAGTACTCCACAATTTGCACGACCCAAAGCCACCACTCTTGCTCGCAAGAAAAAGTATGGTCCCACGGAGCGAATCAAAGCGTCCAAGTCATGGGGGACATGGAGCTTGGCCGCTGTTGCGTCGTTCGCCATTTTCCTGCTCAGGCTTCAAGCGACTGTGACGCCGGTGTTGTTAGTCGTAGAGTACATATTCCTCCTCGTGATCACAGCTTTTGTTCTAGCCCATTCATCTGTTTCTATGGCGCGTCGAGTCGGAATCAAGTCACCCAATTCCGGTACCCAAGCAAAGTCTTCACTTCGAGAAGGGCTGAAACGGAGAAACCTGTGGTTGGCAGGAGGTGGGGTGATTATCGTGATACCCTGGGTGCACTCTTTTGTTCAACGAACTGTGTTTGGTGGTGCTGGCGAAGCGACCGAGTTAGTTTGGTTGGCAATGTTGCAGACGGCCGCATTGTGGCAGGCTTCTGTTTCGACGACAGCCCGCCAAGATTGGATATCGTTCTTGTTGAGTTGCTTTCTCATGCTGTTTGGTGTGACAACATCAGATCGAGTCGGCATGATTTATATTGTTGTTCCTTTCGGGTTTATGGCGGCCTGGTGGTTGCTTCATCAGTATTGGCAATCAGTGGCACGCGGCTTTGTTGCCAAATCGACAGTGCCTCTGGTGCGACTTCGGTTGGGTATTATGGCTCTGCTTGTTTGCCTGACTGGTCTTTTAGGATTGGTTGCATGGAGCAGTGGTGGAGTCGTCGGTGCGCTGGATGGTTTCATGCCTACCTCGGGTGGCAAGGGGGGCTCTGATCCTGCTGCGCGACAGGGAGTCGGAGACGGCGATATGCTGGTCGCAGCAAAAGACAAAGCTTACTCGTTTGGTCCTGTCGAAAGCGATCTTTTTCTCGACTCGCAGTCTCCGTCTTTGTACGACATCGCAACGGAAGTTTACGGTGAAACAGCTCCATTGAAACGTGAGTATTCGAGAGCGATCGCTCTCGATCAAGATACGAAAGTTGGCAAAGATCAGGGGATCGAATCCAAGAAACAAGGGCGAGAGTTTAGCGCCATGCGAAAGCCTGTGGATAAGGCTATGGCTTCCTTGCCGAAAAGCTCGTCCTCGAAAGCGGTTCTGCAATTGATAGGAAGTACGCCAGTCCATCTCGCACAACAATGCTATGACCATTTCGATGGGATCCAATGGACTCAATCGAATGACCTGGATCTTCAACCTTTTCTGGTAACTCCACAACTCGACGCAATTTCACAGAAACCGTGGATGAAGATCGCAAATCACCAGGCTGATCTGACATGGTCCGTTCGAGAACGAATCACATTGAAGGTGATTAATTTGAAGACGAATCGAGTTGCAACCCCGCCGCTTGTAACGCATATCCATATCGACAAAGTCGACCAGCCCGATTTTTTTCGTTGGTCTTCGCAAGGGCAATTGTTGATGCCAGGACAGCCCTACATTCCACAGTTAACGGTACTTCATCTCCTTCATCAAGTTCCCTGCTTGCACTCCATGCGCGATTCGAGTTCCAGCCTTTCCAAAATCGCAAAAGTGGAATTTCCGCAAGGCGGAGGCATCGGCAAAGACGAGCGTTGGAAATTAAATTATCTTCAATTACCGGAGAACTGCCCGGATCTCGATGTGGCGACAGAGACTTTACTGAAGGCGCACGATCCGAACCTAATGGAAAGATGGACCGACTGGCAGAAGATCGAAGGGTTAACGGATGCTTTACGGGACCAAATAACCGTGGATCCCAAAAGCGTACCTAGTGAAGATGCTGAAGAAGTCATTTCGCATGTGCTGAAAACAAAGAAAGCCCCCGATTACCTCATTGCGTCCACGGCCTGCATGTTGATTAGGAATTTGGGAGTGCCCTGCCGCTTGGTAAATGGATTCTATGCACGACCCGAGCGATTCGACTTAAAGTCTTCGATTGCGGAGATCCTTCCCGAAGATTTGCATACGTGGGCTGAGGTCTATTGCCACGGAAGCTGGATTCCTATCGACCCCTGCGGAACCTATGACAAACCACGCGAGCATCGCACTTGGTTGCAGTGGGCGGTCGTGCTGTGGTGGGGTTGGAGGGACTGGGTAATGTCAAACCCACTATCCTTTGTTGTGGGGCTCGTCACGGCTTGCGTCGCAATTGCTTTGCGAAAGAGAATGGTAAACAGTATGGCCTCAGCTTTGGCGGTGCTGTCCTTTCCGTTGTCCAATGATTTTCGTGTTGGACTATGTTTGAGGTTGTTGCGATTTCGTCGATGGATTTTTGGACGACAGCTTCCTGCGAGGTGGACTCTGGGCCAATGGTTAGCGAGCGATTTGCGGGCCGTACCATCACTCTCGGAAGCCGAACGGCAGGCATTTCAAGGATATGCGCAGCGTCGAGCTTACGCATCCGAAATTTCAAGGCAACAATACTTAGAGAACAACGCTACGACGGTTAACAAATCTACCAAACATATTATCTTACAAGGTCTGATTGACCTGTTTCGTTTAGGCTAAATCCCATGCTTGTACAATCGGAAAATGCTCTTGCCCCTTCAGAGATTAGCCTGTTGCTATCAGGGATGCGAGAACAACTCAATCGAGTCCTACTCGGCAAGCCTGATGTCGTTGAAAGTCTCATCGCATGCGTACTTGCACGCGGGCACGTGTTGTTTGACGATTTGCCAGGGCTCGGAAAAACGACGTTGGCCAAAGCGTTAGCCACCGTCATCGGCGGCAAGTTCACTAGGATTCAATGCACGCCCGATTTATTGCCGAGCGATATCACAGGCTTTAGTATTCTCAATCAAAAATCGAGAGAGTTTGAGTTTCGACCTGGGCCCGTTTTTGGAGACGTCCTGTTGGCGGACGAAATCAACAGAGCAACCCCTCGCACGCAGAGCGCGTTGTTCGAAGCGATGGCCGAAAGGCAGGTAACGATCGATGGCGAAGGAAAAGCCCTTTGCCCTACCTTTTTGGTGCTTGCGACTCAGAATCCGGTGGAGAGCGTCGGTGCGTATCCGCTTCCGGAGGCTCAACTGGACCGTTTTGCCATGAAGCTTAGGATCGGTTATCCCGACAGGGCCAGTGAGTTGGCATTGCTCGAAAGAAGCAGTCGATCCCTAGAAAACGAAGTTGCAACAGAAGTATTGGCCCCAGGAAAACTCCTTGCCCTTCAACTCCAAGTAGCGAAGATTGCGGTAGAAGCACCGGTTCGCGAGTACTTGGTAAGTCTCGCTGAAGCGACGCGAAAGAATCATGCCTTCACATTGGGGTTGAGTCCTCGCGGTCTGCTCCAATGGCAGCGTGTCGCACAAGCAAAAGCGATGCTTGTAGGCCGTGATTTTGCGACACCGGACGATATCCAAGACGTTTCCGTTCCTGTATTATCGGTTCGACTTGCCGGGCTTGGTGGTGCGATCGACAAAGCCATTGAGAGCGTGCTCAACGCTGTCCCTGTTCCTATGTAATCATTTGCCATTGCGGGATTTGTTCTTATGCCGAAAGCAGCTCTTGCATTTTTACCGCTACTCCTTTTATTGCCGATGCTGGTGGGATGTTATACAACTCCTAAGGAGGAAGAAGAGGAGGAGCACTTTCCGCCCCATTGGCCAGTAACTGTTTTTGATGCTTCGAAACGGCTAAAGCAGATCATGGATTCGGATGGAGTCGTTGAGTCAAAAGCAACAAGCATTGAACGGGAATTTGTCGATCTCATAGTCTGGCTCCCGGAACTCGTCGCGGACAGCGACATGACAAAAACAGAGTTCGATGAAATCGATAACTGGGCCAGCAACCTAGCGAGTGAAGGTGAAATGCTCCTAAGTAAAGATGCGAAGATTTCAGAGTTGCTTCGCATAAACGGCCTGCAAGAATCGTTGTTAATTCTACATAAACTTTGCGATAGCTATGCAGCGAAAATGCCCACCGTGGATGAAGAGAGCGGTGTGAAATAATGGACGTATTATTCTGGGGACCACTTGTACGTATTTGCCAAGCCGCAGTAGCTTGTGCTCCTACCTTAGTTATCGGTTGGATGATTGCAGCGATCTTTGAGCGGATTTTGGGAAGAGAAGGTACGTTCCGGCTTTTCGGTGGTCGATCTTGGCGACAATTGCCCTATGCTTGGCTCTTGGGGATGCTGTTGCCGGTTTGCTCCTTTGGTGTAATTCCCATCATGGTGCAGATGAGACGCAGTGGGATCTCGGGCGGAACAATCATTGCGTTCGGTCTAACGGCACCGCTCTTCAATCCGATTTCGGTATTGTATGGACTGACATTGTCAGATCCATTCACACTATTCGTTTTTTGCCTTGGCTCACTTTCTGTCATTACCGTGATTGGTATCGTCTGGGATCGTTTTTTCCCGAACAACTGGCTAGAACCCGAGACGTTGCCGCCTACTCCTTACGGATTGCGTAGGGTCGCAGCCGTTGCGTTGTCGATGGCTGATCAAGCATTCAGTCGTTCTAGTTTCTTTGTGCTGGTTGCACTGCTCGGAGTCGGATTGCTGGCAGGAATGCTGCCGGCTGGGATTTTGCAGCATTCGGCTGGAAGTAATGACCCTACTGCTCCTCTCACCATGTGTGGTATCGCCACGTTGGCTTATGTGACGCCGATGGTTGCCATTGTCCAGGTTGCTTCGATGTTCCAGCATGGTAACTCGATCGGTGCATCATTTACATTATTGGTCATGGGCACGGGGGTGAATCTCGGTTTGTTAATGTGGAGCGTCAGAGAGTTTGGTCTGAAGAAGACACTCTTTTGGTTCGCATTGTTGGTCGCAGTTGTGCTTGCGTTTTCTTACGGCGTCAACGGCCCTCTCCATCCGAAAGGGGTTCAGTCAGCTGATCACACACATGCCTTTGACGGATACTGCAATCCGTTCATTTTGAACGCGACGAATGTTCCCTCGAGTGCAATACAAACTATTCGAGATTCAACCAAACTGGAAGATGTGGTTGCGGGTGTTGCTGCCTTGGTGCTCCTGGCTGTTGGCGGGATTCGGCACCGCTTTGATCCTCAGCAGAAGATGATGGGATTCCTGGTAAGGCGTGCTGAAGGTGTCGCTAAGGTAAGCAAGGATATTATTCTACCCAACTCCGTAATCGCAGCCGTAACGTTGGTAGGACTGGTGCTGGCCAGCATAGGAGCTTGCTTCCTGTATTATCAGCCAGTAAACGAGATCAAAAAAGAAATGACCGCGTTGCAAGCAGACCTTTTCAGTTCTGTCGCCGGTAGAGAATGGGATACCGCCGCGTTCCTTATCGTGCAACAAGAGGACTGGACCCACAAATTGGTGGTCGGCCAATACTTGAGAAGACAATCGCTCAACCGGTTTCAGAAGATGCGGATGAAAGTGTTTCTATCTAAACTGGAGCTACTCGAGCACGCGTGCGAAGATCGAGATCCCAAGGAAGCCGATCATTGGAATAGGCAAGTCAACGTTTCACTCAATCGATTTAAGAAATCTCTGGAATCGAATTAGGGCAACCGGCAGATGTTTTACCTGCAAAACGCCACCTTGAGTAGAATTTGGCGTTTGGCTGAATCCAAACCTTTGCCACGTGCGTATACCATCGTCAACGAACAGCGATGGAGTTATTGGAAACATGTCAACTGCAGCAGTCGTCCGCTTGAAATCACTTCAATTGGTACCTATGGAGCCACAACTGGAAAACACCGTTTCTAGGCTCAGTTTCTCTACTAATGTGGAGCAGAGCAGCGCATCGATTCTCGAAAGAATCGCGGCCCAAGACCCGTCTTCCTTTCGCGAATGCGTCGAAAAGTACGGTGGCTTGGTTTGGTCATTGGCTCGTCGATTTACTCTGAATCACGCAGATGCCGAAGACGCAACGCAGGAAATCTTTCTCGACCTGTGGCAAAAGGCTGACCGATGGAATCGAAGTAAATCATCGGAGGTGACCTTTGTGACAATGCTAGCTCGGAGAAAACTCATTGATCGGTTCCGCAAGAACAGCAGGTCGATCGAGTGGTCAAGTCTTGGGGGCGATCCCAACGCTGAACTGCCAGTTACCAGTTCAGCTTCATCTGTTGAGATACTGGATGAGTCAGAAAAAGCCATGCGCTGTCTTGGGAAGCTCGGGGAAAAGCAACGAGAAGTGATTCGGTTATCGATACACCAAGGCCTTTCACACAGCAAGATCTCCGAACGGTTGGAGATGCCTATTGGGACCGTGAAAACGTATGCAAGACGCAGCTTGCTGGAGCTTCGCGAGTGCATGGAGCGGTTTGAGAGAATGGTAGGTGCGTCATGAGTTTGCCAATAGATTCAACGAACGGAGATCGCTTCGATGATCTTGTCGCTGGCTTCGTGCTTGGAGATCTGAGCTTTGAAGAGATGGCAGCAATCGAATCACTTGACCAAAACAGATTTGCAACCGAGGTTGAGAAAACGGATTTGGCCGCAAGCGAGATTTTCTTGACGTTAGATGGAAATAGCGGTGAGCAGCTTCCCCAGAGCTTACGAGAACTTATCCTCTCACAAGCGAATCAAGGAAGCAGCAAGTCCAATTCTGTGTTGAAGCAAAAGACAAGTGCGACCAGTCCAACGTCATCAGTTGGGTTGAGGGAGTTAGCTTCTTGGTTTGTAGCGATCGCAGCGTCCGTTTTGGTGTTTGCAACATGGATTCCCTCATGGAGCAACAATGGTTCGAAAAATGCGACAATCGCCTCTGCAGAACAGCGGCGTGAAAGTCTGATGGCGAATGCACCCGATATCGTCCGTGTCGAGTGGCAAAAGCCAACAGAGACGGAGGTCGACGGTTTGCAAGGAGACATTGTCTGGAGCTCGAAATCGCAGGAAGGTTACATGCGCTTGAAAAATCTGGCCAGGAATAATCCAACCGTAGAGCAGTACCAACTATGGATTTTCGATCCCGAACGTGATGAAAAGCCGATCGATGGTGGAGTGTTCGATATTGATAAAGAAGGTGAGGTTGTTGTTCCAATCCAAGCGAAACTACCGGTGGGGAAACCTACGCTCTTCGCAATAACCGTGGAAAAACCGGGCGGCGTCGTTGTTTCAGATCGATCGCGACTACCACTTTTGGCTAAGGTTGTTGCGAATTAACTTTTGAATGCTTGAACGAGAGAATCTGTGTCATTTTGAGTTAAGATTAAACTGGAACTCATTGTTACTACCTTTGGACACTTCGCAATCAAGAGTTGAATTCGTATTGTACTTGGCCGGCAAGTATTGAACTTCGACATCCACTTGTTTGTTGAGATCGACATCAAACTCTTTTTTTCCGGAAGTTTTGAAAGCTACAATTTCTACACGATATTTGCCCACCGATGGTCCCTTGTCGGCCGGCAATGAAAATTTCCCATCAACGATCTCGCCCCCAACAGTTGTTCCTGTTCCTATTGGAAAGAGCGTAATAACGCCTTTCTTAAGGGGTTGATCATCGACAGTAACCAACCCAGAAATTGGGTAGTAAACTTCGCCGGAACTGCATCCGAGAAAGGCGGAACAAAATGAACACCAACAGCAGAATACAAAGCCACGAGTATTAAAGCCGGTCATCGAGTAGCGTCCCTTATTGTCAAAAGTGAATAGAACAACACGAGAAAGATCTCTCATTGATCGATTTGAGCGACTTCGCCACCCGCTTGTGTGCTCAGATTCCGGTAGGTCTGAATGTCAATGCTGTCACTGATAAAGTGAACAGATGCATCACAATTCAATACCATCACGCCACCCGTATGCCGACTACGTGAAGCAAGTGTATACTGAGCGATAGATCCACCATTAATGCAGGGTAACTTGATGGCAGATTGATCGAAGCACGTCCCTCTGTCTGGTGCACGGCTATTTGGGGGTAGGTTTGTACTTATTTGATAACACGAAGAATCTTCGTTCCAAGGACGGCCGCGTCGATCGATGGCTCCTCCCGCTGGCGAAGGCGCTTGAAGCATTTCCAGCATTGCAAATGTGTTCGAAGTCCCATCGGCGATGTCAGAAAATCGAGCACCATACAGCCAATAGTAGGGACCTTGCTGAAGCGGATTCGCCACCATTTGAGTTCCAGAGCCCCAGTTTACACCATAGTTGCCTTTATAATCCCTTTGTGGGTTTGTCTCCATTCGTTGCACGGTATCGCTCGGGCATTGCCAAACCGACAAGAAACCGAAAACCACCTCGTGATTTGCGGCTGGCTGATCATGCCAATTGATTCTGTCATCATAAACAGCCCCACGATTTCCTTGTTCCAAAACCGCAAGCATATGCCGGATGAAAGGAGTTCGTTTCGTGAATGGCTGCCGACCATCATTTACATACGCTCCATCACTGGGGCGTCTGCCGATCGCGCCCGTTGGAAATCTTTTCGCCATATCTGAATAGTTGTGCATCGCAATCCCGAGCTGATGAAGATTGTTCGAGCATTGCATTCGCCGGGCCGCCTCTCGAGCTGCTTGAACGGCAGGCAACAAAAGACCTACAAGAATTCCGATAATGGCAATGACCACTAACAATTCAACCAACGTAAATCCGATTCGAGGACTTTTCATGACGCTAACGACTCCAGTAGGGAAGGGCGGCAAAACTGATAATAGTGGCTCTCAAGGGTAGACGCAATCTCACAGGCAAGGGTCGGGAAATAATCAACCCGAATGACGCCAGGTTCGACGGATTTTTGCATTGAGCGATAAAATCCCCAGGCGCGATGTTCACCTTTGCAAAAAACGGCCCGTCCACAATGAAAGCCAACAAACACGGATTTCCCGAACCATCTACGGACATGTCGGAAGCGAAGCAAAGATGCTACCATACGCAGAAAGAGATCTCGCGAACGCCACAATACCGTGGTGGTCCATCTATCTCTCATCCTAAGTCCAATCGGAAGCCATCCGAAATCCACACTTGAGACAAAATCCTCTTTCGAAGAATCAACCTATGAAAATTGCTCGCGTGTTTGCCCATCGAGTTGAACTCCCGTTAATTGAGGGAACGTACAAGTGGTCTGGGGGAAAGTCGGTCTCTATTTTTGACAGCACCATCGTCGGAGTAGAGACAGACTGTGGCTTGGTCGGTTTTGGCGAAGTATGCCCATTAGGCCCATTTTATCTACCTGCATACGCAGAAGGGGTTCGCTCAGGACTCCGCGAACTGGCCCCGCATTTGCTCGGATTTGATCCACGCGAGATTGGGAAACTGAATCATAGGATGGACGCTGCACTCAAAGGACATCCATACGTGAAGTCGGGGATCGACATCGCTTGCTGGGATATTCTCGGGAAAGCCACAGGCTTGCCCGTTTGCATGCTCATGGGTGGACGTTTTGGCGACAGTATTCGTCTATACCGCGCGATCTCTCAGGAGACAGCGGAGACGATGGCGAAAAAAGTAGCTGGCTATCGAGCAGAGGGTTACACACGATTTCAATTGAAGGTTGGAGGAGATCCTGACACAGATATTGAACGCATTCATGCCGTTCGTGCGATGCTAAGCCCAAGCGATCGATTAGTCGCCGACGCGAACACAGGTTGGACCCAGCACGAAGCGATGCGAGTAGTCAAGGCTGTTCGCGATGTAGATGTGTATATAGAACAACCTTGCCTAACGTACGAAGAATGTCTTTCCGTTCGGAGACACACAGACCATCCATTTGTTCTAGATGAAAACATCGATAGTCTTGACAATCTACTACGTGGAAAAGCGGATTTGGCCATGGATGTCGTCAATCTAAAAATAAGTAAGCTCGGTGGTCTAACGAAAACAAAACAAGCGAGAGACCTTTGCGTGTCGATGGGGATTGCGATGACACTCGAAGACAGCTGGGGAGGGGATATTACGACCGCAGCCATTGCTCACTTGGCACACAGTACACCGGAAGAGTTCCGATTCACCAGTACAGACTTCAACAGTTATGTCACAGTCAGTACCGCCGAAGGAGCTCCAGCCCGTGTGCGCGGCTTTATGAAAGCGAGCGAGTCTTCAGGTCTAGGAATAACACCGCGAATGGATGTCTTAGGTCCTCGCTCAGTCGATGTGCATTGAACAAGAAAAGCTTTTACTGACGGGGCGTTCATGAACTGAGAAAGACAAGACTGACTAGTCTTTCCCGTAGTGTTTGACTTTTTCCCAATACTGCTCGAAAGCGTTTTCCTTCTGAAATTCAGGACTATTGTCTTGATCGTGACATTCAAGACACTTGTCTCGAGCTTTCTCAAGTGGAAGTTGCATTTCCTCTCGAAGTTTCAAGAGCGTCGCCTTTGTGGCTTGAACGTCGCCAGATTCTGCATCAGCGTGATTTTTGCCAGGACCGTGGCAGTTTTCGCACCCGTTTGCCACCATGTGTGGCGAAGATTCTAGCGACTCAAAACCCGTCTTATAATGAAAGTATTTCTGTGGATTCCAACCTGTTGTATGGCAGGATAGGCACTCCGGGTCGAAGTGTCGTGGCAACGATCGCTCGGGTGGCTGAACGATGGACTCGGTTGCGTGAACATGTGGCGTCTCCTTCCAAATATCAAATGCGGTCGTGTGACATTCACCACACTTCTCAGATCCCACAAACTCACGACCTGTGGGATGCAATTGCGGCTTCAGCCCCAGTCCCTTGAAGCCCTCTGCCTTCAATTGGTCCTGATACTTTCCGAACAACTCTGACATCCGGGGCGAGTCCTCAAATTGCGAGCTCAAAGCAATTCTCTGGTATCGCAGCTCCTCGCCCGCAAACAACCCGACAATTCCGGCGTACATTCCTTTGGCCCCCACCTGAATCATTTGGGATTTTGTTCCCTCAATGAGTTCTGGTCGATACGTGGGTTCCCCAAAGCCCCCCGATGTTACGATCAGCTGGAAGTCTGGTACTTCCCTAGCAATTTGCCGACTCTCTTCCAACGATGCATTCGCAAGAAGAACGTGGAAATCGCATTTCTCATCGCGAATTTTAAGCACCACCTTCTTCAATGAATCTATCGCAGGAGAAATTTTTACGCCTTCTTCCTGCTGATTCTGCTGTACTTTCTTGGCGTTCTCATCACCAATTACTCCGGTGATCGCAATCCGCTTCTTGCCAATTTTGATGATTTTGTATTGCATATCCATTTCTGGAAACACCGAAACGTTTGCTGACACGTAGAGTGGATTGCTTTTACCTTCAGCATCCGGCGTGGTATTGATCAATTGATAGACCAGTGTTTCTGCGTACATGTTGAGATCGTATTCGCCAAAGGTGGTGGCAGCATACCCCATCATTTCAAGAGCTTTACCGGTCCACTCGAACTTGATGTTATTCTGTTTGCCGAAATCTCTTACTTGATTCCCAGCATCGACTGGAACAATATTCCAACCGCGTCCTTTCAACGACGTCAGCAAAGAATCCCGTCGCATGAGACCGCCCTTTTGATTCTCCAGTCCTGTGCACCCGCACGGCTCCATGTAACCATACTGCATGCCAGACACGAAGAATACAGCCCACGGGTCGTTCCAATCAGGAGCAATGACTTGATTGCGCTCCTCATTCGTCGCCACATTGATGGGAGCCCCAGCGGTCTGAGCTACCTTACTATCAATTTTGGTGGCTGGAAACTCCGGTTTTTGAACTTTCTGTTCCTGAACTTGGGGGGAAGACGCGGTTGCGGGATCTTGAATAGAACCGATTCTGATTTGAACTTTGCCCTTTTGCACAGTCGAATTCTTCGGTGGTTCACCGTTTGAGTTCACCAATGGCAGCAAAACGGAAGTTGCCGTGACCAAGGATGCCACCATAAAGGCGCGAACCGCTGACCTACGATGGCATTTCGAGAGTTTCCAGGACATCATTCACCCAATAATCCCTAAACCGACTTGATAGCAATACAGCGGGACGCACACTTGCGATCTAACCTAAGATCGGTCAAACAAGCATTGGACGTTAGATAAGAAAACCCAAAATCATTACGATAGCTAAGCATTTGCGACGGTGACTATCAGTTACTCTAACTTAATGCGTACAAAAATAGACTCTTCGGGTGAGTCCACCATGTTCGTATCGAAGACAACCTTTCCAAAATCTTTACCGTGATTTCCATTGAGCTCGATAGGACCTGCACCCGCAGGAATCTCCAAAGTGATTGGAAATATTTTCTGAGTTTTTGAAACTTTCGGTTCGCCCACGGAAACGTTCAGAATCTTGGCCAACGATTCCGGCGCGATTCGCTTGAGAGTGATGCTAGCGTCTGCATTATCCGCAGTCTTAACTGCGAGCATGATTACCCTTTTTAGACTCGACTGGGACGATCCTACTCCCATGTTCAACGTATCTTTCTCCTCATCGTAGTCGTTGCCTGCGATAACACGAATTGGATTAACACACCGCCCCGCAATCTTGAAAGAAACCGTTTCGACATCACCACTCGCGTTGTCATTATCCTTCCGGAACACAAGCTCAGTGGAGATGTTCCCAGAGGGGATTCCTTTTAGAAGCTTGATTTTGAATTCGATCACTTGTTTGGCCGATGCGAATTTTGGAAACTCGCCCGGTTCAGGTGTGCGTGCAGGGAGGATCTCATAATGAATCTTCTTCGCTAGTTCTGGGTCGGCAATGCTTGTCGACTGAAACTCGATCGGAGTATCTTCGAGATTGAACATACGCCCTATATACTCCGATTCGTCGTTGGAGAGAAAATCGCCTAAAAACAAGGCAGGCGGTTCAAAAGATAGCGGCTGACCAACTCGGCCTCGAATGGTCAGTTTCACCTCTTCTTGTTCTCGAGCGGATGTGCCGATAGTCGCTGTCTGCGCGAAATCTTCCATTCCTTCTACGATCCACTCCAGTTCCACCTCCGTCTCTGCTTTTGGTTCGAGCGTCGCCTTTTCGAATTTTCCTACCGTGCATTTACAACTACTATTCTTAAACCAAATATCGATTGGTTGCTCGCCCACATTCTTGAATACAAACTTGTGACTGCGACGCGTGCCTCGCTTCATCGTTCCAAAGTCAAGTTGCGTACCCCCAATCACTTCAACGCGTCCAGGTTTCTTTGCGTTTGGGTCAGAGATCGTCTCGATGACCTTATCCATGTTTTCTTCTACGCCGGAAACATTCTTCCAGCCGCGAGTGCTTCTCGCATGCTCCCAAGTCGCAGCTCCGAAACCCAAGCCGACACATAAAACAATCAAGAAAATCGCAATCTTCATTTTCGGTCCGTATTTAGGTCAGAGTCCGTCAGCCGTTCTCGATTTTGACATTTGCGGCAGACTACGCAATCGTTGAAAGAGCGGTTCACCCCGTACCTGATTCGGGGCTCCAGCAACTCGATCATTCTCTTGAAACGTCCCAAAAATGGAATGAGAGCCTCGAGGAACTCTCACGGCGGCCAATCGCAACTTGCGATCCAAGTGTGGGTTGGCTATGTCGATTTCTTCAACGATATCGAGCCGATCGGAAGCCTCTTTCCATTCTCCAGTTTGGGCTTCCAAAACGGCTGCCTGCAACTGGAGTTGGATCGACGAAGGATACTGCGAAACCGCTTCTTCTGCTGTCGTCTTCGCTCGAGCCAACAACTCCAAACTTCGATCGGGTTCACGAGTCTCCAAGAAATCAACTAACTGCAAATCCCATTCGACACATCGATCTTTCGAATTCGGTTGGTTTCGATCTCGCTCTAGCAATTCCCGCCGCGCCCGTTCATACACCGCAAACCATGCGTTCCTCGCACCACTGCTGATTCGAGAATCCATGATTCGTACCGAACATATCCCCAAGATGCGATCGGCAAGAACCGGCGAGAAACGATGCAACGCAAGCGCGGACTCGACGCTCTCAAGATCCAATCGCAGAGGATCTGTGAACTGCATTTCGTTTTCCCAGGAAGCCAACCGAACTTCTGGAACATAGGTCGAATATGCAAACGCCCCACAAGCAACTATCCAGCCACCGAAACTCAGGACAGGAAAGTGTTTCGACACTCCGAAGGTACTCGTAAGATTCCGCGATTGTCCAACGAGGATCAGTGCAATCGCAACCGCGGCCGTATTCATCGTCCCAGGTTGCATCCATCCTCCTGAAAAACAAAGATGCAATCCTGTGACAGTGCAGACCAAAAATCCGAGCATTGACATATTCTCTGTGACGAATCTGACCCATATCTCAGAACGAAGCATGCTCGCAACAATTGCTGTGTGGGAAACAAAAAGGAAACAACTAATAGCCGTGTCGAGATCCGATGAGAACAATAATGTCATCCCTAGAGTCGCAACAGACGCAACCATCATGCCGATGCTAATCCACGCGATTGGATGGGTTGCTCTCGCTTGCTGTTGATGCCACTTACCATCGCTCGATTGCTGCGATGGATATCTCCAATGTCGAATACCAGAGATCGTAAGATAGACGGATCCCAGGATCGTTATCATCAAACCGGGTAAACCTGCATCTGTCGCAATCTCGATCCACATGTTATGAGGATCGGCAGGTGTTTCGGATGCAGTGATAGATTTAACATGCGGATACACCGACTGAAAGTTCAGGGATCCATACCCAAACCACGGACTTCTTCCGATTAACTGCATCGCGCCGTTCCAGTAATCGGCTCGATAGGCTAACGACTTGCCAGCTTCTAGGACGATCAACGGGTCTCTCCAAACAACAAAACCAAATGGAATCGCTATAGCCGCGAGAGCAGCGATTACCCACTTAAGAGAATTTCTCTGAAGTACGATTTTGCTATACATGCACACGATCATCAGCAACCCTGCTAACATCGCTATCCATGCAGTACGACTCTTCGTCAAAAGAAGAGCCATACCAAGTAGCACCACAACACCACCAATCAATGCCAAATAGAACCGAGGATTTCCATGCGGGATTCCCGAACTGGCGTTGCGATCGCTAGATGAATCGGAATCTTTTCGGAAAAAGTACCACACACCTGCTAGACATGCGACAACCGACCATGGGGCGACGAAACCAGCAAGTGAGTTCGTTAAATTGAAGGGCCCCATTGGCTCAGCACTCATGACCCGATTATAGAATTGCAAAGCCATGGCCGTGCCCTGCTCTATCCCTTCCGACTGAAGAAATGGGGTGGGGTCGTCTTTAAACTGCGAACGTATCCGAGGCATGCTCACCATGAATTGGTACAGCGCATAAACACTTGATCCAACCGCCAATCCCAAAATCCAGCGAGCCATAGCGGCTAAACGTAGAGGATCGGCTGCGTGATGAACACATGCGCTAGTTACTCCGACGATGGCAATGGTCTGCCAAAATCCCAGCAGCGCCGTTTGCCCATTGCTCCCTCCGGCCAATGCCACAATCTCACAAATGGCGAGCCAAATACAAAAGACCAAGACCAAAGCGCTAAACAGGTGAGGTATACCTTTCCACTGCGGATTGCATGCACGCGCTGCCGCTGTGCAGAATCCGATCGCGAGCCCCAGGACGATCAACGCCAGTGAATTACCTGACATCACCCCCGTCGCATCGCATGGGTTCCATTGTGAAATAAATAGATACAATCCAAGCAACCCCTGGGAAATCTTGTCTGGCAGAGCAAGCACGAAAGAGGGCTTTTGCAAATCATTGTTAGCAGTACTCACTTCGTTGATTCCTTCTCGGGGAATCCAGGTTCGATCGGTTTTGGGATTGTCTTTCGTAGTAATCCTTCTATCACACTTACCAGTCCAAGCATGCAAACGACGATGGCAATCACCAAGACAGCACCGACAAGATCCGTTCTCGGCAACAACAACGCTCCGATAGAGCAGGTCAGTGTTGCCAGATGAATCGCCACCACAGCTTGCTCTTTACTCAACCCCATGTCGACAAGTCGATGCGAGAAGTGCCTTTTGTCCGCTTGAAATGGACTTCGTCCTTCTCGCAGTCTCACGAAAACGACACTGACCGTGTCATAGATCGGAATAGCCAAAAGACAAAGTGGTGCGAGAACAGAATGTGGTGTCGTACCTCGTGCGTCAACGTACGTTGCCAAAAGGGTCGACACAGCAATCCAATAACCTACAAAATAACTGCCAGCATCCCCCATAAAAATCGAAGCGGGTGGCCAATTGTATCTTAAAAATCCGATCAATCCGCCGAACAGCACCAGCAACATCGCTGCAACGAACAACTGGGGCTGGCCTCTCGATTCCTCGCTCGTCATTAACAACATCAAAGATAACATCCCACAAACGATCGTCGCAACACCCGCGCTCAATCCATCCATGTTGTCGAGCATATTGAAGGAGTTAATCAAGAGTACTATCCACAGGACACTTAAGATCGACGTTAGCCAGGGTAGCTGAATAAACGCAGTAAACTGAAGGTTCTGACCATAGACAACCGCTCCTGCAACAACAAACTCAATCAGCAGTCGAGGTTGCCAGGGCAATCCGAAGCGATCATCCAAAAGTCCTAATCCGGCCAGGGCGATTCCACCACCAACCAAAACCGCAAATTGCGGCAGCCGGCTCAAAAGACCTGGCAAGTAAGATCGGATCGACTCGGGTAGAACGCTTCCGATTAACGACCGCTCACCATTCGAAATCCACGTGAACAAAGCTCCGATCGCAAAAGTCATTAAGACTCCACTCGCGATGCCTATTCCTCCACCTCGAGGAATAGGAGTCGTGTGAACTTTTCTTTCACTGGGCTGATCCATCAATCCCAATTGCAACGCATTTTTTCGCACCCAACCTACGACAAACAACGAGATGAGAAACGATGGAACGGCAGTCACAGCCAGAACGCAAACTGCGATAAACAGATCATTGGTCATTAACAGATGGGTCCGAGCTCGGGAGAAAAGATGCCACCACTGGCTCCCTGATTATAGACGAGCTTTTATATTTTTGTGGCAGGGCGTTTTGGTGGTGGGGGTTTCAGCATTCGTGCTTGTTCATCCGATGCAGGTGCTGGCGTATTGTTGGGATTTGGACGATTCGCTTGTGGCTTGGGCGGAGTTAAATCGGTAAAGCTCTCTTGCCATTCCCAACCGAGAGGCATTTCAAGCTCACGCGAGGCAAGTAACGCCCACGGAGTTCCGGCGTGCTTGTCAACAACACTCTGCAATAACTCCCGTGCCAGCTTCGCTTCCTTCTCCATTTTACTGTCTTGCCCAATAGAATCGCTGGGCCGAAGGTTCCACGTATTACTTTCCTTCTTTTCGAAATTCATACCGCGTTTCGCTTTCGCGAGCATCGCGTTGTACGATTCCGCGCGGACTTTGGCGGCAAGGGATGTTCCGTACGACAAATCAAAACTAGCCAACCAACGAGGCGAAGTCTCCTTGGTTCGAAATTTTTCTCCTTCGGCAAGCATCGAACACAACGAGATAAGCTCGGGCGCCAGTCGCGCGGACTCTTGCTGGGCGACGGTGAGTTCTCGGATGAACGTAGCCTCCTCCCGCTTGATGAAAACCTGTTGAGGTTTGTCGAGAGTGCCGACCCTAGATAGTTTTGCCGCTTGTACGAGCACGGCTCGCATTGGACTTTTCTCAATACGACTCATGTACTCGGAATTAGGTACATAGTCGGGGCGATAGGACTCCATTGTTTCCGGATCAAAAAAATAACTCATCCTGGACGCAAACGCCTCCACTTCGCGATTATCGATCCTACGACCTATCTTTCTATTCGGATGAATGGAAAAATAGATTCCGCCTGTTTCATAACACATGCGAGACAATGCGTAGGGGCCAAAGCCGGAATCGATTACAGGTTCCTCAAAGTAATTGTCTTGGTAACCCAACTGAACTCGTTCGGGAACGAGTGTCTCCGGACCTTGATCGACCTGTCTCCAGTCAGGGGTCTGGTCGTACTTGGGATCGGGATCGACGAATTTGATGTAGGTGAACTCTCGGCCAAAGGGAGCGGGCACACCTAGCACATGGGACTGAATTCCAAATTTTCTACAGAGAGCGATCGCGTTCTCTGCCGCGTTTGTATCATCCCCTCGCTCGTCGGTAATGGTGATCAAAATGACGTTTCGTTCGGGGTCATTGGCACCGCGCGATATCCGCATGGACTTATACTTGTCTGCCACGGTATGAATCGCACTAAAGACCATCTCGACGCCAGACTCATCTAGTTCGATATCATCGATGGCGGCTCGAATCTCCGACAAATCGGAAGTTGGGTTCTTTGTCAGGAACTTCACATCCTTTCCAAAAGAGACGATCCCAGTCAAAAGCGTTTGGCTTTGGTCGATTCCCGTCGAGCGTTTCTTCTTCTCGTCCTGAACGATACCCAACTCGCGATAGATTCGTTCGAACCGATCTCGAATCTCTTCCCGACGCTTCATCATCGAAACAGAACTATCAAAGAGCCACACAACCAACGTCGGCCTTTGCTCGATTGCTTGCAAAAGTTCGTAGGTTATTCGATCTACAGCCCCGTCGGTCCCCGTTTCACCAACGCCAGTCATCCCCTTCACAGCATTCGGAGCCTCCGTAATTCCCACGGCGGTCTTGATATCCACGGAAACGGTAAAGTCACCATTTGGAATCGAAACATCAACGGGAATCGACGGGATCTCCGACATGTCGGCCAATACCGATGCGGTCGAAAGTGCCATGTCAGTTTGCCCAACCGAATTCGCACCAATCTCTTCCGCCGGTGCCTCTGAATACGCAATGTCGTTCAACACATCCAGCGGCATCGGCTCCTCGGCGATAGGAGCCGAGTCGATCAATACTCGCAAGATTTCAGGCTGGGTTACTACAGTGTAAGACGCCAGCCCGACGATTACGGTCAAGTGGACCAACATACTGACCAGAAACGACTTTGTCTCAGGATCGAACCAAGAGCCAGGCTCGTCCTCTTCATCCTCGGAATCCTCGTCGGTTTCTTTATCCTGCGATAAGACTTCGTCATCCACGATCTGGTCAACACCAGATCGAATTGAATCCTCAGTTTCCATGGTTTCCGAGCCGGGCTGAATCTCGGGCTGAATCTCTGTGTAGCAAAGATTCGCAGACTCGCCCGTCGTTGGATCGTCAGGACCTTGAATGGCTCCAAGTTGTTCTTGCTCAATTCGTTTCAGCATAGTTCTTTACTTTGGATACGGTCTTGATCGTTAGTGATTGTCAGCCTGGGTTTGGCGGAGACAACCGTTGGAAATTCATGATCCGGCAGTCTCGTTTCCTGCACAACTCTATTTTCATGGGACACGTTGGAGTCTTCAACACCTAGAGCCGACCCGCAACGTCAGAAATACTCATTTTTCTAATAAGAATTCCGATCGAACGTAAAGCCCGACTTTTTCCAAAAAGAATTAATGGCGACGAAGTTTCCGTTAAGTCAGGTTCCAGACGACGCGGAGAATCTAGGGAGTCTTTAACTCGTGATGAAAACTGACCAAAATGTGGTCAAACGCCTAGCCGATATCTTCCGCAATGTATCACGGTAACTTGGAGGAGGAAACGTATGGAACTCAGCTCCCTGGAAACTACAAGATTTTCGATCCGCCAAGCCAAAGACTTGGTAAAGGATCTTCACGCCCCGTCCGCCAAAATCTTTTGGATGGATTTCTTGGCCACGATTCTCATCGGTCATGCCTGCTTTTCTTTAAACGTCAATTCATCCCTTTGGTTGGATGCGAGCCTACCTGTCCAGATCTTGACGAAAGGGGTGTTGCTCTCTGTTACCGTGCTCTTGTTCCTGAGAGCTGCAATGTTCACTCACGAATTAGTACATCTACCGCGCGAGGGCTGGACTGCATTTCGAGTCGTGTGGAACATTCTCTGCGGCATTCCGCTGATGATCCCGTCATTTACGTATTATCCTCACATCGATCACCATCGACGAAAGTCGTACGGAACGGATGAGGATGGTGAGTACTTAAATCTCAGCCATCAACCTCCCAGTGCCATCGTTCTTTACATGCTTGGCACTCTGATTACGCCTTTCGTTGCACTTGCGCGTTGGGGAGTTCTGGCTCCCATCTCTTGGTTGGTACCCTCGGTTCGAAAGTGGACATTTGCACACGCATCGACCATGGTAATGGACATCATGTACGTGCGACCCGAGGCTGCAAAGCGAGTTTACCGCATCATGCGAATGCAGGAATTAGCATGTTTTTTTGTCGCCTGGTTCGTCATTTTGCACGGCCCTTTGATTGCAAAAACATGGTTGGATCCATTCTGGTTTCATGCGTACGCAGTAAGTGTCTGCATTATCATCCTAAACAATGTTCGCACATTAGGATCGCATCGCTGGACTGGACATGGCTCTGAACTAACCTTTGAGCAGCAACTATTGGATTCCTGTGACTACCCATACAACCCTTGGATTACAGAGCTTTGGGGGCCGACCGGGACTCGCTATCATGCGACCCATCACCTGTTTCCTAGCATCCCCTATCATAATCTGGGACGCGCGCATCGCCGTCTCATGGCGGGACTTCCCGCTGACAGCTTGTACCGAGAAACAGTCAAACGCAGCCTTTTGGCGGAGATTTGTGAATTGTGGAAGAGAAGCCTTGCATCGACTCAGAGCAAGACCTCGCCTTTTCCTGAAAACAGAAGCAACTGGAGTCAAGCTGCCTAAAGTCTGGATGGAACTCTCCGCGTTCTGCTGCAAGAATTCCAAGATCGACTAGAATTCGGGTATGGAATCCACGCACAGAATTGACCTCAAACCATCTCCCACGATGAGGCGACTCCTCTATCGTTGCGTTTGCGGCACGGAATTCCACGTTCAGCTAGAGCATGGGGGAAAGTGCCCGACATGCCAACGCATGGTGCAACCCGAGGCTTTGCGAACCGCAATGACTGCAACAGTCTCGATCTCGGGACTTGAGGAGTCATGCCAAGTATCTCACCTTGAGCTCTATTCCATCGATGAGGTATCGCAACAGCAGTATGGTCACTTTCGTCTCGACAAGAAACTAGGCAATGGCGGAATGGGATCGGTGTATCGTGCACTCGATACCTCTCTTCAACGGTTCGTCGCTGTAAAGGTTATGCGGCAATCCGGCAAAGACCTCGATACTCGCGTAGCAGCCATGCTGCGCGAAGCTATCGCACAGGCCCGTCTGAATCACCCGAACGTCGTAACGATCTACTACGTCGGCCGTGAAGGAGAAGAGCCGTTTCTTGCCATGGAACTGCTTCCTGGTCCAACTTTAGCCGAGAAAATGAAACTGGAAGGACCGGTCTCATACGGCGATGCCATCCGCTACGGTATTCAGGTTGCATCAGCGCTTGAACATGCCAGTCAATTCGGCATCGTTCATGGCGATGTCAAACCGGCAAACTTGCTACTTACCTCAGAACAAGATGTCAAACTTTCTGACTTTGGTCTTTCCAGCCTTCCTTCCAATGAAAAGCCGGGGGGTGTTTCAGGCACACCGGCCTACTTGGCACCGGAAGTCCTAAACGGTTCAGTAAGCATTCAGTCCGACATGTATGCTCTCGGAGTGACGTTGTTCGAGTTGGTCTTTGGACGATTGCCGTTCGTGCTTCATGGCGACACGGTTCGAGAGCGTCTATCGACGCACTTGACGGCAACAATTGATTTTCCGTCAGAATGGCCAAATCATATTCCGCGAGAATTCGCAACGATCATTTCAAAGCTCCTCGCAAAGACGCCCGAAGCGCGTTACGAATCCTACGAAGAATTGCGTTCGGATTTACAGTCGATCCAGCCCGTCAGTACAACCACGGCTGCATTTGCACCTCGATTGATGGGATACATCATCGATCAATTGATGTTTCTGGCTTGCCTATCTCCGTTTGCCTTTACGATCCTTTTCTTGTCGGTAAGAGATGATGACAATCAGTTCAAGACGAGGGGACTTTACTGGCTGATCCCCATCATCGCATTCGTTTCGTTGATCGTTCCTGCTGTTTACCTCTTGTTGGTATACCGGGGCTGGAGATCGCTTGGGCGGTATCTGTTTCAGCTTCGTATTGTCGAAGAGAATGGTTTACCTCCACGACGTGAGCAGTTAGTAACTCGCGAAGTGCTACGCAACGCGCTGGCTTGGCTCGGTCCGCTCGTTATCTATATTTCGCTTTTCTACGAACAAATCGGAAGATGGCCTGATTTGATTCTGGCTCTGTTCTTGGCAGCAGATGCTGGAATCATCCTGCTTCGAAAAGATCGAAAAGCACTTCACGATTACCTTTGTCAGTCGAAAGTTGTACTCGCGACTAACCGTTCCACTCCAACAAGTTAATGACTCTCAAGAAAAAGCCGGAATGAAAACAGTCACCGTCTCGTTGCAGGAACGAAGTTACCTTATTTGGATTGGCGCGGGAATTCTCCCATCGGGATTGGTCCCTTTTTCTTCAATCCTTAAAGATTGGAAGCATGCGTTCCTCCTCGAAGACGCCAACGCAGCTTGGTTCGGAGATCATGTTGCGAACATCTTGAATCAATCTGCGGTTCGTTGCAGTCGCATGACGATCCCCAGCGGCGAATCCAGCAAATCGATCGATCAACTCGGATCGATTTGGAATACTATGCTGGATGCGAAAACGGACAGAAAAAGCATCGTCGTCGCAGTTGGAGGGGGAGTGGTCGGTGACTTGGCTGGCTTCGCCGCTGCCAGCTTCATGCGAGGACTTCGATTTGTCCAGGTTCCAACCACTCTGCTAGCGATGGTCGATAGCAGCGTCGGTGGCAAAACAGGGATCAACTTACCCAAATCGAAGAATATGGTCGGTGCATTCTGGCAACCGCATGCGGTCGTTGCCGACATCATTGCGCTCGATACGTTGCCTAAACGCGAATTCATCAGCGGTCTCGCAGAAGTTCTAAAGTATGGCATCATCATGGACCGGCAGTTTTTCTCGTATTTGGAAAACAACGTCGAGCAAATTCTTAATCGTGCGCCCGACACCATTTCTTACTTGGTCCAAAGGTGTTGTGAATTGAAAGCGGGCGTTGTCTCGAAAGATGAAAGAGAAACCCTAGGATTGAGGGCAATCTTGAATTACGGCCATACCTTTGGACACGCAATCGAAGCTTGCACGTCCTATGGACAGTACCTCCACGGAGAAGCGATCTCGATCGGGATGACGATGGCTGGAAAACTTGCCGTGGAGCGAGGACTCTGGGGGGCGGATGAGTTTGATAGACAAACTCGACTTTTATCGGATCTCCGGTTGCCCATATCGCTCGTCCAGCCTGTCGCAACCAAAGATCTATTGGCCGCCATGCAAAGCGACAAGAAAAATGAACACGGAAATCTTACGCTCATTCTCCCGGACTCTCTGGGACATGTTTCTCCCTACCGCGATATCCCAATCGACGACGTTGCTGCAACCATCGAGTACAATCGATCTAAATCCTAAAGAATCTACAAACACCCGCAGGTTGACACCGTGTCCATTCATTCCGCGAGGAACTTCTAGCGACGCGGAAGAGTCGATGAGCTAAGATATCGTCGTCGCAGTTTTTCTTTGCGAATCGAACGTTTTAGGTTGCTGGTGTTATCGTGATTCCTTTTCGACTTAGTTGCCCGAATTGCCAAAGCAGAATTGTTGTTCGATTCGAACATCTTTTGGGCCAAAATCTACCTTGTCCGAAATGTCAACGAACCATCGCGATCCCATCGCAAAGCCCAGATAGTCTCAACCCTCATTCGGATCAACCGATTCCCGCGAGACCGCAAGGAGTGATGCCTGCCTCGATGGACTCAACAGCCATGACGAAAGAGGACTACGGTGATTGGGACGAAGTGCTCGCCAATATTCCTCAAAACATCCATGACAATCCAGAAGCCATCGATTGGGGCAATCCCCTCGACGACCGCTCCCCAAACGCACCATCGTATATAGAGCCATATCGATCCGAGGTAGCATCAAGACCATCGTCCAATGATCGAGTATGGCAAAGCCAAAGCGTTGCAAAGAAGCGTCAGCTTCTTCTCGTGGCAACCATCGGAATTCTAAGTACCGTTCTCGCAGGACTCGGATTCCTCGGCTTCTTGCGGAGCATGGCAAAACCAATTGCCAAAGAAGATCAAAACAAAACAGAACAAAAGGCCGAAACCCCTGCGTTGAAAGAAACTGCGGACCCTCCTTTGTTAGAGCCAACTCTCCCTACAGACGGTACATCCACAACTGAACCATCAGCCATCACTCCGAGTCCTGACGACAAAACAGATTCCCCAGAACCAGCTACACCAAACATAACAGAACCACCCAAAACGGTACTGTCTCCCACAGAAACACCAATCACCGAACCACCAACAACTCCTCACACGAATTCTCCGTCCAGCGAAAAGGAACCAACCACAGACTCCAATTTGTCACAAATGGAAATGGACAAAAAATTAAGCGACTTGTTCGGTCCAACAGGTTTCGGTGAGCTCCTCAGTACTTCTACAACAATGGCAGAATCTGGTTTCGGAAAGAAGCTAACACCACAAGATCTTGACATCGATGACCTCAGCGAAACGAAGCAACTTCTTTATCACCCCGCGCCGAAAGTATTGCCTCTATGGAACGAAGCAATAGAAGCGCAGAAGATTGAAAGAATCAAGTTCCAGGACATGTCGTTAGCTACATGTATGGATTTCTTTTCTCGCGCAACAGCCGTTGGGATCACGATCGATTGGGAATCGATTCGTGCAACAGGACTTGATGAAAAGATTAGTCTTTCGTGCGATCTTCAAAAAAAGACACTGAAAGAGATCCTAATCGAGATTCTTGATCGCCAAGGATTAGGTATCGAGGTGGAAGATGGCTTCCCAATCGTGCGACCAAAGACTACCGAAACACCTCCTGAGCTTGCTACATTTGATTTGTCTGACATCGTACCAAACGGCTCAGAACAAAAGCTCGCAGAGCAATTAGTGATGCTTTGGGAAATAGAAGCGAAATGCGAGGCTTCGGGCGGAAAGATTATTTGGAAGCCCATGGCCACGAATGTCGATGTTGCACGACTGCGTTCTACAATCCAACTTTTTGCTGACTCAACGACACTCAAACCGGATAGCGAAAGAAATCAAAACACAAAAAAACGTCTTCTCTTTGACCCTAGCGAATGGAAAGAAGGAAGGTCTTTACTCAGTCGAAAGATTGGAAATTCTGTGGTGGTCCCAGACAAGCGGTCAGTGACGGAACTCATGACAATTGCTTTTCGCGATCTCGATGCAGAATTGCTTATCGACTGGAAAAGTGTTTGGCAACATGGTCTCTCCCCCAGAGAGGAAGATAACTCAGTTTTTCGAAATCGAACTCTAATGCAGGTCTCAGGAAAGTACTTAGACGAATTCGCTCTTGAATTAGTCCCGATTGCAAAGAACAGCCTATGGCTGACAACCGAATCAGCGCGTCGGCAGCAATATATCGTTGTTCCCGTTCGATGCGAATCAGACAAACTTGATGATGTGAAACGCGCTCTACGACTCCTGACGCCGAAATCGATCGATGGACAGTCACTTTTCAAATTCGAGCCTGTAGCTGGCCTCAGCGATTGGTATCTCGCGCGCATTTGCCGACCACGAGTATCGCAAATTGTCGAGCCAGAATTGGAAATGTCGTTTGCATGGTAGAGCCCATTGCAGAACTTTTTGCGGACTGAGCAAGAAGTACTTACGGTTCAACCAGGATCGTCCTAGACTCCGTAGCAATCCTCCCGTCAACCAGTTGCTGAACCAATCGCAACCGAACTGGGCCATAGCCGACTTTGCTCGGGGATATTGCGATTCCTTTCGCAGTATCGGTCACCGTATCGATGATCTCCGACTCGTGCCAAACTTCGATAGGCTTCTCTAGATCGAATCCGACCACTCCGAACTCAAGCGATTTCGTTTGCGAGCACCTTATCTTCTCATTCGACTTCCATCGATACAGCGAAACCGATTCTAACGAAGTCGATTCGGCATTAACAACAAAAGGATAGGTTTGTTCATAGCAGTGCTGAATCGGTTGGGAAGATTTGGTAATGATTCGAAGTTCGTGATAACCAATCGAGATGGACGAGAATTGAATTGAAAGTTTATCTTCAAAGAGGACTTCGTTCAGAAAGCGACCGTCCAACGTGACAAGGATATTCTCCGGCACAATACTATCTGCGGAAACAACAAACTCCAAAGCGATTGGCTTGTCTTTGCGGCATTGTTTTGGGGGATTCGCAAGAGTAAACCTCGGGGGTTTTGCATAAGGCTGACAAAGCGGATCGCCGACAATGAGAAGCTGATATGGACTGAGTACGGAGCTGTAAAATGCTTCGGCCGAAGTGAGTCCATCGGTGTAAGCAACGTGTATCATCGGGTGAGGGAATTTATTGGTAATCGAGTAAGGTTCGAACACGGCTCCACTCGTGATTGCCGCCCCTCCTCGGATCAGCTCCGTTGCCTTTGTTTGCGACGGATCTCGCATCGCTCCTCCCAGGCTGGTCAAGTTCTCTGCAATCGCCCCCGGCATGATCTCAATCCCACTGCTTGGGACCGAGAACTCTGGAGTTCCAATCATGAGCCCTGCACATTTCTCCCCTGGAGTCGGCATAACGCCATCCACAATTCTCGCATCAAATCCGCGTTTCTTCAGTCTCTCGACAGTCATTTCGAAAAAAGGAAGCCTCGTCGTCGTACGAACATCGGAGGTTTTAGTAAAAAGAAATGCTCCATCGGCTGGAGAATAGTCTGCCTTGGCACTACGCTGTAATGCCTTGATGACATCAAATCTTGAGATGCCAAGATCGCGAGTAACCCCGAGCACTGTCGACAACATAAAGGGAATGCCAAACTTTGGATCCTTCGTTTCCATTCCGTTGATGGCGTACAAGCGTCTCGCGTCAAAGCCCCGGGACGGGCTGTAATCGAATGGCATGTCTGGGCATAACTTTAGCAGTCGCTGAAAGATCCGCTCTTGGGCGAGTTTCGAAAAATCCGGGGCATTCGCGATCGCATCTCGAAATTGCCAACCCGAAAGGACTGCAGCCTCGATGGACGCCAATGCTTTCTCTGTCTCGTCGGCACTTGCCCAGTTCTTCGCAGCGAGTAGATGATTGGGAGCACGCAATTCCCTCGGTGTTGATTCGGTCGCAGACTCCAACCATTCCGCCGCACTCTTCCAATCTTTAGCTTGAAGCTTTGCAATGTAGGCTTCCATCTTTTCGTTATCGGAAAGAATGGGTCGCAGTATCGCGTTGCCAGGACGTGACGCATAGAAATTGGCATCAAAGGCCAAATAGCCACCCGACTTTGCGAGGACATGACGATATAGATAAGTCAGCCCATTGATGGAAGCGACGGGCGTTTGATAAGGGGAGAGGTTTGGGATGGAATGGGCATCGGAGCTAACATCGATCGAGGTCGGAAAATCGACCGAGTAGGCTATCCCCTGGACATGGTTGCCGAGTCCTCGCTGTTCGATCTGTGCCAGAATAGGCGCGAGAATAGACTCTCGAAACTGGTCGAGGGAAATTCGATCCGTGTCAGGAATACCCTCGAGAACGATAATGTTGTTGGCGGGAATGTCACGGATGGTGCAGAAGTGATTGGCCACGGTTCGCGACGAAACAGAATCGCCGTTCACAGCGATAACCCACTGGCTTGAGGACGCTCCCGCGTAAATCCTTCCCGGCATCCAGTTCGAAAGGAACACCAGAAAGACGATCGTGGCAAGCGAGGAGGATTGCAGGGAAAACGCAGGAAAACCGGGAAGAAACGACGATGGTAGTCGTCTGGAGAAAGTCCGAATATGAAAGTGGAATGGAAGCATTTTTTGCCCTTCAAATTTTTGGCGTCCTGGTTACCATTCTGCGTTATCGATTGGCCATTGTTCCGGTTTTCGAAATAACGACCAGTCGAATTACCCACCAGAATGAGAGAGCGTAGCTCAGTTGGTAGAGCAAAGGACTTTTAATCCTTGGGTCGAGGGTTCGAGTCCCTCCGCTCTCATTAACGAAAACCCCGGTTTTTCCAGCGAAAATGCCTGAGAAACCGGGGTTTTTTCGTTTTGGGAACTTTCCTTGAATAGTTTACGGTTGGCTGTCGCGATGGACCGTTCGGATCTCACGAGTTCCAGTGCCGCAGTTGCGGACACCGACGTGTCGTCTACACTTCGTGCAATAATCGCCATTGTCCCAGTTGCACTTGGATCAAACGGAAAGCTTGGCTGGATGTCGTTCTCCAATGGCAGTTGCCTTGCGAATATTACCATACCGTCTTTACCGTCCCCCACACGTTGAATCGGCTCTTATTGGCCAACCAAAAGGAGTGCTA
>JAJTID010000182.1 GCA_021300155.1 Pirellula sp.
ATTCAATTCATTCAATTCATGCAATTGCCAATTCTATCGAACCAAGTACTTGGAACTAGGCGAAAGTCACGAAGCTTGGCGGATAGATTCGAGAAAGATCCGTGGCCAGAGCGACGCGGATGGTAGATTCGGTTAAAATAAACTTCCAGCCGGGAGGTTCCTTACTCCAAAATCCAACCAACATGTGCACTCAACATGTGAGCAAGATGCTGACACTCAACCCACCCGACACCTCGGATAAGACCAGCTGGACATGTCGCAGATCGATGCCGATCACGACATTGGTAAACGCAGTAACGAGGGTCTGTTTGTTTGGAGTCGTGTTCTGTCTGTCTGGAAACACCGGCTTCGGAGATGCGCCGCGGAAGGAGGATCTTCGCTACGAACGAGATGTGCGACCTATCTTCAAAGCCATGTGCTTTCAATGCCACGGTGAAGAACCGGAGCTGCATGGCAATCTAGACTTGCGACTGGTTCGATTGATGATTTCCGGCGGTGAATCGGGACATGGAATCGTGGCAACTCGGCCAGAGGAAAGCCTTGTCTGGAAGCGGATCGAATCGGACGAGATGCCCGAAGGGAGCAAGAAACTAACGCCGGAACAAAAGGAAACGATTCGGCTTTGGATCGAGCAAGGTGCGAGGACGCTTCGACCGGAACCCGAAAAAGTTGAGGATGCGAGATACTCGGAAGAAGAACTGAACCATTGGGCGTTTCATCCACCCAAAAAGGTAGTTGTTCCAATTCATCCCCATGTGTCGAACCCAATCGATGCTTTCATTGTCGACAAACTAAAAGAAAAGGGGGTGGCACCATCCCCATCGGCTGAACGACAGATTCTGTTGCGAAGACTGAAACTCGATCTGCATGGTTTGCCACCAACGCGTCAAGAGCTAGATGCCTTCATGGCGAACGAGTCTCCTGATGCCTACGAAAAACTTGTGGATGAACTTCTGGATTCGCCTCAGTTTGGCGTGCGTTGGGCTCGCCATTGGTTGGATGTTGCCGGGTATTCGGAGTCGGACGGCAATCAAGGGAAGGATCGCGATCGTGACCATGCTTGGCGATATCGCGATTACGTTATCGACTCATTCAACGCCGACAAACCTTACGATCAATTCATCCAGGAGCAAATGGCTGGGGATGAAATGATCAACGGAACGCCCGACGCGAACAACCCGCAACACGTCGAATGGATGACTGCGACTGGATTGCTTCGGATGGCACCGGATGTGACGTCGACGGACAATGCATTGATGGATCGAAATCAAGCGGTCGCGGATGTCATCAAAGTGGTTAGCTCCGCAGTACTCGGTCTTTCGGTTGGCTGCGCTCAATGCCACGATCATCGCTACGACCCGATCTCCATCGATGATTACTATCAATTTCGAGCGATCTTCGATCCGGCGTTTCCTCTCGAGAAATGGAAGCAGCCCGATCAACGGTTGTTGGATATGACCACTGCCGACGTGAACATACATCGCGAGGAAATCGAAGCCGAAGCGATTTGTCGCGATTTAGAACTCAATCATCGAAAACGAATCGTTGGCAAGCAGATCTTTGACTTGAAGATCGCGGAGGTGCCCGAGGACGTACGCGCGAGTGTGATCGAAGCGGTGGAGACTCTCGAAGCGAAGCGGAATGATGCACAAAAAAAATTACTCTTGGACTACCCGATGGCGAAATCGATCGATGCCATCGTGGGGCAGTTGGTAGAGTTCGATAAAGTCTTTAACAACAAGAACTACAAGCAGTTTGAAAAAGAGAGAAAAGACATCGTCGCTTTTCGGGAAACCAAACCGCCGAAACGGTTGATCATGGCTGTTTCCGAGAGTGCAGATTCGATTCCTGAGAGCGCGGTATTCTTTCGCGGTGACCCTCAGCAACGAAAACAAGTCGTCCAACCCGCCGAGATTTTCGTTGTTGCGAGAAATCGGTCTGCCGATCCAATTCCAATAAAACGTGACTCCAGCAAGACAACAGGTCGGCGATTGACGTATGCCCGACAATTGACCGATGGTTCTCACCCGTTGGTCGCGCGTGTGGTAGTCAACAGATTGTGGCAACATCATTTTGGCACAGGCTTAGTCGCGACACCCAACGATTTTGGAGCTTTTGGAAGACGCCCCACGCATCCTGAGCTTCTCGATTATTTGGCCCATGATCTCGTAGAGAACGGATGGTCGTTGAAACGTCTTCACAAACAGATGGTAATGTCGCAAACCTATCGTCAACGCTCCACGCGAACCGAACAACTCGATGCACTTGATCCCGAGAACGCTCTTTATGGACGCATGAATGCTCGTCGCATGGATGCGGAACAGATCCGCGATTCGATGCTTTTGGCGAGTGGAAAACTCAATCCGAGTCGTGGCGGCCCGAGCGTTCCCGTTGCCGAGGATGCGGAAGGCAAAGCGACTATCGGGCGACGAAAAACGAACGAAGGTCTGTTCAGTGGCATCGACGATGTCGGGATAGAAAAGTACCGCCGAAGTATTTATTTGCAATCGCGTCGTTCGCTCGCATTAAATTTCCTGGAGACATTCGATCTTCCCGTGATGAACCCGAATTGTGACACGCGGCGCTGTTCGACGGTTGCGCCTCAATCGCTTCTGTTTCTGAATGATGAAAGCATCGTAGCGAACGCCAACGAATTGGCCGAATCGATTTGGTCTTCTTCGAGCGATTTGGAGTCTCGAATTCAAGATCTGTTCATGCGACTTTTTTCCGAATCGCCGACGACCGATGAGATCACGCATTGCCTAGCCTTTGCATATAAGCAACGGGAGATCTTTGCGAACGACACGAATCCTGAATGGAAGAAGAAGATGGAAAAACAAGTACATGCACCGGATGTGCGAGCATTGGCCAGTCTTTGCCAAGTGCTCATGGCATCGAATCGATTCCTTTACATCGACTAACCAACCAAACGCGAGCGAAACATGCAAAACCGGCTCTGTTCACGTCGACATTGGATGCACTCTTCGGCTTTTGGGCTTGCTGGGGTAGCGGGTGCTTTATTGCTGCAACAAGATGGTTTGCTGAATGCAGATGATAAGTCAAAGGGACCTAGCAAACCTGATTTAGAACCTCGCAGCTTTGATCTGCTTCCGAAACAACCGCATCATGAGCCGAAAGCCAAGGCCATGATTAGTATGTTTATGATCGGTGGCCCAAGCCAGATCGATATGTTCGATCCGAAACCCGAGTTGACGAAACTCGATGGCAAAGATTTTCCCGGGCAGGTCAAGTACGACAATTTAGCTCAAGCGTCACGTCAGGTCATGGGCCCGCAATGGCGATTTGCTCCACGCGGGCAATGCGGAATGGAAATGTCGGATTTGATTCCGAACATGTGCGAGATCGCCGACGAAATGACCTTGATACGCTCGATGCAGACGAACGTGAACAACCATCTGCCTTCGATGTACGCATTGAACTCGGGAATTGGCGTGGGAGGGAGTCCGAGTCTCGGTAGTTGGTTAACGTACGGTTTGGGCTCGGTTTCACAGGAGTTACCTGCATTCGTTGCGTTAACGCATCCGTCCGGATTGCCGTTGATCGGCGGCGAGAATTGGACCAATGGTGGGTTGCCATCGATCTATCAAGGGACGGTGGTTCGGCCAAAAGAGCCTCGCATACTGAATCTGGATCCACCTGAGCACTTAAAGGGGCGGGCACAAGCGGAACAGCTTGCGTTCTTGCAACAGTTCAATGCGAATCATCTGGCGAAGCATCCGAACGAGAATGATCTTGCTGCCCGGATGGCGAGCTATGAGTTAGCGGCGAAGATGCAATTGGCAGCCAAAGATGCGTTCGACATTTCGAAAGAGACCGAAGACACACATAAAATGTATGGCATCGATAAAGAGGTGACTCGAGATTACGGAACGCGATGTTTGATCGCTCGCCGGTTGGTAGAACGCGGAGTTCGGTTCGTTCAGATCTTTAACAATGGTCAATCGTGGGACCATCATGATTCCATCGTGACAAATCTTCCCAAGCGATGCGACGAGATCGATCGGCCGGCTGCTGCATTGGTGAAAGATCTAAAGCAACGCGGACTGCTTGATGCGACGATCGTTCATTGGGGAGGAGAAATGGGAAGATTGCCAACCATCCAAGTTCCACCCAGCGGTAGCACGAGGGAAAAAGTCGGACGCGATCACAACACGTATGGCTTTAGCATGTGGGTGGCCGGTGGCGGATTCAAATCTGGGTATGTGCACGGCAAGACCGATGAGTTTTCACACTATGCCGTCGAGGGAATCGTCCAGCACCATGATTGGCTTGCAACGGTACTTCATTTGTTTGGATTAGATCACCAGCAATTGCGACACAAAACAGGTACTGGTGACCTACGACTTGTGAAGTCCGACAGTGCTCGCATCGCAAAAGAGCTGCTGGCGTAGCTTTTGAGATTAATGGAATAGCCGCAAAGGATCACAAAGAAACGCAAAAAAGGGGCGAGAATGATGACACTTCTCGCACATCTCTGGTACGTAGTGCTAGACATGAAGGTTTCAGATAAGTATCCGCATTGTTGATTCCATTCTTTCTTTGCGATCTCTGCGTTCTTTCGCGGCTATTCTCTCCGATCTTGAGACAATGCGAATTTTTTGATCTCGAAACGATAGCTGCCGAAATTGATTAACAATCCGTGTTCGATCCGAGTGGATTTGAGATAGCCCAGTAGTTGAGCGATGATTTCACTGCTAGTTTATTTTGCAGCCTTTAGTTCGATGATCAATTCACCTTCGATCAGCAAGTCTGCAAAGTACTCACCAATGATTGTGCCGTCTTCGTCATAGACGGTAATGGGATACTGCTGCTCCACTCTGAGCCCTAATTTCCGAAGACGATGAGTCAGGGCATTCTCATAGACCTTCTCCAGATGCCCATGGCCGTGGTAAACATGGATGGCGTAGGCTGTTTCACGGACAAGATCGCATAGTTCAAAGATCGTTTTCATTTGCAGTCTCACGGAGAATCGTAATGACAATCCAAACCCTAAACCGCGATTGTATCTAGCTCAATTTCTATCGCTAACACCCCCCAAGTTGCGTAAAGCCGAGATACTTACCCTCGAATTCGAAGGGATAGCCGCAAAGGAGCGCAAAGAAACGCAAAAAAGACAGGGATAAATGTTTGAAGGAATGATTCGATAGGAGTCGGAGTGATAGCTTCTTATTCTTTGCGCTCTCTGCGTTCTTTTGCGGCCATTTCGGAAGAATATATAGCAAACATCCGGCGATTCGTTTCGAGTAGAATGGGAGTCCCATCCGACGTTTCCCTCCCACCAACGACCATGATGAAGACGATTCATTCTCTTTCCACGATCCGCGTTTGGACCACCTTGGTCGGTAGCTTCGCATGCATGACCGCATGCATGACGTTGTCGACACTGGCGTTCTCAGCAGACATCGACTTCAGTCGAGACATCAAGCCTCTGTTGGCAGAGCACTGTTTGAAGTGCCACGGACCGGACAAAGCAGAAGGAGGGCTCGATCTCAGTCGACGCGAATCCGCGATTGCGAAAACAGAGAGTGGCGAGTTCGCCATCGTTTCTTCCAATCCCGAGCACAGCACCCTTCTCCGTCGCGTATCGAGCCAGGATCCCGACGAACGGATGCCACCACCGGAAGAGAAGACGCTTGATGCAAAACAAATCGCCTTGCTACGGACCTGGATCGAGAAGGGTGCGGAGTATCAAGAGCATTGGTCCTTTCGCCCGTTGCAGATGCCGATCGTTCCAACAGTCAATCAAGAGAATTGGGCAAAGAGTCCGATCGATCGATTCGTGCTTCATGACTTGGAAGCGAAAGGGATTCAACCTTCCCGCGAGGCCAAACCGCATGTGCTTTTGCGACGGCTCTATCTGGACCTTATCGGATTGTTGCCAACGCCTAGCGAAGTGGATGCGTTTCGAGCCGATCACGCATTGAATGCAGATGCCGCCGTTGAAAAAGTGATCGACCGGTTGCTAAGCTCGGAGCACTTTGGCGAACGCTGGGGAAGGCATTGGCTGGACTTGGCACGCTACGCAGATAGCGACGGATATGAAAAGGATCGAAATCGACCCGATGCATACATTTACCGCGACTGGGTGATTCAAGCACTAAACAACAATATGCCGTTCGATCAATTCACGATCGAGCAATTGGCGGGTGATCAACTTCCTAACGCGACTCCCAATCAACGCATCGCTACCGCGTTCAATCGACAGACGCTCACCAACACCGAAGGTGGTACCGACCAAGAGGAATTTCGGATCGCATCGACATTCGATCGAACCGATACGGTTGGCTCGGTTTGGTTGGGACTCACCGTGGGTTGTGCCAAGTGCCACACACACAAATACGATCCGATTCCACACACCGATTATTATCGACTGTTTGCGTTCTTCAACGAAGCAGAAGAACAGGCGATCAAGCTTCCTACACGTCCCGCTGACGATCCATCGCAACTCTCCGAATTGGCCGCTGCACACGAAGAGTTGCAGTCGTACTATCGAACGATCTATCCCGCAGAACAAAAATGGGAAGCAGAACAACGCGAGATCGTAGAGCAAGAATCGAACGCACCTCTGGTTGTTGAGTCGCAAGAGTTGGAGATCGGAATCCATTCCGAGCAGGGGCTAGTGTTTGAGCGACAATCGGATGCGTCGTTCCTTGCTCGCATTGATGATGAACTGGAAGATAAAGGTAAAGAGACGCCGGAGACCGATACTTACACGTTGACGCTCAGCAAATTGCCAGCGGATCTGACGGGTTTGCGATTAGAAACCATACCCGATGAAGGCTTGCCCAAAGGTGGCAGCGGGTTAGCTGCGAACGGAAACTTGGTCGTATCGCATGTCGCGGCGCAGATCATTGATCGCGAAGGTACGGTGGTCCGAGAGTTGCCATTGCAAAGGGCCGAGGCGGATTTTGAACAAAAAGATTTCAAGGCGGCTGATACGATCGCCAAGAAAGTGGATCCCAAGAAAGGTTGGGCCGTATCCCCCAAGCAAAGCGAGCCTCATTGGCTGCAATGGAGAACCAAGGGACCTACCACGTTGCAAGATGGCGAACGGCTTCGACTCAAAGTGGCTCAATTGCACGGAAAGGAGCATTTGCTCGGTCGCTTTCGAATCAAAGCGATCACTGGAGACTCGCGCGATCTGCATTTGACCAAAGAAGTGATCAATGCATTGAAGATGTACCCAGAGAAGCGACTCTATGAAACGCGGATGTTGTTGTTCGATTTTTATGTGCAACAGGATGACAAAGCCCAATCGCTGATCAAAAAAATTGACGCGATTCACAAGAAATGGGATTCCAAGGTTGTATCGGTGCGTGTGCTGACCGACGCCTATACCGAGCGGCCGACGTATCGTTTTGATCGTGGCGATTTTCTTTCTCCTGCCGAACAAGTCCAGCCAGGCATTTTGACAGCTCTTCAGTCAGGGCATGCCGAAGCGCAGCGTCTGCGTCGATTGGATCTGGCACGTTGGCTTGTTGGACCGGAGAACAGTTTGACCCCGCGTGTGATTGCCAACCAGTTTTGGTCGAGGTTGTTTGGAGCGGGGATTGTTCGAAGTGTTGGGGATTTTGGCGTGCGAGGTGAGACCCCATCGCATCCGGAGCTTTTGGATTGGCTGGCTGTAACGTACCGTGACACGCTCCGATGGGACACGAAAGCGTTTTTGAAGACAATCCTTATGTCTAGTACCTATCGACAATCGTCAACCCATCGCCCCGAAATGGTGGACCTCGATCCCGTGAATCGTTGGTTGTCGCGGCAGAATCGATTGAGAGTGGAAGCCGAGTTGGTACGAGATTTGGCGCTCCAAGTTTCTGGCTTACTATCCAACAAAGTGGGTGGCCCCAGTGTATTCCCTTCGATGCCACCGGAGTTGGCGAAACTGAGTTACAACAATAGCTTCACTTGGACCAACAGCGAAGGAGAGGACCGGTATCGTCGCGGGTTGTATACTTTTTTCAAACGAACGATTCCGCATCCAACATTGATCACGTTCGACTGTCCCGATGCGAATCAAACGTGCGTGAATCGCAACGTATCGAATACACCTATTCAAGCGTTAGCGTTGTTGAACAACGATAGCTTTGTCGAAGCGTCTTTGGCATTGGCAAAGAAGATCGTTACGGAGGCCGGTTCCGATAAGCAAAAGCTGGAGAAAGCGTTCGAAATCTGTTTGACGCGTGGAGCGAGTGACGATGAGCTTGCCAAGCTGACACGATTGCTCCAGCGCTCGAGAGCCTACTACCTGAATGAACCGGAAGCGGCCAAGTCCGTCGTCGGCGACAAGGGATCGCCGGCGAAGGAAGCATCAACGATAGAGAATTCGGAGCTTGCGGCTTGGACTGCTACATTGCGGGTCTTGATCAACCTCGATGAATTCATAACGAGAGAGTAATGAACAGCAAACGGTTAGACTTAGCACAGCAAGGTTGGCGATTGGCGGAACAGCAATCCCGTCGCTATTTTTTGGGTAATGCTGGTTACGGTATTGGGGCGACGGCGCTCGCTTCGTTGCTCGCGACGGAAGGGTTTAGCGATGAGAAAAACGGTAGCGATGGGAGTGCGGCAGGGACACCGAACCCGCTGCACCCCAAGCCGCCGCACTTCGCGCCGAAGGCCAAGCGATGCATTTTGATCTTTCTCGAAGGTGCGCCGAGTCAGATCGATCTTTATGATCCGAAGCCGAAGCTGAACGAACTGAATGGCAAACCGTTGCCCGAATCGATGACAAAGAACGTTCGGTTCGCTTTTATCAAGAAAGAGTCCGCCGTGTTGCTTGGGTCGAAACGCAAGTTTTCGAAGCATGGTCAATGCGGGATGGAGTTCAGCGATTTGTTACCGAACATCGCATCGTGCGCAGATGATATCTTGATGGTGAGATCGATGCACACCGATCAGTTCAATCATCATCCGGCACAGTTATCGTTGTTGGCGGGCAGGCCGTTCTTTGGATTGCCCACGATGGGCTCATGGTTGACGTATGGGCTTGGGAGTGAATCGCAGGACTTGCCCGGCTATGTCGTATTGTCTGCAGGTCGGGGGACGAGTGGCGGTGCCTCGTTGTGGTCGAGCGGTTTCCTGCCATCGATGTATGCGGGAGTGCTTTTTCGCAATCAAGGAGATCCGGTATTGAATTTGGCGAACCCTGCAGGATTGCCAAGAGAACTGCAACGCGAGGCATTGGATGTTGCGAGCGCGATGAACGCATCGCGGCTTGCGGAGATGAACGATCCGGAGATTGCGAGTCGCATTGCGGCTTATGAGTTAGCGTTTCGGATGCAAAGCGCTGCACCGGAGCTGATCGATCTCAGCGGCGAGACAAAAGAGACCCTCGACGCTTATGGCGTTGATCGCGAAGATCCTGAGATCAAAGCGGATCGTGGCGGTGGCAAGGGGACTTACAAACAGTTCGCAACGAACTGCTTATTAGCGAGGCGGTTGGTCGAGCGAGGCGTTCGGTTTGTGAGTTTGTTTCATGCTTCGTGGGATCATCATTCGAATTTGGATGTGGAATTAGGGCACAATTGCGGTATGGCGGACCAACCCGTTGCCGCACTGCTCAAGGATTTGAAACAACGCGGATTGCTAGACGAAACGCTGGTGATCTTTGCGGGCGAATTTGGAAGGACCCCGTTAGGCGAGAATCGAATGGGAAGCAAAGACGTTTCGGGGAGAGACCATCATCCGTTTGCGTTTTCGTTATGGATGGCGGGTGGAGGAGTCAAAGGAGGATTGACGTACGGTGCAACCGACGAAATCGGATGGTCCGTGATCGACAAGCCGGTTCATATCAACGACTTCCATGCAACGATCCTAAAACTATTCGGCTTTGACCATCTCAAGCTCACGGTCCGCAATCAAGGTTTGGACGCTAGGTTAACGGGCGTTGCTGGCAACGTTATCGACGAATGGATCGCATGATTTCTGTTGGCTTTGTATTTTCAATAAATGTCTTCTGGTTCAACTCGTAGGAGCCGCGAACGATGGCAGAGACGACAAATCAAGGACATGCACAGCGGTTCCGCTCCGACATTTCTTATGGGTCGCCACAGACTATCTTTCGATGCCGTTGTGGATCTACTCTCCGAAGAACTCCTTTTTCGGACCACGAATAGAACGAATCACACGAATCCTTGCCATCATGCATTCTGATTCGTGTCACTAGATTTATTCGTGGTCAAACTTCTGTTGTTGTACGCAAGAAATAATCGCTGAGCCATGAACACAAAATATGGATGGATGCAACAACCGAATAGCCGTGTCCCCATCGACTTGATGGCTCCCAAATTCGACTTTACTCGCAGAGCTTTTGGTTCGATAAGCAGTAACGATTTTTTACCTAAAACCAATAATTTTTTTCTTGACAGTAACTAGCCTTCACCCCTAAACGTCTACTGACGTTCGTGGTAAGGGTTCAGTTTTGGAACAAGGTCATGCGACTCACGCTCTCACGCGTAAGGTCGCTTGGTTAGCGATTATTTGGGTTGTGTTAGCAACTTCTCGATCTTTTGCAAAATCATACATCGATATTGATAGCCCAATAGGTATCAAATACGACGGCAATGCGAGTAAGACAATCCAACTCGAAGCATCACTCGTTTATGGTTTCGCGTATCGTGTTCCGTTAAACATCACCGTGTCGGAGGGCGTCGATGTTTCTAGCTTACACGGTTCAACAATTTGTAATTGCGTTTCATTTAGTATCAAGAACGGACGCGTCATGGATCCGAAGGCGCCTGCCAAAGGATTCCTTTTGATCAAGCCGAAATCAGAGGACTTGTTCCAAGTTATCGACATCATGGGGACGCGTGCGGGCGAAGTCGACCCTGTTCTGATTGCCAAAATCAACCTTGCATGTGAAGTCTATCATCCAATGAAACTCTCGCCAGCAATGATTGAGGTGAAAGACGGGCGATTGTCGGCGACAGATGTACGCGTCGAATTAGCTGATGAGGTGAAGATCCTGGACGTCCAATTACTCGACAGCAACTCGCTTCGGAATTTTGATTTCGACCGTAAAACCCAACGCGTAGTGGTGGTTAATAAAGAACTTCCACAGGATACCGATTCGGGCCAGCTCGTTCTTCGTTTCAACTTATCTCTTATGGGCCAAAACGCGTTATACGAAACCGTGGTACCGTATGAACCTCGAAAGCCGCTTCGTTTGATACCTAGTACACTCACCATTCGAAAAGTTGATGACAGATATGAAGCGAGATTTGTAATTGTCGGGTTTAGCGTGTCTCAGAAAGACCCACCTCTTCTTTCTTTGGAAAAGCAAATCGAGAATGGTAATTGGACTTTGGTAGATGCTGACATCCGAGTCGAGACTTTTGCATCTGGAAAGGTTGTGGGAAAGATTTCTGTTGCACCAAAATCCATTGACTTTGAGAACGATAAGACACCTAAGCTTCGCTTACGCAACGAAGATGAGAGTGTCGTTTTAGAAGATGTTCGCGCTGTGTTGGCGCGATAGATTGCTGTCGGAATTTGATTGGGAGGTTACGCTAATATGCGCAGATTGACTATGCGTTTTGGTTCCTTGTTTTTGTTGCTGCTGTGTGCCGCATCGGTGGTGGCGCAGGAATCAATTGATGTCGTTGCTATCGTAGTTGGTGATCAGGTTTTGAATAAACGTAGTTGTGTTTCTCCCACAGAAACACAAACAGATCGGTGTCCGCGAAACTTTGAGGAAGCGTCTTGCCCGTCAGGCAATTGCAATTTTAATTACGAAAACGTATGTAGAATGCTCCAGTATCCTCACCCCCTCTTCGAGCAAGATTATGCCATCTACGATCTCAACGATGATCAGGAAATTGAAAATCCGAAACCGGTGGAATTAGGAAAAGATGGCGTTAAGGCAGAAGAAGAGGAGGAAAAAATCTGTTACAAGAGGAAGCGGTGCAAGTGTATAGTTACATTTTCTTCGGCGACCTGCGAGACAGACGATACGGAAGAGAAAGTAGTGATCAAGAAGTGGAAAAAAACGGCAACCCCGTGTATTGGAATAAGAAGCTTGGATCCGGGCGAAGAAGAACTACCCTTTGTCCCTTAGCGGCTTTCATCTAAAAATGAGATGCGACGATCGCATCAATAATGACAAACGGTCGTTGCTAGATGAGTGGCGGATTTCGTGGAGTACGAAATCCGCAGGTTTTTCTGATTCTCTCGGCGTTATTTCCTTCGAAACACGACACCAATTGGGAATAGTATCATGCGACCAGTTAGTTTGATGCTTGCAAGTCTGTTTTTATTCGCAGCACGATACAGCCTGGCGCAGGATATCGAAGAGCGCTTCGGTACGTTTCTCATTGAGAAAGCGGACGTCAGCAAACGTTTTTCTGTGTTCGTTGAGCGAGTTATCATCTCCGAAAGAGCGGACCCAAAAGGATCCGTCGGTGTTGGAACCACAAGAATCCTGCAGCGTTTCATGATGGGAAATCACGGGGCATGGCAACGGATCGATGGAATCAACTTTAATCTCATGAGCCCATCCGATCTTTCAGGACAATCCCGAGAGGCACAACTTGTTCACGAGAATCAAGGATGGTATTTCTCTTTTTATCCTCGCACTCCTAAAGAGAAGATATCACGATTTCAGGTAAAGGCTGGGATTGTAAATTTCAGGCCAACCGACTCTCGCAGGAAGCACCCTTTCGATATTGCCTCAACGAATTATGGTGCCTTTCTGGGGGAGGGGTATGCTGGGATCGCTTCCTTATCCCCAAAGCTTGTTGACGAAGTGGTGCTAAAGGACGGTCGGACACGAATGACCATGTTTATGCCCAATGGCTTTGTCTACGTTGTGACCTTCAATAAAGAATACACTTGGTGTATCGAAGAGATCGAATTCCAATTGAAGGAAAACCACGATTTCGACCCTAACGCACCACCGCTGCGGTCGTTGACCAAGGAGATGTTGAAAGAGTATCGAACGTTTGCGACCAATCAAACGAAATGGGAGGATGTCGCAGGCCACAGAGTACCGATAAGAACCATTATCACACAACAAAACGGCAAAACTAGTCGAGACGAAATGGAGGCTCGATTTTTGGATTGGAAGTTTGGAGACGATGTGGACGAAGAGCTACTCGACGATATCCACTTTACTCCCGAAAAGATCCGGAAGGCGATGGATTTCGATAAGTTGCGTCAACGATTCGACGACTTGCGTTAGCTCGGAGATCAAGTATGAGTTTGATCGCTCTGACGCCTAAGTCTCAAGGACACCGATTTCCGATCTCATCAATTAAACGGTGAATCGCACCATGCGACAAACCGTTGACAACGTCGAAGAATAAATCGGCAAACTCATCACCAATCCCTTCACGCTTCCTATCGTACCAATCCCGCGACGTACGTAAGCCCTGATAGACCTCGCCTACCAGTGGAATGTTCATTCGGTTCGATCATGGCGACGGCGCTCGTCGAGAGTCATTGCCGAGTCCGGGTTTTGTCGATAATTCTGCATCCGTCGATGCCATCCATATGAAAGCCACGCAGTTGCCTATGACGATAGGCGAACCGACAGGTCCGTTTTCGTATATCACCTTGATTTGTGTGCTTTCCCAACAGCGGGAAGCAGGGAGCTCCATAGGAACATGGGTGTTTTGCGGCAGAAGAATTCCAGAAGGACAAGATAACGGCGAGTCTCAGAAGAGCGTAGGGAATGCGAGAAAGAAGACTGAAGAATGAAGTCTTTCTTATCGGGAGATGGCGGATTTCCCTATAGCCAATTGGAGGTTTCCCCGATGCTCGAGATCGAGCCAAAGGCATAGATTGTTACTAGCGTAGATCGGTTGCATGTTGCACACACCGTCGGACGATAGTCATGCCAACTTCCTTAAAAGTCGTAATCATCAAACCCAGCAAGTACATGGTTGATGGGGCTGTCGAGCGATTTCATCGGGGCTTCATGCCCAATAGCACTGTGCCCCACATGCGCAGCATGGTCCCGGCTGAGATCGATCAACATCCCGTTGAGACTCGTGCAATTGACGAATACGTTTACACGGATCTCGAATATCTAAATTTGCTCGAGCCAGCTAGAAACTCTACCACGTTGGTCGCACTCGTCGGCGTTCAAAGTCATCAGTTTCATCGCGCCTTGGACATCGCTGCTCTGGCTCATCGAAATGGATGTTTGGTAGTGATCGGTGGGCCGCATGTGATGACATGCGATACCTCGATGCTTCAAGGGAATGGCGTAAGTTTCGCTCAGTGCGAAGCGGAACTTGTCTGGAGCGAGATACTGCAGGATGCGATAGAAGGCGAGTTGAAGCCATTGTATGGAGCCGGTCTTCGTTGGCAGGAAAATCTAGAATCACCAGTGCTCGTTCCGCCCAATCGAGCGGAGCTTCGTAGGTACATCGTACCCATGTTGGGTGTCTATCCAGCTCGCGGCTGCCCCTTTCTCTGCAACTTCTGCTCTGTGACCAAGATCGCAGGTCGAAAGATTCGTAGTCAGAGTATTTCGACCACTATCGCGAGCTTGCGAGCTGCGAAATCGTCCGGAGTCAACACGGTCATGTTTACCTCGGATAACTTTAACAAGTATCCGCAGGCTGAAGAATTGTTGCAAACGATGATCGATGAACGACTCCACGTGAAGTTTTTCGTTCAATGCGATACCCAGATCGCAAAGCAAGAAGCTTTGGTTGAGTTACTTGCCAAAGCTGGATGCTACCAAATGTTTGTGGGAGTCGAGTCCTTTGATCGAGCGACTTTGATCGCAGCGAACAAGAAACAAAATCGTCCTGACGCGTATCATAACATCGTGCGATTATGTCGCGAGCATGGAATCGGCTCGCACTTTTCAAACATTATCGGCTTTCCTCAGGACACCGAGCAATCGATCCACGAGCATCTAGAAGTGCTCCAAACTATCTCTCCGAATTGGGCATCGTTTTACATCCTCTGTCCTATCCCAGGAACAGAGCAATACGACGATTTTTTAGAACAAGACTTGATTACGGAACGCAATCTAGATCGCTTCGACACGACCTGCCTCACGTGGAACCATCCAACGCTCTCGCGCGAACGCCTATCTGAGCTGTTGTATGAATGTTACCGCAAGTTTGCTTCGGTCAGCCATGCCGTTAAGAACATTCGAGGCATCGCGCGTCAAAATGGACGAGGCAGCATCCCAGAAAGGCTCGGGAGTTTGGCGATGTCTTCGTTCGTGCGCTATTGTGCTTGGCGGCGAACTCACCCGATGTCGGGCGGCGTGATGCGAGTGAAACTAGATCACGCGAGCGACTACATCGGTCTTCGAAAACGAGTGTTCGGTATCGATTTAGCGCCGCTACCGAAGAGCCTTAGAGTGCCCACTGCGGAGTGTTCTTTTGAAATTCCCGCACGTATAGTTGTTAAGACATTGACGGTGAAATCGCTCACTACCATTTCGTAACCGAAAGGAAAAATCATGCTTCAAACCATTTTGATCGTGCTTCTTATCCTGTTCCTCCTGGGTGGGATCGGGACTCTTCCCAATTGGTCGCATAGTCGCAATTGGGGTTACGGTCCAAGCGGCGGAATGGGACTCATTGGCATCATTGTCTTGGTGCTATTGATCTTGCTGCTCACTGGTCGACTGTAAAAAACTCTTATTCGAGGATATCAAACATGACTTCAAAGAATTTCAAAGTTGCAGCTTTCAGCTTAGTTGCTGCTGTCGGCTGCGATCCTTTTCAACCGAAACCGGCTGTTGTAAACGAAACGACTTCTACAGTGACGCTAGAGGACGTAAAGCGTGATGCTGCCAAGTCAGCGGACACGACCGCCACGTACTCTCAACAAAACAAGGACAAACTTCTCATGGACATGAAGGAACAGATGGCGACCATGGACGCGAACATCGAGAAGCTTCGACTCAAGGGAAAAGATCTTGCGAGTGATGCCAAACTAAATTGGCAGCTAAAGATGGCAGATTTGGAAGCCAAGCGGAAATTGGTGAATGAAAGACTGGAAGAGATCGGCACAGCAACTTCTCAAGCTTGGGGCGATGTTGAGAAGGGAGCTCGTTCCGCATGGGATGAGTTAGCCAAGGCCTTTCGTAACGCTTCCGATGAATTCTAGAAAGGGAATTCTAAGTATGGCGAAATCCGCCATGTTCATTGACTTGGTCGCACCCGAGAGACTTGACTGTAAACGCAGACACGGAAATGTGGTATTGCGCCACTAACAAACCGAAGATCTCTCCGACGGCCGATGCACAATCCGAAGTTGCCATCGCGAAGCGATTGAATGATGGGCGAACGAAGGGGGAGACGAGAACCGCGTTAACTCCAAGCCAACGGCAGCGACAATGCGAGCGGTTCAGTACGATCAATATGGAGACGCAGATCGGTGTTCGTGTGATGGCCTTTCTTGATCACACTCGCGGTAGAGCTCTGGCCGACTACGGTACCTGCTCCGCAGATCATTCCTAAAGACGATCTTCGGGAGTTGATTCGACTGCGAGAAAATGACAAACTTCCAGTGACGATCGAGACTCAATTCCAACGAAGGCCACTTTTCGACAATACAATGACAAAACTATTTGAACCGCTCAGGATCAAAGACATTTCGCTTCGTAACCGGATCGCTGTTTCGCCCATGTGCCAGTATTCATCCGTAGACGGATACCCGAATGATTGGCACCTCGTCCATTTGGGGTCGCGCGCTGTCGGTGGTGCTGGATTGGTCGTGATCGAGGCGACAGCAGTATCACCCGATGGTCGTATCAGCCCTGCCGATAGTGGGATCTACTACGAGGATCATGTCGAGTCGTTTGCCAAGATCGCTCGCTTTCTCAAGCAACACGGAGCCTGTGCGGGGATTCAAATTGCGCACGCAGGTCGTAAAGCCAGTACCAACAAGCCGTGGGATGGGAATGATCACATCGGCAAGGAGCAAGGAGGCTGGGATACGATCGCGCCCTCCGCTATTGCCTTTGGTGGAAAGCTTGACAAGATCCCTAGGGAAATGACACTCGACGACATTGCACGCGTTCAAGCAGACTTTGTGTCAGCCGCCAAGCGCGCGTTAGCCGCTGAGTTCGAGTGTCTGGAAATTCACTTCGCTCATGGATATCTCGCGCACGAGTTCTATTCACCGCTGTCCAACAAGCGAACGGATGCTTATGGCGGCAGCTTCAAAAATCGAATTCGCTTTCATATGGAGACATTCGCGGCGGTGCGCGAGGTTTGGCCAGCGAGGTTGCCACTGCTTGCACGACTATCGGTAAACGATTGGGACGAAGGTGGCGTAACACTGGAGGAATCGATCGAACTTGTTAAGCAACTGAAAGCCGCAGGGCTCGACATGATCGATGTGAGTCATGGCATGGTGACGCCCAACGAGAACATTCCGTGGGCTCCTGGAATGACAATCGCATTTGCCGCCCGCATTCGTCGCGAAGTCGATATCGCCACGACTACCAGTTGGTTGATCACCCACGCCAAGCAAGCGGAAGATGCGCTGCAAGCTGGTAAACTCGACATGGTCATGCTGGGCCGCGAGCTACTACGTGATCCTTATTGGCCCTATCATGCAGCTATTGAACTGGGGTCAACGGCATCGCGCGACATCTTGCCGATCCAGTATGCAAGGGCCGTTGAGTAACGCTCATTGATTCGCGAGTTCACTGCAAAACAATCAGAACCAAATTTCACTTATTGCTTGATTACGGCCCATCGCACGCACTGTCGTTCGATGGAGTGAGGTGTAGTGATTCGAAATTGGGAGTTGATATCAGTGACTTAGCGGAACTCGGGAACTCGGGGATGCCCTGGTGCTCACGCTGGACGTAACCGACCGTACAGGAGCCATTCCTCACCGTTCAGGCGTCGCATTTCGCGTTTGGGCACCGAATGCTGATGCGGTTTAGGTGATGGGTTCTTTCAATGGTTGGACGGCTGGTCCCATGTCTTGACCAAAGAAGATGGTGGTTGTTGGTATATCGATATTGAAGTTGCCGCCCTAGGGGATGAGTACCGCTATCGCATCGTGCATGGCGATAAAGAAATCATCCACCTCGAGGGTCGCGTCGGAGATCGATCCGCAGAATCTCGATAGCCGTCACGGTTCGGATAGGAACGATAAGGTCTTTGGGCCTCATCCATCGTCAAAGTTAGCTCTTCTCTAGCAGGAATTGCACTGCTTGCCGGCTTAATTCAGCCGCGTTCTTCAGTCCCAGTTTGCGTTTGATATTTTCGCGATGAGTATCGATCGTGTGACTACTCAGAAAGAGATCATTTGCAATCGCACCGCTCGTTTGCCCCTTGCCAATCATACGGAATATCTCTAACTCACGATCCGTTAAGAGATCGATGGGATCCTTCGACTCGTTCTTGCTGCCTAGAGCTTGAGATACTAAGCGCTGCGTAATCTCCGGACTGACATAACGTTCACCACGCAGAACCGTTCGAATCGCATCGATCACCTTCTCACCCGAATCTTGTTTGTTCAGATAGCCCAACGCTCCTGCGCGTAGCGATCGTTCGGCGTAGAGCGATTCTTGAAATCCCGACGAAACTAGCATCTTGATATTTGGATAACTCGCCTTGACTCGCTTTATCAATTCCAGACCATGTCCGCTCTTGAGGGATATATCGACGATGATGAGCTGCGGATTCGATTGCTCGATAAGCACCATGGCTTCGTCCTCTGTCGTGGCCTCCCCGCAAACCTCCAGATCGGCGAAAGCGGAAATCCGCAATCGCAATCCTTCTCGTACCATGGAATGATCGTCGACGATCAGGATCCTTGCTGGTGCACGTGTATTATTCATTATCGATTTTCCCCTCCCTTTAAGATCTCGCATCTTACCAAAGTTCCACGATCGGCCCGTTGCTCAATATGGACTCGCCCGCCGATCAAACTAGCGCGGTATTGCATCGTGCGCATTCCCATTCCTTTGGACGATGAGCCGTCGTGTATCTGAGCTTCGTTTTCAAAACCGGAGCCATTGTCGCTGATCTCCAAGCATATTCGATCGTCGTGCAAGAGCAGAAAGATTCGTATGTTGTTGGCCGAACCGTGTCGTACCGCATTGTTGATGGCTTCTTGTGCTATTCGGAAAAGGTGCGTAGCTGTAGTGTTGTTTGTTATAGAAACATCACCTTCGCATTCAAACGCACAACTGCATTTTTCACCGGAACTCACGGAATTCGCCAGCTCAATCAAAGCAGACTGCAAACCTTCGGCATCGATTTGAACAGGCATGATTCCGTGAGCTAGATCGCGTACATGTTCATTTGTTTCCGCGATCCTCTTCGATAGTAAATCGGCAATCGTTTTGAGTCGATCAAAGTTGGACACTTCGAATTGCCAAGCGAGACTTTTATTCTGTTCGACCTGAATCGCGGATTGGATTGTGTCTTGCAGTGCATTGGCGAAAAGGGAAAGCCCCGTCAATTCTTGTTGCGTTCCATCGTGTAGTTCTAGTCCGATACGACGCTGTTCGTCGGCGGCAATATCGAGAATATGCTCTTGCATTTCCTTTCGGCTGGAAAGATCACGCAGGATGCCCGTAAAGTGACCGAGGTGGCCGACTTGATTCACGGCCAAGTCGGCAGGAAACGTACTTCCATCTTTGCGACGACAAACCACTTCACGTCCCTTTCCGATAATCTGAGGCTCCCCTGTGGCGAGAAACTTCTTGATGTAACCATCGTGCTCGCGGCTAAAGGGTTGCGGCATCAGCATGCTCACGTTTTGTCCGACGAGCTCTGCACTGGTGTAACCAAAAAGGGACTCGGTCGCCTCGTTCACGCTATCGATAAGGCCGCGATTGTCAATGGTGATGATCGCGTCGGAAGCTGTTCGAAGGATTGTTCGGATGCGTTCTTCACTCTGCCGCAACGCGTCGAGAGACTTGCGTTGAATCGATACATCTGTAACCAACGCCATAAAGTTCGCTGTTGTATCGGCACTATCTGGAAGCGCAGAAACGAACTCTCGCACCAAAACTACAGATTTGTTTTTGTGGATATAACGACTCTCCATCTCAAAGGACGATACAGCTCCGGACTGTAAAGATCGAAGCGCGTCGCTATTTTGAACACGATCCTCTGGGTGAATAATCTCCATGAATTGAGTACTCCGCAACTCTTCTTCGGAGTAACCGACCAGCTCGCAAAACGCTGGATTGCATCTGGTAAATCCGCCAGCAAAACTGGCAATCGCAATTCCGGTTGCCGCGTGTTCAAAGATCTCTCGAGAGCATGCGTCCCGTTCCCGTTGTTCTGCTTCCGCCAGGTTGCGGGCGGTCAAATCAATAAAGGTAACGACAATTCCGTCCGTTCGACCTTCGGAGGTTCGAAAAGGGGAAATCCGCCTGAGAAAACAACGCTTGTCCTTGGTGAGTATTTGGGTTTCCACAATCTCCAGGTTTTGCAGGACATGCTGACAATCCTCCAGGAGTTTGTTGTCTACGATTTGCGATGCGAAATCTCGAATGTCACGACCTTCGTCTGTTGGAACAAGGCTAAAGAGTGCAACGGTGGGGTCGGTGAACCTTTTGATTCGCAATTGAGCGTCCAAGTACAAGGTTGGAATCTCTGTACTCGCCATCAGATTGGTGATTTCACTATTGGACTTGTCGAGTTCATTTACCTTTTCCAAAAGTTGACAATTGACGGTACTCAATTCTTCGTTGAGGGATTGCAACTCCTCCTTCGATGACTCCAGCTCTTCGTTGGAGGACTGAAGCTCCTCGTTGGCACTTTCCATTTCTTCGATCGTGCTCTGTAGCTCTTCACGGGTCGACTTGAGTTCGTATTCGAGAAGCTGAACTAGTTTTGGTTGATCGATCTCTTCAGCGTTCGTAGAGACAGACGGAATGTTCGTAGCCGCTGATGCATCTGATGCTTGGCCTAACGGATGGTCCTGCAGCAAAACGAGCACCAACCCTTCTAAGCCATTGGAGTCCGTGAGCGGGCGTGCGGTGATGGTACATGCGATGTAGTTTTCTTTTCGTTGGACCCGGGCTTCATTGTCAACCACGGTGACGCGTTCGGTTATCGCTTGGTGGCAGGCAGCTCTGAGTCTTGTGCGCAACCCCGTACGAGCCATGGCCAACAGATCTTTGGAAAGTTCACCTGTAGGGAACTCGAGATAGTCAACCACCGAGCCGGAAACGTAGAGCACTTCGTATCGCCGATTGATCAGTATGGCTGCTGGAGAATACTCACGTAGCGTGCTCTCCGTTAGTTCCTTGTAGCGTTTACTGGGTGGAGGCGGGGCTGCTTCAAGCGGTTTAGTTCGTGGGAGCTCATCTAACTTATCGACGGGCAAGCTGATATTTCCACGACGACCAGGACCGATACGGCGGTAGATACGCCACTTTTTAGAAACCGGATCGAAAAGGTTGGTAGCGCGTCCAATGGTTTCGGCGGGGCCTAAAAGCAAGTGTCCATTTTCGACCAATGCAAAGTGAAACAAAGAAATCAACTTTTGTTGTATCTCCGGTTCTAGATAGATCAACAAATTGCGACAGGAGATCAAATCCAGCTTGGAGAATGGAGCATCGCTGATAATGTTCTGCGTTGAGAATACGATTAAGTCGCGTACTTGCTTTGTTACTTGGTAATGGATTTCGTCCGAAGTTACGAAAAAATGTTTCAATCGTTCCGGTGAGACATCGACAGCAATACTAGCGAGATATACACCTCGTCGGGCGATGTCGATCGACTTCTGATTGAGATCGCTGGCGAAAATTTGTACATTGGCTGGATGACCCACCTTCGCAAATGCCTCCAGTAGCAAAATTGCAATCGAATAAGCTTCCTCGCCGGTCGCGCAGCTTGGAACCCAAATACGCAATGGAGCCTCATGGCGTTGCTCGGCAACCAATATTGGAAAGAGCTTCTTCTCGAGGAATGCGAACGCTTCGGGTTCACGAAAGAATGCGGTAACGCCGATTAATAAATCCTTGGACAACGCCTCCACTTCGTCTGGGGTGTTCTGGAGAAACTCGATGTACTTCGATAGATCATCCACGTGGGCTAGTCCCATGCGTCTCACAATCCGGCGCCGGATCATGTTGGTTCGATAGCTTCGGAAATCGTACTTGGTTTGCGATCGCATAACTTCGAGAACGATCTTCAATTGCTCATTGAAGTCCGACGAGGTGGCAATAGGATGGTCTCGATTCAGATAGGGTTGCCTTGAGTAGGTGAGGAGTGCATCAGGCATGGCATCTGGGGGCAGAACAAAATCGACAAGCCCTGTTTCTATAGCGCTGCGAGGCATCTGCTCAAATTCAGCTGATTCTGGACTTTGCGCCATGACCATTCCACCACAACGTTTGATCTCGCGAATCCCCAATGTTCCATGGCTTCCCGTTCCAGAAAGCACAATCCCTATCGCGTGCTCTTGTTGGTCGATGGCTAACGAACGAAGAAAAAAATCGATCGCGGTTTGCGCTCCGATAGGATCAGGTAACTGACTGAGGCGTAAATGGCCGTCGGATAAACGGAGGCAGTGGTTGGGCGGAATGATATAGACTGAGTTTATCTCGACTCGCATGCCTTCGATCGCTTCTGCGACCGGCATGGTCGTCTGTCTCGCAAGTAATTCCACCATCAAACTCTTGTGTTTTGCATCAAGGTGCGGCACCAATACAAAAGCCATTCCACATTCGCTCGGCATCGCTGCAAAAAAATGCTTCAAGGCATCTAATCCGCCGGCCGATGCAACAATTCCAACCATGGGAAAGTTACCGTCCGACGGACGCTCCGATTCCAATAGTGATTCAACAAGAGTATCGTCTGCCGCATCATTCGTACTGGCGGCAACGAGATTCGCTTGTCTCGCGTCATTTTGTTTAAGACGCTTCGCCATCCTGTGCACCATTCGGTTGTAGGTAGAAAATATCAACGTTTCATCATACCAGAAGCTGTCATAGAGCACGATGACAAGTTCTCAAGGCAACTGTGCATATGCGGGGACTGGTGGAATTCGCCATGCCTCAAATGGTTGCGCGTTCGATTGGTTCCTGTTTCAGTTTCGCAACAATCATTCGTAATTGCCTACTTTTCAGGCGATTCTGGGAACGAAGAACCTATTTCGAGTCTTGTTTCGTTGCGGAACGCAAGCGAAATACTGGTGCAATGGGTGACTGTCCTGCAAACGATGAAATATGTGTTGGAGAAAAAACGAACCATGCACTCGACGAGAGAGGACGCTGAAGCATGAATCAATTGATGAACTTGGAACGTGTTCGCAAAGTTAAACTCGTTCGGAGGCTCGAAGCGCCTCGACGACGCGAACGACCGATGGCCGAACATCCTGACGACACGATTGCGATAGCTGCAGTGCATCGCTTGCACTCTAGCCACAACATGGAGTTAAAACGGGTTCTGTGCGAGGTACGAACCGGAACTCTCAACATTCGCGGCCAAGTGAGCTCTTACTACTTGAAGCAAGTAGCTCAAGAGTTGGTGCGACCGATTGCAGGCGTGGAACGCATTGTTAATCATCTAATTGTGAACCATCTAGAAGTAGTCGACCTTGATAACCGCTCTTGAGAACAAGAAACTTAACAGAAACACTTTAAGAAAAAAATGGAAACAAAAGATGAGCTTCACTCCCTGTGGCGAAGGGTGATGGAAAATGAGTAAACTTTTGAGAGGGCTGGTTGCGGGAGCTGGCGCGTGGAAATGGGGAGGGGGATGCCTCTCGACAATAATCATTTTTCTGCTCCTATGGTGGGTCTTAGGCAACTTCAACATTTTTCGTTGATGTGGCAGATCGGACTCCCAGAGCCAAGCACTGTTTGTTGGCTCGAAGCAGAACGAAAGTGACACCATCCAAGAAGCATCCAATCATTCCCAGTCCAACAATTCCACTACCGACTTAGCATCGATGACTGGCTTGACCGAATCGGAAGTGGCCAGCCGCCTAAAGAAGCATGGTTACAACGAATTGCCCTCGGCCCAGAGAAAAAGTTTATGGATGACGGCATGGGGCGTCGTTCGTGAGCCAATGTTTCTTCTGCTGCTCGCTTGTGGCACGCTCTATTTGCTCTTGGGTGACGTCCAAGAAGCGCTGATGCTGCTTGGCTTCGTTTTCGTGGTTTTAGGAATCACATTCTATCAAGAGCGAAAGACCGAGCGAACTTTAGATGCGCTTCGAGACCTATCCAGCCCGCGTGCATTGGTGATTCGC
>JAJTID010000133.1 GCA_021300155.1 Pirellula sp.
AATGCCTATTTCTCCGAGCTTGGTCTATTCAGCCTGCGTGAAGGCCACACTCGGTTCGTTCAATCCGTGATGGGCTACTAACTGGAAAGCCGTATGCGGGAAAACCGCCTGTACGGTTTGGAGGGAGGGGGGCCGCAACTCAATGCGGTCTCCCTACCCCTATCTTTCTTTTCCTGTCGTCTTATGCTCGGCGAGCTATTCGACCCAAAAGCAGAGTACTTTGTCCAAGACCGATTGCGTCCTCATTGGTCTCAAGCTGGAGCAATCGTTTTCATAACGGCACGAACTCGTGATTCGATCCCGAAGGAAGTATTGGAGCTATGGGATCGAGAGAAGAATGAGTGGTTAGATCAACAAGAAATACGTCAAGGCACACCCATTCGGCGAGGCCGCAAATGGTCCGACGCCATCCATGAGTTGAAAGAAATAGATCGCATCGAATTCCAGAAACACTTCAATCGAAAGCGAGAAGTTGCTTTGGATGAATGTCACGGAGCTTGCGTGCTTCGAGAATGTCGGTTTGCGAAGATCATCGCCGGGAGCTTGATGCACTTTGATGGCGATCGATACCATATGGGCGACTTCGTAATCATGCCCAATCATTTCCATCTCCTCGTCGCCTTCTCGACCCCAGAAGCGATGAATGCACAAATCGATTCGTGGCTTCACTACACGGCGACACGGATCAATCGTCTAACGGGCATCCGTGGACACTTCTGGCAACAAGAACCGTTCGATCATCTGGTACGCAGCGAAAAACAATACCATTACCTGCGTGACTACATTGCAGACAATCCCCGTAAAGCCAACCTTCGCGAAGGCGAGTATCTCTATCGAAGACTGGAAACATAGTCGTTGACCGCTCCACCGGTCAGGAAAGATTGTCGTGGACCGCTCCGCCGGTCATTCTTTTGTCGATCCAACAGCCAAGGATCGGCGGAGCGATCCACTACAATTTTTCCGTCCTCGAACGATCTTGAGTTATGATGGTTTTATAGTTTGAATGCTTACCTATTTCGGAGTCGCAAAGCGATGATTTGGATCACTCGAGCGATTGGCTCGGCATTGTGGATGGTTGTTTTTCTTACACCAACTCTCCAGGCACAAGAAAAACCGACTGCTCCCCTCAACGCCCCGAATGTTACAATATCGGCCGCTACTCCCGAAGACATACAGCAACGCATTCACAAGCTCGATCTCTATATCGAAGCTGCCTGCAAACAATGGAATGTGCCAGGCGCATCCGTCGCAGTCGTTCACAAAGATCAAGTGCTTCTTAGCAAAGGATATGGAGTCCGCAAAGCGGGCGGCGACGTGAGCGTCGATGGAGATACACTCTTCGCCATCGCATCCAACTCCAAAGCGTTCACTTCGGCGGCACTTGCGATTCTGGTCGACGAGAAGAAAATTCGCTGGGATGATCGTGTTCAGCAACACTTGCCATGGTTTGAACTTTACGATGAGTATGTTAGCCACGAGGTGCGAATATCCGATTTACTTTGCCATCGAAGCGGCCTGGGCACCTTTAGTGGCGATCTCCTTTGGTACGGAACTCCGTTCACCGCCGAAGAAATCGTTCAACGCTGTAAGCACTTGAAACCAGTCGGTAACTTTCGGTCGCATTTTGGTTATTCCAATGTGATGTTTCTTGCTGCGGGTCTCGTCATTGAAAAGGTAAGTGGCAAGTCCTGGAGCGAATTCATCCACGAACACATTCTCGCTCCAAACGAAATGACTCGCTCGATTACCTCCGTGCGCGATCTCATCACCAAAGACAATTTTGCGACTCCTCACAAAACACTCCCCGAGAGATCGGAACCGATCGCATGGGTGAATTGGGACACGATGGCTGCAGCGGGAGGGATCATTTCCAGTGCGAATGACATGTCCAAGTGGATGCGACTGCAATTGAAACGTGGCAACGGTCCACACTCGCGAATCTTCTCCGAAGCAAGTTCGGATGAGATGTGGCAAGCGCACACGCCAATTCGCATTTCCCCATCGGCATCGAAACGCATTCCATTAACTCACTTTCGTTCCTATGGACTAGGTTGGGGGCTATCCGACTACGCAGGCAAAAAGCTCGTGTCGCACGGCGGTGGTTACGATGGCATGTACTCGCATCAGATTCTGATCCCAGAAGAAGAGTTCGGTGTGATCGTCTTTACCAATAGCATGACCTCCCTTCCTGATTCGGTAGCCAATCGTGCGGTCGACGTAGCACTCGGATTGCCCGAACGCGACTGGAGCAGCGAAAACCTCACCAAGTACGAAGACGGCCGCAAAGAGTTTCGCAAGCAGATCGAGGAGGCGATCAAGGTTCGAGCTGAAGGTACCAAACCAAGTCATCCACTGGAGTCGTACATAGGAAATTTTCAATGCCCGCTTTTTGGTCCTGCTTCGGTAGCATTGGAGGATGGCAAGCTGCTACTTCGACTAACGTCGAACCCCGACATGGTCGCCGACCTTGAGCACCAACATTACGATTCCTTCGTGATTCGTTGGCGCAACAAATTTGCGTGGTTCGACGAAGGAAGCATTCTCTTCGTCGCCAACGCCCGAGGCGAGTTCGATCAACTCAAGCTGGACGTTCCCAACGAAGATTTATGGTTCTACGAATTGGATTTTCGACGAGTGAAGTGAGGGCGAGTCATTTGCGTTGGCGAGTTAGACTTTGGTGCGTTTGAAGATGAGATGAAGTGATTGGGACTAGGAAGAGGATCGGCGGAGCGATCCACGAGTGCGCCTTTGAAGGCGTTTGATCAGTTGGGTGGAAGTCCCGACCAGGGTAACGTTACCGCCCTGTATCCGACGGTAACTGCGTTTCAGTAATGAAA
>JAJTID010000256.1 GCA_021300155.1 Pirellula sp.
TATGATCGATGGATTGCTGAATGGTCCCAAAAGGAATCTACCTTCGGAGGCTAAAGAATGGCTTCAGTCGCATAAATCACTCGCGGTAAAGCGTCTGTTGAAATCCGCAATCCGAGGACTCGATGCCGTTCTCGATGATCAGTCTGAAGCTTGCGAGCTATGGAAGGAGAATGAAGAGCTCTATCCGAAGTGGCGAAGATCGACGTTGGCCCTTCGAAAGAGGCTAAGTGAAAACTTGACAAATCGCGAGATTCGAAAACCAAAAGTCGGACGACAGCCTCGCACCGCAGATTCAACGAAAGTCATCGCCAAGGAAGCAACCGCCAAGAGTTCAGTACCTGAGTTTGACCGTGATTCGTTTTTCTTGCCTAGGAAAGGTAGCATTGCCGAGAAGAAATGGCCTGATTTCGATGACCGTTACGAAGAGTACATCAAGTCGAATTGGGGGGCAAGAATCGCGACCAATGAATCAGCATCCACCTCCTCATCCCCCGACCCCTTCTCCTCCCGAGGAGGAGAAGGGGAGTTAGGTTGTTATGCTGTACCCTTGTCCTCGAGGCATTGAGAAGGGGAGATAGAATTGTTCATTCTTACTCTCCTTCCCTAGAGGCAACGATAAAGGGGATTTGGTTTTTGCATAAGCAATGCTCCGACGAGGATGGCTACAACCTGGAGTACGCAGTCGAGCTTGCCGAGCAACACGATGATCTATCATCACCATCCAACCGGACACGAGAGAATTGTAAAGTTGGCGAAAGTGCCAAGTTGCTCTTCCGTTTTGCTAAAGAAGATGTGCAGTAGCATTTTCACCAATGATCGCGCATTCTCGAAAGCATGATTCCTCATACTGTCTTTGCAACGCGGTGAAGGAACTGCCGCGATGTCCATCTGCTTCCTGAGGAGAACGCATTCCAACGCCCCTGGATAATACAACGATTCTAGATACAGGGCGACGGGATTAAGGATGATCACTTTTTGACTTAACTACTCGTTGTCATCGAAACCAAAGGTTTTGAGCCAGTCATTTTTCTCTCCCTCTTGGAGTTTGGAATGGCGAAGCGATTCGTCTCGTTCTTCGTGCCGTTCAGCGTCCAACGGATCGCTCGATTGCATGTCGCCGAGCGGGTTCTCGGGTAGGATCTGACTCACCCACTGTTCGCTATCGTAGAAATTGGCCCCACGTGCTTTCGCAGCCCGCTGAACTTGATGATCCGATGAAACGACGGTTAACCCAGAGGGATTGGTATGGCTCCGAATCCATTTGCAAAGATACTCATCCGCCGAGGACTCTTCGCGTGCAAACGTTATCTGCATTCCGCGATAAACCGTCTCGTCGGGCAATCCAACGTCTTGGTCCGAATCGAATACAATCCACGTTGTCCGCCGATCTGCATCACTTAGTCGACCAGCGACAAACTCCAGCAGCTGTTCCCTCGCTTGACGCAGCGCTGCCTTTCCAAGCTTCGGATCTGGAGTGGCAATACTCTCAAACATAAGATTGTAGCCGTCAATCAGACAACGATACTGACTGGCAGGTGCTCGACTTCGGGGCGACGATTTCATGAATGTTTGCCTAGCTACCGATTCTTATCATGCAATCGATCCGGGGTTCCAGAGATCTTGCTGTTGCTTTTCTCGGTGGGAGCCTTCTCCAGCGTTAACAATGCAAACAAGTCTGCCATTTCTTGAGGAGTCATTTGCTTCTCGATACCTTCCGGCATAAGCGATTTCTTGTCTCGTTTGAACTCGTCGATATCTTCTTCCAAAATCGTTTGCTCTTTTCCTCCCTGGATCTTGAGCACTGTTCGTTTGTCATTACGATCGACGAGCAAGCCGGTAACGATTTGATCATCCGTGGTCCGAATCGTGATACTCTGGTAAGACTCGCCGATCACCAAGCTGGGGTTGAAGACGCTGACGAGCAATTGTTCATACGAACCTCGGCCATTTGCTGTAATATTCGGCCCGACTTCATAGCCCCGGCCATGCATGACGTGGCACTGCCCACAGATTCGATCGTAGACGACCCAACCTCGCTCCGCGTCTCCTCTCGCATCCCATCGCATACTGCTAGTGGCGCGTTGAATGACATCTTCACGTTCCTTTGAACTTTCGATATTCACATTGCCCCATATCTTGGTCACCAACTCCTTGATAGACGCTTGGTTGCTGGTTGCCAATAGCCGTACTCGATTCGGGCTGAGCAGTTCTTTACGAAACGCACCGTTCGCCATCTGCTCCAAAATGGCTATTGCTGTTTCGTTCCTCTGACACAGTCGTTCGGCAATACTTGCTTGCAGATTTGTGCTCATTCTCGGAAGATACGCAACAATGCTTTTCGCATCTTCTCCGTTTGCGCGCGCGATACCCAGGTCGAGGATCGTATCCCGCAGTTGCTGTTGCATATCTTTGCCCTCAACAAGCGATTGCAGGAGGGCGGTTAGATTTTCCTTGACAATCTTCGGTTCGATTTGCGAAGCAGTTTGGATCAGTTGCCGTTTCAACTCTGGTTTTGCATTGGAATCGAGCGTGATCGAACGAGTCAGCTCTATCGCTTTCGCATTCGCAACCAAAAGGTTCGACTGAAGGATCCGCGTCTCCCAATCGCTCCAATCCTGAAGTCTCTTGACGTCGGGCAACGCGAAAAGCGAATCCTTCCCGTTCTCTTCCAGCCATTGCTTAACCAACGATTGAACAGGCATCGTCTGTAATTCGAGATTGCGCGACTTGTCGAGAACCGAATCGATCACTTGAGCTCCCATGGATGGGTTCTTCGACGCCAAACCCTTTGCCAACTTCAAGATCGATTGGATATTCCGTCGGCTCGCATCATCCTCAAGATTCGCCTTTGTATTGGAGGCGAGCAGTTTCGCAAAGCGGGGTGCAAGTTCGAGCAGTTCGCTCTCTTTTTCGGAAGCGAGCATGGACTCAAGCACAATCGCCTGTTGTCCTGGGAGTTGGGGAAGCATATTTTGCCACACGACTCGACTTAGCAGAGGATCCGTCCCGCTCTTTGACAATGCGGAGAGCTGCTGCTGAATGTTCCAACGCGAAGCCTCTGGGCCGCTGGCAATCTTTGGTGCGGCAACCGATACTTCCAACCGAACTCGTAAATCGCTGTCTTGCGACAATTGCGAAACGCGTTGCAAAGTCTTCTCGTCGCGAACTCGATGCTGTCCCGAGGTTCGAACTCCCCAGGCTCGAAGCTCTGGTTCGGCGGACTCCAGAAGCTTCGGTACCAGATCGGCAGGGATCGATCCGGATCCGATCAAAGACCACAAAGCGTGCATGCGGTACTTCAGATTCACTTTCTCTTGAAACACCATTGACTGCAACCGTGCCGCGATGGCCGTATTCTTGGAGGCACCTCGCTGCTGAAGTTGGAGCTGAGCGCGTTGTCGAATAAAGATGTTAGGATCCGCGAGGGCATCGATGCATTGATCATCGGTTAGCTTGGCAATGTCAGCATACTTTTGCTTCGGGCGTTTTTGGTGTACGACTCGATACAACCGACCATGCCCTCGGTCGACACCTTTTGGGTCTGCGTTCGCGTCTTGGTAGCAGTGATATCGATCGTACCCATCGAGTACGTAAAGACAACCATCGGGCCCAACCTTCTGTGCAACGGGCATAAACCAGACATCATTCGCCGTCAGAAAATCAGGTTCTCCGGAAGCTCGGTAGGTGGCACCGTTGCGCTCGATCGAATCGGAATTGATACAACCACCATGAATATTACCCATGTACAGTCGATCACGAAACTTTGCAGGGTAGGCTTCGGAATCAAAGAACTCGATGCCACAGTAAGCCGCCATCTGGTGTTTATGCTTGACGATCGATTCCGCAAAGAAAGTGTGTGGCGGATAAGGCCCACCTTGACGACGGTAGTAAGCTGATTCGCTGAGGTGCCACAAGTGATCAATTACGCATGCGCTAACAAACGCGCTCCCTTCGTGATTGAAAGTCACACCCCATGGATTGCTGGTCCCCTCGCAGAACAGTTCGAACTTCTTCGTACGCGGATCGATACGAAAGAGAGCGCAAGTGAAGTCGAAAATTTTGCCATCTTGCTTGACGACCGATCGATTGAATACACCGTTGAGTCCGTAGAGATATCCGTCGGGACCCCATGTCAATGCGTTGGGAAGTTCGTGTGTATCATCGCGACCAAAACCAGTAACAATAACTGTTTGCTTGTCAGCTTTGTCATCTCCGTCGGTGTCTTCCAAGAACAGAATATCAGGCGCATTGGCAACCCATACACCACCATATCCGACTGCAATTCCCGAAGGTATGTTCAGACCTTCCGCAAAGACTTTGACCGTTTCCGCAATGCCATCACCATCCTTGTCTTGAAGAATCTTGATCGTGTCTCGTCCCGGCCCCGGTTCACGGCGCGGATATTCAAAACTCTCTGTCACGTAAATGCGACCTGCGTCATCGAAAGCCATCGCGACTGGATTTTGAATCGAAGGCTCCGCAGCAACCAGCTCTACATGAAAGCCCTCGGGCACCTGCATCTTCTGGATCGCTTCTTTCGGAGTGATCGCTGGTCCTGGGGGAACCTTCTGCGTGCGAGGAATGAACTCTTGTCCATTCGCGCTCGCGAGAGGAACCAATGACAATCCAGCGACGAACAAGCAGACGCGCAGCCAGGGCAGAGTGTTTTTTGATCGAGTCATTCTTGACCTAAAGGTGAGAGGCTTTTGGTATTCAAGTTACCTGCATCTCACCAGTTTAGCCGAAGAATCGCTAGGTTGGGACAACAAAGAAGGAGTGCTGAGAAAAGAAGCAATACCTAGTACGCTTCCCTCAACAACCTATGGTAGAAAGATCGAGCAAGACATTTTCCTGCGTTCGATCTTTCTACCGACTTCTGCCCTCTCGATACGTGCCGATGCGATTAGTTCTTAGTCGTGTCCACGGATGGGGGAGCAACTGATTTGTTAGGCTCGGCGGGTTTGTGAATCGCAGAGTCCAAATCGATCTCGCGACCAAAACTTTCATGTTCAAACGCTCGTTGCAGATAGTGAACCGCTTCGTCAATCGTATCCGCTTGCATCAGAAGCAAATCACCTTTGCGAATGAGTTTCAACGCGCGATCGACAGCATTTGGCCAACCGGAGACTTCATGAATCTCTTTTACCCGTTTTGTAACTGAGGCGCTGTCCATCCCCTTCTTGAACAAGGCCATGATCTCGCCAGGCTGTCGTCCTCGAAGGTATTGGTCCTCGTAAAGGATGATTCGGTCAAAGTGAGCCGCGAGGATCTCTCCCTGCCGTACCATATCTTCGTCGCGCCGATCTCCAGCCGCGGAATAGATTACGGTTCGATTCGTATGAGGAAATTGTTGAAGAGATTCCGAAATGGCCATCAACGACGAAGCGTTGTGACCATAGTCGACGATCACCGTTGCTCCGTGCATCTCGACCAAATTGAATCGACCTGGAACCTTGTCCATGTGCGCCGAGAACGACTCCAGTCCTAATCGAATTTGTTCGCACGGCATTCCCAGCCCCCAGCATGCAGCTGCAGCAGCAAGTACATTCTCCACTTGGAATGTGATGCGACCGTTGTGAGTTAGAGGAATTCGGTCCAGCGACAAGAGAGGGAAGTCGGTCGTTCCTTCTGCGAGCACAATGGAGTTCTCGCGAACGAATGCAGCTCGACCACCTTTCGCACGATGCGCTGCCAGGACAGGATCGTTGCTATCGATGGCAAAGAAGATCACTGATCCTTTGCACTTTTCAGCCATCTCTGCCGTGAGAGGATCATTTGCTTTTAACACCCCGTAGCCGGTCTTCGATACGGCTTCGATCACACAACGTTTCACTTTCGCCAATTGCTCAATCGTTTCGATGTCCGACAAGCCCAAGTGATCTCCTTCGCCAATGTTGGTCACAATACCAACATCGCAATAATCGAACCCGAGCCCTTCACGAAGAATGCCACCTCGAGCGGTCTCAAGAACAGCAGCCTCGACGCTTGGGTTCATCAGAACTGACCGAGCGCTCTGAGGTCCACTGCAATCACCCGAATCAATCCGCCGGCCTGCTATATAGATTCCGTCGGTGCAGGTCATACCCACTTTCTTGCCGCTGCACGAAACGATGTGTGCCACCAAACGTGTTGTGGTGGTTTTTCCGTTCACGCCAGTCACGCTGACGATCGGAATGCGCCCGTTGTTCGATTCGGGGAACATCATGTTGATGATCGCTTCACCGACGGGACGGCCTTGGCCCGTAGAGGGTTCGATATGCATTCGAAGTCCAGGTCCAGCATTCACTTCTACAATGACGCCACGCTGGCCTTGCAAGGGTTGTGTGATGTCTTGAGCCACCACATCGACGCCAGCAATATCGAGCCCGATGACGCGAGCTGCTTCAATGCACTGACGAGCAACGTCTGGATGGATAAGATCGGTCACATCTGTGGCCGTTCCACCCGTACTAAGATTCGCATTCCTGCGGATCAACACTCGTTTCCCAAGTGGTGGAATCGTATCGGGTGTCATCCCTTGTTCCATGAGCACTCCGAGCGCGACAGCATCAATCTTGATCTTACTAAGTACCGTGCTGTGGCCGTCACTTCGTCGAGGATCTTCATTGACGATGTCGATCAAAGTCTGAACAGTAGATTGTCCATCACCGATCACGTGCGCTGGTTCACGTCGAGCTGCAGCAACCATCTTGCCCCCGATCACCAAGACGCGATAATCGTCGCCTGGCGCATGGCGTTCACAAACGATCGACCTCCCTTCTTCTCTCGCTGCCTTGTAAGCCGCTTCGACTTGTTCGCGCGAGTTCAGATTGGTTGCGACTCCACGACCGTGGTTGCCGTATTGTGGTTTGACAACGACAGGAAGCCCAATGTCCTCAGCTGCTTCCCAAGCATCTTCTGCGCTATCCACTGGACGACCTTCAGGCGTTGGAACTCCAATCGTCTTGAGAAGCATACGAGTTAAGTCTTTATCTTGTGCAATCGACTCTGCGATCGCGCTAGTAGTGTCTGCTTCGGCCGTGCAAATGCGTCGCTGATGACAACCGTATCCGAGCTGTACTAAACTGCCATCGTTCAATCGTCGCCATGGAATGCCGCGTGCTTTGGCTGCATCCACTATTGCCTTGGTGCTCGGGCCCAAGCATACGTCGTAAGCGAACGATTTGAGCTTCTCTACTTCGGCAGCAACATCGAATGGTTTATCGTGAACGGCTGCTAGGATGAGTTCAAATCCTTTTTCTAAACAAGCAAGACCGAGGCTCTCTTCACGATAAGCAATCGCGACCTTGTATATGCCGTCTGTGTTGGTCTCGCGTGCTCGGCCGAAGCCAACAGGTGTCCCGGCCAGTGTTTGTAACTCAAGAGTCACATGCTCCAATATATGTGCCATGTAAGTCCCACGGCGAAGACGAATAAAAAATCCGCCTCGCTCGCCGACACTGCATCGGTGCTCGACCATTGTTGGCAACCATGCCATCAGTCGTTCGTTAAACCCCGGAATCATTTCCGAAGAAGTATCCTTCAGCTCTTCGAGGTCTACCCAAGCCTCCAACACTGGCGAATTTGACCAGATGTTTGGGCCTCTGAGTTTGTTAACCTTCAGAATCTGCATGACTTCCTCTTGTTGACTTTACCTTTGGAGAGAATCGTTAAGTCGTCCTATTTTGAATCAACCTGTTCGAATAAGATACAGTCCAGTCAACGAAATGCTGGCAATCCAAAATAAGTGCTGCTGATGCACTCGATCAGCCGACTTAAGATGGATACGTCATTGCAAACGATGGGCCAACCTCTCCTTCACAGCGTATTCGGCAAACAATCCGCTGGAAAAACCGAAAAAGGTAGAGAAATCACGAAAATTGCGGTGATCGCAACTGACGTCAATCGGAGTACGCGACCGTATCAATTTAGACTCGGGGGATGATTGATGAGTATGTTTCGTGTTCGCGAAGTGGAGCTAACAGATTTGGACTCGCTATGGAATCTGATTTGTCAAGCGTCTGCGGGGATGACTTCGTTACAGATCGACAAAGAAACACTAAACGATCGATTGGAGCGAGCGGTGTTCGCGTTTTCTCGCACAACCGAGAAAGCCGAGGGGGCTCCGTATGTCTTTGTCATGGAAGACATGATGACGAGTCAATTGATTGGCACCTCGTGTATCTTCTCCAAGACGGGAGGATACCAGCCGCTTTATGCGTACAAGATTGAAACGGAGAAAGCGTACTCTGAGATTTTGGAAATGGAAACGACGGTCCACTCCCTCCATCTGATCAAAGAGCACAACGGTCCGACGGAGATCGGGAGTCTATTTTTACAACCTGACTATCGTGGCAAAGGGTGTGGCAAACTACTGAGCATGAGTCGGTTCCTATACATGGCTGCGCATCCGAAACGATTTGCATCGGAGACTATTGCAGAGATGCGTGGCTTTCAAGACGCGCATGGCATCTCACCTTTTTGGGAAGCGATCGGTGCGCACTTCTTCAAAATAGACTTTCCTCGCGCTGATTCGTTATCAATGGTCGATAAGAAGTTCATCGAAGAACTCATGCCCAAGTATCCGATCTATTTGGAATTGCTACCGCACGATGCGCTAGAGTCGATCGGGCAAGTGCATGAGCAAACACGTCCGGCCCTAAGCATGTTGGAGGCTCAAGGATTTCGTCGCAACAATCTAATCGATATCTTCGATGGCGGCCCGATGATCACATGCAAGACTAAAGAGATTGCAGCCATTGCGAATTCATCGACTGTCACATGGCAGTTGGACGAAGATGCCGAAAGCGATAGGCAATGCAACGAGCAAGCGATCCTAGCCCGCGTCACACGACCATATATCGCTATCCAAACAGAGATTCCTTCCCCGAACATTGAGCAGGGTAAAGAACAAGTTGTACGTCTAAGCGAGCAATCCGCCCGCGATCTTCGATTGTCTCCGGAGGATAAGCTTGTTGCCCTTCCGTTGCGATAGTGAATTCTCATGACGCGAACAGTCCAGTTCGTGAAAGTCAACGGTTGGAAAAACGAAATCCCCAGAATGTACTTTGTTTCGCTGCTCGAGAATCGCCGCGAACTCGTAAACGGTGGCATTCGGTGCAAGCACCGGCGCGCCAAAATCACCCAAACCAGAGCGAGTTGGTTGATCGAAATTTGATAAAACTCATCGATAGTAAGAAGGTAGCGCGCTAAGAATGTCAATTCTCGTGCGATCCTCAGAAACGACCTTCGTCGTCGTTACTTCCTATCCGCTGAAGGCGTTGCAAGAGATGTCGTACTAAGCATCGTTGCGTGGAAGAATTCTCCTTCGGCTTTTTGAATGCCGGCTAGGATACGTTCCGCTTCATCCTTTTTGCCGACCGCTTCTTTGATTTGCGAGAGGAAATAAGCGGCATCACGCGATAGGCTTTTGCTTGAAGTTGGGCGATCAAAAACTTCTTCGCCCATTTGCGAATTCCCGTTTTTGTGGAACGCCCAACCAAGCGTTGCAACGGCCTCCATCGATAATGGAAACTTGGATACCGTCCGGTTTGCAAGCTGAAGGGCTGCTTTTCGAGTTTCTGCATCCTTCGAAGCCAACATGGCCCAGGCCAAGTGATTCATCACCGGAAACGTATCTGGCTTTACCTTGTCCAGCCGAGCTAAGATTGGTTCCGAGGCCGTGAAATTTCCCAACATCTGTTCGGACAACGCAATGATGAAGACAAACTCGTTCGTCTGGTTTTCGCTCGGCTTTGTGTTGGTCGCCATTTCTTTGGCCTCTTCAGCTCGATTGTTGCGAATCAGCCACTTCGCATACTCGCGGCGAATGGGCTCGTTGTTTTCTCGTTCAAGTCCTTTCTTGAACCACTCTTCCACCTTCGTAGGACTGCGATTGGCTTCGAACAACGAAGCTAGCGCGAGCTCGGTCAGTGTTTCTTGTGGCCCTTGTATGGTTTCTAGTTCGCGCAGATGTTTTTCAGCAGTCTCGACCTCGTCGCGAAAGAATGCCGCTCGCACAAGGCCATTGATTGCCGCAACTGACTTTGGTCTGGCACTCTTTAGTTCCGCAAACAACCGCTCAGACTCTTTCCAGTTGCCACGGCGATCCGCAATGGTAGCCTGAATCTCAAGAATTGAGAAATCGAGTTGCTTGACATAGTTGGGGCTCCAATCTGCATCGTTCGCAGCCGTCTTGGCGGCCTCGACGTGAAGTGAAGCGTCAAAAACTCGCCCTTGCATGATAGACACCCGAGCATACTGAATATGAATATCCCGCCGCGAAGGGTGAGTCGCCGCTGTTTGTTCCATCAATTGGAATGCTGGCGCGGATTGATTTGCTTCCAGCAACCACGAGGCCAAGAGGAGGTCGGTCAATGGAAGATCTTTTTCGGTCTCCCTCACTTTCGTAATGATCTCTCGCGACCTTGCTACATTGCCCGTCATTAGGACGCTTTTCGCCTCTTCCAATGCAGATTGCAACAATGCTGATTGAAACTCGCTCACCATTTGAACATCTGACTGTTTCAATCCAGAAATGATGTCGGCGCGAACGGAGCCAATCAAAGCCAAAGCCAAGACAACAGTACTAACGAATCGGGCTAACATCATAGGACTCTCAAACGGAAAGAGGTTTTCTCGTCGTACGGTGTAAACGTAAGGGGGGACCATCGCAAAACTACAGTCTCTTGATTTTACTCGTTCCGCAACCAGGCTGCAGAGTCCGCATCGCTCGGCATTCGCCAATCCCCCCGCGGGGAAAGGGAGACCGTCCCGACTTTCGGACCGTCGGGAACGCATGAACGCTTAAACTGCGCTTGAAAAAACCGCTTGATAAAGACCTTCAACCAGCGGTCAATCTCTTGCTCTGAGTGATTCGAATCGAACTTTGCTTCCGTCGCAAGCTGCAGAATCTTTGCAGGGGTCGCGCCTGTTCGCACGAAATGATACAAAAAGAAATCATGCAATTCGTAAGGCCCCACACTCGCCTCCGTGCTTTGATGAATTTCCTTCTCGCGTGAAAGGGGTAATAGCTCTGGCGAGATCGGAGTGTTTGCAATATCCAAAAGCACTCGACGTATTTCGCCATCATAGATCGCGTTTGCAACATACCGGACCAAGAATCGAACCAACGTTTTTGGCACAGAACAATTGACGTTATACATGGACATGTGATCTGCATTGTACGTGCACCACCCGAGCGCTCCCTCGGACAAATCCCCCGTTCCAATCACGAATCCGCGACTCATCAAGAGCAACGTTCGCATCCTGGCTTGGACATTTTCAAATACCAAATCATTTCGTCGATGATCTGGCAATTGTTCTAGCTCGTGCTGCAACGCATCCAACGACTTCCCTTCGCAATCCACACCGAAAGGCTGATGCCTCAAATTCTTGAGCACCTGAACGCAACTAGGGCGGATATCGATCACTTCGCTCGTCAGCCCGAGCAATTCCATGAGATCCAGTGCATTCTTCTTCGTCTTGGACGAAGTTCCAAACCCAGGCATGGTCATCCCAACCAATCGTCGATGCTCCAACCCCAACGCATCGAGCATCTTCGCTGCAACGATCAATGCTAACGTACTATCGAGTCCTCCCGAGACTCCAATCACGAGAGGGAGATTCTCCGGGAGTTGCTGTACTCGCTTGGCAAGTCCCGCAACTTGAATTTCAAAAACTTCGTTGCATCGCTCCGCAAGTGCAGACGATTCTTTCGGTACGAAAGGATGCGGATCTATCCAACGTACCAATGGACGTTGTAACTTTTCTAAACCGAACGAAACGCGGCGAAACGGAGTGGTTTGGTCGACTTGATGCATCGTACCCGTCACGCGTCGGTCGTGTTCCAGTCGATCGATATCGATATCCGAAGTCGCATGGTTACAATGTTTTTGTTGGTTTGGCAGGCTGGATTCTGTCGTTCGAATGTTCAGCCCCGTTCCGACTCGCTTTGATTCTTGCAACAACGATCCATTCTCTGCAATCAAGCAATGACCTCCAAAGACAAGATCCGTCGTCGATTCCGAGGGCCCCGCGCTTGCATAGACGTATGCTGCATTGCATTTCCCAGACTGTGCAGCGACCAATCGTTGTCGGTACGTTGCTTTGCCAACCGTTTCGTTGCTTGCCGAAAGATTCAACAGTACGTTCGCACCTGCGATCGATTGATAAGAACTCGGTGGAAGGGGGACCCAAAGATCTTCGCAGATCTCAACCCCGACAACGACGTTTTCGCAACAAAACAATAGGTCGGTTCCCAACGGAACGAAGCGGGCATGCCCTTCGAATTCCGACATCTCAATCTTGGTCGAAATGCCGCTCCCAGATTGGAACCAACGTCCTTCGTAAAACTCTTGGTACGTTGGTAGGTGTTGCTTGGGTACCAAACCGAGGATGCAGCGATCCGACAGTACCGCCGCAACATTCAGCAATTTGCTTTCATGAACCCATGGCAACCCCACGACGACCAACTGATGTCGCCGAATACTCTTTGCCAAATGCACCAACTCGTTTCGGCATGCGTTCAACAAGGTGGATTGTGTAAAGAGCTCCCCGCACGTGTAGCCGCTCAAACACAGCTCACCAAAAACGACGATATCGGAGTCCGTGAACTGCTCCAACGCCTCTTGGATGGCGATCCGATTGAAACGAGGATTCCCCACGCTGGTGGTTGTGGACGCGGCTGTGGCTCGCAGGAACCCTGTTGGTGTCATTTGTTTCTCAATCAACAATCATTTATTTTGCCGGGGATCGATGGAAGTGGACATGCTTCCACTTTCCGCTTTGGCGATGCCAAATACGGGTCTCTTCCATAGCAGAAGTCGTCGGCTTGCCGTCGACAATCTTTTGTGTCAATCGAATATAAGCGATGATACCAACATCTCCAATGATGCGAATGTGCGGACCGATCATTGTGGACTGAATCGGTGTATTGCTCCCGCCAGGCAGGTTGAAGTAATACTGGTGGAAATCCAATCCATCGACCAAATTGCCGAGCGCTTCGGGCTCAAAGCAGGTGAGGGATGGATCGCAAATCTCTTCGTATGCTTCCCAATCTCCCCCAGTGACTGCCACCAATAATTGTTGTGTTCGGGCAAGAATGGCATCTCGATCAGCTTCTAGAGACATGGGGTTCGTTGCTTTCTAACGTATAGTGACACTGATTTAAAGTGACATCAGAGGAAAAGATTATGCGGCTTGTTGTTTATCACTCGGTACACAGAACGAAACGACGCATTGTCGCTTCATCCAATCGGACAAATATGCAAAGAATCGCTCCCTCTGCAAATCGTCGTGAACATCATGACGACAACCAGCCCAGAGCTTGAGCTTTGTGAACTTCGATGCGACCCGTGCAAATTCTTGACTGGCCTCAGGAGATGTTAACGTATCGTCCGCCCCATGAGTGATCAAGGTCGGCGTTTCGAGTTCCTGCGCATGTTCCAACGCCCACTTACCACTGTCGATCAACTCCGTGGCCAATCGCAGGGACATGGCTCGATGGACAAATGGATCGCGCAGATATGCGTCCTGTGCTCGGCGGTCCTGGCTTAACTTGGTCACTTGAACCGGCGCTTTAATTCGCCAATTGGGAATACGCTTAGCCAGCCATCGGCCGGCATCCATGATTCGTTCCTTGGGCATGGTCGCTGCTCGAAGCATCGGCGAACCAGCAATAATCCCATACAACGAATGGCAAAACTCTTTGCGGCGCAATGCCAAATTCAGAACGAGATTGCCTCCCATACTTTGGCCAAAGACGAACTTGGGAACCTTGCCTACGAGTTCGCTTCCGTGCTCGATACTCGATTCGACTTCGTCGAGTAGTTCGTCATACGATGCGATACAGCCTCGACGCCCCGGGCTTCGACCGTGTCCGACAAGATCCAATGCAAAAACCGCCAAGCCCATGGCAGCTAACGATGTCCCGAGGCCCGCATATCTGCCTCCATGATCTCCGAAACCATGTACCACGGTTAAGGATGCCCACGGCGCTACGTTCGTTGGTATCCAAGAATGCGCGAACCGAGTCCTGCCTCGCACTTGAATCGGCTGTGCATCACATAAAATAGTGGAGCCATAGTCATTCACGCTTCGTCGACCTTCCGTTAGTGGAACTGAGTGTGTTTGTTTTCTATGGAGCTAGCATTCCGTCTTTGCTTTCTTTGACCTTGGAAGAAAAGTCTACGAACGCGTCAAACTCGAAACTAGCGTTTGTTGAGATCGGACAATGGCATGCCAAAAGTGAGCAAAAGGTGGCCAAAGAGAAAAGGTTTCTATCCTTTAGAGATTAGGTAATTCAGGATATTTCCTTAGCCGATACTCGAAGCACTTAGATGAAGCTTTTTCCAAATGCTTGCAAAATCGAATGCTGACAAACACTGCTGACAAAATTCGAACCAAACTTCGACAACTCGTCGAGAACCGAGTTGCAGTCTCGTCGGATGCGGCCATCTTCGAGACGACACTCATCCGCGAAGGGATGTATTGCGGTCGTCGTTTCTCGCTCGAAGCATTCGACATCGTTTACTTCGTCGAAGAGCAGCAGATCAAATTTTACAATCCAGCCGGGCAACTCGAATCTTCTTGTTCACTAGATCGATTCCTCGAGGAATCCGAATCGGTTCGTCGCGCTGCCTAGTATCGTATGAGTAGGATAGGCATCTGTATTGTTTTTCTTGTCAATGCAGTGTTGTTCGGATTCGCGACCTGACCACCGGTCTGACGCGTGCGCGTTGACGTTCTGGTTGCGGCTATGGTCCAGCGCGGACAAGCCACGCTAGTAGCCGTTCGAGCGAAGGCGAGACGACGCTTTCTCTGCGTTTTCAATGTGCCATACTCTCGTTGGGGACTCGTTGCCTAGTCCACTACCTTTGATCTCGTAGCCAGTTTATTCCCTATTCTCGAACCATTCTCCATTCGGACGGTACCACCCAGGTGCCAATCCCATCCCTTAGCACCTTTCGTTCAATGAGAACAACAGGCTTCCAGCCTGTCCAGCTCGAGCTAGAAAAAGACAGACTGGAAGCTGGCTAGTTACATTTTGCACTACTGGCGAAACTTCACCCTCATGGACCATCGACCACAGCCCCATGCAGGTAACATCGATGCGCTACTAACTTGTCACTCTCTTTACCATAGAGAAGAAAGCCTACGGCCCTATATCTTGAGCCGTCTTTTGTTCTTCAAACCGTTTTTTGACCATTTCACTTTTTTCCTTTAGAATTTGCTGTTGCCCCTTAATGTGCTGCGAAACCAATCCCGCTACAAGGCACAGCAAGAACATTACCAAAAAGGATTTCATTGCCCCCGTACGGCGAATCGAAAATGCGACACATCCAGCCGCTAAAGAGCCCGTTGCGAAAGAAGCAATCCAAGGCCAAATTGACGGATAGTTTTTCATAACGCAGCATTGGTAACACGTTATGGAAACTGTCGCAAACGTAAGTGGTACAAAAATCAACGATGCGAGAGAGACCTGCAGCTTCATTGAGCGAACCTAGAATGAGTAATAGGGGCCAACGTAAAATGGAGTCCAAGGAACATTCACAACCGGCAACAGTGTCCCTGTAGTTGTCGGGTCACCGCCGATCAAGGTGTCAACCGAGGCTGCTAAGGGAGCGGTTGAGCAGCCTCTGAGATTTATCGTTGTTCCACTGTCGGTTACATCATCAAGCAAATCGGTGATATCATGGACGGGTTCATTAGGATCGGTGTTTCCAATGACAATGTGTTCGTGATCGACAACGGTTAGGATATCTCCGCCATTTCCGACTTCAATAAGCTCTTCGCTTCCGTGTCCTTTGATGATTAAAGTGACGACAGTCTCTTCGTCATCACGAATATCTTCGAGAACATCAATCAGTCCGTTACCGTCGGTCGGGTAGTGCGTCGTTCCGTTCGAGTCGACAACGATTATGACATTCGAAAAAGTCGAATGACGCCCGCCATTTTTGCCCAAGAGCATGGAGGCGATTGCATTGTATGCAGTTGATCCCGTGATGCCTGAATTTGAAAGTTCAGCTGCGAACGTAGCGGCACGTTGATAAGCAAGCTGCGACTGTGAAGAAAAGCCATTCCAAGAACCACCGTTCGTGAGATCGAAGTAGCCGATCGTGGTCTCAGTCGCAGGAAAGCCAGCAAGTTCAACTACAGCAAAATTGGAAGAGGCAGTTAAATCCGCCGTGAAATCACTGAACTGACTTGGAGTCAAAACAGTGGATAAGGCGCCCAAGAGCTGGAGTTCGGCATTTAAACCATCGAAAACACCTAGCCCAGTCACCTAAGCACCAACAATGTCGCCAGAGTCATCAAAATCGACTACGGCAAAAACGGGATTGTTATTTGGAATCCCCCCACCAGCTCCTCCTATTTCGCCTCCCGACGGTTGAGCAAAACCCTTGCTTCCGACTAGTGCGATTAGCAACATCACTATCGATAATAAAGAACGTGAGTTGAATTGCGGTCTTTTCATTTGTTTCTCCAAATTGTACTATCGTTTCGTACGTGTTTACCGTGTCAAACTGGTATTTTCGTGGCAGGTGAGAATGAGTTATGTTGTGGCGATGGAAACGGAATCGCCACGAACAGATTGTAGCCGCTGCAAGGAGCTTGATGCCAAAGTTTCAGAACTTGCGGCTGAAGTCAAGCGACTTTCCAAATTGGTTGAAGCCAA
>JAJTID010000108.1 GCA_021300155.1 Pirellula sp.
ATTCGTCCGTAGGCTTCATCGGCTTCCGATCCGCCCCGCGAGGTGGAAACAACCGCGTCCATCGCTTAGCGACTTCGAGCGGCGACCAAGTTTTCGCTTGTTCGTCGTCGATCCGGACCAAAACGTGGAGATGGTTGTCCATGACGCTAAAACCACCTACGGACACTGCAAAAATTTGATCGAGCTCTTTGAGACGTTGATCGATCCAATCTTTCCGATTGTTGGTTCCGTCGTCTTGGAGGAGCCACGCAGAACGTACGCATCTGGAAACCAGATGGTACCAGCGAGTTACCGTCGTATCCACAAGCCGAAATCGAGCCGTAGTCATTTCCTACCTCCGAAAAATCAACATTTTGACCTCAAAGTCAAGGATAAACGAAAATCGGCAAGCCTGCAACAATACAATGCGTGTCCTTTCTTAGACAAGCAGGCATGACTTTGCGTTACTGGGATACGTTTCACCGGTAAGCTACAATGGGAAAGGTTCCGAGACTTAACGATAGCTCCCCTTTAGTTCTTCCAAATGCGTACCTCACTGCAACTCTTAGTATTCTTTCTGATTACCACATTGCCTTTATTCAGCCAAGAAAAGTCGACCCTCGATTCGCCGGTAAGGACCACTCAGCAAGGCGTCCCAAAAGGGAAAATCACCAACGGTGTCTTCGCTGATAGCAATTTATTTCCTGGCACCGTTCGAGATTTCAGCGTTTATGTGCCAGCCCAATACGATCCGAGCAGTCCGGCTAGGCTTATGGTGTTTCAAGATGGCCCTAGCTACTTAAAGGCAGACGGTCCATTTCGAGTACCGATTGTTCTCGACAATTTGATTCATCAGAAGGTATTGTCGCCGACCATTGCGGTCTTTGTCGCTCCAGGTACCATTCCCGCTGCCATTACCGTGCCACCCACCCCTTCGTCCGCTAAAGACAGGAGCAATCGATCGTTCGAGTACGATTCGATGGGAGATCGTTACAGCAAGTTCCTAATCGATGAGTTCTTACCCGTCGCTCTTAAGGGATTGAACGTTTCGACGCTGCCCACCGACCGCGCAATTGGTGGCATTTCATCAGGCGGAATATGTGCGTTCACGGTGGCTTGGGAACGACCTGATCAGTTTGGGCGAGTACTCAGTCACATCGGAAGCTACACGAATATCCGAGGCGGCTGGGCCTACGCTGGATTGGTTCGCAAATCCAAAGATAATCCGAAGCCAATCAAGGTCTATCTCCAAGAAGGAGTGAGCGACCTCAATAATCTTCACGGCAACTGGCCTCTCGCCAATCAAGAGTTAGCTGCGGCTTTGCGTTACTCTGGTTATGATTTCAAACTCGACATGACGGATGGCGGTCACAGTGGTAACGCAGGTGGGAAAGTACTTCCAGATGCTTTGCGATGGCTATGGTCGAATGACAAAACGATTCATCCCGAGGAGAAACTTCAAACGACTGTCGATTGGAAACCTCATGCGGACGCTATTCCTCGCGAGGATGTGCCTCATGGTACGGTCGAAACCATGCCAGCATGGGAATCCAAGATCTTTGAGAAGACGACTCGCGAGTGTTCCATTTACGTTCCAGCCCAATACAAGAAAGGAACGCCCGCGGCATTAATGGTCTTTCAAGATGGGCACTCCTTCATGAATCCCAAAGGGCGATGGCGCGTTCCTGTCGTTTTTGACAATCTCATTGCACGCGGTGATATGCCTCCGACAATCGCTGTGTTCATCAATCCTGGTCACGATCCATCCAAACCGCAATCGGAGCGAAACAAATTCTCGAATCGTGGATTCGAATACGATAGCCTTGGGGATCGCTATGCAAGGTTCTTGACCGAGGAGATCATTCCCGAAGTCGAGAAGAAGTATTCGGTTTCAAGCGATCCCAATATGCGAGCTATTTGCGGATCGAGTTCAGGCGGCATCTGTGCCTTTACCGTTGCGTGGGAACGACCCAATGTATTTCGCAAGGTACTGACCAGTGTAGGCAGTTTTGTCAATTTGCGGGGTGGCGACGCATACGCAACCATGATTCGAAAGACCGAGCCGAAGCCGATTCGAATGTACATGTGCGATACGAGCGGTGATTTGGACAATCCATTTGGACATTGGCCGCTCGCCAACAAGCAAATGGCCTCCTCGCTCGCTTACATGGGATACGACGTGCGATTTGATTGGGCCGAGGGGTACGGGCACAATTCAGATTTCGGTGGCGAACGGTTCCCCGAGGCATTGAAGTGGCTATGGCGCAAGGACTCGCATCAGCCCGTCATCAATACCAAGGATGATTTGAAGGGGGACCTAACCTTGTTGCGTCAGTTGATCCGCGGTCAGGATTGGGAGCTCGTTGCCGAGAACATCGGTTTTGCTGACGCCCCATGCAGTGATACCGAAGGGAATTTTTACTACTCCGACATGAAGGCGCCTGCGGTATTTCGTATCGATGCGAAGGATGGCAAACGCACGGAGATCGCCAAGGAGGCTCTGAGTGGAATGAAGTTTGGTCCGAATGGATTACTCTATGGATGCCAGGGTGCCAAGAACCGTGTGGTTTCTCTTGACACTAACTCGGGTGCAATCGAAGTCGTCGCTTCGGGCGTCACCCCCAATGACTTAGCTGTGAGCAGCAGTGGCTTTATCTACATCACCGAAACAAAACAGCAGCAAGTGACTCGCATCGAGATCGCAACAGGACAGGTGAAGGTGATGGATACCGGCATCACTCGGCCCAATGGAATTGTGCTTTCGAACGATGGCGGAACCTTGGCAGTCTCTGATCACGGTGGACCTCACATGTGGACATTTCGCGTGAAGAACGATAACACGCTGGACGCCAAGATGCCAACGATGTCGCTCCGTTTGGAGATTGACCCGAAGGGTGAGTTTCGATCGAAGGAACCACCTCCCTATATCAGTGCATCCAAAGGCGATGGATCGGCGGTAGATAAGATCGGGCGTTACTATGTGACATCCGCCTTGGGTATCCAAATATTTGATCCTACCGGGCGCATGTGCGGTGTTCTTCCCATGCCAAATCCAGGAAAGCCATTAACCAGTTGCACATTAGCGGGGAAGAACCACGATTTTCTTTACGTAACGAACGGGGACAAAATTTTTAAAAGAATGCTGAAAATGGAGTAATATGGGGCCGCGAAAGCTTTTTTCTAAATGAAGGACTCTGCTCATCTTTTCTTCGGGAGAGTCTTGTAAGGGCCACAACGCAATATTTAATCCTGGCAGAACGGCCCTCTATTGCGAACGCGTCTTTTGAAACCTTGCCAGTAGCGTGCGACTCTGGCCAAACAGTCGGACGCTTTGATTTGTAAAGCAAAGTCTTTCGGTTCGAGTAACCCGTTCGTAAGCTGCGATGGCTTCATCCGACTGCCCAACGCAAAGTCGCGACAAACCTAAATACTAAGGAGCAATCGCGTCTGCTTTGCGCAGCGCTTCTGCGTTTTGGAACGACTCTATGGCGATCGCATCATTTCCACGTTGCGACTCGAAAAGCCCGAGGAGCATCCCTGTATTTCCAGACTGAGGCTCTTTGACCGATTAATCTTTTAAGGACGCGATAAGTTTGTCTAGCGTACCAAACTTCACACGATAGCTGTACACTCGATCGAGCGCAATTCCTCGTCGCGGACTCTTTTGCAACACACTCAGGAAGCGGTCGGCTGAACCTGCTGCTGTTTCTCTTCGTCCGTTAGTCCGACGCCCTGACTGGAGATCGGTTGTTCGTAACAAGACAGTGCTGTGTATAGCAACAGCGACTGAAACAACGATCTTTTAATCGTCCTCTGTATCAACGACACCGAACGGGAAGACAACGAACGGGAAGACATGGGCAAGGCGGAACCTCGCGAAAGAAAAGTCAAAAGCGTTTGTTGGCTCTATTTTGCGGACGATTCAACGCACATAACTTAGCGATTCGAAGTCCGTTTTGCTACTTTTGTAGAATTTTTTTGCGACCCGTTTGCGTGAGCCGATTCCTAATGAACCACCAGATTACCCCCACTCCGGCTAGACCAATCCACCATGGGAGGTTCGCATAAAGTCCAGTTGCACTCTTCTCTGAACGAATCTCTGTGCCGAGCTGCAAACTATGCGATACGACGAGTGGAGCAATCTGCCGGTGTTGACTACCTAACGCCTGAGTCATCTCCTGCGTCTTGTAGCTCCAGAATCGATAGAACCATCCGCTATATTGAACACGCATCCTTGGGTATTGAACCTGCAACTCATCGCTCCCGACAGATGGCGCACCGCTCGCCAATTCACCACCCTGCAACCAATCGGGCAATTCGCGAGTTAATATCGTGATGGGATATTCTCCATTGTAAATGATTGGTTCGTTTTCCGTTGGCATTTCGAGCGTGACGTTGCCGATGTCTGCCATGCAGTCTAATTCATAATAGTGATCACCGCCCAACCAACTCTGCTCTCGTGCCTTTTCGACCGGTATCTTGGTAGCTCGAACCACACGAGCTTTGCCGCTGATCCATTCCATGGAAGGTTTCGATCGCCCCTTGGAGCCCTTCGCCAACGAATTTTCTAGCAACTTCGTCAACGTTGCCGTCGCTTGCGGTACGGATGATTTCGTATCGATCCCAATCGCGGAAACCAAACGAAGCAAAGAAAAAAGTGGTTCTAACTCGTTAGATGCCAATGGACGAATCGGCGACTGTAGGTTCTCTAACTCATCCCGAAACGAAAGATCCCAACCCAATACGAGCAAGCACTGCAATCGCTCCGGCAACACCGGCTTCCAATCGTTCATTGCAATTTCGCCAATTCGGTTCGGCCGAATCTTCCATCGGATATCATCGACCACGATAGCCTTGCGTATCTTCCCATCTGCACTCTCCTCGAACGCGAAGCCTGAAGCGACAAAAGGTTGCAGAAATGCATGTTGTTTGCTTTGGTTCATCCAATCTTTGGGAATCCGATTGCAATAGATCACGGTCGCTTCTTCCCCTTCGCCAGCTACAGTGATTCGAAAGAACTGTGTCTGTTCCGCTCGTTGCATGGCTTGGACTGCGGGGGAGCGATTGGTTTTACGAAGCTCTAAAACATCGACCCGTTCTACCTGTGTCGCGATTCCTTCTAAAGACTTCAATTTGATATTCCCGGCAACTGGCCATGCATAGTCTGATTCGCAAAGCTGTTGGATTTCTGGAGCATGCTTCTGTGCCGCTAGCAACAATTGCAATGCGCCTTCGGACACGGATTCTGCCGTCGATTCCCATTCCTTAGAAGCAAACTCTCCCACCGATTGGTTTACTGTTTTCATAACGAGCGAGAACGGCGTATTGAAATCGCGCGGTGGTTGCCATAGTTTGGGGCTAGGCAAACCTCGTAACCATCGGACGAATCGTTGGCTATGCTTTGAGGTTGTCTCGTTTGGATCCTGCAGTGCAGCAGCGAAGAGAACCGGCGCCGTCTCAGGACCACGCTGTGACGAATAGGCTACTTTCTTCGTGAAAAACCCGATCACTTCCACGGTACGATTCAATTCGGCGTAGCTTGCTTTCCCCAAGATGTCCACTGGAACATAAACGGTCACAGGCTGGCTATTCGCTTCGTCAGGCTTCAACCACAACACACGATAATCGACTGCAGGCCATCCTTTACCTTCGATGTGCCCGTTTCGTTCATCGACCAATGCAATCGTTCCGCGAAATCGAATCGGTACACCTCGCACTGCATTATTCGAAGTGGAAACCAACTGCATCACTTCCACACGAGGAACTTCACGAGCGTTGAGGATGCCTCTCTCGAGCTCCGATCGCAACTGCAGTACTCGTTGCCACGTTCGCAAACTAATCAGATGCTCGGATTCACGCCACGTTTGATTGTCTTGCATTTGAAGGATAAACCGACGGTCCAATGCGAGTCGAAACGATCTCCCCCATGCATCGTCAGGTAGCTCCTTGAGCCTTGAAGATGAGCCTTGAAGCTCCTCTTCGATCGCGCGAATCGTTTCAACTTCGCTGTCGGCACCATCGTTCGCGGCGTTTCCCAACGTCTCTTCCCAACGTCCGAGTTGCTCCAACGAATTTGCAAGCCATTCATCAATGGCGGCAGAGGATGTCAATTCCACTTGCGAATACTGCTGTTCGATCAAGGCCGCGATCTCTTTGGGACTCGCACTAGCGATCAAGAACTCCATGACTTGTTGCATCTGCGACTGCGAACTCAGCGTCGATCGCAATTGCAATTGCTCGTACGTCCAATCGTTCGATGCCGTACTAGACTCTTCATTCAAATCAGACTCTGTTGTCGTCTCGGTCGCAGCCTCTACCCCTTGGTCGCCATACGGTTCAAACAATCCGATGGCCGTGCCGACTTTTTCCACTTGTTTGGTGTCGCTCACCGTTTGAATCAGAATAAGAATCAAAAAGAGCAGCACAAATAGCGAAATCAGTTTTCGAGTGCCGTTGCTTTGTTCCATCGTTTTCGCTCTAGACTGGGATTGTCCATCCAATCCATACCAGCGATTTTGACGTTTGGTTGGCATCGTGTACGTTCCTAAACGTTCGTTACCGATCGGGGGAGGTAAAGAATTTGCGAGCGGCTTCGTGATAGGGCAGCCCTTGCCAATTCGAAGCCAACTCGAAGGGGATCATACCCGCCAACGGCTTGTCTTTCCGATAGATCGCTTGAAGAGAGTCTTTTACAAATCGCGACGAAGCATCTTTCCTGACCACCAACAATGCGGTAGTAGCCAAGGTCTGGACGGGAGTCGTTCGATCGAGCGAATATTCTGCGGGTGGAATTTCGTAGGGGCGGAACATCGGCTCTTCCAATGCAAGCGACCCTACGTTGGTCAAAGACAAAAACTCAAACCCTTCATCAACGAGCATCTTGTGCATTCCCGGCTGACCTACCTTTATCACCGCAACGACGACCTCTGCTTGCTTTCGCATTTCCTCTTCAAACCAATCTCCGTTGACGATCGCAAGCTTCTCGACATCGATCGCAAAATGGGAAAGCAATCGTGTTGCCGCTTGTCGTGTACCAGACTCAGGAGAGCCGAGCATCACTCGCTTGTTGGCAATCGCCTCCACATTGCGAATCTCTAATTCCTTTCGAACGAGAATATGGACCGCTTCGTAAAACAACGGTGCTACCACAGCGACTTGATCGGATCGAACGGCCGACTCTTGCATGATCGCCATTTGAGCGCGGTTTTCTAGGAGATGCTTGAGATTCTCTAAGGAGCCATAGGTAGAAATGACATTCGCATGCATCCCTGTCTCAGACTCCAGCACTTTGGTAATCTCACCCGCCATTTGAAAATACATCCCGCCTGACGATCCGGATGCAATCGCAAACGAACGTGGTACCGAGTGATCACGCATGTATTGCATGGCTGATGGCCCGATCAACCAAAGCGAGATTCCGACCAATAGAACTAGAATAGCGACGTTCTGGGCTCGCCGCTGAGACACGGACGGCTCGACGTTTCGATGCCCTGACAACGCAGCAATGATCGGAACATTGGCCAACCAATGCTTTGCTTTTCGAATCCACGATGGCGCTCGAGCCTCGATCGGCGCTCCGGAATAGAAGCGTTGCAAATCGTCGGCTAAATCTCGGGCCGAAGCGTAACGTCGGCTCGGTGTTTTCTCTAAGCACTTCATGACGATCGTGTCGAGATCGGGATGTACATCATCACGCGATGCGCGAACGCTCGGAGTTGGGCGGTTCATGACCTGCATCATCGTTTGCATGATCGACTCCGCCTGAAACGGCGGCTTGCCAACCAAGAGCGCGTACAAGATAGCGCCGATGGCATAAACATCTGTGGATGCACTGTGCTCTTCACTTTTGCCAGCCGCCTGTTCAGGTGACATATAACTCGGTGTCCCCAACGCAGCCCCCGTCGCCGTCAGCCCTTCGTTCGAGTCCATTCGCTTGGCGAGACCAAAGTCGGTAAGCACCACTTCGTCGTCTTCATTGATGAGCACATTCGCAGGCTTCAAATCGCGATGCACGACTCCTTGCGAATGGGCATAATCGATCGCCTTGGCTACATCGCGTGTATACCTCACCGCATCGCGTACTGCCATTGGCCCTTCTGCAAGTTTCTTTGCCAGATCGGTGCCAGGCACATAATCCATCGAAAAGAAGTGATGCCCTTCGTGTTCCCCGCAATGATAGATCGTGATGATGGAGGAGTGCATCAAACTCCCTGCACTTCGAGCCTCGGCATAAAATCGGTTGACTTCATCGTCACTCGCTAAAGCACCGGAACGAATCATCTTCACCGCAACCTGACGACTCAGGTTGGTCTGTGTCGCTAAATACACGACCCCCATCCCACCTCGCCCAAGCACTTTCTCCAGGGTGTATTCTCCAAACCGACAAGGAAGCACTCCCTGCGTATTGTCGACACTCGGCAATGAGGAAAAGCTAAAGTCTCTCGATCGCGTGGGGGGAGGCAGCGTGGACTCATCCGGTGAGATAATGCGAGGCTCGGATCCTTTCGCAGGCATCGTCACTGCATTCGGATCAGGCGATACCTCTGGAGTCTTTTCCGAAGAGCGTTTCGAGTCGGGAAGCGGGAGCGGATTCGGTGCCAGAATCGGTCCGGCCATGGTTTCGATCCAATCCGCAGTATCCAATAGTTCGCTGAGCCGTCCACTCAATTGCGGATATCGTTGTAGAAACGTATCCCGATCCTCGGGATTTCCTGCATCGAATCGACGCATAAACTCGAGCAACGCTTGATCCAACTCTAATTCGGACTCGTCGTCAGATTCGTTGATCATGCACTATTAGGTTTCGAGAGCGAAAGCAAACCATACCGGAACAACCGGGACTTAGCATCCCTCTAGGATACACGAATCGCCGATTTCTCTCTACGCTAAGCTCGGCGTTCTTCCGATTGTGCGACCGCCAGGGTGCTCTCAAACAAGTCGCTCGCAATCTGAAACTGCGGAGACTCCGAACGGTACTTTTTGCAATGTTCCGTGATCAACCGATATAAAAATCGAAACAGATTTCGCGGCGTTTTCAACGATTGAAAGGCAGAAACAAGACGTTGTTCCGAAACTTGGGGGTCGAACAGCCCTTTCGGACTGCTCGCCGAACCTCTGCTCGAACAGGCCTTCATCCGGGCCGCCAACAAATCGTACAATGCCTCTCCCGTCCAATCAAAAGATGGAACCACGTTCTGTTTGTCCAACCTAGCACGTTCATGAAACTCCCGTGTTTCGCGGTCCGTGTAGTATTGCAACTCGCTTGGCAACAACAATTTGATCCCAAAACTCTCGTGCTTTAATAGCTTATTGTCCAACAACGGCCACACGAGTAACTTCATCCGCTCCGACATCCCGTTGACCAAGTCTGGTTCGTCGACGCGATCCACGATAACGATCAAACCCGGATAGCCCAGCGAACGCAAAAGCAACTGCAGTTTCTCAAGCAATGCATAGCGATCGTCCGAACGATTCGATGATGGCAACGGTTGCTCATCCAACTCCTTGCGTGAAAAAGACAAAAGCAGACTTCGAAGCTGGCTTCGATCGCGCGTTATAACTCGCAAATGCTTGCATATCTTCGAAGCGAACAACTGGTACCTTACCCAACGATGAAGATAAGAGGCCCACGATAAAGCTAATCCCGTTGGCACAAGCCACATGACTGCCCTCAGCGAGAGTGCTTCTTCCGCATAAAGATATCCAATCACCACCATTGCCAGCACCGACAATAGCACTCCCAAGATGAATGGGAACCACGTTGTCAGCGAGAAGAATTTCAACTTCATCCGTAGACTGCGAATGCGATCCACGTGTGTGCCAACTGCCGAGCGATCATAGATCGTCGCAAGCAACAACAGGTCTCTTCGTTGCCCGCGATCCAGTTTGTGCACCAACTGCATGTCGATGCTTTGATCGATAGCATTCAAAGTCGAGGATGTCCCCAGTATGCGATCAACCAACGGCGTGACAGCTTCGCAAAGTATCGCATCCATGTGATCCCACAAATGGAGGGACTGCAACACCTTGTCAGGCGAGGCCTGCACGCGACGAGGTAGACTCTGTTGAAATGGTCCTAGATAAGAATTGAAATCGTCTAGCTCGACCAAATAGACCCTGGTATCTGGCGATTGTCGATTGTGTTGCAAGATATGCTGTTTTAACTGCAATCGAATGGCAGTTTTGCCTGACCCCTTGGGGCCGAACACAATCGATGTTGCCGGTTGCCGAGGGTCACCAACCACTTTGCTCCACGAAGGATGAAATGTGCCAGAAATGCACGAGTCTCGAAACACGGCATCCGTCTGCGCGTCCTCATCGGAGAATGGATTTCGAGTCAGGTTGTGGTGGAGGAGAAATTCTTGTTCAGTCATACCAACTTAGCATCGTTCCTCCAATGCGAAAAACAACCCCAAATGGATTCTCAAGTTGACCACGAAGGGCCGAAATTTCGCGTGGTTTCAGCTTCATACTGGCAGAGCCTTCCGGGGTGAAAGGAGACTAGCACCGTTGTCGACCGTTGTACCGTAAGCCAGTGATTCATCGAAAGATTCATCCGCTCGGGACAATGGTGCCAAGCTACAGTCGAACCGTCACAATTCTCGGCGGTGTGAGAGCGGATTTTTTCTTTTGCGACGCATCTCCCCCAGCTTGCCAAACGACAGGCAATAGAACTTGGAAATTTTTTCGAGATTTGCTAAAGCCTTAGCCAACTGACTTCGGGATCCCACCCGATCGTTCCGAGTTCCATATTGCGGCAGGAGGCCTTTCGATGATTTCCCCACTCGATATCAGCACGAGCGCATTGGTCGCCCAACGGGTAAGGCTCAACACGATTTCCGGCAACATCGCCAACATGTCCACCATCAAAAACGAAGATGGTGAAAACAAACCCTACCAGCCTCGATTCGTTGTGTTCCAAACTGACGAGGCCAAAGCGGAAGGTGGTGCCGCCGGCGTCAAAGTCGATAAAGTCGAGATCGACCAATCCGAACCGAAGTATCGCTATCAGCCCGAACACCCATTGGCGATTACCGAAGGCAAATGGAAAGGCTATGTCGCTTATCCGAACATCGACATGAACGAACAGTTCGTCGATGCCCTCGAAGCGTCGCGCGCCTATGAAGCAAACGTCGGTGTCATCGAAGTTACCAAAGGTATGTCCCGACAAACGCTTAGCATCCTAGCCTAATGACGAACATCCAGCACCAAGATCTATTCGCTCGCCATCACGAACAAGTCCTTCAAATGATGGACCGTATCGCGGAGCGCAATAATGTCTTGGAGAACAAAGGCCAGGATGTATCCCCTTTCGCAAACTTGCTCGCAGATGGCGTGGGACGCGTCAACAACATGCAGCATGATTCGCAACAGCTTGTCGAACAATTGTTGACCGGTGGTGATGTGAACCAAGCCGAAGTCTTTACCAGTGTCCAAAAAGCTGACATGTCCTTTCGATTGCTTGTTCAGATACGCAACAAATTGATGCAAGCTTACGAGGAACTGAATTCCATTCGAGTCTGATCCTAGTCATTCGGCTCCTCGTTCCTTTTCCAATTCCGATCGCGAACTCCCTGACGCCACGAAATACGAATGAACCAATTCACACAATTCGCACAGCAGTTGCAAGCCCTCTTCAAAGGCTTGACTCCGCAAGCAAGATTGCTATCCGTTCTGCTCGCCGCCGCGATCGCTGTTAGCGCGGCAGTCTTATTCAATAGCGCCAGCGTCGGCAATGGGAAAACAACCTACCTTTTCGACGGCCAGAGCTTTAGCGACTACGAAATCAACCGCTTCTCCATTGCATTTAGCAACGCATCATTGCGCGATTGGGAGCGTGAAGGGGACCGAGTCAAAATTCCAGCCAACAAGAAAGAAGATTATTACAAAGCAATCAGCGAAGCCAAAGTCCAACCCGATCCTATGGGAGGTGCCTCCGACGCGGCGGTAAACGGAGCCAATATTTTTGAATCGACGCGCGTAACCGAAGCAAAACAACAACACGCCAAGCTGAAGGATATCGCAAACGCTCTCAAGGGTATGGCTTTCATTGAAGATGCCTTTGTAACCTCCGATGAGAAACGACAAGGATTTGCCGCACTAAGACAAAAAACGGCTAGCATCGCAGTCAGGGCCAAAGGTGGCATTCCTCTCTCGCGCGACCAAACGCTGAGCATCATGAACTATGTGCAGAAGTCAATGGCCGGACTCGGGGCTTCTGACATCGCATTGCTGGATCTAGCCAGCGGACAAACAACGCTCGGCAACGACGACCCGTTGATGATCGAACAAGACCGATACTACCAAGTCAAGAAACAGCAAGAACTCGACCTCAAGAGACGTGCGAAAGAATTGCTTGCCGACTACGGTGATATTCGACTGGAAGTCAATGTTGAACTAGACAACACGCTGAGCGAAGAGCAAAGCAAAATGAACTACGATCCAAAGCCGACTACGATTCAATCGAGTACTAGTAAGAAAGACATGGACTCGTCCAAAACGAGCGTACAGGGTAGGCCCGGCGCAGATCCCAACGCTTTCTCCAATCGAAGCGCATCGGTTAGCGCTCCCGACCAATCCACCAAAGGCAAAGAATCTACTGAAAACGTCAAACAAGTTGTTGGCAGCAACGTTACGAACATCAAGAAGGCGGGCTTGCAAACACGGTACGTGTCTTTCTCGGTTCTTGTTCCGTATTCCTACTACAGGAAGATTCATGAAACGGAATGGAGAGAACAGAATCCGACCGAAAAAGACTTGTCCAAGCTACCGCCGATGACAGAAACATTATTGAAATCGCTGAAATCCAAAGTTGAAACACAAATCCAAAACGCGTTAACTGCAATCATCCAAACGTCTGTAGCAGGGGAAGACAAAAACCCGCGCGTTTCCGTTAACCACTACATCGACTTCCCACCTCCTGAACTTCCTACTCCATCGATGTCCACCATGGCATTGAATTGGCTCGCCCAGTCTTGGCAGACGTTAACACTCGCTCTCATCGCACTCGTGGCAGTTGTATCTTTGCGAAGCTTCGTTGCATCAGCACCATCGTCGGATGACTCGGCATTCGAGCGAGGCTTCGATTTGCCTCTCGATGATGCGTCTGAGATAGACCTCAGTGGACTAACCGACGACGAAGAGCTCGCCGCTGCAGGTGAAGAGGGAGGCGAAGAAGGTAAAGGAACACCTCGATTCAAACTTTCCGGGGGTGAACTAAAGACGGACTTGACATCGATGGTTCGAGAAAACCCCGATGCTGCAGCAACACTTCTTCGAAATTGGATCGCTGGTACAACCGGTTAGCATCGCACTATTCTGTCATTGCTCAGACTGCATGTTGCGTTAAAACGCAGGTTGTCTGGCACTTGGTAGGTGTTATGCGACTCCGTTTTCTCTGTATCGATCTACGTTTTCTCTATATCGATCTAATGGTGCAATTCGATCCGCTCGGAGCTACCACAGACTCGAGACAGAGCTACGCCGAACGCACCGCGCCGTGCTAGTATTGCAAACCAGATTTGCTAGTATTGCAAACAAGATTCTAGACACGAGGAAACTATAGTTTCGCTCATCAATTACTATTGGCAGAGCACGTCCGCTCGAAACATCGGATGATAGTTAGAGACAACATGGCTCGTTTGTTGACAGAAGGTGGCGGGCTTGATGTGCGATATGAGTGTGTTGCAAGCGTTTGCGTTAGCGCATGCAAAAAGGTCTGCGAAGTTTCGCAGACCTTTTTAGTGTTTCTACTTTGACAAACGAACATCTATTTCGATTTGACGACTGCTGTCACATCTACGGAGTCATTACCAAAGTAGGACGTGATTTGATCGACCAAATCGGCGGGAGCATCTTCTTCCAGAACCGGGATACCGGTCAACACTTCCCCTTGGTCTACCATTTTCTCAGCTACATCGAGTCGAGTGGAAATCTCATCGAGTGTATCTCGCACACTGTTGAGCTTCGTATCATGGATCGAGTATTGGCTGGTCGCTTCGGCAACTTGTTGAATAGTCCATCGAGCTTGCAGGCTCTCGACAGCCACTTCGTGTTGACGCTTGGCTGCCAGCATCGTATCCAGTTTGCGACGAGCAGCTTCCAAGTTTCGTTCACGAGCGTCGAGCATTTTCTCGAGCTTGTTTACGGTCGCCTCTTGCGTCTGGAAGTGCTTGAATCGATCGTTCAAATCCTTTTTCACTTGATCCATATCGTAGGACTTGCCACCGTAGCTGACATACTTGACGCCACTTTGTAGATCGTCCTTGAGTTTCAAGATCGCATCCTTCGATTTCTCTAAGTTTACAGTCTTGGTTGCGACTTCCCTTTGAAGCTTGGCGACTTCGACTTCTTCACGTGCAATGACGCGAAGGTTTTCCGCGATCTCGGGCTTGAGATCTTGGATCATGTCCCGAACGCGTTTGATTTCGAGATCGATTGGGATCTGTTCTTTGATGCTATCGCGAACCGAGTGGTAGCCCGTCTTGATGTAGCTAACGGCGGATGTGCCGCCGATGAGAGCCCCCGTGCCAGCCACGAGAGCAGAACCAATTAGGATTTTCTTAAGCATGGTATTTCCCCCAAACGTAGATGAAACAGGCGGGCCCTCCCGCTCTGCCGCTCCCATTCATCGCATCGTTCGCTGGTTCGATCCACACGCTGTAGATCGTAAAACCCTGCCGAAACCGACTGGACGTGAGGGGCACGGACAAGAAAGGATTCGCAGGCGTTTCGCGAATATTGGAAACTTTGGTGTTTTCTGCGAGAATAAAGAAGAGGTTGGATCTGCTCCCTATTCGCTTTGGTTTTATGCAGGAACTGCCATGGAAAAAATTGAACTGCCGGCTCCGGATCAGGTTACAATACTTGACTGTGTTCCAACCACCGATAAATCCACTCTCGATGCAATGGTGAATTCGATTGGGCAAGACTGTTCGAAAGAGCCCGACATATACCTCCAAGCGTGCAATTCGCAGTTCTCTGGCGAATAGCGATAAGCTCCTCGATCGCACGATGGGGCTCGAAACAGAGTATTCCGTCGTCTCTTCAGATTCACCGAATCGACCGTCATTCGACTTTGACGGATTCCTGCGACAAGTCAAAAAGATAGTCCCTATCGCTCCCAGCTTTCGAAATCCTACAAAATTCTTCTTGGCCAACGGTGGATCGTTTTCGCTTGAATCGGGGGCCTCCGCGAGTCTAACCGAAGCTTACCTCGAAGCTTCCACTCCCGAATGCAAAAGTCCGATGGAACTGCTAGAGTCCCATCTAGCGTTGCAACAGACTGCAATCGATTCCATCCGTCGACAGTATCCGGACCGAACCGTCCGCCTCATCCAAGGGAATCACGATGGAAACGGACATACTTATGGCCAACACGAGTCGTATGAAGTCAATGTCGCGAACGGAATCACATTACTAGGGTGGCGCATAGGTGTCGCCTTATTGTTGCCCTGTGTTCTCGCGTATCGCGTATCGGCTGTCGGATGGTTGACATTGATATTGATATTGGCGCAGATCGATTCGTCAGTGCGGGCGATGGTACGTTATTTCGCAAAGCGACCAGTAGCGAAAAATAACAAACAAACAGCTTCTTCGATGCTCGTCTCCTCGCGTTGGATCGGAGCTTGCTCGTGGGGACTAAGAACATTGCATGCACCTTTGGCCATGTTGCTGTGGCTTAACATTCAACTGTTCGCATTGCGAGTTTACCGAAAGAAATTAACAGCTTTCTTCGTTAGCCGATGCATCATCGATGGTGCTGGCCATATCGATGAACAGGGGCTCTTTCGGGTTAGTACGCGAGCATATCATGTTAATTGCATCATCGGCTTCGGCGGTTATAGCGCGAGCCGTCCCATTTTTCGCTGCGACTCCTGGCTCAAGGATTTGTGTGTTGGTGGGCCATTCGCTTTGGGTGGCGCTCTTCGATTGTTTCGCAAACGGCAAAGGATTGAGATCGCCATTGGTGATTCTGGCTTGTGCCAAACTTCACAATACGTTCGCATGGGAAGCACTTCCTTGGCTTTCGACTTAGCTGAGAATTCTCGCTCTGTTGTTTTGCCTCGCTTGAATAAGCCACTTGACGGCATTCGAAGATATTCACGCGATTGGATGCTGCTGGCGAAAGAGACTGGGAAAGATGGAGCCCACTGGTACGCATCGGAAATTCAGAATGCGTATGCGTTGGCCGTTCGAGAGATGATCGACCAGTCCCGTGTTCAATCCTTTGAAGCCAAGAGAATTGTGGAACTTTGGCAAACGCTCTTGAGCCAACTCGAACTCTCGGACGAGAAGAGTTGCCCATCGAAGGATCTGGTCGGCAAGGTGGATTGGATTACCAAACTCTGGCTATTGCATCAACTCGAGAACAAATCCAGATTAAACACACGACTCAAACTGGACGTGCGCTACCACGAGTTATCCAAGGAAGGCTACGGCAGTCGGGTATTGGAACTGACGGGTGGGACTTTGCTAGTCCAATCCACGAGGATTGAACGAGCGTGTCAAAGTCCACCGAAAGACTCGCCTGCTGTCCCTAGATCCTATTTGATTCGCGAGTTCGGAGAAGGATCCGGTCTCGTAGTCGATTGGGACCAAGCGTCATGGACAATGGACGGAAAACGATACCGCCGATCATTCCCTCGATCGTAACAGTGGCAGCACACCCATGTTTCTGCGCTTCTTATGAGAATAAGGCCACTGTCGTAACCAGACATAGAACCGCATTCGGACGGAGCTGCTTGCCGGCATGGTGCGATGGTCACATCTTGACCATCATCTTTGACGAACAACTTAGTGAAATATGAACTCGCCTGGCTGCGGCTAGCGTCCCACGTCGAAAAGCAACGAGGTAAGGTTACGATGCTGCCCTTGCTACCGAGGATTACCTACCCCAACCCCACCGGCTCCTACGACTACCACGAATCGATCCAGCGAAATAGCTGGGACCGGTTTGACCAGCCCCGAAGGAGGTGGCGGCAAGACTCCTGTGGCCGGCATGTTGTAGGTATGATAACCATTGCTCGCAAGATGTTTCGCGAGGACTCGTTTTTTCGCGAGGTAAACCGCACCGGTTGAAATGCCTACCTCCTTGGCAACTTCTTCGACTGGACGCGTGTCTCGGGTGAAGTTGGCATAGTCGATCCGTGGGTGCAAGTTCCTTTTCTGGCAATGTACACAAACGAGAGTCGCGTTTCTTTCACGTTGCCGAGAAAAAACGAGAGAGTTATGCTAGAATTTGCATACTTGGACGCACCAAGGAAGCGGAACAGACAAAAGGCACGGTTTAACTGTAGCTTGGGACTTTACTGTAGCTTGGGACCATTGTCCCGAGCTAATGGATCTTCCAAGGAGTTGTTGAAGGCCGGGACAGTGGTCCCAGCCTACTTTGACTTTTGTCGCCTTTGTCTAAGAACAGCGTTCGATCGACTTTCAGCCCGTATGCGCCTTTCACATAAGACACTATCCGAAGAAACTTCATGATCCAAGAGAACCACGGTCTACTCGTCGTCGTCTCTCAAGGGCAAAGCCGGAGCCCTGACAAGCGAGCCATCGAAGACGGAGTTGCCGCCGCTGCCGCAGCGTTGCCCAACACCATCGCTTTGATCGTGCCGCATCTTTACGATTTAGCTAGCGATAGTCAGAGCTTGGAGCGAATTCGACAATGGCGAGGTCCGATCGTCTTGTTGACATGGCTATTCGATCGTGCTGCGATTTGGGTGATGGACCGGATGGATGTTCGCGGTCGCCCCGGTGATGTGGAGCTTGTGAATCCCGACATTGCCAACGACGATGAGGACGATGAAGAGGCCGAAGACAAAGTTGATGAAAGGGCTGAGGACCGAGTCGCCAATATTCAACAGCGGCCGGATCGACGCATTTACTCGATCGATTTGCGAGCCAGCAGTTCGATCGATGCGTTTGAGAATGAGTTTCGACGCATCTTGACCGCAGAAGGTCTATCGGAAGCGAAGCCACGGGAGTTGCTATCGCTCGACAGATTTCTCAATCCCACGAACTCGACCGCGTTGGCTGCCGACGGTTCTGGGGCACTTGCTCAACCCGCGTCCCATGAATCACCGCTCGGGATTGTACCGCTGCGAATCGAGGAACATCCATCGCGACGATGGTATCCGGTCATCGATTACAGTCGTTGCACGAATTGCATGGAGTGCATCGACTTCTGTTTGTTTGGCGTGTACGGAGTGGATCGCGGTGAGACCATTTTGGTCGAACAACCAGACAATTGCCGCAAAGGCTGCCCTGCGTGTTCGCGAGTATGCCCAGAGAATGCGATCATGTTCCCGCAGCACAAAACGCCGGCCATCGCCGGTGCTCCCGTCGAAGCGGCCGGTGCTTTCAAGATTGACCTATCCAAATTGTTCGGTGCACCGGAGCGCAATGAAGACGCCGTGGCCGCCGCAGCTCGAGAGCGAGACGAACAGCTTCTCTTGGCCGGTCGAGCTGCCGTTGGAATGGCTGATTTAGAAAGCAAGAAGAATGCTCCAAAGGATGCATTCGATTCGTTGATCGATCAACTCGATAACTTAGATTTGTAACGTGGGGCAGTTTTGCAACCTGCTGTCATGACCTGGAACCGTAGGATACTTATCTCAACCAAAGAACAGACAGGCTGGAAGCTTATCCCACCTGACAGGCTGGAAGCTTATCTTGCTCGGCGGACTGATTTACTTCACCGCTTCGCCGCCGTTGCGACTGATCAGTTTCAATAACTCTTCGGTCGATATCTTTTCAGATCGAACGCGGCCATCCGCCATGAGAAACGTGCTTGGGTGGTCATCAAACCAAACCACTTGGCTAGGATCCGCGAAGTCATAAGGCTTCGTCCACGGGACCGAATTTGCAGCTTCCACTAGTAACAGCGTTGGGGAAGTACCGTCCGTAAAGGACTGCAGTTGTTCGCCGCCACCTAAACCCAAGGCGCTATCCATGCTTGCGAAACCAACAAAATTCGTTTCCCCTGGTTTCTGACTTTCGTTGGCAAAGAGACTGCGATACACCGCTGGCATCTTGTCTAGCAATGTCAAGTTGTGCTCGCTGTCCCATGGCTCATCGAAATGGTATTGTTGATAGAGTTCGACCTGCTCAATGAATGGCAGGATGGCGACTCGCCAACTAAAGGGATACGTTTTTTTGTCTTTACGATTCTGTCCGCCTTCTCGCGTGTTGGATGTTCCGGGGAACTTTTTGTAGGCCGATTCGAAATTAAGAAATGCAAACCCGAGTAGTTCTAGCTTGTTGTTTAAATCCAGGAGTTTGGCTTCGTGAAATGACTTCGGTTCCTTCGTTTTCTCGGACATTTGCAACTCTTGAATCTGAGCCTGAACTTTACCAATCTTACGTTGGGTAATCAAAACAGTCGGGTGTTGGTGACCATAATTTGTCAAATCCTCGCCGAGCTGACCGGCTAATTCCAGCAGTTGCTGCTTTAGTCCAGTGACAGCAGATACGTTTTCCGTTTGAGCTGCATTGCCTCCCATCAATTCGGTCAGTGTCTTCTCGATTAGTTCGTGCTCTGTTGGGCCGGCAAGCAAAATCAATGTTTGATTTTGCTCATCTACTGCAAGCTTTACATTGGGATTTCCGTTGAGCAACGAAGCAACAATGTCGTATGCGATTTTTGGGGCGATCTGCGTAAGTTTGTAGGTTTTGAGAAAAGGCTCCATGGATGAATTCTTGTCTAGGTCAGTCGACACTTCCGGCACCGGAGCGACCATACCTTCTTGCAACCATAGCCCAAGCTGCCGAGCCTCGCTTCTTTCAAAAATACCTGTGATCGAAACCTGCTGACCAATCTCGGCATTGATGATGGGAGCCGAACGAACAATTCCGTTGACAACGATTGCAAGCTGATTGCGAATATTTGCTTTGGTTAGCGAGGCAAACAGACTGCCAAGTTCTGGATCCAAACTCAATTCAATGGACGTTTCACGTTTTTCACCTTTTGTTTTCGCGCTGAGAATATGCCCTCGAATGTTGGGCCATCGAATCGAATGATCGTTACTCACGAGAACAAATCTCTTGCCTGCGTTCATTTCCTTGAAAGGTGCACTCAGTTTTTCATCTGCGACGGCGTACCACGTTCCATAGGGCGTTCGCACAGGGTTGTTCCCTTCGCTGGCACGCAAGAGTCGCGTCGCTTCCTGTATCTGTACCTCGGAAACACTCGGCGCGTGCCCCGTCGATTCGCGATTGACCAAAATGCCAAATGAAAGGGGAGTGACATCGCTATTGTTGGACGTACTATCAAGTGTGCTACCCGAAACACTGTTGCCTCTCGATTCGGTAGCACCAATGTCTTTTTTGGGATTGGGAAGACCCTCACGGATCTCGACTTTGCTCCCTTCTGCAAGTTGCAAAGTAGTCTTCGATCCATCTGGATTGGTAATTACCACGATGATGGAAAAACACATACCCAGAATCAGACCGAAGAAACCGGCCGCAATCGCTTTCCAAGTCGGTACAGGGCGTTTCATCCAAGATTGCGTTGCAGGCTTTGCCACTGTGCTTGTGCTTGAGATCGAATGCTTGACTGGCTCTAGCAACAGAGCATCGTGGATCAGTCTTTTTAGATTGTGTTCTTTGCAATGTGGTGCCAATGCAACAACGATATCTTGCGGACTTGATGGACGGTTGGATGGTTTCTTGGCAAGCATCGAATCGACGAGTTGAACCAAGCTGCGTGGAGCCGATGGTAACAGATCCGCGAGGCTTGGGGGAGACTGCGATACATGCGCCGTCATCTTCGCAAACGTGGTCAAGTGTTGATCGTCGGCAAAAGGAGCGCGACCGGTTAGCAACTTGAACAGCGTGCAGCCGAGCGAATAAATATCGGCGCGGATATCGACGGTCTTAGAATCGGCGACTTGCTCTGGCGATATGTAGTCTGCCGATCCCATCGCTTGACCAGTACCTGTAAGTTCCGATCGTTCATGGTCACCATACTGAAGTCGGGCTAAGCCGAGGTCTAAGAGTTTGACTTCGCCATCGTTGCTCAACATCACATTCGATGGCTTGACGTCGCGATGCACGAATCCTTGCGAGTTGGTATAGGACAATGCCACGGCAACTTGGCGAGTTATCTCGCATGCATCTGCGACACCTAATGCACCGGTCCGCTGAAGCAACTGTCCTAGATCGAGTCCTGAAATGAACTCCGTTACCAGAACCGCGGTGCCGTCGACTTCACGTGCATCGAAGGCCGTCACAATATTCGGATGGCTTAAACGCCCAATCGCTCGCATTTCGGCTTCGAAGCGTTCGACGGTCCGCGAGTCAGCCAAGCGGTGATTTGCGAGCACCTTCAAGGCAACTTCACGGCCGAGCTTGGTATGTCGTGCAAGGAACACTTTTCCCATGCCACCGCTTCCGATGGGGCGTAGGATGTCGTACTCGCCGATGGTTTTGGGTAAGCGATCAAACTCGGCTCGATCCTGTCCGTTGTCCGAATTCGCAAGAGCGCCAAGTGCTTTGACAACGGCTAGTTGACATTCGGGCTCCGCTCGGAAGTTCGCGTACTCGACGGGATCGCGCAAGCTAACGATCAACGAATCGCGTGCATCTTCTACTGTTTCGAGTTCCGATCGACATCGGTCGCAGTCGGAGATGTGTTGAAAAAGGGCATCGCTATCATCGTTTGACAACTGGCCAAGCGTAAACGCTTTGAGTTGGTGATTGGTTGGGCATTCAGTCGCGATCTTCATATTGCTCCCTTTTCTGCATTTTAATGGTTCGATTGTGCCACATCATGATGAACGTAGGAGTCTGACACGATTTTTCTTGCTCCGACGGGGACCGCTAAACTGAGCCGATGGGCGCTAGCGGGCGCTAGCCCCGGTTTCCGCCAACGCTTCGCGTTCTTTTAAAAACCGGGGCTAGCGCCCGTCGGCTCAGTGCTTTGACGAAAGAACCGTGATCGTAACCGATCAAAAAATTTCACTTGGAGACGTACAAGAACAACTTGTTGAACTATTGCATTAGAATGAGAGCATGACATTTTTACCTTCCGAGTCACCTCTGCAACCGTCACCAGTGCAACAGTCCCACGAGCATCCAACTCTATCTTCGCAATTCTTGTCGGGAGTTCGGCGAATGGACCCCGTTGGTTGGAGCCGATTGGTAACCACATTTGGTCCGATTGTTTACAGTTGGTGCCGGACGTCAGGCGTTCGAGATAGTGACGCACCGGACGTTGTTCAAGACGTCTTTGCCGCAGTGGCACGTGGCATTGCAAATTTCGAGAAGGAAAAGGAGCAAGGGAGTTTTCGGAGTTGGTTAGCAACGATCACTCGCAATAAGGTGCGCGACTACTTTCGGATGCAAAGCAAACGACAGAACGGTCAAGGAGGTACGGACGCGATGATCCAACTGCAGATGATTCCACAAGAACTCGACTCCACGATTTGCGCAGCGAATGCAACAACGCCGCTGATTCGCGAAGTGCTTCAACAGGTGGAAGCCGAGTTCGAAGTCACCACATGGAAAGCCTTCTGGATGACGACGATCGATGGCATGAAAGCCACCGACGTCGCATCACAGCTTGATGTATCGGCAGCAAGCGTTTATCAATCGAAGTCCCGTGTACTTCGTCGGCTGCGCCAGCGGCTTGCTGAACTTCCACAATGACGCACGAGGCAAATAAAAAACGCCACCTCGACTGTTGTTGGCCAGTGTCGGTAGCGTTTGTAGTTGTTTATGGTGAACCGTACGCGAAGGTACGACCACGTTGTATTCGAGCAAGTTTACGCGGCGCGCCGTGTATTCTTTTTTTGTTCATGGACTGGCGTTACGTCTTTGGCCGAGACTTCCAGTTCTGTGCGAAGGATTTTAATATGCGGTGGAGCCTCGACTCCAATCCGTACTTTATCGCCGTTTACACGAACAATTGTTAACACGATGTCGTCGCCCAGGTGCACCCGCTCGGATTCTCGTCTGGACAATATCAACATAACTGAGATTCCATTCCCCTTATGCTGTTGGGCAATCGAAATTGTCAGTGATGGTTGCCCAACTCGCCATCACCAAACCCCTAGTCCGCGATTGGTCACGCAGCCGCCAAAATCATCTCCTTGACGCAACGTGTTCCCGCTCGCTGACCCGTGGAATCATAAAATAGCACTCTAGCAGTCGCGATATCGAAGACCGCAGTCAATCGGATGCTACGAGGGCCATGCAAACAATATAAAACTCCGCAGGTGTTACCCTGCTTGTGCAATCGACGTTCCGTCAATGGGAACGCTTTCGGTAGTAGTTGATTCTGATGACAAATCACTTCTTCAACGATCTCTCGAATTTGAGCTAAGTCCGACAATTGAAACCATCCCAACGTTTTAAGTGTGAACAGTAGTAGTGCCGCTACAGACCGACATCCTGAGTGCAACAGGTTGTCAAACCGTATCGACTAGGCAAGCATAGCTATCGGATCGTTCCTCTCAACAACTGAGTGCCAGCAGATGTTTCGATCGAGGTTTCTTTCCCCCGCGATTGTACTACGTGCATCTTAGCGCTAGTCCTCATTCGCTGTACTACAGGCACCCGATTTCGAAATCAGCGAGAATAACTAGATTAATGCTCAAGTTTGACAGCTATTGCTGATGGTTTGGCTCCTTTTATTCAGCGAGTCGTCGATCTGTCTTAATCAAAGTACGACGAAACATGCCGACAGCGATCCCCAAAAGAGCTCCAACGCTTGCCGATGCCAATACGAGTACGGCCCAAATCCAAATAGCACGAATCGAACGCACATTGGAGATATCTCCAAAAGCCATAATGATTGCAAAAATCGCGAAGATCAAAGGAACAAATGCAGCAGATACTGCTCCCAAGCAAGCTGATCGAAGCAAAGAATGTGAGTTCTGGAGAGTGGAAATAGGAGCATGAACAGTTGTGGATTGATAGGGATTCGTGTTGTTCATCTCGATGGAATCTCTGTTACGCCTTCTGCATTCTTCGCGTATTGCCTCGGGATCTTGACTCGAAACGTACTGCCGAACCCGATTTGACTGGATAGCCCGATGTCACCTCCAAGCAGTCGACAAAGCTCTCGAACGATGGACAATCCCAGGCCCGTTCCTGAGTGTTCACGAGTAAGTCCATCAGTACCAGTCACCTGTTTGGCTTGTCGAAATTTTTCAAAGATGATCTCGTGATCTTCGATAGCAATACCGACGCCGGTATCGGCAACCGAGATGAGAACATCTTCACCCTTTTGTTCGCAACTGACAGTGATCAATCCACCCTCTGGCGTAAATTTGATTGCGTTAGAAAGCAAATTGGTGAGGATTTGTTGAATCTTTGATTGGTCCTGCTCTACCCAAAGGGCGTCGTGTCCAGAATCAACCCTGACATCTATATTCTTGTTCTCTGCCATATTACGGACCAAATCGCATTGGCTATGAATGATTGCAAGCAAATCAAACTCGCTGACTCGGACTTGCATTTTGCCCGCTTCGACTTTGGCTAAATCCAGGATGTCATTAATCATCTCCAGGAGATTTCGGCCACTATGCTGAATATTAGATACGTACCGCCGCTGCTTTTCCGTGAGCGTTTCAAATCCCTGGAGAACATCGCTGAAGCCGAGGATGCTGTTGAGCGGTGTCCTCAACTCGTGGCTCATGTTGGCTAGGAACTCACCCTTGAGTCGGTTCGCTTCGAAAAGTTCGAGGTTGACACGGGCAAGTTCGTCCACCTGAACATTCATTTTCGAGTTTACGGTCTCCAACTCGGATTGGATGTTGGTTAAGTGTCGAAGCATCGCATTGAACGACTCTGACAGATCGTGAAACTCATCGTTCGTTTCCAAATGAAATCGTCGCGTTGTATCCCCAGCAGTAATCTGCTCGCTAACCTGTTTCATGTAAACAACAGGACGAATCACTAACCTTTTCAGAATCCAGTGAACAAAAAAGAGCGAGAGAGCTAGCGTAAAGATGGCGATCGTCGTTAGAAGCGAGTAAATCCAAACACTTGAGAAGCGGGTATAGGCATAGGGCATCTTGACGCGAACAACACGAAAAGGTTCCTCGGAGCGGGAAGCGGCTACAGGAGTGGCAGGCGTGAGCCTCGAATGACATTCCATGCATTCATTGTCAAACTGAACAGGATGGTAGTAATAGTAGAATCCGTCGAACGGGCCGGTTTCCTCAAAAACATGAGAGGAAGGGAGTCGAAAGGAGATCGTAGCATTGCCAGCATCAGGAGGTGTATTCGTATCGATAGAAGTCTGCTTCTCTTGGATGCTTGCCTTCTCTGCTATGCGAGCTTGCAGATTCTCTAACGTCAATCGATCGAATCCCTCAGCGACATGCGCTTGTAAAGACTCGTATTCGATGCCGTCGTCGAGACGAAATAATGGAAAGTCCAACTGTTCTTCGTTCCCTTTCGTGTCGAGCATCATCCCCTTGAGCCGCTCGAGCAGTTTCTGTTGCTGGAGAGATTCTGCGTCGTTTGTTGGCTTTGGACGAAGTTCTTCGGGCAACACTGACGATTGGGCTGAATCGATGGGGCGTCCCATCGCGTAGATATGTTTCCAGCCAATATAAGTTCTGGCCGTGTTTCGTGCAGCCTCTCGTGCTGTCTCCATGACTAGTTGCTCGGCGACAAACTGGACGGCAAAAAACGCGACGAGAAGCGAGCCTAAGAGCGCTACCCCCAAGAACAGGAGGCATTTTTGCTCTAGTGACCAGTTTCCAAAAAGAGTTTTTACAATCGCCTTGAGCATGCGGTTCGAACGGTGGCTTGCATAGAATTTTCGTTAAACACAGAGTTTACCGCTTTTGAACGTATCAAATCAGGGCAATCTTCACACCTAGAGAAGTTTCGCGTCAATCGGATGCCGAAGTTCCATTTTGCGTAGTCGTGACTTTTTGCCCAACCCATGCAAATTTCTTGCGGGGCGCGCCTCGCGTAATTACCATTAAACTGATTTTAGCGATTTATCCGATCGCAATGACAACTTTTGTCTCAACTGAATTAGTACTTGAGGAGTTCGGTTTCGATGTCCAAGCCTTTCACTTATTGGGTCCGACTCGCGTTGGTAGCAACCCTTTGCACCCTCACGACATTCTCTCCCGCTCTTGCAGGAAAGTTCATCGATCGTTTGCTGAATCGCGATTGCCCATCGTCCAACAACAATTGCTGTGAAATCGTTGCACCCGAATGCCCGGGTGTTCCCACTTGCGAGATGCCGACCAATTGCGAATCGACAGTTGCATGTGCACCCGTTGTTCCATGCGTTCCTGCGACGCCGTCCGCTCCCTGCGATGGTATGGTGGACTCGGCTGCTCCTCCGGCACCTGCAGCAACAACGGCTCCCGCTGCAGTGGTTCCAAGCGAAAAAACAGAAGCTTCCGCCGTTCCTGCAGCACCGGTTGCTCCTGCGGTTGTTGAAACACCGGAAGCAAAAGCGTCCGTAGTCGAAGAACCAAAGCCCAGCGTTCCAGCGATCCAACCCGAACAGCCTGCACCGGTGAAGCCGGCAGAAATTGCAGCACCTGCAGAAACGCCCGTCGCCCCTGCTGCTCCCGTTGTTGAAACACTAAAAGTAATCGATTCACCTGTCGCTGCACCCGCAACAACGCCAATCGCTCCAGCGCTTGAGGCACCTGCAACAGAGGCACCTGCAACAGAGGCACCTGCAACAGAGGCACCTGCAAAGACCGATTCGAAGAAACCGGATATTGCAGATGATCTTTTCGGTGAATCCCCTGCTACAACACCAGCGATCGAAAAGCCTGCAACAGAAACACCTGAGGTTAACCCTCCAGCCAAAGCCAATGAATCACTAGACGATGTCTTTGGCACAAAACCAGACTCTGTCTTGCCTGGAGCAGATGCACCAAAAGTTGCTCCTGCTACCACAACACCGCCAGCAAATGCCACTGGCTTGGATTCGGTTTTTGGAGAGCCAGAAACTCCCAAAGCAGATATAAAGCCAGCGACGAAAGATGCCGTGGATGATTTGTTTGGAGAACCAGCACCAACCAAAGAAACACCAAAAGCAGACGCGAAGAGCGATCTAGACGATCTCTTTGGCGACCCCGCAAAGGCCGCTCCAACGGAAGCACCAGCAGCCACCCCTCCCGCGGCTACTGCGCCTGCGGCCACACCGCCAGCAGCCGATCCAAGCCTTGATGATCTGTTCGGTAAACCAGTAAGTACCGAGGAAAAACCTCAATCTACTGGGGATGGATTATTCGACGATTTGTTCGCACCGAAACAACCTGCCAGCGAACCGGCTGCTCCTGTTAAGACTCCTGCTGCTCCGAAAAACAACTCGGACGAGCTAGATAAACTGTTCGGCATTGGAAGCTTCACTGCTCCATCGCAATTCAACGGGGCCGAGTTCAAGACATGGGTCGACAACACCGGAACCTATTCGGTGAAGGGACGATTGGCTGTTATCTACAGCGATAAAGTGAAATTGCTGAAGGAGAATGGAAAATTCACCACCGTTCCATTGGACCGATTGAGCGATCGCGACTATGAATATGTTCGATGGGTCGCGTCCAATCTTTCACCAGACAAATCGACCAAGTTTGTAAAAAAAGAAGCAGTCGGTCCAGAGGTTGAAAGCATTCGATAGTGATTCTTTCGAATCTTCGCTAGCAATGGATTCGGGCTTGATGCGGACCAACTAGTTCTCCTATATCTGCGAAAAGAGTCTTCGCGCGATGACGTCTCGACACGCGCGGGCTTTCAGTTTCCAAGTATGGAAGAGCTATGGTCATGGTCGATCGTTCAAGAATTCTGAATTCACGTCTTTGTACGCAACAATTTTGCCTTTTGATAGTCCTGCTATTTGCAGCTTTTCCTTCCGCTGCAACAGCACAGAAGGAACGGCGCCAGGGTGGTGCGGGGAATCCTCCCACGAGTAACCCATCTGTCAGCGTGCCTCCTGCAGCAAATGCAAAGACGCAGCGAGAGCCAATCTGGGTAGAGGACGCCTCCGCGAAGCGCGGGGACGTCTACTTTCGCCGTGTGCTGGATCTGCCCGCAACCGAACAAGCGTACATCGAGTTTGAAGCAACCGAGACTTGCGAAGTATTTCTCAATGGACTTCGTGTTGGCAACTCACGTGGTCCCGGCGCCAGAGAAAAAGCAGATGTTTCTTCAACTGTTCGGCCAGGAAAAAACACATTAGCTATTCGAGCCACGAATCGGAATCGCCCCAATCCGTCGATTTCCTTTGGCTTCTATTTTAAGCCGGCCAACGGGAAGTGGCGAATCGTCGTAAGTGACTCCGATTGCAAGGCATCGAGTACTGTCTCTGCGAATTGGCAATTGCTTCGATACGACGATAGCAAATGGAGCCCGGCAGTTTCTCGTACGGGGGCCAGCAACTCAACTCCTGCTCAGACGGTCGCCGACACCACAAAATCCGACGGCCGAAAATCGGACAAAACACAAGCCAAACCGATTCAAGTCGCCCTCGCGGATTATGACTCGACGAGAGGTCTCCCGCCCGTGGAGCGATTCACTACGAAGCCAGGGTTCTCGGTGGTTGAAGTATTCAGCTCGAAGAAAGTTGGCTCCATACTCGCCATGGCATTCAATGAGTTTGGGCACATCGTGGTCTCTCAGGAAGATGGCCCGCTTCTTCTGCTTTACGACTCGGACAAAGATGGAACGCTAGACAAATCGCGAGTCTATTGCGATCTCGTAAAGAACGTTCAGGGAATTCTTCCGCTCAATGGCGAAGTTTTCGTAACTGGTGATGGAGAAGAAGGTTCTGGTCTCTATCGACTTGCGGACACGGATCGAAATGGAGAGCTTGAGAAATCGGAACTGATCCTTCGCTTTAAGGGAACTCCAGGAGAACACGGTCCGCACCAGATCTCGTTCGGTCCAGACGGTTGTTTGTACATCGTGGTCGGCAATCACTCGCAACTCGACCAGCCTTGGACCGACGAATACACCTATCCACCGCCTTATGAAGGAGATCTGATTCAGCCTCGTTTTGAAGATCCGGGTGGACACGCAGAAGGAATCAAGGCACCGGGTGGCACGATCGTGCGGTACGATCTTGCGTCGCAAAAAGCAAGTGTAATCGCAGGCGGTCTTCGCAACGCCTATGATATCGCGTTTCATCCGAGCGGGAACTTGTATGTTCACGATAGCGACATGGAAGCGGACATGGGAGCCACTTGGCATCGTCCCACAGGGCTATTCAGAATCATCGAAGGAGGTGAGTATGGCTGGCGGAGCGGCTGGGCTAATTGGCCAGAGCATTATCTCGATCGACTAGCACCTGTTACTAGTGCCGGTCGTAGCTCACCTACCGGAATGGTCTTCTACAACCATCACATGTACCCGACCAAATACCATCGCACGCTATTCTTGGCAGACTGGTCGGAGGGACGCATTTTATCTTGCAATGTCGAATCCACTGACAAGTCCAAGCCAAAGATGGAAGACTTTGTCGTTGGAACTCCAATGAATGTGACGGATCTCGATGTCGGAGTCGATGGGTGGCTCTACTTCAGCACTGGAGGTCGTGGAACCGATGGTGGGATTTATTGTGTGAAATGGACAGGTGAAATTCCCGATAAGGTTCGAGACCAGGGAGAAGGAATCACCAAAGCCATTCGATTGCCTCAGATCTACTCGGCGTTTGGCCGACAAGCTGCTGCTCTATCTAAAAAGGAAATCGGCTCGGAATGGGGAGATCTCGTTGCGGGCGTTGCCTACAGTAGTGAGAATCCTGCGCGTTACAGAATGCAAGCCCTCGACTTGATGCAACTGCTCGGTCCTGTTCCACCCGCAGAAATGTTGATAGAACTCAGCAACACTAGCAATGAAGCAGTTAGGGCAAAGTGTGCACGCCTAATGGGCTTGCAATCGGACACCGAGACTGCCGAGCGTTTGGTCAAGATGCTCTCGGACAGCTCCTCTTCGGTTCGCATCGCCGCTTGTGAGTCCATGTTGCGGATGGGCGTAGTCTGCGATCCTACCGCCATCATCACGCTGTTACAAAGCGATATACGCGAAGAACGATTCCTCGCTCGACGCATTCTGGCCACTATCCCCGAGGAACGTTGGAAGAATCAATTTCTAACCAGCGCATCCGGGCGTTTGGTCATCAACGCATCGCTGGTTCTCGCGACAAATTCTCGCGATAGTGAGAATGCGACGATGGTAGTCAACGCGCTTTCGAAAGTTGTGGAAGGGTTCGTCAGCGACGCTGATTTTGTGGATCTTCTGCGGACTGTTCAAGTCACATTGGGAGCGGTGAACGTCGATGATGCCACACTCAGAAAACTGGGATCATTTGTCGAGAAAGAGTTTCCTGCCGGCAACTCGGTTATCAACGCAGAGTTGATTCGAATTGCAACCTATCTTCAAATCGACCTTGTTTCTGAAGCAATCAAGTACCTTCAAACCGATACTTCGATGCCGGAACGTGTCTTGATTGCGATGCATCTACCGATGATGAATCATACATGGACGTCGAAGGAACGGATGGCTCTGCTTCAGTTTTTGGAATCTGCCCAGAAAGAGCGTGGCGGCGGATCGTATCATCTCTATGTGATGAAAACCTCGAATGCAGTTGCCGATTTTCTAACGGAAGAAGAGTCTATCAAGATTCTATCGCTCGGCGAACAGTATCCCAATGCCGCGTTAGCTGCATTGTTGAAACTACCAGAACAATTGGACGAAGACGCGATCGACCGGCTCATCAAGCTAGACTCCCAGATCGACAAGGGGGGGATCGAAGAGGATGTTTTTAAGAGATTAAAGACTGGTATCACGGCCATCCTTTCTCAACAGAAGAATGATTCAGCTCAGGACTACCTCCGTCAACGATGGCGCAAGAGCCCTGATCGAAGAGCGTCCATCGCTTTGGCCCTAGCGCAACGTCCTGATGAGAAGAATTGGGACTATCTAGTGCGATCCATTGGGATCCTCGATCTATTTGCAGTCCCCGACATTTGTTCCGCATTGCGAAACATTGATGTCGCGACCGACGATCCAGATGCGATTCGTCAAACGATCCTACAGGGATGCAGACTTGTCGAGGCTGGGCAGAATCCAGAACCTGCAATTGCACTTCTCAAGTATTGGACAGGTGAGGACATTGTATCGTCATCCGACAAACAGGAATCACCGATGGCTGCGTGGCAACGATGGTACGAGCTTCGCTTTCCGGATAGCCCCGCGGCAGTATTGCCAAACGAACTTGAAAGGCCACGTTGGTCGCTTGAGTTCCTTGAGCAGTTCTTGGCAGGTGATCAAGGAAAGTATGGCGACCGTGAGAATGGTGCATTGATCTTTGCAAAAGCGCAGTGCGGTGCATGTCACAAAATGAACACCCAAGGAAGTGGCTTCGGGCCCGATCTCTCAAGTGTTGCCAAACGCTTCACTCGAAGCGAGTTCCTCGAGTCCACACTTTACCCGTCACACGTCATCAGCGATCAATATGCCTCGAAGAAAGTTCTAACAACGCGAGGGCAAGTCTATACGGGCATCCTCGTCAAAACTCCATCAGGAGTAATCGTTCGCACGAATCAAGAAAAAGAAGTCCAAATACCACAAGACGAGATCGAAGAGATCATGCCTAGCAAGCTCTCTGCGATGCCTGCGGGATTGCTGGACTCCCTGACTCCCACGGAGATTCGCAACTTGCTTTGTTACTTTGGGTACGTCCCTCAAGAACAAATTGCAGAGAAAAGCGCGCCTCTGCGACGGTAATGCTAGTTAACGCTGCGTCGGGCCTTCACCACTCAGTGTAACTTCAAAACTCACAAGTCGTCTTGCGATACGCTCCTAAGCAAAATCGCATAACGACTCGACGTAGGCTGCGGAACCATCTCGAACCCAAGCGTCGAGCTGGCCAGGCTCCTTGAGTTGCTGACCTCGCATCATCTCTACGGCGATGTACTCGCATGGGACCGCACTCAAGGTGCTCATGTCGCCCCATATCTTCTCGAACTGGGCCACGGGATAGACATCCTCTTGACCGAGTCCCCATCGCTTCTTCACATCTTTAATCGTGATGTAGGTCGGGAGTTTCTGTCCGAAAGTTCGAACAGCCACATCGACAATTGCCGCATTCCCCAATGTGCTGCGACTCAACTCGAACGCTTGCAATAACAGATCAATGTCGATCCAGGTGGTCATCGAAGAGTAGAACGTCAGCTTGAATTCCTCGCGTTCATTCGGCATTGCCATCCCCTCGACGAGGCGACGCTTTCCATCGACCATCGCAAGGCCCCCACCTCGGTCATCAATTCGCCGACTGATCACTTCAAAACTGAGACATACCTCTGATTGAATATGTTTTGACAACACCAGCGGATCGATGTTCGCTCCCAGTGTGTCAATATTATGCAGAAGCAAATACTTGAGGGACGGCTGCTGTTGCAACATCTGATGAAGCAATCCATTGCGCAACATATTCGGTATCTCATACCAGTGCCCTACAGGATGCATGCACTGCATCGGTAAATTGTCTGTATAGTCATTGGCTTCGCCCATCGACTGAGCCCAGCCCATAATCGCTGCCTGTCCACTCTCTCGAACTTTTTGTTGTTGCTCATCGAGAACCTGATGTGGCATCTCTTGCCAGAAAAACTTCAAATCACGAACAGTTGGGATGGTTCGCAACCCAACCGACATGCCTCGAGAGAAATGTACCGGCCCAGGATATTGGTAATTCTCAACCATTTGCAAATGCTTGACCATCGGCTCATGGGTCATGTATCCCGTAGTGAACACATGGGGAATGGTTGCCGCATAGTGCCGTGCCGTTTGACGACTTTTGGCCAAGTGCACTTCCATAAAGCTTCGATGCTTGCCACCAAATTTGCAAAACGGATGGAGCCCTTTGACGACTCCCGCTCCACCGGTCCATCGCGACCCAACCCCAGCGGCCAACGTCACTACGGCTACTTGATTCGCAGCGATTGCAGCCCTACCGATCGACGCGTCCGCATGATCCATCGAATGGCGATTTCGAAGATCAATCACTTCATCCGCAGGTACATCTTCAATCGTCGTTTGCGGTGGCAACCGATTCTCGGAGAGCCCGATTCGACCTGCCAACAAATCAGACTTGATCTGCTCATGCTGCACACGATCGAAGCCGTTTGACTTCAGCAATGTCTTCAAGTTGTCTGCACCGCTTGTTGGTGAGGCCGGTTGCGGAAGAAGACGATCCAGCAACCATCGTGCCCGCCCCTCTCCCTCGCGGCAAGAGCGGTTCAGTCGCATCAACTCTCGCTGCGACTGCGGACTTAACTCGCGGATGTCCTTTCGAATCAGCTTCGGAGCCAGGATGGCATAATAGCCATCGGGCATACTGGCACGCTCTCCATGCAACAACTCCCCCCAAGATCCACGATCATTGATCGAAAACTCGTAAACGACCGGGTCCATGGCAAACGGCAGTCGTGTTTGCATCGCTCGCTTGGTCGCAACCAAGGCATCGAGGAGCCATGACTTCGCTTCGCTTTGCACCGCTGGATCAAAGAAGAATCCCATGCCACCACCCGACATGCCACCGAGCATCAAGAATCCCCAGAATTGAGTGCCCCATTTCTCGCGGCACTGTTCGATCATCGCTTCGGTGAAACGATTGGTACACCAGGGAATAATGGTCTGGAGCGGTCCGGTGAAATTCTTGGTCGTTAACGCCGCAACACGTCGAATATCTCCCTTTTGAAGTGAATCGACGATGGCCTCAAAGATCTCAATGGCTTCGAGCCTCGCATCCCACTCTCTTCCGGCACGAACTAAATACTTCTCGGTAACCATCTCCAAGATAGGCCCAACATTTTGAGCCATCCCACCGTAAATCAGCACAAGGCTATTTTGTAAAGACTCTCTTGCTTGTGCTGAAATGTTTTGCTCAGTGAGGATCGTATGATGCGGTAGTAATCTGCCTCGACTGATACCGAACTCAGGATCATCCTCCGTTGCCAACACCCCCTCGATCCGCTTGATGCCTTGCCAAACACCACCCGAATCCTGCCAACCACCGCCTGAGCCGCCGAGCCACTCGCCCAAAATCGCACGCGCAGTAATCAACCGTTGATCCCGTACCGCCAGTCCACCTTCCAAATTGGAAACTTGGCCAGTTGCTCGCATCAACACGGAAATCAGGCAGCCTAACAGATTGGTACTCACCGCCAGCCGCGAACCTTTGGGGATATCATTGACCTTGCTCACCAGTTCGAGTCCCAAACCCTCTTTACCAATGAGTGTTGATAGGAGTTCACTCATCTTGCGATGGCAACCCTCCATTGCAGGTGGAACGATACCGGCAGCAATCAATGCTGCCTTCAAGAGTCCGAGATAGTCCTTGGCGAAATCGAAGACTTCGTCAATCTCGGTAATCTCCGCTTCCGCACCCAAGTCGGTACTGACTAGGCGTAACACAGGGCGGTCGATGACTCGCAGGTAAGCCTCAACCGGTGGCAATGGTTCTGCATCGCGTCCGTAAACACCGAGATTGATCGATGCATTGAGAACCCGTGCACCTTCGGGGTAGTCCATTCCCAAAAAGAAGATATCGGACCAGCCTGAATGCGAAAAATCCATTCTGACGCTGGTACGCTCCCATAGAATAGGAAAGTCCCCCGTCGCCGCATCGGATTGTCGCAATTCTTGGTTGAGTCGCAACGGGTGCTCGCTCGGATGACCAATTCGAAACATCCACTGATTGCCCCGAACGGTCCGAACGCTGCGTCGCACTTGGTCGGCTAACGTTTGAATACCGAGTTGGTGGTACGCTCGCGCTAAGGCGCTCGTGATAGCCACTGTCGGCCCTTGTTTCGATTGAACTTCTAACAATTGGTCGATCGCTTCCGGGAATCGCCGTTCCAGAATATGCTGGTAGCAATCGTAAGGTAGCAAACCCGATTGGCTTTCCGGAAACGTTTTCGGTAGGTGGAATCGATAAATAGCTGCCAGGAAAAAGTGAGCGCGCACGCGGTGATAAAGGTTATCTGTTTTCCGACGAAATGCGTCGAGCTCTTGCGTCGCCGTCAGTAACTCTTTCGCGTCAAGCCCCTCGCAAAGCGACTCGAGCGTGCGATGGCGCAGCGACTCGTCCGAAGAGACGATCGTTTGAATCCATGGACTGGCGAGTTGTGTTTGTGTCATGTTGCTGAAAAAAAGTGTTTGACTTTTGTCGATCGGTTTTGATCTTAATCCCAACCCGACGCGTAAGCGAGGGATCTTGCATGGACGAGTGATGCTGGGTCCCTCGCTCACGCAGCGGGTTGTGATGCTGGGTCCCTCGCTCACCGGCTTGTTCCTTTAATCCCAACCCGACGCGTAAGCGAGGGATTCTTTGGGATTGTACGTCCCTCGCTCACGCTTCGGGTTGGGATGTTTCCTTTGCCTGCGGCAAATCTATTAAATCAACAAGCCGTCATGCAGCGGGTTGTGATAGTCATGGCATTGCATCGCGGCCCTTTCGATCCTGCGCCTCGTTCACGTATTGAACAACGGTCCGTAGCGATGCTTCGGTCCAAACGAAACGAATACTTCCTCGCTCTGCCCACCAGTTCTCCTTGTCTGGTCGCGATTGTTCTCGCAACCGACGTGTACACCATGCTTTAACATCAATTCGTATCTTTTCTGGAGATGTGTTGGCTGCACCGATTACGATGTGAGCATGATTCGATCGGCAATCAGATGCATAATGGACCCATTTGCGGAAATCGCACGTTTCCAATATCTGCTTCAAAACAATTTGTCGTTCAGGGACAGACAGAACGCATTGCTCTTCTGCCATACACGCTCGACAAGAATCACTTAGGTTCTGACTAGGTAATTGCCATCCTTGGTGATACTCGACCCAACCCCTCTCATCTCCCGGCAACCAGGTTCCATAGGTTGGCCAGGTGATGAAGAAGGCTATTGGATCAGGCATGACAATGTTGTCAGTCATATCGCGACCTCCTCAGTCTTTGCATCTTCATACTTTAATCTGTGAGGCTTGTGGCTTGAAACCCAACTCCAAGCGAAAAAGCATAAGAGAGGGTTTCTGGGTCCCTCGCTTACGCAGCGGGTTGGGGGGGCTGGGTCCCTCGCTTACGCAGCGGGTTATGATTCCGTGTCGGATTAGCGAGTTGCCAACAATTCCACCATGTCACTCAACACTTGATCGCGATCGACCCCGGAAAGCGAGAGGGCTAGCTGTGTGTTCAATAGTCCGTACTTGACCCCGATGTTGTATCGATGCCCATCCACTTCGCATGCCAAATATCGTTCGCGTGTCGCCAATTCATTCAGCGCGTCCGCCAGCGGAATCGGCCTTTGCGATTGCGACACCAAGGACTCAAGAATGTCTAGTACCGATGGTGTCAAAACATGCATACCAAAGAAACATAGATACAGTCCGCTGCGAAAGCCAGCGATCGTCAATTCTTGTTCCGCGATCGTGGGGGTAGGTTTCTCAACAACTCTTTTGACTTCGTAGAGTCGTTCGGTCTGAGGAAGACGCTGACCACCGATTGCACCGAAGAACGGGAGCATCTTCTCTTTGGTGGGCTGCACTCCGGAAACAGAACACTCTTCGGCGGAGGCAACTTCGATCAGTTGCTCAACACAACGTTTCCCGCCCGTACCGCTCAAGTACAAATGGTCGCCGACCAGATGCACGAACGGACTGTCGTTGACAAAATCTCTAGCACAAAGAATCGCTTGACCATATCCCTTGGCTTCTTTCTGCGTCACAAAGGTCAAGCGATCAAGATACTGACCGGCTGCTTTTTCGTAAGCATCTTCATTGCCGGGGCTAATCACGATAGCGATCGATTCGATTCCCGCTGAATCGACCTCCTCAATAATCATCTCAAGTGCTGTCTTCTCGGTCCCATCACGATCCACAAGTCTCTGCAAAGGCAATGCGGATTGCCCTGGCCCAGCAGCAGTGATTACAGCTTTTTGTATTTTCATTATCTATCGTAGTGGATGAAGCAAATTCCCCTTCTTGTACTCCAAAGAATACTTGATTTGCTTCGTCGGTTGAACTACCACAGAATTTTCTTGGCGAGAAACAGCCTCCATAAACAATTGGTGGCACAACCAAACTCTATAAACCGAAAGGTCTGCCTCGGGTGGCTGCATTTCTAGATGGATCCACAACCAGCCCTTTTCTTGTTCCCGACCTACCCATTTTAACTTGGAGAAGTCCTTTGCCTCACGCGTCGTCGAGTTCAACACTTTTTCCAACTCATCTTTCTGCATTGCCATCGGTGCACGGCGCAAAAAGAACTGCGAATCGAGATAAGACACCACGAGCTCTTCAAACTCACGTTCTTCTAGGCTACATCCCTTGAGGGCTGCCTCGATCTCCGCTGGTGTGCTGTTTGGAGGCAGCGAAGATGTACGCCATGCCTTCATGGATCTTTCTAAATCTTGCGGATGCAGCCGAAGTGAAACTTCCCAGTGCTTCGACTCTGCATTCCATGTCATCTGACCGACGCACACATGAAATGGATGAGCGAAAACGCGTGGAGGACACATGAACCCTGCAATCATCACGAACAAACCAGAACAAACAACCGCAAACTTTGAACTCAGCATAAAATGCTACTTATTCCTTTGCTGGTTCTTTCGCTTTTTCTTTATCCAGCTTTGACTTTAGCTCGGCTTTCTTTTTCTGCCGTGCCTTTTTCTTCTCTGCTTTCTCCTTCTCCCAGTCTTCCTCGGACTTGGTTACTTCTTTCTTTTCTGTGGTAGCCGAAGAAGCTAATGGACTAGGCGGCGTTGGAATTTTGGCAGCGCCAACTTCCTTTTCCACTTTTTTTGCAGGTTCTTTTTCTGGAGCTTTGGCTGCCGGAGTATCTTTCGAAGCTTCTTCCTTTGCTTTGATTGCGGACTCTTTAGCCTTTGCCTCCGCTTCCTTTGCTTTCGCTTCAGCCGCTCTCTTCGCTCGCTGCATTGGATTCTCTTCACCGCCAGGTCCGCCACCGCCACCACGCCCCGTTCGTTGTTGCTTGAACAACTGGAATCGAGTCGGTTCGAGTTGCGGCGGATAGAAATTGTTCTCGCGATCGATGTCTGCTGTCTCGCGGTACGGATCGAGTTCGATTTGCTTTACCTTTTTGTCTGCGATAAACATCGTCTCGCATTTCGTATTGTCGACGCGCCAGATTTCCGCAGGAATTCGAATTTCGCGAGTTGTGTTGTCTTCAAAGGTAATCATCAAGATCACGGGCATAACCAACCCACCTACATTCTTCAGCCCGACACGATAGAAGCGATTGTTGCTGTCGAACATCTCCTTATCTTTGTCTTTGAGTTCCGATTTGAATTTCTCGAAAGCTTTGCGCTGTTCGTCGGTGACTTCGTTCGGATTGTACTCGTTATAGAAGTCCTTGAGCTCCGGAAACTCATCCACGCGTTTCTTGAGCGGTTTGTTGCGTTGTTGCGAAAGGGTCAATCGTTTCTGTTCGCTCTTCTCCTTTGCAATCTTCGCATTCTCATCTGGGGAATTTCTATCCAATTCCATTACTTCTGCATCGTCGATCGCGATGTCGCAATGTTCCGTGGTATAGAACCAACCGCGCCAAAACCAATCGAGATCGACGCCAGACGCATCTTCCATCGTTCGAAAGAAATCCGCTGGCATCGGACGCTTGAACTTCCAACGGCGAGAATATTCACGGAATGAAAAATCAAACAGCTCTCGACCGAGAACGGTTTCTCGCAAAACATTGAGACCCGTGGCCGGCTTGCTGTAGGCATTCGGACCAAACTGCATGATCGAGTCACTGTTGGTCATGATCGGCACTTGATTCGTGCTTTGCATGTAGGGGACCATGAACTCAGGATCGCCACGTTGCGAGGGGTATTTGTCCTCCCACTCCTGCTCGGCAAGGTATTGTAGAAAGGTATTGATCCCTTCGTCCATCCAAGACCATTGTCGTTCGTCACTATTGACGATCATGGGGAAGTAATTGTGACCAACTTCGTGAATGACCACCGAGATAAGACCATACTTGGTTGCTGACGAGTAGGTGCCATCTTCCTTTGGTCGAGGACCGTTGAAGCAAATCATGGGATATTCCATCCCACCAATGGGACCATTCACACTGATCGCGACCGGATAAGGGTAGTCAAAACTGTATCGACTATAGACATTGAGCGTGTGGATGATGGCATGAGTGCTGTACTTACTCCAGAGTGGTTCTCCCTCATTCGGGAAGAAACTCATGGCCATCGTTTGATTGCCGTTCACATCGTGACCTTGAGCGTCCCAGATGAACTTTCGGCTCGAGGCGAATGCAAAGTCACGAACATTCTCAGCGTGGAAAACCCATGTCTTCGTATCCTTGGACTTTTCCTTTTCGTTTTCTTTGGCTTCCTCTGGCGTGACGATAAACATTGGTTTCTTTGCAACTTTCGCTTGAGCAAGCCGTTCGCGATGTTGCTCGGACAACACTTCATTGGTGTTTTGAAGAACACCAGTTGCACAAACGATATGATCCGACGGGACCGTGATGCGAACGATGTAGTCACCGAACTCGAGCGTAAACTCCCCTTGGCCGAGGAACTGTTTGTGTTGCCATCCGTTTACGTCCGTAAAGGCCGCCAATCGAGGAAACCACTGAGCCATCTCGTAAATGTAGTTTCCGTCTTTCTCAAAGAACTCAAAACCAGTTCGCCCGTTCATCATCCTGGCATTGTTGATCTTATAATGCCATTTGACCCTGAACTGCAATTCTTCATCTGGAAGCAGCGGCGTTCCTAGGTCGATACGCATCATCGTATCCACTACGGTCGTCTCAAGCTTTTTCCCCTGTGCATCAACTACCGAGTCAATTTTGCAACCGCCATCAAATGTTTGACGATGCAACAATGCCTCCATCTCACCGGTCGAGACACGTCCTGGTGTAAATCCGAGACGTCCACTTCGTGTTTTGCTCGCAGCGCTATCTGGACTGAAGATGTTCGCATCCAATTGCAGCCACAAGTATCGCAATGTGTGCGGAGATTGGTTGTGATATCGGATCGACTCTGTACCCTGAATAGACTGGTCCTCATCATTGAGAGTCACATCGATGTTGTAGTCCACCTTTTGTTGCCAATAGTCTGGACCAGGTTCGCCAGCCGCGCTTCGGTAAGAGTTCGGCGTCGGAAGGATCTCCTCCAATTGTCGGAACTTGTCTTCCTGACCGTACTTCTTGTTGGGGAAAGGTTGTGCCAAAACAGTATTGGCCGTGATTCCAAAAATCAGGGAAGCCCACAGCAGTCCAGCATAGCAACGAGGTTGCATCGTACAGAATCTCACACAGATGAAAACAAACAGAGTGTCGTCGAGAGGAAACCGAAGTATAGTCAAAAATTCTCGGATGGAAACCAATCCAGGAACGAAAGAAACGTCTTAATCCGGCGATACTAACTCGCCCCCTTGGTGCGTCAGAAAATCGCGAAAAATCTTGCCATCGATGGTTGGACTGAAAAATCGCAGGGAACAGTCCATCCAAGAAGCATTCCCTGCGTTCCCGAGAAGAAACTGAGCGGGGGACATTCCGGTGATGTCCAAATCATCGGGACTTGTCCGAGGAACCGCGTTCGGGCCTGCCACTTGAAGAAAACTCAGCGTGTTCGAAGTTCCGTCGGTTATTTGGCGTAGCTGCAAGGCATCGCCTGACCATTCCCGTCTTTGCTGCCAATGTTGCGGGCTGGAAGTTTTCTGTATGCGGACTCGTAATTGAGTATCGCCAACTGCATTGCTTCAAGTTGTTGCTCCCTTGCGTACGTCGAGCGGCATCGCGTGCGGATTGAATCACAGGCAACAGCAGTCCAGTCAAAACACCAATCGTCGCAACACCGCTCGCACCTTTCACCTCAGCGGTCAACCGCTCCCCTTCGATCGACCAGAACTCGTTCTTCCGAACTCCTTTGAGTCGCAAAATGTATTGTTCCATCGCTTTGCGAACGGCAGGCGTAAAGTCTGGCGCGCGCGAAAGATTGTTGCGAAACTCTTGTTCTGCAATTTGCATCCCGACGTCACGAAGCTCGATCAAAGCGATGCGTAGCGCGATGATTGAATGACAAATGAAAAATCCTTTTTTGACTCACACTCGATCACCCGTATGATTTTGACGTCGGTGCGTACTCAACTATTTCCGTTACGCGGTCGCGTGATTCTGATTCTGCTGCTACCATCGTAGACGCAGGGTTTTCGTTCCAATCCAAGCCTAATTCCATCGTCGCATTGAGTCCTTTCATGAGTTCTCTTCGAGCCAACCACATTGCAAAAACGTTTCCTACCCCCGCTGAAGATCTCGTTATTCTTGAAGATATAGAATTGGAGCTTCATGCGGGTGAGAATGCGGCCATCGTCGGACCGAGCGGGTGCGGGAAGTCGACTCTGTTACAAATCTTAGGGGTACTCGACAAACCTACGCATGGCAATGTCGAGATCGCGGGGCAGGATCCGTTCAAATTATCCGAGAACGAACAAGCCCGGTTTCGTAACGACAAGATCGGTTTCGTATTTCAGGATCACCATCTTCTGCCTCAGTGGAATGTATTGGAAAACACTCTGTTGCCATCGATGGCGCAAGGGAGACCGGATGCGAACATGCTACAGCGGGCGAAACAGTTGCTCGAACGAGTGGGACTACAACATCGAATGACCCACCTACCGAGTCAATTGTCAGGAGGAGAACGAGAAAGAGTGGCTGTGGCTCGTGCGCTTCTTCGCAAACCATTGCTTGTGCTTGCTGATGAGCCAACCGGCAACCTGGATGAAGAAAACGCAGTGCGTATCTCTCATTTGCTCTTGGAAATGCCACGCGAAGAGAACGCCATTTTGATCGTAGTCACTCACTCGATGGAGTTAGCATCGAGAATGCAGCGATGCTATGAGCTTAAACGTGGCAAGCTTGTACTGAAGATCTGATAACGGACCTTCTGATAGATGTACTATCGACTTGTCACCCGAAAAAAGTGCTGAAATGGTTGGATTCTCTAATCCAGTCTGTGTTGCGATGTGATGCCGCTTGTTGAACTTATCCCACCCCGCAGCGTACGGGCGAAGAACTTAAACCCCCACAGAGTTCCTTGCTCACACTTTCAGAAATTGCGTTGCCGGGACTTTCGAGACGCTTCGTTCTTTGGATTATCATGTGTCTGCTCGTGTTCCATTCGAAGACGGTTTTCATACTCCAATCCGGTAACTCGAGTACGAAAGCAAGCACCCAATTCATTCAATACAATTGCGATTGATAGTCCATTGTCTTCAGAATGCGGAATGCGCAACTTCAAAACTTACGCTACGGATTGGGGAGCCAACATCGTAAGATTTCGTACCACATGCGCCCTGCCTCTCCAACTTAGGTTAGAATGCATAGAGATTCCTCCACACTCGTTTCCCGCCTCGCAATCGATGTTTTTATGAAAAGATCGAACACGGTTTCCATACTTTCCTGTCTTGGCGTACTGACTATTGGTCTGTGGTTTGTCTCCCAAACTGTTCATGCACAAATTCAGTTCAATGAACAAGTGCGTCCGATCCTTTCCGACAAGTGTTTCTTCTGCCACGGTCCTGATGCTTCTAAACGAAAAGCTGACTTGCGACTCGACCTCTACGATGATGCGGTCGGTTTCGGAGCAATCACTCCTGGCAAACCCGACGAGAGCGAGATCTTGAAGCGAATGCTCTCCGATGATCCGGACTTGCAGATGCCCCCGCCCAGTTCGAAGTTGGCACGACCCACAAAGTCAGAAGTCGAGACCATTCGAACTTGGATCACAGAAGGTGCAAAGTACCAGAAGCACTGGGCCTTTGAGCCATTGAACTATACAAGTTTACGCTCCAAAGCACAAAACGATCCCATCGATGGATTCGTTCGCGAATCCCTCTCGAAACGCAAAATCGTCATGCAACCACGAGCTGATCGAAGCACATTAGCACGCCGTGCCTCGTTTGATATCACGGGGCTACCACCGGACGAAGATATTCTGCGATCGTACATCGATGATGCATCGTCTGATGCTTGGGAGAATTATATCGATCGGCTACTAGCTATGCCGACTTACGGTGAACGCATGGCGGTCGACTGGCTCGACATTGCTCGCTATTCCGACAGCTACGGATTCCAAGTGGATCGAGAACGCATGATGTGGCCGTGGCGAGATTGGGTCGTTAAGTGCTTCAATGAAAATAAACCGTTTGATCAATTCATTGTCGAACAACTCGCGGGTGATTTACTTCCCAAGCCGACGAAAGATCAAATATTGGCGACAGCCTTCAACCGGCTCCACCAACAAGAGAGCGAAGGTGGAAGTGTCGAAGAAGAGTATCGCGTAGAGTACGTCGCAGACCGTGTGCAAACCTACGCGACTGCATTTCTTGGTCTTACGTTTGAATGTGCTCGTTGTCATGATCACAAATTCGATCCGATCACGCATAAAGAATACTATCAACTATTCTCGATCTTCCAAAACATCGACGAAGCGGGACTCTATTCCTACTTTACGAACTCACCACCGACGCCCGCATTCGGTCTTTCCGACGCTACGACGGATGGCAAGATCGCGAAACAACGTGAAGTCGTCGATCGCATCGAAAAGGAAATTGCTACGGCTCGAAAGGAACTCGATTCGGAGGCCGCGACATGGGCTGCCGCGACATGGGCTAAAGAGCGTTCCCAACAGTTGCCCGTGATTCGCGAGCCCATCATGGCGTTGAGTTTCGATTCCGCAGAAGATCGTAACCTTGCGAATAGCGCCAAAGCAGACGCTCCCGCGAAACTGGAGGGGGACAATAGTCTGGTTCCTGGCAAGTTCGGACAATCTGTCAAATTCAATGGCGATGAACCAGTCAAGACCAAGCAAGGAAACTTCGGACGACACGAGCCGTTCAGCGTCTGTTTATGGCTCGAGACTCCTGACGTTAAGGAACGAGCCGTTGTCTTTCATCGTTCGAGGGCTTGGACGGACGCAGCCAGTCGTGGTTATGAACTGTTGATCGAAGATGGACGACTCAAGTGGAGTTTGATCCACTTCTGGCCAGGAAACGCAATCTCGATCAAGACGTTAGGACCAGTCCCGGTACAGAAGTGGACTCATGTTGTTGTTACTTATGATGGCAGCAGTCGTGCATCTGGTTTGCAGATCTTTGTCGACGGCAGACTCGCTCCTGTAGAAATCGTTCGCGATTGCCTATCGAAAGAGATCACCGGGGGCGGCGGTGACACGATCGATTTGGGCGAACGTTTTCGGGATCGTGGATTTCGTGGTGGCAAGATCGATGAGTTCCGTGTCTTTCAGCACACAGTGTCGCCCTTCGAAGTTGGTTCGTTGTTTTCATCGGATAGGCAGTTTGCGCCGAACGCGAACGAACAAGAGCTAAAGGAGCATTACTTTGTCTCCGAGTCTGATAAACTGAAGCAACTCACGAAACAACTCTCCGAAGAACGCAAGAAGCTTTACGATTTTCAAGATGCAGTGACCGAGATCATGGTCATGCGAGAGTTGCATACACCTAAACCTGCCTATGTATTGACGCGGGGCGAATACAATCTTCGTGGCGAGGAAGTGCACGCAGGAACACCAGCAGCTCTCTCGCCCTTTCCAGAAGGTCAGCCCAAAAACCGATTGGGATTAGCGCGTTGGACAGTCGCTCCTGACCATCCGTTAACGGCTCGCGTTACCGTCAATCGCGTTTGGCAGAGCGTCTTTGGTCGTGGTCTGGTCAAGACGTCCGAAGACTTTGGTTCGCAAGGCTCACGACCTGTTTATCCGCAAGTGCTCGACGCTTTGGCCGTTCGTTTTGTCGAGAGCGGTTGGGACATGAAGGGATTGATGAAGGCGATATTGATGAGCGAAACATACCAACAGCGCAGCGTGTCCGACGCATCGAACATGGCGGACGATCCTGAGAACGAACTGCTGGCTCGCGGTCCACGGTTTCGATTGCCTGCCGAGATGATTCGCGACAATGCGCTTTCGATCGCAGGTCTTCTTCAGTTGAAGATGGGAGGCGCGCCTGTCAATCCTTACGAAATGAGCGAGTCGTTCAAGCCGACGAAATGGAGTGACGGAGACGGGGTCAATCGTCGAAGTCTTTACACCAATTGGCGTCGAACCGGACCTCCGCCGGCGATGATTACGTTTGACGCGCCCCGCCGCGCTGTTTGTGTTGCGAAACGTGAACGGACCGATTCGCCCCTACAGGCACTCGTCCTGCTAAACGGTGTTCAATACGTCGAAGCGGCGCGAGCCCTTGCTGAACTTCTGATTGCAAAAAATGCGGACGATACGGATGCGATGATTCGATCCGCTTTCCAACGCTGCTTGAGTCGAAGCCCTGACGAAACCGAATTGAAGATTGCCAAGAATCTCTTAAGCGAGCAAATCCAGTTCTTTCAGAAAGATCCCGAGGCGACGAAAGAGTTTCTCAAAGTCGGCAGTCGTCCGTTTGCGGAATCGATTCCGATTGCGACCCTTGCTGGGACGACGGCATTGTGCCAAGCGTTGATGAATCACGACGCTTGTGTTGTGAAGCGTTAACCGAATAGAAAGTTTCTCATATGGATTACAGCACTTTTTCGACACTTCAAAAGTTCCAAGCGCGACGAGCCTTTCTTCAGCAAAGCAGTCTCGGACTCGGCAGTATCGCACTTGCAAGCATGATGGCCCGAGATGGTTTCGCCGATAGCCTCGATATCCCCGGTGGCGGTGGTGATCTGAAATCATTTCATCACGCCCCCAAAGCAAAGCGAGTGATCTATCTGTTCATGTCCGGCGGCCCATCGCATATCGACCTCTACGATCACAAGCCTTTGCTCAAGGAACGTGAAGGGGAGCAACTGCCAGATTCCGTACGAGGTGGGCAACGCCTGACCGGAATGTCTGGCAATCAATCGTCCATTCCATTGGTCGGTTCTCCGTTCGAGTTCAAACAATACGGGCCTTCGGGTGCTTGGTTTAGCGATCTGTTGCCACACACCGCGAGCATCGCCGACGAACTATGCGTCCTTCGCTCCACGTTTACCGAAGCGATCAATCACGGCCCAGGCGTCACCTTCTTTCAAACTGGGACACAGATTGCAGGACGCCCGAGTATTGGAGCTTGGTTGAGTTACGGGCTGGGCCAAGAGAACGCGAATTTGCCATCGTTCGTGGTCTTGGTCACCAAAGATAAATCGGGGCAACCGCTTGGTGCACATCTATGGGGAAGTGGGTTCTTGCCAACGAAGCATCAAGGAGTATTGTTTCGTGCCGCCAAAGATCCAGTCTTGTATCTTGGTAATCCAGCAGGAGTGAGTGCCGAAAGCCGTCGTGCATTGCTCGATCGATGGAAAGAGCTTCAAGAACATCAACATACGCTCACCCCAGACAGTGAGATCAAGAATCGTATCGAACATTACGAGATGGCTTATGCGATGCAATCCAGTGTTCCGGAAGTTGCAGATCTCTCGTCTGAGCCGAAAGAAGTCCTCGAGAGTTACGGTCCGGATGTGAGCAAGCCTGGATCGTTTGCCGCAAACTGCTTGATGGCCCGACGACTAGCGGAGCGAGGCGTACGATTCATTCAACTGTATCATCAAGATTGGGATCATCATGGCGGATTGCCAGGCGCTTTGCCGAAACTATGCAAAGAAACGGATCAACCGAGTGCCGCATTGGTCAAGGATCTCAAGAGGCTTGGGCTGCTCGATGATACGCTCGTGATTTGGGGTGGCGAATTCGGCAGAACCAACTACTGCCAAGGGAAGATACAGAAGAACTTTGGTAGAGACCATCATCCACGTTGCTTTACGACGTGGTTCGCAGGGGGCGGAACGAAAGCAGGTTCGGTTCACGGCGAAACGGACGAATTCGGCTACAACATTGTCAAAGATCCAGTACACATCCACGATATCCAAGCGACCGTGATGCATTTACTCGGTATCGATCACGAGCGATTGACTTACAAATTTCAAGGTCGCCGCTATCGATTAACGGATGTGCATGGCCGATTGATTCCAGAGCTGATGAGTTGATGGCTCACTGGCATTTGGCCAACGCTCTCAAGCGTTTTGAGCAATGAACTGGAACAATGTTCAAGCGGACGCCTTCTGTTCGGGCTCGTCCCGCACCGCTTCTCCCTTGCGGCAAGGGAGAAGGGTGCCGAAGGCGGCGAAGGCGGGTTGAGGGATGATTCTTATAGCAACAGTACCTGATTCACTGATGGCGCAAGGCCACTGGTGTCTGAGTCACGTGGCGCGTTTCGGGTAGCCACGTTTGCCGAAGCGTCGATGTCCTCTTGATTCACTATGCTCTTGCGAACGTAGTTACGCTTTTAAGTTTGGCTTACTTGGTCGACGGCTTTGGAACCGGCAGATTGACAACTTCACCCCCAGAACGCGTCAGCAGAACGCGAAAATCCGAGTCCTTGAGACTTGGTGTCACAATAGGTGTCATGTAGGTGTCATGTACGTGTCATGTTGGTAACAGGACTATTTCTTCTTGAGCTGCTCCAAGAATTCAGTCAATTCTTTCTTTAGCTCTGGCTCCGCATTCTGGACGGCAAGCGTTTGTACTTCGATAGCGCGTGCTGTATCTCCCTGAGCGTGAAGCAAATGAGACAACGTGTCGAGAATCGCAGCGTTCTTGGGTTCGAGTGCGACGGCACGCTCTGCGCTCTTGGTCGCTGCTGCCATTAACTCCTTTGGCAGGTCCGACTTCTTTTGCGACGCTTCGAAAATATTCCATGCGAACATATTCAAATTGGCAGCGGAGGCAGCTTTCGATTCTGCATACGATACCAAATTGCTTGCTGCAAGTTCGGCGTTCTTGCCCGTCGCAATCGTCATCGATACCAGCATCTGAAGTTTGTTCTGTAGAATCTGAACTTTCTGCTCGGGTGTAACGGTTTCAGCGATAGCATCCAATTCTGCAATTGCTTCTTCCACTTTTCCAGAACGCATCTTTCGCATCGCGCCCGACATTTTGACGTTGAGTGCAAAACCATCCAACATGGAAATCATTTGCGGATCTTTCGCATACTCTTCCTTGGCCTTTGCGATTTGTTCCATCGCTTCGTCTATCTTGCCAGCGCGAGCCAATTGACTGATCTTGCCCATCAGTAAATCGCGGTCTTGTGCCTTTTTGAACTCGGCCGCGAATGTATCGCGATCCCATTTGTCATCGACCACTTTGTCCAGAGGTTCATCCATCTCCATTGGATGGCCGATCCATTCCACAATTCCGGTCTTGCCCACAATGAACGCGGTCGGGATACCGTTTTGCCCAGCAGCATCCATGTATGTCTCGTAGACAGATTTGTCTGGATCGGTCGTCAAGCAATAAGCGCTTGTGAGTTTGCCGTACGTTTGTTCTTTGTCCTCGCTACCCTTCACTGGTTTGGCCAAGAACTTTTCAACGGTCTCTAAGTCCTCATCGCTAACGCTGACCAATTGAACTTTTTTGCTGGCATACTTTTCTTGCGTTTCGGCAAGGTGTGGCATACTGGCGATGCATGGACCACACCAGGTAGCCCAGAATTCAACTACATAGACATTCCCTTTTTCGAAGCTCGTTACCGGCTTGAATTTATCATGACCGTTGCTCACCCAGTGTTCGATGTTTAACGCAGGAGCTTTCGAGCCGATCGTTAACGCTGGTGCATCTTGAGCTTGGATCGTTGGGGCCGCACAAGCAACTGCGGTCAGTAACAGGAGGTTTCGGAACGTTCTTCGCATCGGTTTCTACTTCGCTTGGACAGAGTTTTTAGGAATGTTTCTGAGAGGAAACTAGGGCCCCATGATACGCTCGCACGCAGCATTAGTCTAGCTCATCGGCTGGCAGGTTTGGCTTTCGGTTCGCGTAGAACTTGGTGATATCGATTCCTTGCCTCTGTTCATCTTCGAAGAGTTTGATTCGAAATTCGAGTCTCTCCAAACGACGTTGCATTTGAGGGATCATTTCGATCGTTTGGTCTTGGATGGCACGTCTCGGGACGGCGGGGTAGCCGAGATGGCGCTGCATGGCAGAGAACAAAAAGAGGGGATCCTTTTGGCGGTTCGCAAAGGCGATCTTTCCTTCCCGTTCGCCGAACAAGATCGGATACTCGGCTTCGGCATCTTCTCCGAGGTGCCTTTTTCGATATTTAACAAACTCTTCGCTACGGCCGTAAATCAAATCAGCAACATCGACGAACCCTAACTGGCGTCGAACGACAAGTATCCATTCTTTCCACTCAGGAGAATAAAGCGGATCTTCGCTCATGGCCTTTAGCCCAATGTCATAATTGAGTCGATTGCGACAAAGAGTTTCGAATTGATAGAAGAAGAAGCCTTGCCGATTGTCGGATCGACCGCGATAGTCCGCTTCGTGCTTGAGGATGCTGAGTGCAGTACGAAAGTCAAATCGGCCGCGATC
>JAJTID010000244.1 GCA_021300155.1 Pirellula sp.
AGGCGTGACATCTACACCCTTATTATCCACATCCTGAACGATTAGCAAGAAAATCGTGTCTCGAAGAAATGCTGCTACCAAATGTTGTGCCAGCATTTAACAGCTCGTCACTACATGCATCCTGATTAGCCGGTCACACCCCTTGCTGTTTTCTGAGTTGACTGGAACGGAGGCATTCGACTTGTTTTCAATGTTATTGGGTCGAGAGGAAACTTCCTGCCCAGCAATAAACGAAGGCTGCAAAGTTAAGATTACAAAGATGCTCGCGAGTAGCTTGACCATTCTTTTGATTTCAATCGTGACGGTGAGCGGAATGAAGACTAGTTGAGCCTTAGGCCCAAGCCGAACCCAAAAAGGAATCGGCAAGTGCCTTTGCTTTAGGAATGAAGAAAAGTGAAAGTGTCGATCACTTGGTTCTAATGCCAATTATGGATCGTCGGAGGGAAGCACGTTGCCACTTTTGCGAGTGCAAAACTCTCGCAAAGTTAGATGGTTGATACTCGAGGAAACAAATCGGACCGAACCGTCAGTTAGCGCCAAACTCGCGCCGCCCGGCGAAGCGCTTCCGTAAGCCATAAGTCGCCTGTAATACATGTCAAAGTACTGAGCGCTCCCGAGCGGCGGAGGAGATACAGCCACTGAATCTGGCAATTGAAAACCAACGGAGGCGAGCGTCGATCGCCAGCTAAAGAATGGACCTCCTGACCACGCAGAAAATGCTCTCATGTCGTTCGCAGGCCTTCTGGTCAAAGCTCCCCAATGTCGATCGAATCCGTATCGTTCACCTAGCATGATTGTATTGGAAGTCCCGTCTATCACTTCTGCTATTCGGATTTTGGTATCGTAGTGGAACATTCCATCGTCCACGTAAGTTAGCGGAGCTGAAGTTCCGCCATTGCATCCATAGCTCGTCAGGCCCACATAGCGACCGTTCGGGAAACTTGCATTCACGCCGGGTGCAAAACTCTCGTGAGGAGTCGTGCCCAAGGCATCACTGGGCGCGATCAATGTCGGGATCACGGTTGCAGCAGGACTGTTTATGCCATGAGATTGCGCGATGGAATTCGGGGCGGCGTAGAAGTTGTTGAAAAGGTTACTTTGCTCGATGTACGGCAAGATGGGCACGATCCAACTACTGTAGGTATCCAGTGGGCGTCCTGCCGGGAAGTTCGCGGCTGCCGGGAAGTGTTTTCGGGCGTCGTGAAAGTTATGACAGGCCAGAGCCAGTTGCTTAAGATTGTTCTGCGAAGACATACGCCTCGCAGCGTCGCGCGCGGCTTGCACAGCCGGCAAAATCAGTCCGACCAAAATTCCAATGATGGCAATCACCACCAGCAATTCAACCAGGGTGAATCCCAACGATCTCGTCAAAATTTTTGGACGACTATTCAACAGAAAGTTCGATTTATTCATAGTTTAGACCTCAGGCTCTAAAGTGTTTCTGAAACGAAAGTGACCACTAAACGAAAGTGCAACTAAACGAAAGTGTCAGTGCAAAAAAGGGTTCCCGAACAATGCTTACGGATTGTTGGTCGTGCTGTTGAGGTTTGATACCAACGCAAAGTCTTGTGTAACGCTTTGCGATTTGATTTCGATGTTCCTGAACGGTGTGCCCAACGAATCGCTGTAGATCGCAGGTACTCTGCTTTTTCGCTTGGCCGTTCTTGCCTTACCCTCTGATGCCAAAGACCCATCCTCTTGCCCCGCACTTGATGTTGGCATCATGACCATCGCATCATTCAAACAAACATGATGGGTACCGATCAGAACACCATAACCACTGGTCGCAACGATCGAATACTTGCCGTCGGCGTCTGTGTAGACAGATGTCGATGGATGGTTCGTTCGTTGGTTTGGGACAGGTAAAAAATGAACTTCGATATCAGCCAAGGGTTTTCCATCCAGCGTCACAATACCCTGAACTGACGCGAAATCAGCCCTCTGACAACCGGTCACACTCGTGGCGACCGCGAGCAATCCAAAAATCATCAGGCGAGTTAGCAAATCTGCTCTAGAGGTATTCACCAACGATTCCTTGTGCAAGGCTGAACGAAACTGAACGGCGCGTGAAGCTGACCGCCTTTCTTTTTTGCAAACATACATCACATGCAACAATTATGCAATTGCGTCTTTGTGGATTTTCGTTCGTTGAAGTCTTGGAAAATTGCGGCTACATTGATCTTTAGGACTCGTTTGTTCACTATCTGGCCGTTCATAGCCGTAAGAGTTAACGCATAGAAAATTAAGCGATTGCAACAGTCCTTGCACTTGATAAAGCATCGGCACACCGATCGAATCAGGCAAGCCGGCTGTTGCAATAAAAATGCATTTGCACTAGATTAGTACTGCGATCCATCTGCGACAATTCTGCGAATAGCCAATACGCAGGACGAAACTCAGCAGCCAACTTTTCCATTCCTGACTCTGAAATCGATGTAGTCGCTCCCGGTCGCTCGCCGCAAATCATCACGCTTCCATTTTTGATGTTTCACTCGGCCTGAAACTTCCGCCAATCAAATAATTGTTGACGTTCAAATTTATCGAGAAAAGGTACATACGATGTCCAAATGCAGTTCTTGGCGACTCTCCCTCGCGATCGCGATGAGTGGTTTCTGTTGCGGCACGGAAGCTACGGCGGATTGGCCGTCCTTCCGCAATGGCGGAGCTTCGCAAATCGATTCGATCTTACCCACCACATGGTCTACTTCCCAAGGGATCGCTTGGCAAAGGGAACTGATCGGGTACGGTCAGTCCACACCCGTTGTGCGTGGGGACAAAGTCTATCTATCGGCAGTCGAAGGGCCGATGAAAGACAACTGCGTTATTCAGTGTCTCGATTTGAAGAGTGGCGAGGAACTATGGAAATTTTCTTTCGAATCCTCTAACAAAGCGCCGTCGAATTACGCTGCCTCGCGCGCCGCGCCAACTCCAATCGTTGATAACGATGCTGTCTATTCCTTCTTTGAAAGCGGCGATGTTGTTGCGATCGATCATTCTGGCAAAAAACGATGGCATCGCAATTTGACCGCGGATTATGGCAAATTTGAAAATGGTCATGGTTTGGGTGCGTCTCCTGCGTTAGCGAAAGACCATTTGATTCTTAACATCGAGCATAAAGGGCCGTCCTATTTGCTCGCAATCGATAACAAAACAGGAGCAACCACTTGGAAGACAGATCGCCCGTCGTCATCCTCATGGTCTTCACCGATCGTCGTGAATACATCCGGAAAACAGACCGTCATCGTTAGTTCGGCTGGCACGGTGATGGCTTACGATGCGACAACGGGAGCACAGCTTTGGGATGTCGGCGGTTTGGACGGAAACTCTGTCCCATCTCCAACTGTACATGGCTCTATGCTGTTAGTCGGTGCACGTCTTCCTGAGTTTGCAGAAGAGGGCAGCGCTGGTAGTCAATCGAACTGTTGCATCAACTTGTCGAAGATGGTCGAAGGCAAGCCAGAATTTCTGTGGCGTGCCGAGAAAGTCACCAGCGATTACGCCAGTCCCGTCGTCTCCGGTGACTGCGCTTACTACATCAGCAAGGCTGGCATCCTCTATTGCTTGGATGTCAACAGCGGCAAGGCTCACTACTCGAAACGTCTTGGGACCCAATGCTGGGGAACGCCAATCGTTTCACAAGATCGCATCTACTTCTTTGGCAAGGATGGAAAAACGTTAGTGCTCAAGTCCGGAAGCCAATACGAAGTAATTGCAACGAATGAACTATGGGATCCCGCCAATCCACCCAAACCAGAGACCTATACGGAAGCAACACGAGAATCTGGCAGACCTAGCAACCGTCGCGGTGGAGGTCCAGGCGAATCGAGAGGTGGTGCAGGCGGCCCAGGCGGAGGCATGATGGGTATGCTGGCAGCGGCAGACAAGAACGGAGATGGTATTCTCAGTGCCGAAGAGATCCCTGCAGATTTCAGGCCGATGCTCGCTCGTATCGACAAGAACGGCGACGGAAGTTTGGACAAGGACGAAATGAAGGCCATGGCAGATAGCTTCGCCGCGCGACGAGCAGACTCTGCAACAGATGCCCGCGATCCGATTGTATATGGTGCGGTTGCGTCCGATGGAAAGATCCTTATCCGAACGGGGACTCGACTTTATTGCATCCAATGATGATGCTCCAAGGTGTCACTGCCGGCAAAGGTCAAAATGAGCAGGCACTCGATATGCCGTCATGCTAGAATTCCAGCAAATGTCCATCAAGGAACGAATGAACATGTTTTTGGAGTTAGTGTATGCTCGAAAAAGCAGTGGAAATAGTCGCTGAGATTGGTTACTTTTCGTTGCCAATTGAAACGATGGATGGCGGATGGAGGAGATTGGTCGTCGCCGCAAGGAAAGGTTCGCAAGGACAGCTTACCGGCCATAGTTTTTGGGTTTGTGAAATCGTGGGTGTCGATGAATGGATAGTAGGGACATGGGGCGGGAATTTCTATCACGCATCGAATTTCGCTTCGTTCTCGAGATTCGTAACGGATCTGTTCAGCATTGAATCCGACCAGATTCTAACATCTCTCCCGTCTCGGATTGTTGATGAATTCGCCTTCACGGAGATTTCAATATCACGACTCAACGAACTAGTTCGTACAAAGTAAGAAGTGAGTTATCGCTTTTCCTCACGCCGCCTATGCTATCGGCTAGCGGCCCACTTGAACAAGCGAAGCGATGACAATTGGGCTTTTGCTCGTTGACACTCGCAGGAATCTTGAACGGCGACTATCATCTTCGCAAGGTCGCAACGCGTCGGATGCTTGCTCCATCGTCTGCATCCTGGCTTTGGATCCCTTGAACGGGTCCAACATGCATACACGAGAAAAATTCACCCACAGAATTTGAAATGACTGTTACTGCAGAATGCCCGAAATTTGAGTTTGTTTCCACAAGGATCATCCGCCACCGTCAAATCGCAAAAGACACTTGGCAGATGACGGTCGAGTC
>JAJTID010000116.1 GCA_021300155.1 Pirellula sp.
AACTGCAAGAGGCAGAACAGCAACAGGACTTTTACACGGGTCTTTACCGGCAGTACACGACGAACCTGCTGAAGCTAGTGATCTACGTCCGGTCGCTGCTGAATAACCCCGAGATCAAGTCGTATTTGCAAACGCATCATCCGGACTTGATGCGGACCTTCGAAGAGATTCTCGCGAGCACGGAGGGATAACGATGCCAAAGAAGGTTTGGACCAAAGATTTGATCATCGCAGAGTTGAAGCGGGTAAGAAAGGACGGGCCGAAAATCGATACTCGTATCGACGCAGCTGCAAAGAAACATTTCGGTAGTCTTAGGAAAGCACTCGAGGTAGCAGGGCTTCCCTGTGGATCGCCGCCCCGTCCCCACAGGACGTGGACCAAGGAGTCAACGCTCCAGGCTATTGTGAAGCGTCAATCTGAGGGAAAGAACCTGGGTGCGACGCATCGACAGGATCCAACTCTGTATTCGGCCAGCAAACGATTCTTCGGAACCTGGAGAGCGGCCCGAAGAGCGTCAGGATTCCCAGCCCGGGTTTCGGAGTATTACACAAAAGATGATGTGCTTCTTAAGATTGTCGAGCTCTACGAGAAAGAGCTTCCGCTCGCGTTTGCATCCCACAATGATGAGAAGCTTCGTCGTTCGGCCAAAAAGTATTTTGGTGGCTGGAGGAAGGCACTCGAGTCGCTAGGATTGGCAAATGAGACGCGCCGCAAGTGGAACAAGCAGGCGATTATCGATGCGATTCATCACAGGCGTGCATCGTCACTTCTGCTCACGACAACTCATCTCGAGGACAAAGGGCTGTTTTCTGCTGCGGTAAATCACTTCGGCAATTGGCAAGACGCCTTGCTAGCTGCTGGTATCGAAACAAAGAAGCGTGAGCGATGGACTGATGCGCGAATCATCGAGCGTTTGCGACAAATATACACATCGCAATGCCGAAATCTTGGCAAGGAAGACAATAACCTGAAGGGTGCTGCCCTACGTCGCTACGGATCGATCGAAAAGGCATTGAAGGCGGCGGGTATCAAGCCACCGAGGATCCTCTGGACCAAAGCGCGTGTGATCGAAGCTATTCAGTCCCAGTATTCTGCCCAAGGATCCTCCTCAATCGAAGGCTTCGGGGACGAGGCGCTTGCCCAAGCGGCTGCAAAGCGGTTTGGTAGTTGGGCCGAAGCGGTCGAGGCGGCAGGACTCATTGATCGCATCCCTGTGAAAAAGCCATCTTATCGATGGACCAAAGAGGAGGTACTGCGTGGAATCCAAGAGTGGCAGGCAGGTAGGAAAGCGTCAAAGGGCGTTGAGAAACCGAGTCGCGTCCTCATGCTTGGTGCGAGACGTCACTTTGGCGGATGGCGCAAGGCCGTAGAAGCTGTTGGGCTTCAATGTAGCCGGCGTCAGTGGTCACGCAAAGTAATCACCCAGGAAATCCGACAACGACTCCATTCGGGTGAATCGCTAAGTAGTTCCGCGCTCGTCAACATCAACTTAGCAGCTGCTGCAATGCGCCACTTCGGATCGTGGACCGCAGCCCTTAAGGCAGCGCGTGTTCCGGCCGATCGAAAGACGAGGAAACCCCGATGATTCGAGAGACCATCATTCGCAAGATTGTCGAGTTGGAGTTGGCAGGCCACAGTTTGCTTGAGGACAACGTACGTTCAATCGATGAGCTTCTTCACGTTGCCGCAGTGAACGAGTTTGGATCGTGGGAGACGGCGCTTGGTTACGCAGGCGTCAACGCCCACGACGTTGGGCGGTATCGCGACTTGACGCCCGAGCGTATCAAACAACAACTCCGTCGTTTGTGTACGACTGGCTACGACCTAGGGGCCAAGGTGAACCGAAGCCGAGATCGCGCGCTCTACGACGCCGCAGTCCGCCACTTCGGTAGCTGGCGTGAGTCCTTGACGGCCGCAGGAATCAATATGGCCAACGTCACACATCGCCGGCCCAAGAACCTTGATCGCGAGAGCATGCTGCTCTGGATCCGCAACCGCAAGGAGTCTGATCAGTTGTTCACCTTCAGCGAGGTCTGCCTCGAGAACCGCGACTACGCCCTGGCCATCAAACGCGAATTCGGCAGCTGGGCCAGAGCCCTCGAAGAGGCGTTCCCAACTTCAGATGAAGGATTGTAAGATACGACTTCAGAGCTCTTCCCACCATGCTTTTAATACCACAACGTGCTTTTGCTCGTACCTTTTGATAGGAGGCCACTTGTCCCGCATCCGGAACCTGAAACAACTTGGTGTTCGGCTTGAAGAAGCGATAAGTCATGGCAACAGCCACAAAGACCCGTGGCTTATGTCGCAGAGCTTGGCTATCTCGATGGCCATGACCACGCAATGGTTGACGGAAATAGGGTTATTCAGTTTATCGAAGGCATGGAAAGAGCTTGCTTCCAAGAGACGAACCGCCTAGTGCGGATCCGCATGCTAGCTAGGTGGTGTGGGAGGGTCGTCCGGGCAACCGGACCCCTATCCCGATCGTTTTGTTCGGACTATTTCCAGTGTTCCCGGAGCGAGTAGGGCGCAAGCGTGTCGATTGCATCCCATACCCGCCGGATCGTGTTGTAGCCGAGCAAGGCATCATCTGGAATAAGCCCCTTTTTCACATAGTATCCGAACGAGAATAGAGGCAAGCACTCGGAAAACTGTCGGCATGGAATATCCAATGATACCATTGCCGCATCGTCGATGGTCGCTTGATCACGAAGGCGCTTCACGGATTCAATGTCGATCAGATCAACCGATTGACGAATCAAATCAAGACTCTCCGATGGTATGGTTCTCGAACGGATCTCGATTCCCTTTTTCTGTTCCGGGCGATCGAAGTTGTTCCATTGAATCTGTTGTGTCAACACTCCATCGAGTGTCAAATGTGTTTGCCAGTGCGTCAGGTCTGCACTGAATCCAGGATGAAACATCGCGATGACGAGCGTCTCTGGATTGGGTTTATAGGGAGTCCAGGCCGCGTAAAATTTCTTTCGGATCGAAGCGATTGCGTCCGAGTCTGGTGATCGTTTTTTGCGGCAGGGAACACAGACACCGCCTGTCGCCTCCGCTGTTGAGGCTTGGATCTCGACTCCGCATGTTGCGCAAGTTGTAGTCATGAAGATTGTACGAACGAATAACAATCTATCCCAACTGGAGTGAAGCGGAACGGAGGGATAGATTGTGCGTTAGGCTATGACGGTTTGCCGTTGCTTCCACCCACTGTCGGGCTTACGCGGATTCTACGCTATCCGCATCATCGAAAACAGTCTAACCGATGCGGCGTGACGGTTGCAACATGATGGTTTGAAATGACTGGTTGCTAGCTGAATCGTGGTCCCAAAGTCAACTCCAGGGCTTCTTGAACATGGGTTTAGATACTTGCTAACCTCTTAAGCCCCTCACCATAGATCGGGCAATGACCCGCAGGCAAGCCTGCAACCGTCACTAGAGCAACGATTCAGAATGTTTAACCTTATACGTCTCGTCGGTTCTTGGTGTGGTTAGCGAATGCGTCGCAATGCGTCAGCTATGGAGTCCTTTAGAACATTCGAGATATTTGGATTTCGTGCAAGTGACTGGAGTGCGGGTACCGCTTCCCTCGCAGCAGGACCAAGTTTCCCAAGGGCATTAACTGCGGAACTCGCGGGTTGATCAAAGCTGCCGTCACTGTTTCCGAGCGCGCGAATGTAGGCTGCAATTACACGCGACTCCGAGATGCCGCGTTCACTAAAGGCCTCAATCGCTACTTCAGCCACCAATTCGTCTTCGTCTTCCATCAATGGAAGGCAACGTGACACCGCCGAATCCGGATCGATTGCAAAGAATGCATCTACCAATCTCCAACGAATTTGAGCGGACTTGTGTTTCTTTGCACGTTCAAGTGGACCAAGTAGTGCGCGCGCGATAGGACCAAGTTGAGCAATCGCAAGCGGAGCATCGTTTTGTTCCCATTCGCTTTCCATGTCGTCGAGCAACAATTGTCCCAATAGACCAAGAGCTTCTTTTGTAGGAGATTGTGAGATCGTACAAATTGCCGTCGCAGACCAGATTCGAACATTTTTGTTGTATTCTGGGCCGGTGAGCTTCTTGAGTTTCGGAAGTGCATTCGAAGCCTTCGGCCCAATCTTTGCCAGAAGACGAGCAACACGGCACCTTAGCTTTTCCGGCTGAGCTGCGTGATCTGAAATGGCGATGTAGACGTTTGCATCATTGTCGAGCAATTTGATGATCTCTGGGATCACAGAGGCAATGCGTTCATGCCGTTCATCCAAGGCGTCGAGCACGGTCCATTTCACCAAGGGATCTGAGTCCAGCAGAAGTTTTCCAAATTGGTTTACTGACTCATCGCTTGCATCTGCCACGGCCCTTAACGCCGCAATCGATTGCGCACGCACATAGACATCTTCGCCGCTACAGTATGGCAAAATCAATTCGTATGCACGAGGATTAGGTTTGCCAATTCGAGATATTGCCTCGAAAGCTTGTCCTCGGGCTCGGTCTGTTTCGAGCGCCGGCACTTCCTGCAAAACAGGCACAGATGCCGTTGAGGGTAGGTCAAGTAATTTATACCAGGCTCGCTCGCCTACCGTTTCACGACCCATGAGGTGTTCAACTACAGTACGTTCGTCGTTTAAGAGTAGAGTGAGTTGTCGAGCGATCTCCGGCTGTTCTAGAGTACTATCAGGCAGAGACGATATTGTTGAAGCAATTTCTTTTGCGCTCCCGGACTTCAACCTCGCAAGCAATTCGCTCGTTCCTGCATCCTGTGTGACGATACAAGCCCACAAAAATAGGATGCTCATGAACGAAGCAATTTGTGTAGGTGAGTACATACAAACTAACCAATGCTGAACATTGTTCTCAAATTTTGGCCGGATGATCGGCCGGCAAAACCTATGATCTCTCCCGGTTGAGTGGTGTTACCTCTGCATCTTGGTCTGTTACCGCCAGTTCGTCAACTCCGTTACTAGGGGGAAGCGAGCGAATCATCCGCAGTCCAGCCCGCATCCGTCCCTAGAACAACGACGCAGAATCTAAACCTTTACATGTTATGCCTTGCAGTTTACCCACTATTGTGAACGAGCATTCACAGAATGCATATTACTAAATCAGCGATCACTCGGAGACCCCAAAGTGATCCTTGACGATTTTGATTGATTCTTCGGCAAAAATTTCCAGATTGGCCCATTTGTCGTTGTCTTCAATTGACGAGTGCCCAGCACCGTTGAATACACCAAGATAATGCGATCCACCGCCGAAATGATCAGCCATTGAGTTGACCTCTGCGGCTGTAAAGAATACAGGATTACCATCGGTACCATAAACGGCGAGGATATGCGTGTATTCGACGGAACCGATAGACTTGATGTTCGTCATCAGTTTGGCATTGTAATCTCCAATGGCGAATTGACGAACGGTTCGACCGCCGCCGATTGCTGGCGCGTAGCCGAAAGAAGTTTGTTGGCGAGCTCCAAACAGTCGTTTCAAAAATCCAAGCATTGTGATTGAGTTGGGGTTAGTGGCATAAAGAATCCATGTAAGTCCTGGGTTTGGGGTGGAGGCCCTTTGAATAAAATCTGGCGACCTTAACCCGTGATCTTGTTCTGCACTTACGACGCAGAAACGTCACAACATTCCAACCCCAAACCCATGGAACAACTAATGAA
>JAJTID010000222.1 GCA_021300155.1 Pirellula sp.
CCAAGGGACAAAAGCATCGACGATCTTTTGGGCCACGATAACGTGTTTGACCCGCGCGCTTTTGAGTCCATCTTCGAGGATCCGCTGGTATCGCTCCGGATTCCCGTTCTGCGAGATGCTTACACGGATCGCGGGAGCAAGATTTGCGTTGATGTTCTTGATGATCGCTTCGCGAACGGCAAAACGCTCGTCACGCTGCTCCGACAGTTGCCGGACCAGGTTTTGACGCTGGGTTTCCAAGTTCCAAAGCTGCTCGATGTTCTGTTGCTTTTGACGCTGCTTCGCCAAAAGGTCATTACGCAAGCGTTCAAGTTTAGCTCGTTCGGCTGCTTGGCCCTGCGCCTCTTGATGCTTTTCGATCAGTGCCTGGAAATCCATCTCTTGCTGGCGATGGGTGGTCGTCAAACGAGTCCCCATGGCAGTGACTTGGTTGATCGATTCGGCGATCTTGCATTTGGCATCTTGGAGCAGCTGGTCGATCGCGACTCCGCATTGGGTCACGACATTGAGGAGTTCCTGAACCATTTTGCCATTGGGACCGCTGGCGACTTCGCGATCAAGAAGCGTTGCAGCGCTTTGGACCAAGCGACCTTTGAAAGCGGTCAGTTCTTCGTTGTAGGTCACGAGTGCTTGGTATCCCGAGCGAGCGATTCGGTGTTCACGGTCCCGGAGAGCTTTCAAGTTGTGAGCTTTGTTGATCGTCGCAGCGTCTTGGCCACCTGCGGCACCGAAGCGAGCGAGTTTCTCTTCGACACTTGCGAGCGTCGCCAATTCGTCCGTCAGGGCAGCGATCCGTTGCTGTAGTGGGACGATTTGGTTCGCATTGGCCGCTAGTTGGCTCGTGATATGCTCGATCCGCGATTCGATGTCGGCGATCGCATCGGCCTGGAATTTGTCCAAGAGCGCCAGCTGGGACGCTTTGCAGTCTGCGATCGTTTCAACTTCGTTTTGGGAGTAAATGTCTGCGCCAAAGACCATGCCGGTTTTGAACGAGATGTCCGTTGGCTGTCGATCGACATTGAGCACAATCGGTTCGTCGCCCGAGGAGCGGCTGACGATGTACTGCAGACCGTCTTTGGTTTCGATGGTGACTTCGACGCGTCCCCCGGCGAGGTTCTTTTCCACCAGGGATTCGATCCGTCGGCGTTCGATCGGTTGTTCTTCGCGGCTGGGCAGAGCGTCGAGTGCGTAGCGGACGAACTCGAGCATCGTCGTTTTGCCGGCACCGCGTGCTCCGATAAAGCAATTGAGGCCGTCGGCCAATTCGAACTTGGTTCCATCGAGGAATCCCCCGATGATCGAGATGCACCGGATCCGGTGCGAGTTGAAGCTGTGATTCATGGTTACCCCTGCAATCGATACAAACAGAAAAGTCGTAGATTGCTAGCATTCTCAAGAGGGGCAGTGACACCTATGGTCACACCAAGAAGGAAAATGGAAAAATTGTGGTGCTATTTTCGTGACGCTTGGAAGTGTTCAAGAGCAGCCGATGCTGATACCTTTTAAGCGAAGAAAATCGTTAGTTTCTGAGCAAAACCCAATTTTGAGCTACATCCTGCGATGCCTGACTTCTCCATTGTTTACGTGCTTGTGAACCCCGCGATGCCCGGACTTGTGAAAATTGGACGGACCTCGCAAGAAGAAGTGGGGACAAGGCTGGCCCAGCTTTACACCACCGGAGTACCTGTGCCTTTTGAACTCAAGTACGCCTGCCGTGTTCCGAATTCCGATGAAGTTGAATCTGCTTTGCACATAGCTTTTGGCCCCCAGCGGATCAACCCACGCCGCGAGTTCTTTCGAATTGAACCTGAGCAGGCGATCGCGATTCTGAAACTTCTGCATGTCGAAGATGCAACGGCGGAAGTCGCAGCACAGACGACCGGTATCGATGAGCAATCAATGGCTGCCGCTGAGGGGATGCGTCAACGCCGTCCCAATCTAGACTTTCACGAGATGGGGATTCCCAATGGAGCTGTTCTTGACTGCCTATCCGCGACAGCGACAGTCACGGTCGTCGGTCCAACGAAAGTGAAACTCGGCGACACAGAGATGTCACTGACGGCGGCCACTCGCCAGGTCTTACAGCTCGACTACAGCGTCCAGCCAAGTCCGCATTGGGCGTATCAGGGAAAGTCGCTGCATGAATTGTACGAAGAAACGTATGGCGAGCTCTAGGTATCATCAAACAACTTGGGATTGAAGGTACCTTTGATCGGTTTTCGCTAGAATTGTTTTTCCGTTCCGTGGCTCTAAGATGTATCTTTGTTACCGTTTTGCTCATTGTCGATGGTGGTAACTGGAAACAGTAGACCCACGAATACATTTCGCACGCCTTAGAGATCGATGCCAGAGATTATGGTGCAATGCTCGTGCTCGGAGTAATCAATCCGCGTACAACTGGAAAGCATCGAGTAAATATCGACACTGTTGGCATGAACCTAACGCGGCAACAACTGAAGAATTCCCTCATTCCGAAGGCCGTCAAAATAGGAGTGAAGCTTCAACGCTAACTTTGGATCTCGCGATAAAACGCCTGCCTCAATGTTTCGATGCTGTGCCGCGTCCGTGAAGTTCGCCGATGTTACAAATGCAACTTTCCGATCAACGATCACGCATTTTGCGTGCAGACTGGATCGAGTCGTTCCCCAGTCTGCCAGGGAGCGAGGATCGTAGTAAACTCGAGGCTTTGGATTCCAAGGCCAGAGTTCATTTTCAAATTCGTTCTTAAATCGCTGAACTAGTGAATGGCCTTCGGATGTGTCGTTCTTGCCACGTTTAATATCAAGGCAGCACCAAACATCGAACGCCGGATCAGCTTGCATCTTTGAAGCGAGGGGCAAGAGCAAGGACGTTGCGTTGTGAATCACATAACCAACCAGTACAACCTCGCTTTTCGCCTCAGAGATCAGCGCATGAAGCACTGCGTGTGTACTGCGAGTCGGAATGCCTGGCACTTCTGGCCCTGACAGAACAAGGTCGTTTGAGAATCGATTCTGTAGCTCTCGATTAGTTATTACTGCGTCGACCGCAGCTGCAAGTTGTCGAGCCGTCCATCCTTGAGCCCCCAATCCCTTGAGCGCTTCCGCAACGACTGATCCTTCAGTGCCACCAAACAATTGCTGCAACGTATGGACATTGAAGACAAGGGAGCTTGCCGAACGGAGAAGTCCGAGCAGATCTTTCAACTGAACCAACGACTGGTCCGCCAAAAATCGCAGATCGTCACTCATCTCTGAAGAATTCCGCTCCCATCATCTCAACTGTGGGAACAACAAGACTTCGATCGAGAAAGTCATTTCGTTGTTCACAAGATGTCTCGGCGATAAGTAAGCATCCGTGACAAGCACTCCCGTGAAGTGGTTGATGATCGTGCTCAGATGGACGGTGGAAAGCACAAACAGGATCGTTGGAACAAAGCCGGCCGAATTCGAGTGCATTTCGGAAATGAGTTGCTATTCGACGCCCTGCCTCCACCAAGCCACCCAACGTGCCTTCTGCGTCTGGTGAACCCGTGTAGATCAGAATCCCATATTGGCCATCCGATGCACGCGAATAGATGCGTTCCTTCAGCGACGAAGGGGGATACCCACACTCCATTGAAATTGCCGTCAACAGCATGTGCGAGAACGAATGCAACATGTAGTAAGGGATTCCGAAGTAATTTCGGTGGCTCTTTTCATGTTCATCGAGCCAGAACTTGAATCCCTGTTGGAGTTCGGCATCACGTGCTTTCACCGCGTCCAGAACTAACCATTCGTTGATCGCGTCGGCGTTGAATTGCAAAAAGACGCCCTCACCACGATTTTCCACAGCGGGCAGCCAATTGATTTCCATCGATAGCGGAGCCGGTGTTACGCCCACCTCCAATTCGCCGTCCACGTCCGTCCCCACGGATTCGAAACGCGTGAAGCCTACCTGTGCCACCACCTCTCGCAATCGGTGAACAAGGACGATGCGGTCGACGTGTTTCATCCATGGCGCATCCCATTTTGCGCGCGGCAACTCGCGAGCAAAAAAGTCTCCGCCGGGGCGGTCATTGGACTGTTCAATTTTCGACTTCGAAAAAGCTTCGAATTCGACTTCCTTGACCGGTCTTAAATCGTCTGATGAATCACGAATCCTCTTAACGCTGTCTTTGATCTCGTCAGCTGAATAAGCAGCCAATTGCTGCTTGACTGGCCCCATCTTCAAGACGAACTCGAGTTCGGCATCAGACTGAACCGTTGTAAAATACGATTCCCAAAGTCCTTGAACGACCTCATCGATCTCAGCGCCAGAACTTGGTATGGAAATGACGGACATCGTCTGCGAGAAGTAGGCATTACTCGCATTGCGGATCAACAGGCGGTTTGGCAGTCCACAAGGCTCACGATTACCCGGGCCTAGCCATGGACGACGTCCTTCGCAATTTCCTAGCGCACCTAGAGCAAGACGAGCCGCTTGACTCATCGCTCGAGCCTGTCCGCATGCACATCGAATCCAAACCGAATCAAGATCACCCGTAGTTCCACGGTCTTCAACAAAGAGTTCGCGTCCAACACAACTCGAATCATGACCGTGAACAAAGGCATTCCAGTCAATATCGCCGACGTGGCCGCGCGGGCAAGCTCGAACGAAACGGATGGGAACGACCGAGTACGACTTACCGTCTTCCTCTTTCAGTTTTCCTTTGGTGAGGTCTCGACGGTGAACGAGCCGGCGATATACGAAGCCCTGAGGCGATCGTTGAGTTCTTTGCGAGACAACCCATTCCGGAAAGCGGTAAGCGCCTACGTCAGGCGTAAAACCGTCTTCTTCAATGGCCGGCGGTGGTTTTCGAAGGACGATGCCAGCACCGATCGTGGGGATCTGCTCGAGCTTCCGCACGAGTCTAGGTTCTTCAACGATTGGTAACGGATGCTTGCGGCTGTAACGCCATGTATCCAGTCCTGCAACAATGACGGAATCGTCGGGAAGATCAACCATCGATCCCGGCCCATAGCCGGTCAAGATCTGGCTGCTTCTGATTTGTGGCTTACTCATCACTTATCCTCCCAATCATTCAAATTCTTCACGAACACCTCAACACTTGGTTCCACATCTCGCATAGACCGATTCGCACGAAACTTCTGTTGGTAGTCGTGCAGATTGGGGATTTCAGGATGCAGGAATTCATAAAGCAACCGTCGAGGTGGCGATGACTCCTCGATCTGATACTGTATCGCCGAACCTTCCTGGTGAGCCTTCTGAGCAATCTTCAGCCAATCGTCGAGCAGGCGCTCGCATATGTCCTTGACGTGCTGAAGTAGCTGAGCTTTCTCTGAGGCGCTCAAGTCCTTGTTATGTTCGCTTGCGCGTTCGCCGAATTCCAACGCGAACTTGTCAAGTTCCGAGCGGATGTTTCGAATGTGCGCCGCGCCCTTCGCTGGCGTCATGTCAGGTCGACCTTGCCGACAGAGGGCCACCAGTGCGGCAGCCAACGCGCGATCCAACGCCCGCGGCGAAAAGGGCGTCACGCTTGTCGCCTCTACGCTGCGATAAAAGGACGTGTGATAAACACCGAAGCGTTCATAATGCGATCGATCACGTGGCTTATGTACATTCAAAAGAGTGAGTACTAAACCTGGCCTCTTCACATCACGACCAACGCGGCTGGTGGCTTGAATGTACTCGGAGCTTGTCTTGGGTTGTCCAAGGACAACCATCAATCCAAGCCTAACGATATCCAATCCGACAGAGATCATATTCGTTGCCAATGCAACATCGACATCATCATCTGCACCTGCTGGGATTGCCAATCGTCGCTTCGCGTCGGCAACGGCACTCGTGCTAACCCGAGATGTAAGCTCGAGAACTTCGAAGTCGATGTATCGGTCACAGAACAAAGAATCGACAGGATCAAGCCTTCGGCGTTTTCCGTATTCCGAAAGTTGAGTTCGCACTTCGTCCTCAACGATTCGCCGGCTTCCACCCAACTCCCTCAGCGAATTGAAGTATCCGAGCAGGGTCATGTACGGATCAGCCGGATTGGGTTGAACTGCTTTGCCACCAGCCTTTGCCCAGGCGTTATACGCGGCGCTGAGAATGGCTAGTGAAGTACGAAGCAACACTCGCTTCAAGCTGGTGCCTTGCGCAGCGATACCCACATAGAGCCGAGCTGGGCTTGTGGTCGAATCAACAGTTTGAGCGAAGAACGAATCTCGTCGGTCTGGACCTGGGGGTGGAAACACTCGGACTGACGATCTACCAAACAACGCATTGATCTGAGTGTCAGCGCGTCGAACCGTCGCCGTGCTTGCGACGATTTTTGGACGAATTCTGTCACCACCAACTCTGATCGTAGCAAGCGAATCAATTGCCGTCTCGTAGAGGCCGGCAATTGTGCCTAGAGGTCCCGAAATCAAGTGTAGTTCGTCTTGAATGATCAGTTCTGGCGGATGTAATGCGCCATCTGGGATCGGCTGTCCCTCTTTGCTGCACGGTCCATAGAACCCAAACTGATCGTATCGCTCGGCCTTACCGAATAGCATGCCTGTTTCGCCAGTCCATGGCAGAGCGGCAAACTTATCAACCGTTGCGATGACGAAGCAGGGTAACCGGCGATAGATCGGCTCGTCAACGCCGATGATAGGGAGTGGTTGGTCACCGCAAAACTCACACTTGTCGTTGGTGCAATGAACCCAGAGATCCAGTGGTTGTTTTAAGTTTGGCTCCAAACAAAATGAATCGCCCGTGAACTTCGTGCCACACCACGGGCACTCCTCAATTGGGATCGGTGACGGATTTCCTTTACTGTTTTTCTTGTAGCGCATCGTCTTGCAGTAGGCGGTGCGACACTCAGGATCTTTTTGGCCCTGCCCGCCCATTCGATTAGGCGTCGCCGCTTGCCCCACCCACAAGCCAATGTGAAACGGAAGCGTACCAAGTCGCTTGCCTTCCGGACGCTTGCGTTCCAGTTCCAGAGCGCATACCAAACCAGCGGCACGACCAAGTTGATCTAGCGTCAACAGACGCAATGTATATCGCATCAGAACGGTCATACCCGCAGAGCGAACACCGGGGTTGCGACGCCGTCTCAGAACGATCGTGAAGGCAGCCAGACCCAAATAGGCTTCGGTCTTACCACCACCGGTCGGAAAGAATAGTAAGTCAACGATTTCGCGTTCTTGGTGCTTTGGTTCGACGATGCCGCGAATCGTCATCAAGATGTAAGCGAGCTGAAATGGCCGCCATTTAGGAGCCGACATATCGACTGGCCGTTTTACTTTGCCTCCCATTACCCAAAATCGTTGTCGAGCTGCTCTTGCCATGGCTCGATTGGCTGTGCAAAACGCGTCGCGTGCGACTTCGTCGTAGGCTAGAAGATCGATGCCAGCTTGAATCCTAGTAGCGGCAGCTTCCGCATCTGCAAGCATATCATTGCCTGTCGCCAGTCTCGCAGGCGGCAAGCTTGCGTACTTCTTGGACTGCACTGCGATCCACGTTTGGTAATGTGCAACCATGGGGTCGAGACTGGCTTTGAGTGCTTCGCCAGATGGCATCGAGGCCAAATCTTCCATTCCAAGAACCAGACCAGGTAATTGTGATTCATCCTGGGGCTCTACTCGATTCACTTCTGCTTGAGGTAACCAAGTTGTTTCAACCACGGAGCAACAATCACCGTCAACAGATATTGGCCTTACCGAGACACCATGACCTACTGCGAACTCATAGCAATCGGAGTAATGCAGTTCGTTGACCCGTTGATCCCACTCGTCTTGTTCCGTCCAATTCCTGGGATCTGGCCTAGGAACGAAGCAATAGTCGCACTTCAATTGAACCTTGACTTGAAAGATGAACGAGCGGTAGGAATGAAGCTCATCAGGCGCGCGTCCATTCACTAGAAAAACCGATACCGCTTTTGTGCCCGGAGCAAGCCCGCCTGACTCCGCGTTTCGAACATTGACCAACAGCATCAACCCGCCACTGTTTGGAACGGAAATCTTCGCTGGTTGACTCCCGGCCTTCGGTAGAGGAATAGCTACGGCGCGAGTAAGTGGAGACCGCCGCCAACATGGCCTCTTTCGATCTTTCTCACCTGAACTGTCAGTTGATTCGCTTGAACTGAGGTCTTCTTCTTTGACGGTAACTGACGACAGTGGCTCAGCTAAGCCTTCCGTCTCTCCCCCCGGCCCTTCGTAAAGGTACTCGCCCCATTCGATCGTGGCGCTCAGTTCCGTCGTCTGCTTGGGTACGAGAACGCTCAACCCCATCGAACTCGCGCGATAGTTACGCTTCGCAGCCGGTTTATCAGGTTGCGTGTCGTCGTCCGTTCCGCCCGAATCTCCCGAGTCGATTTCCTCAACTGAAGACTCATCGAACTTTTGAGCGAGCGGCGCTGTAGTCGGAACTAGAAAGCCTGTGAGATACCAGCGTGTTGGTGTCTCAGGCAAAAGTTCACGAGCGAATGTGTGATCGTTGGATGGGCCAACGAGATCTAATTCGAGCGTCTCTACGAGACGAGACCTAACATCGTTTGAATCTTCTGTATTCATGGAACTGACTTTGCGACCGTTTGTATGAGGATATCCGGATAATTGGCAATCGGTTTAAGCCAGTGCCCTCGCTCGTCCTGAGGCAAGATTGATGATGCCCAAACGATTGCGCGCTGCCCCCAGGCCGACGAGTTTTGCCAGTTCTCTTTCCGACTGCGAACCCAATCGACGATGTTGTACCTTCTAGCAACTAAAGCTAAGAGTCGATCTCGTAAAGCGACGTCGGCTTTGTCAGCAATCTCCATCGCAATTTTGCCAGTAGAGAAGCCTGGCCTTTTACATATTGCCTCGATTGTCCAGAGCTTTACAAACGGCACATCTTGGAAGTCAGATTTAAGAGTCAGAGTCTTGAGCCTATCACCTACTTCGGATTCGTGCCCGCTATCACATGCTTTGACGAGATAAAGAACAACGTCTCGAAGTACGGGCAGTAGTGATTCCAGATTATCGATAACATCGCGAAAGATGACTCGGGTTTTAAGTTGCGTCGCTCGTCGAAGCACATATCTAGCGCTCCCAAGAGGCAGAGGTGACTGCGTAATTATCTCCTGGAAAACGCTCCGGAGCGCATTTCGCACGGCCTTTGTTTTCTCTGAATCCGAGATGCTGTTTTCATCGGATCCTTCCCCATAGCGGGCATTGCGAATCGTCTCCAATAGCTCTTCGATTTCGCTCTGAAACTCAGTTTGCTCCATCTCCTCGGGGTCTCGCAATTCCTCTTCACGAAAGCGTGTGCAATCTAAGATCCGAGTCTTTCCACCCTGAAGTGACAATCGATGAGCAGTATGAAGGTACTCAGTGAGATCGTGGAGAATCTTCGTGCCATGCTGCTGCGATTTGCAAAACACGCGAAAGTCATCAACATACCTGGTATGTTTACAGCCGGTGCGTTCAAGAAAACTATCGACATCCGCCAGACAAAGCTCTGCCAGAAGAATGCTTACCGACGGCCCAACGGGAATTCCACGTGAGTGATGCCTTGCATTTAAGTTGCTTAGAAACCTTTCAATGGACTTAGTCCGTAATTCATCTACCCCAGCCGCTTGGAGTTGATTCTGGATTCGGTGATGGCTCGCGTGGTTATAAAAATCTGCTATGTCGGCAACCACTACTGCCTTTATACGCGCCTTGGACGCTAGCGACCTTGATTGAGCGTGGAAATCACTCCACCCGTTGTCGGACTGAAATAACCCGCCGTTCGCATCAATGTTTAGTCGATATGAGCATGCAACCTTATTAGATTTCGGCGATCGAAAGCCCTCGATCTGGCTCGCTCCTTCAAATACCGAAGCCGTGAAAAGAAGGCAGTCGATGGGATCTAGTTGCGTTGAAGAGCGAAATCCATCCGTGTGCTTGGGAACCATCAGTCGCAAGGCAGTGCGAACTTCATGTTGCGACAGGTCAATTGATGTGAGCCAAGGCAACACGACATTCCAGTGAGAATTTAGGCACTCATATTCGAACGGAACAGGAAAGATATCTGTGTCACCAAATCGCAGCACATGGCTTTTTGCCCAATTAATCGCCTGTTGCTGACAATGATCTGGCCCATTACTCGCCATTTAGACACCTATGTTCGAGCTGTAAGTGGAAACGATAGACCGACTGAGTTGAGATTCGATATCCATCGAGCGTTCCGTCTCCCATCCTTGAATGACCGAAATGCCATGCATTTGTGATCCCAGAAACGGTCCGCAACAGCGACACAGCAGTGGGTTACCTTCACAGAATCCATCATCCACTCTCCCTGTCTAACAATGGAGTTGACTTGGGTGCAGACTTTTTCTTTGTCGCCTTAATAGAAGAACGATTCTTAGATGCCTCTTTTTCAGCAGCAGCACCGGAGCGTTGCTCTTCAGCGGCACGTTGAGCGTTTAGTTCAAGTAAGCGAGCAAGAACTTCATCGCGGAACTCGTCCGGCCAGCGGTAACGCCAAGGCTTCCTACGTCGAGATGATGAACCGTCGTCTTCTTCCTCGTCGTCAAAATCTAAAAGATAATTGCATGATGCTTGTTCCGCCAAATCAATCCATCCGTAAGCGCGGAGTGTGACAAAATCTAAAGCCGAATGCAGCTCCCTAAGCCTAACTATGAGATGCGACGTTTCATTGGGGTCGTGAAATCGGTTATATGTCTTAGTAAGACCTTCCTTTTCTTCAGCCATCAAATTCGCACGAAAATCGCTATAGTTGCGCCCAATGCTTTCCAACTCGACCAAAATCGAAGTCAGCTCATTTGCACTTGGACCACCATCTGAATGTATCGAAAAGACATTTGGAAATGGAAATGTTTCAAAGCAATCTGTTGGTGTGTATCTGAGTCGATCTTCCAGCGACGAACCGAAGAAACGGGCCCACACTTCATGGACTCTAGACTGAAGCACACTGAAGTGGGCGTAGTCATCATAGAAGAAGACATTGAGTGCAATGTCGTACACACTACCAGTTGGGACAAAGCAGAATGAAAAATTTGCACTTATTCTACTTTGCACGAGAACTCTCGCACGTCCATGTATTCGTGAATAGATATCGTCTCTTGGTCGTTCATGTTGCCACCAAGGTGCAGTTGAGTGTTGTCCCCTTCGTCCCTTAACTTTCTTTTCAAGAATTGCTAAGACCTCCGGCCATTCCTGACACTCTTCAAGCGTTCTACGTCCAAAGTTTATTACAAATCGGCTTGGCAATTGCGTGGGATGCGAGTTCACATCTTCGCCGCCAAGGTAGGGGAAAATTACTTCTGCGCTTTTGGAAGAGGATGCAATTAACTCTTCCATCGCAACAATGTCACTGCTTTTGCCATTTTCGGCATTCTCTTCGAAGACAAACCCAGGTCCCAAAACATATGTGCCTGCAATAGACCATCCAATGTTCTCACGAAGAGGCATTGGATTTTCGTGCCTACCACCGTGAAAAAGAAAGGCAGTGATCTGGGATACAGAGTTGCCGTCTAATTGCTTTGGTGAAAGATTGCGTCCCTTCGAGATCCAAACAACGCTGACGATTACAGCCGCCAATCCAGGCCATTTGAAACGGCGTTGAGCACTATAGATTACTCCTCCATTCTTGCAGATCCATTGTAAGCCGCTTGTTCGAGTGTCGCCTTGTCCGATTGTGTTTGTAGCAATCAGACCACAGGTTCCGCCTTCGCGTAACAACACATGCACTCTGCGGAAAAAGTGTGCAACTAAATCGGAGTTTCCATGCGATTCCACGTGTAGAGTCTGAAGCCAACTTAGGTACAGTTTGTGGTTGCCTTCGATGAGTGTATTTTTTCCAGCGAAAGGTGGATTGCCAACGAACGAGTCAAAGCCACTGTTCTCCCGAGCGAAGACTTCAGGAAACTCGATCTCCCAATGAAAAGGCAGAATGGAGTGGGAGTCTTGGGATGCAGTACTTAGGCTTTCAATTGCGATCGTGAGTTCGCTCCGTGCATTGAAATCGTTTTTCTGAATCCATTGTTCGAGTGATTCAAAGTGTTTTGTTTGGATCTCCTTTCTCTGCTTGGATTTGTCGGCTGCAAAGAAAGCAGCAACAACTGCATCACCTGCTAAACGAACGAGTGAAAGTGCCTCGTCTGCGAGTTTCAGCTTGGCAAGTTTCATACCGGGTAACATGTTGTCACCAGCATCCAGAATCATTTTGCGTTGGTTTGCAACGCTGTTCATGCGATCGCGGACTTCTTTCTCCACAAAGCCAAGCTGGGCCGATGGATTGAGATCGAAGCCGACAATCTGCTTGCGGGTTAGACCAACAAGTGAATCACCGCAGCGAAGCGTATGATCCACGAACGTAAAGGGATGATCTTTCGCAAGTGTTGCGAGCCATAAAGAGAGCTTAGCGAGGTCTACTGCCATCGGGTTCCGGTCGACGCCGTACAAGCAGCGCTGGGCAACTAATCGGCGAGCGTGGAGTAGTTCGTCCTCATCGGGTGGAATGTATGGCTTGTAACCATGGGCAGCCCACGAGTCGACCAAGGCTTCGGCAAGTTGCCGACAAGCTTCTACGAGAAATGCACCGCTGCCCATCGCTGGATCACAAATCTTGAGGTCAAGAATTGCGTTGGGCGTTGGAGTTGGCACCGGCGCATCTGAATTTGTACTCGACTCACCGCCCCCAGCTTGCTCGCCCAGTTGTCGCAGGATGGGCTCGAGCGTCGTTCGAACGATAGGCTCTGTAAGAGAACGTGGTGTATAGTGCGATCCACTTCGACGTCGTTCATCAGAAGGGACCAGTAGCATCGTACCTGCTGAAACAGGCTGAGGTGTTGCACCTCTAGCAATACGACTTTCCAGACCAATCAGCAGGTCATCGATGGACTCTGCCGACTTAACGGCAGTAGCCGCCTTGGCTGTTAGTTCATAGTCCGTCTGTTCTTTGATTGCGGCCTTGCGCTTGTCGCCAGAAATCTGCAGCAGTTCCTCCAAGTTCACAGGGACTGGAGCACCATGAGACTTACCTGGCTTCAATGCAATGGAGACGCCTGCTGCTCGCTGGAGATGGAAGCCGATCATGGTCTCGTAGACGCTGCCGATTTGTTCGACATCCAACGTTCGATAGCTTAAACGCTCGCCCTCGAGAACGAGAAGTTTTTCAAGGACGCGAAAGACCGTGCCATCGGGAACCAAAGGCAGCCGTAGCGGCTTTGCCGGATCGTACTGCGCATCGCTTGAGCGCCCTTCAAGAAACGGATAACGCGATGGATCGAAAAGGTGTCCTTCTCGCGCCGGCATCTGTAGCAATTTGTGTCGACTGCCTTGATAGACCAAACGGAAGAGTGCCAGCAGTTGCGCCCACGCACCATAGCGATGTTCCATGGTGTCTGGGAACTGCTCCGCATCGTTCCTGAGTCGCTGAAACAAACCGTGAACGGAGTAGTGTCCAGTGTAGACGTCACTATCGGGCATCAGCCCTTGGTCTTCGGCGTAAAGCAAGAAAACCAGTCGCATCAGAACTGAAAGGAGACCATTGTAGATTTGGTCTGGGTTCTCTTTCAGAACTTCTTCGAGCAGCTTCTTCGCCGCCATGTCATCAGCGGATTGAAAGCCTCTCAGCAGTTCATACAACGCCTCGAGAACTTGTTTGGCCAGTGCGTTGGAAACTCGGACTTGATAGTCACGGCTGCGTTGCAGCATCCCTGGCAATCGATTTTTGGTTGGTGCTGCCAACAAGCGGTAGCGTGACAGCAGCATGTGAAATGCTGCTAAGATCGGCCGTCCCGATATCTCGGTCATGGCCGCCACGGGAAAGGTCATCGTTCCCGAGTTCTCTCCGCGAGGCGCATAGATCAATTGGATGTGCGTCGAGTTCGTAAGCAGGCCAATCGGTACTTCGGTCTCTCGCAACAACCTTTCGAATCGACGCGTTGGCGAAGCGGACCAGCCTGAGAGCTTTGATTCGACCGGTATATCGAGTCGTGTTCCAACGGGTAACTCTTGGACCAGCAGCATCCACGGCTTAGTTGTCTCTTGACTTGGCTCTGTCGTCGAAGGCTCATCGTCATTGGTCACATGCCTGAGGAACGCATATGTTGGCTCAAGAGTCTCACCAAAGTCTCGTAGCGGGATCTTCAGCTCTTCAGGAACGGGATTGTACGGCTCCAGACCTTGAATGCGCTCGCTGGGCCAGTTCAAGAATTCCGACATGAGCCGTTGCAAACTGCTGATCGCGTAGACCTGAGGTTCACGCTCTTGATCAGCAACAACGGGATTGGGTATCCATTCAACGAACTGCTTGAACTCAATCTGCCGTCCGGCAGCTTGGCCCAAATCGAGGCTGGCCTGAGAATCGACGAGGGCCGCTGCGGAAACGACGAGGCCCTCAGGTTGAAGGTAGCCTATCCAAGATTGATGATCTTTCAGGGTCTGGTCCATTGCCATGATTAGTTACCTCCTTTCGAAGGGAACAGATACGCAATGCCAACCGGCTCGATGCGATAGGAACTGGTTTTGTAGAAATCAATGATCCGGGCCGGCTCGCGTTGCAAGTCACCTTCAACATTGTCGATCCAACGCTGCCAATAGCGACGATTCGACTCGAGCTGTCGTTTTTCGTCATCGGTTTCGAACAGCTTGAGCTGTATATCTACAGACCTACCGAGTTCGTCTAGAATCCGCTTGCGCTGGGTTTCGAGAATGCGTTTCATCTCGTCTGCTTCTGCCTTACCACGTGCTGCGAGGGCGGCTTCAGCATCCCTGCGGGCTGCATCACCACGAGCCTGCAAATGTTCAAGCAACTGGGCAACGTCTTCGCCGATCGTTTGCAGCAACTGGGCGTGCAACTCCTGTGGTAACTTTCCAGGATTGTCCGGACGAAGTGATGTATTTAGTAGCTCAATCGTCTTCGCTTCCGCTTCACGTGCGTAGGGCTTTAGACCATCACCGCGTTTGTTCGGTTCGAGCCAACGTGCGGTCACAGTGAGGATCTCTTCGTGCAATCTGGCTGCGCCAGTGCCATAAATAGACAACCGACCAATCAAAACCACACGCGGGATATCATCCTTGGAATGGGCAAGGCAAGCACGCGAGAGATCGTGGAGCACGAAACCTTGTGCAGTGAAACGGCTGAGAAGGCGTTGAACGACTCGATGCTGCAGGTGCAACTGAACAACGCTATCGTCAATGCCTTTTGGTGCGTCAAAGATAACTGGTCTAACAGGAGCTTCCTTCCGCCACTTCCAATTCTTCACACCGTTTTCTGGTGACGGCCGAAGTGTATCCAGCGTCGTTGCCCAGCTTGGGTCGCCTCCGATACGACTGTCGAGATTAGGAAACTCAAACCGCTCTGGCTCGTCAACAGCCTTCGTTTGATTTCCAACTGAGCTTTGGAGCGGTGACATACCCAATAACTCGAGTGAACAGGACAGCGCATCTTGCAAGTCACCTTGGTTGAGGCTGATCCACTTGCGTGCGTCCGCCACGCGACGTTCAAGCAAAGTAACATTCTCGCGAAGTGCATCCTGGCGTTCACGATTTGCTTCGAGTTCTTCTACTGTCGTTGCTTGCTTTTCGGGATCGAGACTTGAATCATCAATCTCTTTGGCCATACGCAACGCGTCAGCCCTGCGAATGCCGCCTTTCATGGTGTCTGCAAGACGCTTTTCAAGCACTTGAGACAGGCTACCGAGTTCCTCGCGAATAGTCTTCGTTTTTCGAACCAGAGCTTTTAGAACAGCATCCTCTGGACGCTGTGGATAGACGAAATAATTGCAGAATACTTCATCAAACCCCGAAAGCTTTCGGTCAATAC
>JAJTID010000163.1 GCA_021300155.1 Pirellula sp.
GCAGTGATGGTTACGCCCACAATTGTAACTAGACTCAGTCCCAATAGAACGCCTTCTAACGATTCCTCCCCAAAACGAGCAGAAACAAATGACGACAAGAACGACGACAAGACGTGTTTTCCTGGGTTCCCTCGCTGCGACTTGCTCTCATTCGGCGTTAGGTTCCCCAACCAACTTGCCTCCTAGCGTTTCGGATCGGTTAAAGATTGCTATCATCGGTTGCGGAGGAAGGGCTTCTTCTCTATTGGAAACATTTCGGGATATCTGCGAAATTTCTTGGATCTGCGATCCTGACCGCAAACGTTTGGAGCAATTTAACGTCAAGGCAAAAGCAGCCAACACAACCACAGATCTTCGGGATATTTTGTCCGATGCCAAAGTCCAAGCGGTCGTGATCGCGACTCCAGACCATTGGCATGCACCAGCCGCCATCATGGCATGCAATTCTGGAAAACATGTTTATGTGGAAAAGCCATGTAGTCACAATTTTCGCGAAGGCCAACTGTTGGTCGAGGCGGCTCGTCGAAACAAAGTCGTGGTACAACACGGCACTCAAAGCCGCTCGAATCCCATGATCGCAAACGCGATGCAACTCCTCAAGGAAGGAGTCATTGGTGATGTGCTAACCGCCAAAGCGTGGAACATTCAACGACGAAAGAATATTGGTACATCGTCCCCGAGTGAACCGCCTTCTGAAGTCGACTATGACACATGGGTCGGCCCCGCAGAATTCATGCCGTTCCAAAAGAATCGCTTTCATTACGATTGGCATTGGTGGCATAACTTCGGAACAGGCGATATCGGCAACGATGGTGCACACGAGATCGATATCGCTCGTTGGGGATTAGGTGTGGAGGGACTACCGAGCTCGGCTTCTGCAATGGGAGGCAAATACTATTTTGACGATGATCAGCAATTCCCTGACCAAGCGATGTGTAGCTTTGAATGGCCCGGCAATGGTCATGTTCGACATCGCAAGCAACTCCTCTTTGAGATGAGGATCTGGTCCAAAAACTATCCCTACAACTGCGATACAGGAATCGAGTTCTATGGCACGTCGGGAATGTTGATGGTCAGCAAACGAGGCAAGCAGATGCTTTGGAACGATGACAATAAACTCGTCGATGTTCCTATGCCAAAGCAAGTTCCGAAACTCGAATCAAGCCACCAATTGGACTTCGTCAAAGCTGTACTCGAATCGCGCAAACCGACTGCTGACATTGAGATTGGCCATCAGTCGGTGGCGCTCATTCACTTGGCGAATGCCGCAGTACGACTCGGTCGAACTCTCAAGATCGACTCTGCAAAAGAGATCGTTGTGGATGATCAAGAAGCGACCGCCTTGTTGGGACGGCAATATCGCAAAGAAGGTCACTGGTCGATCCCTGCCGGGGTGTAGCGTTAGTTCGCCAATCGCCTCACCTCGCTGCGATCGACCATCCCAGTGTGGCTGCTTAATTACAACCCGAAGCGTTAGAGCGTTAGCGAGGGACGTACAATCCCACAGAATCCCTCGCTTACGCGTCGGGTTGGGATTATATCAACAAGCTGTTACGCTTCGGGTTGTGATAGGCCATTTGCTATGCGGCAAATCTATTAGATCAGCAGCCTCCCAGTGGGAAGCAGTGGGAGGGTGGCTAAACCACCCCTGTCCATCTTAAAGGCTAATTGTTCGGCGCTAAAAAACGCAGATGATGTGCGCAGTGAGCCATTTGGAGTGCAACCAATTCGTCTTTGCTCAACGCACCGAACAATGGGGAAGGATGAATATCTCCACGATGGCTCTTGAGTCGCTCGATCGCTTGAACAAGTCGTTGCACAGACGGCGATGCGTCTGCGTTGGGTGAATGAACCGACTGCGGTGCGGTGGGCGCGTTATTCGCCATTCGTTGGCTAGCAACAAACTGGCGATAAAGGGCTTTGCCTCGAAGCGTTCGCATGACTCCTATCATAGCTCGCACAAACCATGGCATCGGTGGAAAACCATCCAACGGATAGGTCATCCAGTCGGCAAGATGTTCGCAGATTTGCGAAAGATCCCATTTCCCATGCGCGGAGTAGCCGGTTCGCTGTAAAGTCTCGATATCGGACTTGATTTCATCGAGTGTTTGAAAGCGAAGCTCTGTGCGGATCATGAGAACCAGACTCAACAAGAAAAGAGAGGATTGCCATTTGATTTTCTAGGCAAATAACGTAACGCGAACGAATGGGTTTTTCTAGTGTAGGTTAAAGGCAAAGAAGATCACCGGCAGACAACCAAATTGCTCGCTACAATAACGACATGGAACTAGATAACGTTGTTCACCCCAGCGAAGATCCACTCGCAATCGACGAACCGCCTAACGCCAAACCCGAAGTGGGATATCAGCTTCGTAAGAGGAACTGAACGTGCCCCATGTAGCCTTTGTACCTTTTACCGGACTCCGCGTTGGCACGGCAGAGATGCTTGCGTTCGGGATGTCATTGCCAGGGCTAAGGGATCGAGGGGAGGCACTTCGCGAACTTCCGGCGCTCGGACTCCTAACCTTGGCCGGAATGCTCAACGAAGAGTGGAGCTGTAGCTACCATCCCTCGGCATCAACCTCTTCGTTGACGGATGATGTTTTGAAAACAAAGCCAGATCTCGTGGCCGTCAGCGCACTCACGGCCTCGATCGACGAAGCATATCGATTTTGCGATGAACTTCGGACGGCTGGAATTGCGACGGTGCTCGGCGGTCTTCATGCGACTGTCCTTCCTGAAGAAGCGTTACACCACGCAGATGCTGTCTGCGTCGGTGACGGCGAGTCGGTATGGTTGGAGATACTAACGGATGCGCTTTCGAAATCCCTCAAACCCTATTACAAAGCAACCCGTTCGTTTGATCTAGCGGCGAGTCCGTTACCTCGATTCAATCTCTTGCCAACACGAGGCGTCCCTCGCTGGACAATTCAAACGCAACGTGGTTGCCCTTGGGCATGCGAGTTCTGCGGCGCGAGTAGGTTGCTTGGGCCCGCGCGCTTCAAGCCTGTCGATCGTATCGATCGCGAATTGACGACGCTGCGTACGATCGACGCCACGCCATGGATTGAACTAGCGGACGACAATACGCTGGCAGGTCGCGAGGATTGGAGCGACTTGTTGCAAATGATCGAACAACATTCGATCCGGTACTTCACGGAAAGTGATTGGCGAATTGGTGAAAATGCAGCCGTCGTCAAAGCTCTTGCAAAGTCAGGATGTGTACAAGTGTTGGTCGGTATCGAGTCGCTGGCCTTTCAGTACTCCGGGATGGGCAAGAAAGACACACAGTGGAAACGGATTATGCACGCAGTCGATGTCATTCAAGACCACGGGATTGTGGTCAACGGTTGCTTCATCGTGGGGGCGGACGGAGAAACAGACGAATCGATCGATCGCTTGAGTACGTTTATTGCGGAAAGCAATCTCGCAGAAGTTCAGATAACCGTTCAAACTCCCTTTCCTGGTACAGCCCTTTATCGACGGTTGCAGAAACAACAACGCATCCTCGACCGCTCCTGGTCGCATTACAATCTGTTCGACATAGTCTACCAACCGGACATCCTCAGTGTGGATGCGTTGGAAAGCGGCTTGAGGCGTGTTCTTTCCGACACTTTTGGACCGACTGAGAATCGGAAGCGAAAACGTCGTCGTCTTCACGTTTGGAGACGACATCCCATGTTGAGAAAGGGTTTGAGATGATCACCGTCAAAACGATCGTGGGATTCATGCTGTTTCGTCGCGAAGCAATTTTGCAAATCGCGAGCAGTCAATCTGCACGTTGGCTGGGTCTCGTCTTTGTTTTGTCAGCAGGATTCGCGCGAGAATATGACGGAGAGTATTTGGTGGCTGAGCCTTGGCATCTGGTGCTGCCATTGGCGGCCTCCATCGTTGGCTGTATGGCTCTGATGTTGCTGCTTGGCATCGTTGCGTGGTTCCGACAAGTCCGAGATGTAAGAACCATCGTTATGTTTGGTGCCTTGTTGAACGTTTATTGGATGATGGCTCCGCTGGCATGGCTGTATGCGATTCCGTTCGAGAGATTCATGGATCCAGGGTGGGCGACGCGGTCCAATTTGACGTTGCTGGGTATCGTCTCCGTTTGGCGTGTGACATTGATGATTCGGTGCGTTACAGTTCTTTACGGTGCGAGCATCTTGTCGGCTACGATGCCTGTCATGGTGTTCTGCCTTGCCATGGGCTACGCGGCTTTATGGCTCATACCAAGTCCCGTGTTTTTGATCATGGGTGGTATCCGGCTTACCGAAAGCGAGGATTTGATCCTGGGCATGAAGATGCTGTTGATGGCTGCGGGCATTCTGACCAGTCCCATCTGGGGCATTGGCTACTTGATTACCTGTTCCATCAAGAGTCCCTGGAAGTGGCAATTGCCTGGCGATGGAGATCGCAGTGTTCCAGTCTCTCGCATGGTATGGATGGTAGGGTTAGCCAGCTTGGTCATCTGGGCTCCCATTTTGCCTTGGACTCAAACCGAACAAGGACTTCGTTGGAAAGCGGAGCGAATGCTTTTCTCAGGATCGATGGAGGAACTATGCAAACTGACTCGTGAGAACTCGGAGCGTCATTTCCCGCCACACTGGGATCCGCCTCCTCGATTGAGTTATGGCGAAACACGTCCAGCTTTGATGCGCACTTCGGCAGCCATCATTTCATACGATCCAGCGGACTGGTTCTGGCAACGTTACTTCGACAAGATCGAGCGATCGACTTCGGGGCACTCTTTTCACTATTCGCTCCAAGAGTTCGACACGCAGGAAATCATCGGCCTCACGAAGCTGCTTCAGTCGACAGATCATTTTCAGTCCATGGCGAAGTCGATACATCAAACGGTTCAATCGCAACTGGACAACGAAACGCTCAGCGAAGAGCGTCGAGAACTGTTGACCAAACTTAAGGACGCATGCAAAACGCGCGCAGAAGAATCTCGGAATTGAAGGAAATTGTCAACTTTCGCTATCAGCCTTCTAACTGAGCAGTCGTCAACGCGTGCGTCGTTCAATGCGAACAACATCTCTCTGAAATTCTCGTTTAGCATCGTAACCTGGTACAAAGGACCAGCAGTCTTGAGCAATCTGCCACATCATACGAAGCCTATCCGCGGGTCCATTACCAACGGGAAGTTGGTCTCCAGACTCGTCGCGGAGTGTAATCTTGCGAATGACATGTCGTGAGTTTTTGCTGTCTTCCATGTCACTATCGTACCATATAGTACAATCGGCTATGCACTAGATGTAGAGATTGAAGATGTTCTCGAGCATCTCTTGTCGACCGCTTTCGTTGGGACTCGCGTCACCTTTTTCAAGCATGAACTTTTCGAGGGAGGCCAAGCTCGCTTTGCCGCTTTCAATCTCGGCACCGATGCCAGAGTCCCAACTGCTGTATCGATTCTTGACGAACTGATCGATGAGTCCTTCCTTGCGGATCTCAGCGGCAATGCGAAGACCGCGAGCGAATGCGTCCATTCCACCAACGTGGGCATGGAACAAATCGATCGGCTCAAAGCTCTCGCGTCTCACCTTGGCATCGAAATTCACACCGCCCGTCTTGAACCCACCGTACTTGAGAATCATCAGCATCGTTTGTGCGGTGAGATAATAATCGGTCGGGAATTGATCGGTGTCCCAACCCAAAAGCAAATCCCCAGTGTTGGCATCGATCGATCCCAAGGCGTCTTGCATGCCTGAGTAATCCATCTCGTGCATCATGGTATGCCCTGCTAGAGTCGCATGGTTCGTTTCCAAGTTCAGTTTGAAGTAAGGCAGCAAATCGTAGGCGCGCAAAAAGTTGATGCAGGCTGCAGCGTCGCTGTCATACTGATGCTTGGTCGGCTCTTTCGGCTTTGGCTCGATTAAGAATTGACCTTTGAATCCGATCTCTTTCGCATAATCCACCGCCATGTGGAACAGTTTGGCGAGATGATCCAGCTCACGTTTCATGTCGGTGTTGTAAAGAGATTGGTATCCTTCGCGACCACCCCAGAAGACGTAATTCTCGCCACCGAGATCTTTGGTGACTTCCATCGCCTTCTTCACTTGAGCTGCAGCGTAAGCAAACACTTCAGCGTTGCAAGTCGTCGCGGCGCCGTGCATGAATCTAGGGTTGCTAAACATGTTCGCAGTACCCCACAGGAGTTTGACTCCGGTGGATTGCTGATGGGCTTTGAGAGAGTCGGCGATCTTTTGCAAGTTCGCATTGGTTTCTCTAAGCGAGCTTCCTTCGGGGGCGACGTCACGATCGTGAAACGCGTAGTAAGGGGCATCTAGCTTTTGAAACAGTTCGAACGCAGCTTCGACACGCGTCAGAGCGTTGTCCACCGAATTGCTACCGTCATCCCACGGCCGAATTGCGGTCCCTGGACCGAACGGATCGGAGCCGGTTCCACGCATCGTGTGCCAATAGACGATACTGAAGCGAAGGTGCTCCTTCATCGTCTTGCCTTCGATAACTTCAGAGGCGTTGTACCAACGAAATGCTAATGGATTTCGGCTTTTGGGGCCTTCGTATTGAATCTTGGCAATCTCTGGGAAGTAGGCCATGTTCGCTTTCTGAGTTCATATTGAGGAGAGTTCGTTTCAAATCCTGCCGGCCGCACGTCAGCAAAGAATCGGAGCCAAGAGTTTACCTAGTCCGCAGAGTCCCGCAACCGACGCACTTCGTCACCACTTAGGAAAAACGCTACATTAGATTGGATGCTTCTTACTGGTCAGGATTTACCTTGACTACCTGGGCTCGCAACGAGGACAGGAAAGATTGCACCTCAGCCGATTCACTCTCCCCAAACGATGGATCAAGAAGTTGTTGATAGTCCAGCCCGAGATGAAGTTCAATATGGGAAAAGAACAACGAACGAGTGGTCTTTCGCATTCCAGAGTTCTACAATAGGAGTGTACGTGACTAGTCGTACAGCAACCTGGCTCTCTTCTCTTCCATCAGGTGTTGATATGGTCGACTCAGACGATCCTCTTTCGATTGAAGCTAAGTCTCTTGAAGCTCGTTCGTTCCGTCCCACGGACAAGCAGCTTGGATTAGCCAGCATCTTTTGGGTGACGGCCGCAGCGGCGATGCTATTGACCTATGCTCAAAAGATTGGACCGGTTGCGATTCAACAGTTGATCGCCTATACCGTCTTTGTCGTCATTGCGTCGTCAATGATCACGCTTTGGACCAAGCGATGGAATGAAGCCTTCTATTGGTCCGCGTTGTATGCGCTGTTGGGCTTTCTAGCGATAGCAGGCTCATCGATGGTGAACCCGAACGTAGCTTACGGTTGGGGAGTTGTCGGCGCGGCGTGTGGCGCGTTTGCTAGTGCGAGCTTTCCCCGCAATTTGTGGATAAGCGCGGTGATTTCGGGAAGCATCGGCCTAGCCGGAATGTGGAGCGTTATCTTCTTTCTTGGAGAGAATGCCACATGGCTAGTGATATTGGATGTGATCGGCGCAATGCTGGTGGGCGTAGGCCTCAAGCCGCTGACAGAGATTTTGCGTTGGGCAGAACATCGATCTGGCAAGCACCGAATCGTATTGGCCTCTTGGCTTGCTATTAGCGTGATCGTGGGGAATCTCTTGGTTCCGATATTGGCGGGTGTACAACGTTAGATGGTGCGATGCTACAACAACGTCAGTCGATACTTATCATTGGCATCGGAGATCGCAACCTAGAAATAGATATCACCCGTCGCTCGAGGGTTTCGATACAGGTTGTATGCGTATCCCCCAATCATCACAAACCGAACGTTGGTCGAGATCATCAACTCGATAAACTCTTTGAAATCCTGGGGAAGCTGCATAGTAAGGTGCCATTAGTTGCATGAAGATTCGAAAGCGATCTTGGTAACTGAGTTCCGCGTCTGCGGCTCGCTCCGCTTGCTCGGCGCTCTCGAAATCATCGCATGTTCTTAGAATTTTCTCCATGCTCTGAGTCATTTCGCTCCAGTAATTTTGTTCTCAATCGTACTGTTCGCTTGAATCATGGTCGTTACTCAACAACATGTGTGTATCTATTTGGCAAAGTCAAATTGTAGCTGACGACAACCAGCGATTACAGGGAATATGCGTTCGGTTGGCCGCGAGTCGGCAAACGCGTGGAGATGGCGAGCCAAGAATCGCGAAATTCTACCGATCGTGAAGTTCGCGGGTGGCAAGTGTTTTTTTTGAAATATGCTATAACACTTCCGTTATTCTCGGTCCCGAAGTGGAGCGGGATAAAATCTTACTATCCCAATCCGAGATGTAAGAGTAGGAAAAGTCCCTCGCTCACGCGTCGGGTTAGGATGTTTCCAACGACCTTACTGCATCCGTTTCCTCACCGAATACACTTCCTCACCAAATACACTTCCTAACTGCATAAACCTACCCGGAGCCCCGCTGTGCCAACTGCCAATTCCGACAATCTCTCCACTGGCGTCGATAGCAATCTTCCTTGGTGGAAACACTTGACGGGTTACCATTGGTTCGTGTTTGCGATGGCTTCCATGTCTTGGGTTTTCGATTGCTTGGACCAGCAATTGTTTATTCTGGCCCGTAATAACGCACTTTCCTCATTGCTGAATGATGAGCAGAAGAAAGATCTGTTCCAGTATGGCGATTACGCAACGATGATCTTCATGTTCGGGTGGGCAACTGGAGGACTTATATTCGGTTCTGTCGGGGACAGAATCGGCCGTGCGAAGACACTGACGCTGACCGTGCTACTCTATTCGCTTTCTACCGGGCTATCTGCGTTTTCGACCGGTTGGTTGGACTTCGCGATTTACCGATTTATTACGGGACTAGGGGTCGGGGGAGTGTTCGGATTGGCGGTTGCTTTGGTGGCTGACACTTTGCCAGATATTGCACGGGCACCAGCGCTCGGTCTATTGCAGTCACTATCTGCATTGGGCAACATCACTGCTGGTCTGACGTCGATGCTTGTTGCGTATCTTGGCCGAATCGGCACCATCGATCCTGCGAACTCTTGGAAGTATCTTTTTCTTGTTGGAGCGATACCGGCCGTTTTGTGTGTGTTTATTCAGCTTCGACTCAAAGAGCCTGAAAAGTGGGTGGAGGCTCGAAAAGCGGGGCGCCTCAGCGGTGTTAAGTTTGGCTCCTACTCTAATCTGTTTTCAGAGGCAAAGCTGCGAAAACACGCATTGCTCGGGATGGCACTTTGCGTTTCGGGGATTATTGGTGTTTGGGGGATTGGCTTTTTCTCACCTGAGATCGTAAAGTCCGTCATTACCCAATCGGTGGAAGCGAAACAACTTGCAGGAATCGAAAACCCAACCCCAGAACAACTGGCGACACTGAAGGCCGATGTCAAGGTTGCCGCAGATTTTTGGATGGGAGTAAATTCCATCGTGCAAAACATTGGAGCTTTTATCGGCATGTTGGTCTTCACTGTCTTGGCGCAAAAAATCGGGCGAAAGATAACCTTCATCATCGGTTTTTTATCGGCTCTCGTTTTTACTGTTCTCTACTTCCAAACTTTCAACGGCGTTAGCTACATACCACTCAGTGCATTGATGGGAGGATGTCAGTTAGGTATTTTTGCCGGCTATGCCATCTATCTACCCGAGTTGTTCCCCATTCGTCTTCGCAGTACGGGAGTGAGTTTCTGTTACAACGTCGGTCGTTACGTGGCGGCGTTAGGCTTGCCGATCAAAGCGAGCCTTACCGCGTGGTTCGCCAAAGGAGCGACAACAGATGTCGAGAAATTGACGGCCTTCCGAGATGCTGCATCTTACATGTGTGCAACCTTCCTTATCGGCATCGTGGTCATTCTGTTCTTGCCAGAAACCAAAGACAAACCGTTGCCCGATTGATGCGACGAAAATTGGTAGACTGCGGATCTGATGAATCAACTATTCCCTGAACTACCACTGTTTCTCTATAGCTCACCAGATGATGCGTCAGATCGACTTTCGATCGACGAACTGCGAGAGTCGTCGAAGCGGCTACGTTCGGTCGATGACTTTCCCGCTGAGATCGTTCGACGCTGTGCGAGATTTGAAAACCAGTTCTCGAGTGATCCACAATCGCTGATTCGCTATTATGTATGGTTGGCGTTTGGATGCTTGACCAGTGCGTTCATCATGACGCAACGGAACTCAGCCATACGGCGCATCGAATCCAGTAACAACGATGCAGTTCGCGAGCGTTTGCTACCCGCCATTGGTTCAGGGCAATGGTTCGCCACCGTCGGTATCAGTCAGCTTTCCACCAGCCGACGGCACATTGTTCAACCACCACTGGTTGCTCGTCCCACGGAATCCGGATGGTTGCTCGATGGATATTGCCCATGGGTAACGGGGGCGGCACATGCCGACATCATCGTGGTTGGGGCAATTGCTCTGTCTCTTGAGAGCGAGCGATCGAATCGAGGCAAAACAAACAACGATGATTCATTCCACTCGCAGATGCTGTTTGCCGTACCAACGAATCGACCAAACGTTTCGTGCTCGCCTGGCATGTCACTCATCGGATTATCAGCGAGTTGCACCGATGTCGTTCGGTTAGATGAAGTCGCGGTAACGACCAACGATCTCCTCCATGGTCCGTGTGCGAACGTCATGCAAGCAACTCGATCGACAAACGCCAGTCCAACCGGTGCGAGTGGTGCCGGTGGGCTTCAAACATCCGCGTTGGCAATCGGTCATGCGGCAAAGGCCATCGAGTTTTTAAGCCTTCAAGCCGCCAATCGTCCAGAGCTCCGAGCGACTGCGGACAAGTGGATACGGAATTGGCAAGCACAGTTTAATCAACTGCTACTGTTTGCATCTGGCAACGCGACCGGTGATGTAGTTTTGTTTCGCAAGGAAGCGAACGACCTAGTTCTGCAATCGACCCAATCGGCACTTGCAGCAGCCAAAGGCGCAGGATTCGTCGACGATCACGACGTTGGACGTTGGTGCTGCGAAGCTTTGTTCTTCCTGGTGTGGAGTTGCCCACAAGCGGTCATCGACGCGCACCTTTGCAGCCTTTCCGATGTCGGCTAAGGCAAATCGGAGGCTGGAACCATTGTCCTGGCCTAATGCGATGCCTTTTGTTGGACAAACCTAAATGACTCGACTAACTTCATTAGAACGCCGGTTTCCTTGAAAATAGCAGTATAGGAGCAGTCCTTGTTTCCAATCCATCGTCGAACCTTTGTACGTGACTCGGCGAGACTGGCCGTAGTCGGTGGTCTCATTGGCAAGTGCTCCACTTCCTTCGCACGCCCGTATCCGTTAGAAGAAACGATTGCTTGGACGAATGCCAAAATCGTTACAGCGAGCACACCAATCATCGACAAAGGGGTGCTCATTGTGCGTGGCTCCTCGATCATCGACGTCGGAGCTGTTGGGCAAGTGGCGATTCCGTCCAATGCGAAAGTCGTCGATGCGTCGGATAGATGGATTATGCCTGGATTGGTATGTACTCATAGCCATGTCGGCGGAGTTGGAGCTGCGGACGGTAGCAGCCCGATCCAGCCTGGCGTTCGCATCTTGGATTCCATCAACGTTCGCGAACCAGGTTTCAAACGCGCATTGGCCGGTGGGCTTACCACGCTCAACATTATGCCTGGCTCCGGACACTTGATCAGCGGGCAAACTGTTTACTGCAAACTTCGATACGCTGGTCACGGTCCATCGACTATCGAAGACATCTTGATCCGCGATAGCAATGGAAAAGCAATCGGCGGATTGAAGATGGCAAACGGCACTAACTCGCAGGGAGACGCTCCATTCCCTGGCACTCGCGGTAAGTCGGCATTCCTCGTTCGAGAACAATACATCAAAGCTCGTGAATACAACGCGAAAGTCATCGCAGCCAAAGACAATCCCGACAAGATGCCTCCCCGAGATCTCCATTTGGAGACGCTTGTCGAAGCGATGCAAAGGAAGCGTATCGTCCACCATCATACCCACCGACATGACGACATCGTGACAGTCATTCGATTGGCTCAAGAGTTTGGGTTTCATGTCGTATTGCATCACGTGAGCGAAGGTTGGAAAGTAGCCAAAGAGATTGCTGCATCCAAGTTCCCATGCTCGATTATCGTGCTTGATTCACCTGGAGGAAAACTAGAAGCCAAAGACATGGCCTTTAAGAATGGACGTGTGCTCGACGAAGCAGGGGTTCGAGTCGCATTTCACACCGACGATTGGATCACCGACTCAAGACTCTTTGCACGTTCTGCTGCATTGGCTGTTCGAGCAGGGATGAATCGGGACAAAGCGTTACAGGGCCTAACACTTGCAGGGGCAGAGATGCTCGGTCTAGAAGATCGTATCGGATCGCTAGCTCCTGGAAAGGACGCCGATTTCGTTTTGCTCAATGGCGACCCGCTCAGCGTTTACACGCGGGTTCTCGAAACGTGGGTGGAGGGAAAGAAAGCGTTTGATCTTTCCAACCCTGACGATCGACTGTACGCCGAGGGTGGTGCTGGAGCCGGTAGCGAATTGGATCCGTTTTTGTGCTGCTATGCACAAGCTTGGCAAGTGGGAGGAGCAAAGTAATGAATCGAAAAAACATACTACGAAATGTAACACTCGCAGGGCTTGCTCTCCTATCTTTCGCGCAAGGTCGCGCGGATGATGTAGTCGTTGTCAAGGCAAAGAAGATCATCACGGTGTCGGGCAAGCCGATCGAAAACGGGGCCATCGTGTGCAAAGGAGGCAAGATTGTATCTGTCGGTGATGTAGCCTCATTGTCCATCCCACCAGGAGCGATCGTCAAGGAGGCCATCGTTGTCACACCAGGCTTGATCGATGTCCGGACGTGTGTTGGACTTTCTGGAATCATCAATGTGGATCATGACTCTGATCAACTGGAGTCGTCGAGTCCGCTGCAACCCGAGTTACGAGCCACAGACGCTTACAACGCAACCGAAGAGTTAGTCGAGTATATCCGAAGCTTTGGAGTTACCACGATCCATACGGGACATGCGCCCGGCGAGTTGATGTCGGGTCAAACGATCGTGGCAAAGACGATCGGCAATTCTGTAGAAGAGTCTCTCTTGGTGGATGGACGGGCTGTTTGTGCAACTTTGGCGGAAGCCTCGAAAAAATCTGGCAAGCAAAGCCCAGGTACGCGAGGCAAACAGATGGCCATGCTGCGAACTCTCATGCTCGAAGCGGTCGAGTATCGCAAAAAGACAAGCAAGGCAACGGACAACACCAAGACCACGGATAGCAAAGAGGCAGTAAGCAAAGATACGGGGGATTTACCTCCCAGGAATCTACGCTTGGAAACATTAGTCGAAGTGCTTGATGGCAAGAAGGCGTTGTTGATCACGGCCGATCGTGCACAAGACATCGCATCTGCGCTTCGATTCGCTGCAGAGTTTGGAATTTCGATTTGGTTGGATAGTGCAGCGGAAGCACACACGATGATCCCTCAAATTCAAGCGTCGAAAGTTACCGTCCTGCTGCATCCGTCGATGGCTCGCGCGAGTGGTGAGAAGGCCAATTTATCGTTTGAAACGGCGTCACTGCTTCGAAAGAGTGGAATCCCCTTTGCAATCCAAGGAGGATTCGAACCGTATGTTCCCAAGGCTCGAGTCGTGTTGTTCGAAGCTGCGGTCGCCGCTGCGCACGGTTTAAGTCGCGAAGATGCGATCGAATCGATCACCTTGTCACCGGCCAAGATATTGGGCATTGCGGATCGTGTTGGTTCGATCGAAGTTGGCAAAGACGCCGACCTCGCGTTGTACGATGGCGACCCCTTTGAATACACAACCCATTGTGTAGGGGTGATCGTCAACGGAAAAGTCTACAACGGCGAATCTTCGAAGTAAGTACTTGTCGGAACGGTGTGGCAACATACCGTGCAATACTAAACGCGAGTGATCCTCGTTACCACGTTGTTCATCGTTACCAAGTTGTTCATCAACGTGGGACGATAGCCGAAACCAGCCGCGAGATGATGAGTTCGCACATCACTACGTTGCTTGCCAACGTAGGATGCTGGTCAGGTTCCGTGCGTTGGCCGACCATCGCTCCACGCTGGCGAGCAGCGTGGTGGCGTCATTCGATACGGACCCGATGTCTGGTTACGGCTATGGCCCTACGCTGACTAGCAGCGTAGTAGCCGATGGCGATTGCATGTCCATCAGCTCGCTTATTGCTTCACTCGTGCGGGACCAACATCTAGGCGTGCGACAAAAATCTTCTGATTTTCCGGGAATAGTTTGTTGTGAATTTTGCAATGAATTTCATTGCGATGTTTCCGAAGAACGCTCTAATCATCTACAGTGCGATTGATCGACCCTCGGTTGTTTCGCTAACGCATTCAGCCCGACTGAAAGCAGTACTTGCTTGTCTCTGCCTCAACATTTGAGCATGGGTTTCATGACGACCTTTTTCGAGACTATTTCATTTCAGGATGCCCGAGACTTTGAGAGATCACTTTGTTGGGTCCAGCGATTCGTCCGATCTCGAGTACCGGCCAACGTGGACCACGAGCAGATTGCAATCGACTCGTTGAACGCCTTTCTGATGCTCGATACGGTAACTCCGGAAGACGACGCAAACAGAGTCCTTATTTGCATCACCAAGCGCCATATTGCAAGCTCGATCCGGTCATCAAAGCGATGGAAAAGGTCGCGGACCAGAGTCCATGATGGAAATGGTAATGATTCCTCAGCCCCAAGCAACTCAAGAGGAGATAGTGCAGGTCAATGAAATGACGAGTATCATTCTGGGTGTTCTTGATGAGAACGACAAGCGATCTGCCTCAATCATTCGCTGGCGTTTGCAAGGAGATTCAATGCTTGAAATCTCAACAAAGCTTGGTGTTTCGACTCGAACTGTCGAGCGAAACTTGCAACGATGGCGAGGCTTGATTTTGAGCATTCTCGAATGTAAACTAAAAAATTTGATCGAACCATGTCGCAATTCTGCGCAGAAGGCGATTAGTTGTGTGAGTGGTTCCGACTAACGTAGATACGTATGCACCAACTTGGTTGTCGAAAAATATGCCCAAATAAGTACTTCGATATTTTTGGAAAGAATCTTCATTCTTAACTCGAGTGAAGCGGTTGAGATTGGACCTTCTACCTTAACGGAGAGCAGACAATGAGCAACGCTATCTTACGCCACGAACTGAAAGCAAAGGTTTTGAAGATGCTGTTTGTTTTCCAGACGCTTGTCAGTTTCTGTTTTCTGTTAAACGGACGGATGTTAGGTCAAGCTTTCTATTCGGAATCTGTCTCGAATGGTCACGTGACTCCAAATCCAGATAACCTCCTTGATTGTCTTGCGTTCGTTCGTCACGACTCGGTGAAGAGATACCTCAAATTAGATGATGAGCAATCAAAGTGGGTAGAGGACTTGCTTAGAGATACAGGTGGGGATCCCGGATCGTACAGTGTGAGCTTTAGTTCTGAGACGGAAATTGCAAAGCTTGATCGAAATCAAGTACTCGCAACTGCGAGAAACGTCGTAGCAGCACGGGAATCAATAGCACTTGCAATGATTGATCCGGTCCAGCGAGACAAACTTCGCTTTGTAACCCTGTTTGTCGAGGTAAAGCGGTGGGGTATTCGAGAATCACTGTTGAAGGGATTTGTTGGCGAGGAGCTTGGACTCAGCGAAGGGCAGTATCAATTGATTGAGGACAAACTCGATTTGCTGGAAAAAGAGCGGCAATCTGAGATGAGATCCATTGGAAAGAAAATTGAATCTGACATCGTTTCCGAAATAACAGCGGAACAGCAAGAACTCTGGAAAAAGTCCGTTGGCAATGACTTTCAGTTTCTTGAAACTGAGCAAGAGAAGAGGATGCATAGGGCTTTCGCAGCAATGGGCCGAAAGCCGGTTATCCCAAATCCCGATGCGCTCAGAGAATGCGTTATACTCCTGCAACGCCAGGATGTTGCCCAAGAACTTATGCATTCTGATGAACAGAGCAGTTCGTTCAAGAAGGCCTCACGATCGATGACCGATCCAGCGTGGGTAAGTAGTATGCTTAATGACAAGCAGTTGGTGCGAGTTAAGCAATTGGCATTTCGATACGAGGCGTTTCGAATAGGCATTCATAAGTCCATGAGCGACGGCTACCTTGGAAAAACACTCGGGATATCGAAGTCACAAGCCGATGCAATTCTTAAGTTGATGCCAGAGCATCAACGCCTCGTCATCGCGGCTGAGCACGAGAGTATCAAAAAGTGCTTGTTAGGCCTCTCGGAGAGGTTGGACAAACATCAGAAGTCGACGTTAGCACAGATCATTCAGGTCAACTGCGAAGGAGTTGAGTGATCCAAATTTAGTCTTCGCATTGGAATGAAGGATTAGAAAATGATTGCGAGTGTATTGTTTGTAGTCTTAAGCGTCGTAATGGCTTTGCCACCGTACGTGTTTACCGTGTCAAACTGGTATTTTAGTGGCAGGTGAGAATGAGTTATGTTGTGGCGATGGAAACGGAATCGCCACGAACAGATTGTAGCCGCTGCAAGGAGCTTGATGCCA
>JAJTID010000122.1 GCA_021300155.1 Pirellula sp.
GGACAGAGACGAACGTAGTGGACGTCAAATGCTCAAAAACCACCGAAACACTGGGTAAATAGCAAAAAAGCCGAGATTCTCATCTCGGCTTTTGCTGATTACCGAATTGGTCGCAGTTTCGAACCAATTCTGAAAGGCTCCGCGAGCGCAACCCTCTTCGTAACAATACTCTCTGCGCTCGACATTCGCAAACCCTTTACTTGAAAGGACTTGCGGATTTCGAGACCCGCTCGGTCTGTTTCTCTACGAAGAGGTTCGAACAATGGGTTAACACCCTCTGTTGATGATTTTAGCGACGATGCTCTTTCGCATCAAGAGGAAGACGCGATCTGTTAGCCATTTCCCCGTTTGTCTTCACCAGCCTATTGCCAAGCCATTCGATCAAAGCGACGCTCTGAATTGCTATTCTTTCCATAGTTGGGAAGCAACGCTTGTTGGAAAGCAGCTAGATTAGCGTGCATGTTTCGGATTCTCCACGCTCGCCACCGGGCGAGCCAACCTGGTATCGATCGATTCGACGCTACTTGACTAACTGGCACTGGATAGATACTTGGTCGCCGGACCGCTGCTCCCAAAACACGAAAACTTGCGATTCATTTCCGTCACCAACCGCGACGATTGGATCTCGAGCGTTTTCAGAAATTATTCTCGAGTTGCCATTTCCAAGCTTCACCAGTCGCAATTGGCCGTCGCGTTTGGTGAGCCAAACGACGTAAGTCCCGCTCGGGCCGCTTGCGATCCACGGTTGTTCACCGTGCTCCAACATGGTTTCCAGCGAGGCCTCTCCAACGGACGTGAAGATAGTACCGCCACGACGCCAAGCGGAAACAACTTCGCCCTTCGGTGCGATCGCCAACATGCCTCCGTCCATTGGGCAAGCATTTAAGCTCCAATGTTGGAGTCCAAGTCGTTCTCCGATGCCAAATGTCTCTCCTTGATTGTTGGAAGAAACAAGATACATGTCACGATTCCCCTTTAAAGAGTTTCGAAACAAGATGTGAACGAAATTACCTTCGGCCACAACCGATGGATGGCAACACTCACAGATACTTCCATCGGGCGATTGGTAAACCAACTGATTCTTACTCCAACTTGCCCCTTGATCGATCGATTTCGAGGCAAAGAGCTGAGTCCGCTTCGCACGGAGGTCAAGCCAAACGCACCACAATGTTCCATCGTTACTCGATGTCATTGCGTGCAGGCCCTCCCGCGCCGAGGCCTCAATGTCGTTGACCTTTACTGGGCCAAGCCAGCTCTTTCCACCGTCCAGTGTGCGGTACGCCAAAACGTCCCCATCAGTGCCTTTACCCTTCGGACCTCCAATTGCAGTGATGACAATAGAATCGCCGGCATGAGCAATCCGAGGACCTCTTCGCATTCCGAGAGACATGTTAGGTACCCTAAAGGCGACGAGCGGTGAGGGCTTCTCGTCCGATCCAACTCTGCAGTAATAAACGTCATCTCCAACGCCGAATGTAACATGTGCGACACCCCTCGAGTCCATACTCGCTTGCGGTTGTTTCGGTGATCTCTCGCTGCTTCCCGAGAAGATCGTGAAAGGTTCGGAACCAGAGACCAAAGCGGGAACAAATATTAGAAGAGCTGCCAAAGTAGTCTTAAGCATTCGGTGAACTCACTTGGTCTGACCTGGATAGCCCAGAGCCAAAAAGGTGAAAAAGTGCAGGAGTAACGATTTGGTCTAGAACGGTTGATGCAATCATGCCACCAAACAATACGACGGAAAGCGGATAAAGAATCTCCTTGCCAGGTTCGCCGTACCCGAACAATAAAGGAAGCAGTCCTACAAAGCTGGTCATCGCTGTCATCATCACTGGTGCAAGGCGCTCTAGGCTTCCACGGATAATCATTTCTTTCCCAAATGGCATGCCGTCAACCTCCATCAAGTGTTGATAATGCGAGATCATCATGATGCCGTTACGACTAACAATGCCTATGAGCGTGATGAATCCAACCCAATGCGCCAAAGATAAATGAGTTGCCTGTATCCAGATACCAGGCCAGAGATACCATGCTTGGCCCGCGAACTCCGAAGCTTCCGGTTTATTCACAATCAGGAGCGCCACAATCGCGCCCAGCGCTGCCAATGGAACGTTCACAATTACCTGAAGTGCAGAACGCTGCGAGCCGAGGGCTTTCATCAGCAGCAGATAGACGCCGACGATACTCAGTAGTGCAAATCCCCATAGTCTATAGGTGGCTTGCTGCTGAGCTTCGAATTGTCCGCTGTAGTCGAGATAATACTCACCTGGCAGCGCATGAAGAGATTGCTCAACCGGCTGGAGTGCTAGTTTGATATCGCGTACAACACTCGCCAAGTCTCGCCCCTGGACATTGCAGAAAACGGCGACTCGTCGTTGAACATGTTCACGATTGAGCACATTAGGACCAGTCGTATCCAGGATTTCTGCAACTTGTGACAGCGCGACTTTCGCTCCTGAGGGCGTTTCGAGAATTGTCTCTTCAATCACGTTCGGATCGCGACGAGACTCCTCGTCGTACCAAACAACCAAACCAAAGTATTTATCCTCTTCAATGATCTGCGAAACGATGGTGCCTTTGAATGCCGTTTCTAAAATTTCGGCGACATCGCCGGGTGCGAGACCGTAACGCGAAGCTTCTTCACGCTTCACCCGCATTTGCAATTGGGAGATCTCGATCTGAGGTTCGATTTGAAGGTCAACTACCCCTTCGATCTCTTGCATGCGTGCCTGGACGTCGTATGCCGCAGTTCGCAATTCTCGTAAGTCCGGGCCAAACACCTTCACAGCGATCTGAGCACGAATTCCAGACATCATGTGATCCAGTCGGTGCGAGATCGGTTGGCCGATATTTACTGCCGCACCAGGAATACTCGATATTCGTTCTCGCAGATCGGCGATCACAACTTCCTGTGGTCGCCCATGGTACTCAAAACTCCAAAGATGCGCGATCGGAATGGCTCGCAGGATAGTGTTCAGCCAACCTGCTTTCTCTGTCTTGTGCTGAGCGAATCGCACCTCGAACTCTGTATTGTTCACACCTTCTGCATGCTCATCCAATTCTGCGCGCCCCGTCCTGCGTGCAACTGACAGTACTTCGGGTACTTCAAGCAAAATCGATTCTACCCCACTAGCGATTCGCTGGCTCTCATCCAGCGAAGTACCCGGTTCAAGACGTAAATTGATAGTTGCTGTTCCTTCATTGAACGGAGGCAGAAATTCGCCTCCCATCCATGGCAGTGTTAGACAACTCAATAAGACGAAAACACTAACACCAGCAAGTACGGTTCGAGGGCGGTTAAGCGTCCAGCGAAGTACGCGCTCGTCCCAGTGTTTCAACCAACGCATGATGAATGGTTCGCGTTTTTCAGCGAGAAACGGTGCGCGAGGTAGTAGAACGCTTGCAAGTACGGGTGTGAAAGTTAATGAAACCACCAAGGAGCAGAGTAATGCCACGATGTAAGCGACCCCAAGAGGAGCGAACAATCGTCCTTCGATGCCTGCCATCATAAACAACGGCAATACTACCAGAACCACAATTAGCGTCGCATAAACAATGGAGTTACGGACTTCACTGGAAGCCAAGAAGATAACTTCTAGAGCCGGTTTCTGAGAATCTGAAGGTAACTGCTTATTCTCACGCAATCGTCGGTAAATGTTCTCAACATCAACGATTGAGTCATCCACTAGGTCGCCAATCGCAACGGCAATCCCCCCCAAAGTCATCGTGTTGATCGTGATTCCAAACATATAGAAAACGATTACTGTCAATAGGATCGATAGCGGCATAGACGTTAGTGAGCTGATGCTAGTGCGAAAGTTGCCCATCAAAAGGAACAGAATCACTACGACCCAAATCGCACCGTCGCGTACCGCTTCGCTGACGTTGTCAACCGCTGCTTCAATGAAGTGACTTTGGCGAAAAATCTCGGATTCAATTTTGATATCGTCTGGTAATTCTTTTTGAAGCGAGACGAGCACCTCATTGATCCTGTGATCAAGTTTGATCGTGTCAGCCTCTGGCTGTTTCTGTATCGTCAGCATGACCGCCGTACCGCCTCGCAACTCTTGGTAGGGCTTTGCATGGGAATGCGACTGTTGACTTGACGACTTGGGAGAAAGGTGCGAACCATCGTTCATGTGCGCATGGGTAGCGTCATGACTCACCGCAAAGTTCACGTCCGGTTCGATCTTCACTACAGCGGAAGCATCGCCGCGTTTAACTGGCCCACCGAGCCTCACGTCAGCCACATCGCCGATGCGAATTGGCACTTGGTCGCGCCAGAGAATGGGAGTCGCTGCTACTTCGTCCAGCGTTAGAGACTGCCCTTGAATTCGAAGCAACGATTCTTTCTCACCGCGGCTCATCACACCACCGCCAGCGAGAACGTTGGCTTTCGTCGTTGCATCTGTTAGTTGTGCCAATGTCACGTTGCGAGCAGCTAGACGCGAGGGGGAAGTTAGCACTTGGAACTGCTTCAGAATTCCTCCCATTACGGAGACTTGAGACACGCCCTCAACCGCTAGTAGACGATTTCGGACCGTGAACTCGCCAATCGTCCGAAGTTCCATCGCTTTCGCATTGGCTTCATCCGGTGTGTTTGGTTTGAAATCGCTACGCAATGCTAACAGCATGATTTCGCCCATGATTGACGAAATGGGTGCAAGAGTAGGATTCGTGTTAGGTGGTAGTTTCGACTGGGCTAGTTGAAGCTTTTCGTTGACGATCTGACGGTCTATAAATATGTCCGTGCCCCACTCGAATTCGACCCAGATGATTGATAAACCAATCGCTGAAGAAGAGCGAACGCGTTTTACACCCGTCGCACCATTTAGCAGCAACTCGATGGGGCGAGTTACTAGCACCTCCACTTCTTCTGGCGCGAATCCCGGTGCCTCGGTCATAATCGTGACCGTCGGGCGATTTAGATCGGGGAAAACATCGACTGGCATTGTCTGAAGTAGTGATGCTCCAATTAACATCACCAGCAAAGACGCAATCGCGACGATGGCGCGGTTTTGAAGTGAAAAACGTATAATGGTATCGAGCAAGTGAACTACCTCAAAGATGCGAAGGCCGTCTGCAGCTCTCGACTACCAACGGTTACAACCGACTCACCAGCTTCGATACCAGAAACAATCTCGGTATACTGTCCATCGGTCTGACCAATAGTTACGCGTCGTCGCTCCATATTGCCGTCGTTCTTTCGAACAAAGCTAAAAAGGTGCAGTCCATCACGGAGAATTGCAGATGCAGGAATTGCTAAACGCGAACTCTTGGTTCCCACTGGCAGGCCGACTGTCATTAACGCGCCGGAGCTAAATTGTGGGATATTGGAATCGTCTACGCGGGGAGTTTTTGGAGTGAACCATATTCGCTGCGTTCTTGTGGACTCGCTTAGCGTTGGCCCAATTCGCGAAAGAACGACTGGAAGCCTTACTTCTGAGTCGGCGAGCAGGGATGCTACTCCAACTGCATCGACAGACATAGAAGCAACCTCTCTCGAAGGTACCTGGGCCTCGATCCAAAACGATTGCAAATCTTGGATTTCTACAAGAGGTTGATTGGCCGTTACGGTTTCACCGAGCGTGACCACAGATGAGGCAATTCTCCCACTGATATTGGCACGAATTGGCAGGTAGTCTAGTATCCGTCGTTGATTGGCGATGGAGTCGATTTCGCTATCTGATAAACTCAACGTGGCGAGTTGTCGTCGCAGGCTTTGGGCACGTATCTCAAGTTGCTCCGCTTGTGCGCGTGTCTCCAAAACCAAGCGCATCGAGACCGCGTCTCCCTTGACGCTTTCCAGCCGATCGGCGCGACGACGGGACAAGTCTGAGTCCAACGAGGTACTAATCAAGTCAAGCTGTAGCTTGTAGAATTCAGGTGAGGTGATCTCCATTAGTTTATCGCCTTTTTTCACAGACCGGCCAGGACTTAGCGAATGGGACTGAACAGTTCCGTTCAACTGCGTCGTAAGGACACTTCGATTTTCGGGAGGCAAGGTAACTACCGCAGGAAGTTGAAGTGTTTTTGATACATCGCGATAACCAGCAGCCTCCGTTCGGATTCCCAAGCGTTGCTGTTCTTGGGCTGAGAGTCTTAGCACACCGAGGAAGAATAAACTCGAAAGCTCGTGGCCGCCTCTAACAACGACTCGATCGCCGGGAAATATCTCCCCTTGAATTACTTCAACCATTGATTCGGAGCTATGACCATCCGTCAATTTGCGACTACCAAGCCGCACGGTCCTCTTACGATACTCAGCGGTCGACCGAGTCGATGCTTCCTCGACAAAAAGATAGCTTTGTAGACCGTCGCTGTGTATAGCCCGTTGCGGAACTGCAATCGTGTCCGCTTGTTCCGATGTGTATATCGTTGCCGAGCCTACAAGCCCTGGAATGACCGAAGGATGATTCAATGTCACCCATGCTGATATCACTTGCGTTTTTGAGTCGAGAACCGCGTCCATTCGATCGATGACTCCCTCTACAGATAGGGATGAACTCGGAAAATGGACGCTTACTCGATTGCCCACTTTAACGTTGAATATGTCCTTCTCAAGTAATTGGAGGCGTACCCAAACTTCGTCGGTATTCACGATTTCAAAAAGATGCTCGAACGCTTCAACGTACTTACCTTCAGCTAAGTCGGAGTGGAGAATGCGTCCGCCAATCGGTGATCGAAGAGGGAAAAGCAGTTCGCTCGAGGGATCGAGTTGAGAACTTTGAAGTGAAACTCCGAGCGTGCGCGCTCGCAGTTCCGATACCTCCAAGCGATTTCGGCTTTGCTCTACCGCATTCTCGATATCCAAAAGACGCTGCATTGGTACTGCGCCCGCTTGCGCAGAAGGTCTTGTCATCTCCAACAGGCGAAGGTTTAAAGCTAAATCATTCTTTGCCTGGAGAAAATCAAGTCGTACCAACTCAAGTTCTCTGCTACTCATCTCGGCGACTACCTGATTCTTTTCAACCAAATCTCCTGGTCGAACAAGAAGTTTGGAGATGCGTCCAGCTATCTGAGCTGACCCAAACGCTTTGGCCTGCCAAGGAGTCACTGATTCCGCATATACGTTCATTTTCGAAGCAACTGTGCCAACAACAACCTCTTCTGACAGAAGCCCAATCGCACTTCGCGCTTGCCCAGAAAGCGTCACATAACCGTTCTGAGTATCGACTTGAACTCCTTTTGTCGGAAGTGGTTGATGACCCTCGTGGGCATAGCATATTGAACTTGTAGTTAGCCAAAATATGCTCAAAAGACCGCTCTTCAATATGCTCACGACTTACCTCGCAAACTACTTCACAAACGAATCGGGTTCAGGCAACGCATCGGATGAAGCTTTGGCTGTTTTGAGATACTCGTCAACGCAGGGTGGACAGCAAAACTGGTAAGGTTTGCCGTCAATAACCCAAGTAAAGTTCGGGTTCGCCTTGGTCTCTGTGATGGGACAGATTCGATCACCAGGCTTTGGATTCATATCGTGTGCGGACTTGATCCCCTTGAACTTCTGGGACGCTGTTACGTTTCCGTTAGCCGTAATATCAGCCGCTGTGTATCGTCCGCCGGGAGTAAGATAGAGTTCCCTCTCCGCATCATCCGCCAGCTTATCGGGCATATCGGGAGAATTTCCATGGCTCTCTTCACCCGAGACAAATCCAAGCCGGAATCGTTCGCCATCAATTCGAATATTCGGAATGGTCACGTCCAGTTTTCGGCCGACTAATTCCTTTGGCAACTTGCCAACGAAAAGCGACGTTTTTCCATTGCCATCGCCATCCTGCGGAGTCGGCTCGAAGGCAATGGCTTTAGAATCCGCATCACCGTCCGCTTTCACGAATCCCTTCAGCGTTTGACTCTCGACATCGATGACGCGACTCTCGTCCTTTCCAAGAGTGTATAGTCGAATCGCCCCTTCAGAGTCGACAACTGCTTCAACATGGTAACTGTCTCGCCCTAACGAAACCATGATTCCACCATGTGCACCGGCTTTGTGCCCGTGTTCGGCGTCGGAATCTCCCGGCACGGACGAAGCCAGCGACGCTTCGGATGTCTTGTTGTTCGCAGTTAGGCTTGTTCGAGCCATATCTTTCTGAGAATTCTTAGCGGCCGAAACGTCCTGTTGATTCGTTGGTTTGCATCCAGCGAGGAACAGCACGCCTAGAGCCGAACTCGCAACCAAACTTAAAAGAAGACATTTGCTTTTTGTCATTTTTGGACCCTGGTTATTTGTGGAATGGAACTATTTCTTGAGCGAGGCTTCGTAAAGATCGTCAAGCTTGGCAAGAAATTTCTCTGGCGCAGCCGTCATTTTCTTTACACAGGGAGGACAGCAAACATAAAAGAAATGACCTTCCACAATCCCATGCTTGGACTTCTCGGAGACTTCATTGTCGGTCATCACGAGACAATGCCCTTGAGCCTTCGCAAAGTTACTCCGAATCTTGTCGAGATACTTTGCGTCGGGCTTTGACTTCAAACAATCTGCGCAACAGACATAGAGAATTTCCTTGGTCTCTGGATCAGTCATCTTGACTGGCTTTGCATGGCTAGTCAGCGATTCGCCGGAGACTGGACAGATTGCTTGTACTGAGATTCTTAGTCGCTCGCGGCGTTGCTCTGGACTTTCCTTTTGTGGTTCATCCGCAAAGGAAAATCCAACCAGACAAACCGAAACAGCGATCACAAAAAACTTACCAAATGCACGAATCATCTTAACCTCTTCATACTTGAAAACGAACACTAACTACAACTTCGTTGAAGCCACCCACTGGTTGACTTCGGCAATATCGTTTGCGCCAATCATTGTCAACTGACGATCTTCGTTCTTCCAGCTCACGGCGAGCTGTCCTGCGGCTTCAATAATCTTGCATGTCTTGCCGCTACACTGGGTCTCAATGGCTGGCAGACTGCCAAACCAAACAGGTTGTTCATCTTTGTGCTCAAACAGGATCAGCGATGTACCATCATTACGTTCGCATATCGACGCCGAACATTTGCAACAAGGCATATTGAGCACATGCGTTGATACTCGAGTGAAACCTTCGGGAATGCCCTTAAAAACAGCCGGCTCATAGCCAAGGTAGCTCTCGGTTGCATTGGCATCGAGTTCCTTTCCTTGATACTTTGATACCAACTTTGCGATTGCTACCTTAGGCTCCGACTTAGCTGCACGGATGACCTCTTGAAAGTCAACAGCCAATGCAGCATGTTCATGAGAAGCTTCTCCTGCATCATGATCCGACGTCGGATTCCTCGCAAAAAACCAGATCAGTGATACAGAGGCGGCCGTCACTAGAACCGCATAGATCCAGCTTTTCGGCAACGGCTTAGAAGGAATCGAGACGATTCGATCACTATCCAGTCGTGGAGCAACCTGCTCCCAAAGGGAATTGGTGTCAACACTCGCCTCGGACTGCCGCATGAGCGTACCTATCGCTTGAAACTCGACAATCGACGCGCGGCAGGCGTTGCAATGATCACAGTGCGACTCGAAATTCGTTCGCTCTTGTGCATCGAGTTCGTTATCGATGTACGCCGACAATCGTTCTTCAATCCAATCGCAATTTTTCATTATGCCTCCCAACCCAGTTGGATTAGCGAAGTCCTAAGTTCTTTTCTTGCTTTGTTCAGTCTTGAACCTACCGTTCCTTCAGGAATACCAAGCACACTTGCAATTGCCTCGTATCCTAACCCTTCGACTTCCTTCATGTGCAGAATTGCCCTCTGTTCGCCCGAGATTTTCTCCATCGCAAGGTTCAAAATCTCTGCCTCATCGACTTGGGTTTGGCGGTTTGGATTTTCAGACATTTCGGTTCCCAATGCGACTTTATATGCTCTCTGTGCCTCTCGATTGGTCTTTCGTAAGTACTGCAAACTTTGATTGACCGCCATTCGATGAGCCCAAGTCTCTAGCGAGGATTCAAATCGGAACTGATCAAGCTTCGAAAACAACTGGATGACAAAATCTTGCATCACATCGTCCGCGTCGCTGGTCCCTACAATCTTTCGAATCACTCGATAAATCCTCGAAGCCAGAAGCTCATAAATTCGCTTCTGGTACTCGCGACTTCCGCTCGTTGCATTTTTGATCCAAACTGCCAACTCGTCATCGGGCGGTCTGCCAGATGTCGAATCTGAAAAGTTGGATGACTCTGCTCGATGCATTCTTCACTCCATGCTGCAAAAAAAGTGAAACCTGCCCGAAGTTCTTTTGAGACTTCAGGCAGGCTGACCTTAGCTATGCCGTAGGTTTAACGGCGACAGCAGGAACGATTGTCGAGACAGCAGTACGCATTCTTCATGCAGCAGATGGGTTGCCCCTTTGCCGACATCGAAGACGCGTTCGCTGCGATTGCGTTATCGCTGAAAGAAAGACCGATCGAAGCCAACGTGACGAGACCAAGCAATGCAATTTTCGTAAACATGATTCACCTATGGTTTTTGAATTAACTGAGAGAGATATGTTGCCATCCAATAGCGGATGAGCAACGCTTCCAAACAAACTCGCAAAGAGAATTTATTTGGACTCTCAATTCCTCCAAACACAGGCAATCGACTGCCAAGAGTGTCCGCCAAAGCGAATGGGTACTTCGAACTTTCCAAAGCTCGATACGGCGGTCGCTGTAGGTTTAATCGATGCAAATGCAACGCATGCCCAAGCGATGGACTTCGCGGGTACAGAAACCGACTTTGGTGGCTCGCTTGCACTCAGAACTTGCTTGCTGCAAATACATTGAGCACCCTGACAGATTAAACACGACGGAAACAACGATTTCGCCGCCGACCGGACAGAATCACTCGTTTTTACTGTCGGACGAGCAGTACATTTGGGGCATCGGGCCGGCTGACTGGCAAGTGATTTCGATGACGCAACATCTGCTTCAGCAGTCGCAGACTGCTTTCCGCTAATGCTCTCGAGGAACGATCGACCTAAGCAGCAACACGAAACCCCACCCAGAATTTGGCTGTAGGCAACCGCCATCAGCAAAACAGAATGAAGAATCGTTCGGAACATAACGCACGTCAGATACAGGTTTTCTCGGGGGCGACACAGATTGGATGCTGCCGGACGCCGTTTCCTTCACGAGCGTTGCATAATTTTAGCTACGGCGCGTGGAAGTCTCCATCGATCGTAGGGATTACGGCTAATCTACCCGTTTTCAAGAAACTCAGGACTTCCAATTTCAAGAAAGCTCGAAAATCAGCGCATTCTCAATCGCTTCGAACTTCGGAAGTCTTATGAAGATTCGGCAGTTTCGGGCATCTAAGCCATTTTGGTCAAATTCTCTGCCAAAGACAGAAGCAAAGAGAGCAAGCTGGTTGAAACTCAAACGTAGCTGGTGGTTGGGCACAGAAAGAAAATCGATCTATTGCGTGAAGAAACAGCTTTGCAGTTGCATCAGACTAATGTGAAGCCTAGGTGCTTCGAAAGAATCGAGTCTGTTTACAAGGAAAAATTGAAATGAAGATTGCCGCATCGTTCGTGTTGTTGTGTCTGATTGGACTTGGCGTGGCTATGGGGGCAAACTATGTAAGCAAGTCAAGTTTGTCTGTCGAATCGAAGGTTTGTGCCTGTGAATCCTGCTGCCCAGATGGCGGATGCTGCTGTGAAACGGGTGTCTGTACTTGCGAAGACTGTAAGTGCGATTGCTGCGCGGCTGATTCCAAGGGCTGCAATGCAGGTTGCTGTGATAACAAGTCTGGCGCATCCCATTCGAACGATTCTAGTGTTGAGCAGGGCACTTGTCCGAAGTGCCCTCCCAAATCACCAACCAAAGGCCCCAAGAAGCTGAGTTAGTTTTCTCGAAAGTGTCTTGTGATTCGACTTTCCCAGGGCAACTGTTTCAAAGCAAACCCCTTAAGTACAGGTGTCCCAGTTGCTCTGTCTAATTCAGTTGTGGGACATCATCACGGAAGCGATTTCTGCAGGACATATTTCTCTACTACATGGGTGCTACGGAGTGTACCCATTTGCTAATGCTGATTAAACACTAGGAAGGTGACTATGCAAAGTTTCAAGAGAGGGATGCTCTTATTTTTCGTAGTAGCGATAACGCACAACGCTGGATGCCGATCAAATTGGCCAGGCTACAAGTCGATTGCGGCATCGCCAGTACCAATTGCCTCCTTTTCATCGACCGCATCAACCGCAGGCGAGTTGTCTTTCTCAAAGCCGCCTTCGATTGCTGATGCGAGCACATCCGTGTCTCCTGGGAAAAGCGAGATGCCTGCTCAGTCGTCGAGCGAATCTTGCGGTTCCAGTTGTTGTCGATGAACTTTCTGGAGGCAAGCTGGAAATGCCAAGCTTGAATGGTCTTGTGTCAAAGCTCGATACCTTCGCCTACTCGCTATCGAGACGTATTGGCATTGCGGATCGAAGTCTGCTATTTGGTTGCGACACGACAACAATAGCAAATCTACCGTACGTACTTCCAAGCGGCCAGGAGTTTTGTATGCTTCGGCAGGATCAATGCGGCTCACTTAGGGAATGTAACCCTGAGTTCCGATTAGCCGACTTTCAATCGCTCGATGGTACGCGATTTCGCTGCTATACAGTACGAAAAGACGGACGCACGGTAGCGTACGCTTGGCTTGGCAGTGGTGATATTCCTGCGCTGCACAATTGTAATGGACACGAATGGACTGGGCTTCCCATCTACCTTGATCAGGAGACCGCTTACCTGTTCTCAGTCTATGTGACTTCGTCCAGCAGAGGCCAACGACTGTACCAAGTATTAGCTTCTGGAATCGCTTCAACGATCCTTGGTGACGGCATCCGCCGAATTATTCTTACGACCGATATAAGGAACAGTTCTTCGATTAAAGCAGTACAACGAATGGGGTTTGAGCTTTACGGAAGAACTAGCTTCTCAGCTTTTTCTGGTTGGAAACGAGCACGGTACGAGGTAAGTGCATCTTTTCTGCCAAGCAAACTCGGCAAATACGTTGGCGATTGCTAACACCCACCGCTGGCTGTTTGGTCTTGGATCGCAGCTTCGACTTGCAAAACTGATTCTAAATCATCCGTTTTGTTGAAGGAAACAATCTCTTTGGGCATCTAACAGATATTCATGGGCCGAGTGGCGGCTCAATGTCCATTTCATTCGGTATCTCATCACAGATGGCACCGAAGGCATGTTCTCGAAAGGAACGATGATGAGTATTGCGAGTATCGGAAAATTTGTGCTTTCGTTAGCGTTTGTTGCGGGCTTGGCTTTAGCTATTCCGCAAGCAGTACACGCTCAGTCTGGAGTCAATGACAAGGTATCCAGAAACAATGGAGCACCTTTCTTCGCGAACCAGCGCACTTCGCGAAACATCCAACATGCGAGAGATTATTCTCGCGGGATTCAACGTTATGCAACTCAAGCCCAGGTCATCCAGCCAACGGTGACTCAAGCGGAATCGCAGATGCTTGGGCAACAACTCCAAGCGATCCAGCGTGACATGGCAATCGTACGCCAAGAATACGCATCCAATCCAAAAGTTGTCGAGCAAGTCAAGAAGATTGAGACGCAACTTGGGCAGGCAACCACCGTGCAAAAATCTCTCCATGAAGAGTGCTGCAAAACATCGCCAGATGGAAAAATGTGCGCAGAGATGTGCAGCAAAATCCATACATCGCTCGATCAAATGAAAGTAGAGCACGATAAGCTTCTGAAGGAACTTGGTCACGAAGACGCGGCTCATGAACACCAAGCATCGGACCATGAGCATCACGATCACGGCGGTACTGAAAACAAAAACAGTAAGTAGCATTTTTTGCCAAGTCTGTTTGGGGTGGGCTTCTGCTCTTGCGACAGACTATGCAATGTCTAGCATTCAGCGGGTTGACTATTCAATCCGCTGATTTGCTTTTTGGGAATTCCTGGAGGCTTCAACGAGTTGGCTTGCTTGCGGGAGACGTTAAGTCAAACCAAGGAATTTTAAACTGGTTTGTGGGTAATTACCCGCAAGCACGATGTGAGCTTTTCCGATGATCAGAAGAAGGATGCGAAGTAGATGGCAACGGATCGAAATTTCCGTGAAGTATTGCAGCCTTCTCGGCATCCAACACTTGAGAAGCACTAAAGCTTCCAAAGAATGATATCATATACCAGTGCCATTTTTACGGGAAAATGAAATGAAGATTGCTGCATCGTTGGTTGTGTTGTGTTTGATTGGTCTTGGCGTGGCGATGGGGGCAAACTACGCATGCAAGTCAAGCTTGAATGCCGAATCGAAGGTTTGTGCCTGCGAAACCTGCTGTCCCGATGGCGGTTGCTGCTGTGAAACCGGCGTTTGCTCTTGTGATGATTGCCAATGCGATTGCTGCGCCGAGGGAGCAACCGGCTGCTTGGCTGGTTGCTGCACCGACAAAGTCGCAACCAACCCCACAGATAAACCAGCGACTTGCACCAAGGGTTGTTGTAAGGAGTAAATGGTCAGCAGGTTTCTGGCGGGCTGGGAAATCACTCTGACCCTGACTCAGTCAGAGTGGGAACGAAACAGGAGAAGCGCAACAGTAACATTGACTCGTAACCGACGGTCAAGTACTATCGATGCAAGGAGTTTAGCTTTGGTTCGAAATCTGCTCGCAATTTTGATGTGTCTTCAAGTGCTGGTCTGTCCAGCGCTCTGCATCGACGTTTGCCAGCTCCACGAACAGGCTAACGGCCCCTCGTCCCATCTGGAGGGTTCTCTCCAATGTCATTGTTGTGGCTCTGACGCGAGTCCTGAGAATGAATCGAACGCTCCCTGTGATCCCTCGTCCGAATGCTGCAATTGCTTTTGCGGTGGTGCTGTTGTTTCGGAGACCGATTCGGTTTACCTTCCGATTCACTTTGCTGTATCAGATGTTGCTACGATCGCACAATGTGCGTTTACGACGGAGCACACTGACTGCGTTCAGCCTGCCGAGCATGTGGCGGACGGGGCGTTGATTTTTGGGCGCGCGATTCTCTGCGCCTATTGCGTCCTTCAAATCTAGCGAATCTCTTTCTTCGCGGCTCAAACGCACGTTGGTGTTTGGGAAAGTCAAATTCATGTAGCTCGTCTAGCGTTCTGTCCGTCTTCATTTAATGAGGGTGCTACAGACTGCGGACAGGGCAATCTACATCGCGTCAATTATTAAACATATGGAGTTAGCTATGATTCGCTATCCCTCCGGTTCCGTTTTGCAGGAACCAGACAATGCACTTAAAAGCCAAAATGGCGGTGAGTCGTTGTTGCCAGCGAGCGAGACGTTTCCATCTACGAAGCCGAACTATACAAAGCAAACGCTGGCGAAATTCCTTAACGCGTTGGGGCCGACGCTCGTTCTGGTTGGATTCGCGGCGGTCTTTTACTTCGGACACCATAACGATTGGAAGATCCCCAAGTTTGGAGCTCTAACTGGAACCGTAAAACCTACAGCCAAGGATTGGTGCGAGGAACATGGTGTGCCAGAATCGATTTGCGTCGAGTGCGATCCTTCATTGATGTCTAAGGGCCCTGACTTTGGATGGTGCCCTGAGCATGGAATTCACAATTGTCCTTTGCATCACCCGGAAGTTGCACAACTCAAAGAGGTACCCAGTGTACTTCCGTCTGACCTTGAACGGGCGGCACGTGCGATGTCCGTCGTCCCACGAAAAGAGAACAATAGTGCCTGCGAAATCTACAAAACGCGCATCCAATTCGCTTCGGTAGAATCGGTTCGGCAAGCGGGTGTGGACGTAGAGTTGGTCGAGCGTCAGCCTATTGCTGAATCGATTCATACCAGTGGGGCGATCGTTTATGACCCAACTCGAAAGGCTAGTTTGGCTTCTCGCGTGGCCGGTAGTGTCTGGACTGTCGAAAAGAATGTTGGCGATTCCGTGGCGAAAGGCGAAGTGCTTGCAATTATCGATGCTGCTGAAGTCGGCGGACTAAAGACTGCATTGATGCGATCACTTGCTGAGCGAAAACTACAAAGTCAAAACGTCTCTCGACTTACCGAAGCCCGAGAAGCAATCGTGGGATCTCGAATTTTTGACGCCCAAGCTGCTTATTCGAAAGCCCAAGCTGATGTCTTGAGTGCGGAACAATCTCTTAGAAATCTTGGCTTGCCCGTGCAAGTGACAGCGTTGCAGACGCTATCCGAACAAGAGGTTCTTGACCAACTGCGATTGATCGGAATCCCGGACTCATTTCGTGCTCGACTCAACGGTCAATTGAGCTCGTCGAATCTGATGCCGATCTTTTCGCCGCTGGACGGTGTCGTCCTCGAACGCACGGTTGCACCGGGAGAAGTAGTCGACTCGACCCGCATCCTTTTTCAGATTGCCGATGTTCGCCAAATGTGGATGACACTGAATGTCCCGCTAGAAAACATGAATCAATTGGCGATCGGGCAAACCGTCACGTTTCGTGCCGACGGAAGTCGCGAAATGATCAAGGGCAAGCTGGATTGGATCAGTACTTCGGCGGATAAAACGACACGTATGCTGCAAGTCCGCGCGGTGCTAAACAATTTCGACGGAAGGCTTCGTAATGAAACGTTTGGAACCGGGGAAGTCATTTTGCGTTCGGAATCCGACGCAATCGTCATACCCGCCGGTTCGTCACATTGGGAAGGATGTTGCCAAGTGGTATTCGTTCGTGACAAGCACTACTTCGACAGTCCCGATAGCTACAAAGTCTTCCACGTCCGATCGGTTCGCTTGGGGGCAACCAACGGTAAGTACACCGAAGTGATTGCTGGTGTATTACCAGGTGAAGTAATCGCAACTGCCGGCAGCGACGTGTTGCGGGCTCAACTTCTTAAGAACAATCTCGGCGCGGGCTGCGATTGCGTCGCTAAATAGGAGACTGTAATGCTGAACTGGATTATTGATGCCTCACTTAAACATCGTGCTCTCGTCATCCTTGTGACAGTATTGTTCGCGGTCATCGGTGGATTCTCGCTCCAACAACTTGACATCGATGCGTTCCCCGATACGACGCCGGTGATGATTCAAATCAACACCGTTGCTCCGTCGCTAGCGTCCGAAGAAATTGAACGCCAAATCACGTTCCCAGTTGAACAGGCAATCAGTGGCCTCCCAAAATTGAGTCAACTCCGTTCGATATCTAAATTCGGGTTGTCACAAGTCGTAGTCATTTTCGATGATGGCGTTGATGTCTACTTTGCGAGACAGTTGATCAACGAGCGTCTTTCGACGGTCGTCCTTCCGGATGGTATTCAGCGTCCTCAGATGGGGCCGGTGTCGACCGGATTGGGTGAGGTATTCCACTATGTATTGGTTTACGATGGCGTTGACTTCTCAAAGGTTTCGCAGGAAGAACGCATAAAGCGGTTTACAGAACTGCGAACTATACATGACTGGATCGTCAAGCCTCAGTTGCGGTCCGTACGCGGAGTCGCGGAAGTGAATAGTTGGGGTGGCTACGAGAAGCAGTACCAAATTAGGCTCGATCCCGAACGGTTATTCAAATTCGGCCTGACCTTTGAACAGGTTTCTGACGCAATTGAGTCCAACAACGAAAATGTCGGCGGTGGAACCGTCAACGACGGAAGCGAAATGCTGCTCGTTCACGGAATCGGTAGAACGGTAAACCTCAAAGAGATCGAAGACATCGTCATCACTTCCGAGGATGGCGTACCCGTCCGCATTCGTGATGTTGCAGATGTGGAGATTGGTCACGAAATTCGTCGCGGTGCGGTTACTGCAAACGGTCGCGGTGAGGCAGTACTGGGTCTGGGTTTCATGTTGATGGGCGAGAATAGCCACCATGTCACGTGGGCCATTAAAGACAAAGTGAATGCCATTCGAGAGAGTTTGCCTCCGGGAGTAAAGCTGCAAACTGTCTACGATCGGACCGAATTGATCGATCATGTTATTCACACCGTTCAAAAGAATCTGTTCGAGGGCGGTCTACTCGTCGTGGCTGTTTTGTTTGTCTTTCTTGGCAATCTACGCGCGGGAATCATTGTGGCGATGGCGATACCACTTTCAATGTTGTTCGCCTTCTCGGGGATGCTGAAGTTTGGGATCGCAGCCAGTCTGCTCAGCTTGGGTGCGATCGACTTTGGGTTGGTTGTCGATAGCTCGGTCGTGATGATCGAAAACTGTGTTCGCCACTTGGCACACAATCGAGATGGACGAAGCCGACTGCAAATCATTCGCGATGCAGCAATTGAGGTCCGCAAACCAACCATGTTTGGGGAGTTGATCATCATGATCGTCTACCTTCCGATCCTAACTTTGGAAGGAGTCGAAGGTAAGCTGTTTCGCCCTATGGCTATGACAGTCATTTTGGCATTGGCTGGTTCGATGGTGTTATCGCTGACGTTGATGCCGGTGTTGGCAAGTCTTTTCCTGCCGAAAAAGATCGAAGAAAAAGAACCGCTGCTGATTCGAGTACTGAAGCGGCTCTATGCACCGGTGCTCCGATTTACGATGCACCATAAAACGATTGTGATCGGATCGGCGCTTTTGCTGCTCGTGAGTGTATTCGCTCTCGTTGCTCCTAACCTTGGCTCAGAGTTCATTCCTCGCCTTTCTGAAGGTGCCATCACACTCAACGTTGTGCGACTTGCTGGAACGACGATGGAGGAGTCGATTCGATACAACACTAAAATGGAGCAAGTGCTGCTGGAGAAGTTTCCGGACGAGATTGCTCAGATTTGGAGTCGGATCGGAACGGCGGAGGTAGCCACGGACCCGATGGGAACGGAGTTGACGGACCTGTTTATCACACTGCATCCACGAAAACAATGGAAGCGAGCTTCGACACAAGAGGAACTGACGACGCTCGTTCAAGAAGAATTACGAGATCTCCCTGGCCCTCGGCTTGCGATGTCGCAACCCATTGAAATGCGGATGAACGAAATGATCTCGGGAGTCCGTTCAGACGTTGCCGCTATCCTCTATGGTGACGATCTGGATCTGATGGTGGCCAAAGCATCGGAGGTCGAACGTGCTTTGAACTCGATACGAGGTGCGGCAGAGGTCAAAGTCGAACAAGTCTCTGGCCAACCGGTGTTGCAAATCCGAGTCAAGCAAGATGAAATTGCTCGATACGGTGTTACCGCGAGCACCGTTATGAATATCGTCCGCGCTCTGGGAACTCACAATGTCGGCGAAGTCTACGAAGGACAATTGAGATTTCCTTTGATCATTCGATTGCCCGAAAAGGCAAGGGCCGATCCTGAAGCAATCAGTCAAATACTCGTGGCGACCCCCAGTGGCGAACGAATACCGCTTTCGCGTCTGGCGACGATCGAGAAGGTCCAAGGCCCGAACACGATCAAACGCGATTGGTATCAAAGACGGATCACGATCGAAGCCAACGTTCGTGGTCGCGATCTGGGCAGTTTCGTTGCCGAAGCCCAACAAGTCATCTCACAGAGAGTGCAATTGCCTGCCGGTCGTTACCGAATCGAATGGGGCGGGCAGTTTGAAAATCTTCAACGAGCACAAACGCGACTGATGATTGTCGTCCCCATTGCACTGTTGATGATCTTGTCGCTGCTGTATATGACCTATCGCAATTGGGTTGATTCCCTGAGAGTATTCACTGGCGTACCGTTCGCTTGGATCGGCGGCATTCTTGCACTTTGGGTTCGCGACATGCCGTTCTCGATCTCGGCGGCCGTCGGTTTCATTGCTTTGTCTGGGGTCGCCGTTCTCGACGACATGCTGTTGGTCTCTACGATTCGGCAGTTGCGCCGCCAAGGAAAATCACTTGATGACGCTGTTGAAGAGGCAGCAATGACCAGGCTTCGACCAATCCTCATGACGACGTTGGTAGCTAGTCTCGGTTTTGTTCCTATGGCGTTTAGCGATGGCATGGGTTCAGAAGTACAAAGGCCCCTTGCTACCGTTGTCATCGGAGGTGTGTGCAGTGCGATGGTCATGAGCTTACTTGTTTTACGAGTCTTGTACGTAGTCTTTAATCTTCCGAGTGCTAGCCACGACGAAGATGGTGGAAACGATGATGGTCATCGTTTCAAACCTGTTCCCCCGACTGAACCAGAGGTCTCGCACGAATGGAGCTTAGACGGTCCGTCTGAAGCTTCTTACAAGCGAGAGCGATCGACAGTCTAACCCCTTGTTTCGGCAAAGCCGATGGAGATTTAAATGCGTTTGATTACTGTAACCCGCTGCTTGGCAATCGGATTGCTCGCAATGGGCGCGATTGGACTGAGTGGATGCAACGGCAAGACAACGTCCGATGGCGCAAAAACGACGACCGCGTCTGACGTGGATCACAGTCATGGTGGCTGGTGGTGCGTCGAGCACGGTGTACCGGAGAGTGAATGCGCCCGATGCGATTCAACTTTGGTCGCCAAATTCAAAGCGGCCGGAGACTGGTGCAAGGAACACGATCGCCCAGAGTCGCAGTGTTTCCTCTGCGGTCCAAAGCGATTCGAGAAATTTGCCGCGACTTACGAAGCAAAAACCGGACACAAGCCACCAAAACCTGCTGAATAGATCCAGTACGAATCATTGCAAAATCGCGGTCCTGCGGAGGAGTCCTAAATGGCCGCATTTTGCATGATTCGAAAGCTAAACTTATGTTTTTTTCCACCCAATGAAAGGATTCTGAAAATGCACCGTGTTTCCCTATGTCTCTTGTTCGTTTTGGCAACGACTGCTATCGCGATCCAGCCATCCGAGGCATTAGCTGCGAATACGAAAGGTTCAACGACGATTACCTTGAAAACGCTCGACTGCGAGAGTTGCGCCAAGAAGATTGCTGCAAAGCTGTCTGAAGTGGAAGGCGTTGATTCGGTCAAAACGGATGTCAAGTCGAAGGTAGTTGTCGTGACTCCAAAGAAGAATTTAGGATTGTCGCCGCTACAGCTATGGGAAGCGATCGAGAAAGCAGGCAAGGAGCCCGTGAAACTGACTGGCCCTGGTGGAACTTTCACATCAAAACCAAAGAAATAGTGGTTGTCACTGCGTGCATCCTTCGTCCTGTGCTTCACAGGGTGAAGGGTGTACGAGTGCGTCCGTTCGGAGTGCTTACATTTTGAGAATCCTAACTGTGCAAAGAAACTTCTCGCGATTTGCATTTCCTCAAACCGTTTTGGCTATAACGTTATCGCTTTGCCAGTTTGGATGTGTGAATCGTCAGGAAAAGTTATACACCGAACAAGATTCTTCACCTCGCGTCGAACCTCTTCAACTCACCGACCGGACGTTTCAAGACACGATCAGAGGAGGTGATCAACTTGTGTTGGTCGACATGTGGGCACCATGGTGTAGGCCATGCATTCGAATGAAACCTACGATTCAAGAGCTTGCCCAGCAATTGACGGGTAAAGTAATTGTTGCTGAATTGAACGTCGATCAAAACCCATTCATCAAGGAGAAGTATCAGGTCAACCACTATCCAACGGTATTGATTTTTAGTCGAGGGATCGAAGTGAAACGACTCATTGGTACTCAATCCTCAAGCATCCTTCTCGATGCCTTGGAGGCTGCAAAGATCGTTGACGATGGTATAGGCATCGAGAGATGATGCCGACATTGTGGACAAATCAACAAGAGAAGCATACTTTATGAAACTGCAATATTATATTAAGGGAATGGACTGCGCTGAAGAAGTTGCGCTTTTGAAGCGTGAACTTGTTCCACTGGTTGGAGAAGAATCGATAGCTTTCGACTTGCTCAATGCAAAGCTTACGGTAACGACGAATGATTCAAAGATTGGACAACGTGAGATCGTGGAGGCGATCGCGAGAAGTGGGCTAAAGGCAGTACGCTGGTCAGCAAAGTCTGAGACGACAGTCGATTCGTATTGGACTAGGAATCAACGAACGCTTTTAACGTTTGCGAGTGGACTGGCTGGACTGATTGGATTTCTGATCGAGTGGCTTGGAAGCGGGACTACAAACCTTGCTTTGTTATGGTTCGCAAACGCCTTTTATGCGGTTGGGATCTTGGCTGGCTGCGGTATGGTCTTTCCTAAAGCATGGCAGTCTTTGGTATCTCAACGACCGGACATGAATCTTCTAATGACGGTTGCTGTCATCGGTGCGGCGGCGATCGGTGAATGGTCCGAAGGAGCTACGGTCGCCTTTCTGTTCTCTCTGTCGTTACTGCTGGAATCATGGAGCGTTGGGCGTGCTCGCAATGCCATTAGCAAGCTGATGGACCTCAGTCCGCCGATGGCCAATGTCAAGCTACCGGATGGTCGATCGAAAGAAGTAGCCCCCACCGAAGTCGAAGTGGGTTCCATCGTCGTCATTCGCCCCGGCGATAAATTGCCGCTGGATGGTAAAGTCGTATCGGGTGCAAGCAGTATCAACCAAGCATCGATCACCGGCGAAAGCGTGCCTGTCGAAAAGAAGCTGGGCGACATGGTCTTTGCGGGAACGGTCAATGGTGATGGATTGCTCGAAGTGCAAACGACCAAACTAGCCGAAGATACGATGCTGGCTCAGATCATCAACATGGTCGGCGATGCCCAGTCAAAACGTGCTCCTTCGGAGATGTGGGTCGAGAAGTTCGCCGCGATCTACACACCGGCCGTTATGATCGCGGCGCTCTTGATCTTTGTCATTCCGCCAACATTTTTTGGCGGCTGGTGGTCGGATTGGTTTTATCGATCCCTGGTGTTGTTGGTAATCGCTTGCCCGTGTGCGCTGGTGATCTCTACGCCGGTCAGTATCGTCGCGGCGCTTGCTTCGGCTGCAAAACACGGTGTGCTCATCAAGGGAGGGTTGTATGTGGAAATCCCGTCGCGGTTGAAAGCGATTGCACTCGATAAAACTGGAACCATTACGCAAGGCAAACCAACGGTCGTAGAAATCGTCCCGATGAACGGACATGACGAAACCGAACTGCTTATACGGGCGGGTGCTCTTGAGCAAAGCAGCTCGCATCCTCTTGCCCAAGCGATCCTCGCCGAAATCTCGAAGCGAGGGCTCGCGCTTCCGTTGCCTGAACAGTTTGAGATCATTCAAGGCAAGGGGGCACGAGGCACCATCGATGGCAAAGCCTATTGGCTAGGTTCGCATCGCTATCTTGAAGAGCGCGGTCAAGAAACGCCCGAGGTTCACAATCGGTTGGAAGCTTTGCAAAACGCCGGTCGCTCGATCGTCGTGGTAGGCAATGACGAGCATGTTTGCGGGTTCATTGCGTTGGGTGATGCAATTCGCGAGGAAAGTGTCGAAGCCATCAAGGAACTTCACCGGCTCGGGATTGAAAAGGTCGTAATGCTGACGGGCGACAATGCGGGGACAGCGCAAGTGGTCTCAAAAGCAGTCGGCATCGACGAAGTTAAAGCTGAATTGCTACCGGAAGACAAGGTAAACGCAGTCGCCGATTTGGTCTCGCGATATGGACAGGTCGCCATGATCGGAGACGGCGTGAACGACGCACCAGCATTGGCGAGAGCTTCACTAGGAATTGCGATGGGTGCCGTCGGTAGCGACGCGGCGATCGAGACCGCCGATATCGCCTTGATGTCGGATGAACTGGCCAAGGTGCCATGGCTGATTGGTCATTCCAAACGAACGATGCAAATCATCCGTCAGAACATCATTTTTTCCCTTGCCGTCAAAGCAATATTTGTTGCGCTCACATTGATGGGAACATCGTCGCTGTGGGGAGCTATTGCCGCCGATACGGGTGCATCACTGTTGGTTGTCGCCAACGGGCTGCGATTACTCAAAGCGTAATGCTACCAAAGATACTGAAATGCAAATCCATGGGACGTCGACGTAGATTGCGAGATAACGCTCCAACCTTTTTTTCCGGTATCGGTTTGTTGAATCGCTGAAGCGGATTGAAACACAATGGCTCAATCAAGGCCGATTTGCGATGTATCGTGCGCATCGTCGTTGACGCGAGAGAGTGGCCCAAACGCAGAGACAGCATACTATCCTGTTTTTTTCCATGTTTCGTCCGTCATCTTCGCCGCCGTTATGAACGGTCGAGCAGACATAAATGCGTGGCCGCTGACGCCGTTATTTATTTCGAAGCGGATGCCAATTGGCTGAGTGTCCTGTTTCGTATGGTCGAGATCCGCCCGTCAACCGTTGGGTGGCGACCAGTGGTGCTGCGCCGACGAAAAAGGCGCTCATCGAACGCTCGCCACACATGCCCTCACCAGCCAGTGTTGCTGATTGGCAAGTAGAATCGCAATAGCGATCTGCGAGTGAAATTAGGAAAGCCTGGTAAGATGAACACAAACAGCAAAGAATTTTAGAATCAAAGAGATGTTCCAAACTGATGACTGACTTCGGGCATGCCGAAGAAGATGAGAGAAATGTTTCTCGCACCAGAGGGACAAAAGACTTCCTACCTAGCAAAGGAATGCTGGCGTGTTTTATCGGTCACTGGGATTATCGCGATGGCTTACAGCTTGGATGCTGATATGCTTTATTGCGCCCCAGGACGTTTGTTTGTCTTGCTTGGTCACGCGGCTGGCGGCGAGCGATCGCGTGGAAGACACCTATTGCGATTGCTGCGGCGTTGTTGGTGCAATGGATGAGACTGGCGATGATTACGGATCGCCTATCCAAATTCCATATGATGATTCCAATTGCCCATCATGCATCATGAAGAGCATGGGGATTATTTTGAATCCTGCCGTTGAGGTCCAACGTCAGCCCGAAGAATTCAGTGCGTTCTCAGGCGTACTGAGCTTCGAAGCAGTAGCTTTCGGTTGCAGACTTGTGGAATCCGCAAACAGCCCGCCTTCAGACTCGCATCAGGTCTTTCATCTGCGCATTTGAGCGGAGCCTCACTGTATCAACGTTTTATGGTGTGAGCGATTGTCTTGATGTTGGCTGGATGTGGACAAAATGAAAAACAACCTCTTTTATTTAGCAGCCGCCTTGTTGGCCGGCTGCGGCGGATGCGCGTCAGATAACCATCGTCGATCAATGGATCGACGATCCACACATGCCTCGCATGTCACGCCGGCAGAAACCCAAACGGCGATATCGAGAAGTGACCTATCGCCTTTGGCAGAACCGGCGGTGATACCAGCCAGTGGGTTGTTGGACGATAACGCTTCGGGCGAAGGCAACGCAGTGGTCGCAGCCGTGGATACGATTCCACAAAACACGCCGATCGAGCCGCCGTTGCCTACATCAAATGGCATGACGTTAGAGCAGTTAGTGACTCTTGCGCTCGATAACAATCCCGCCGTGAAAGAGCTTGCGGCTACGACTCAAAAGGCGGCTGGATATCGAACACAGGTCGGCCTTTACGCGAACCCTACGGTCGGCTACCAGGGACAACAGCTTGCTGATCGTGGGACAGACCAACATACCATATTTGCTGAGCAAGAATTCGTAACTGCTGGAAAACTCGAGCTCAATCGTCGCGTTCAAAACGAAGCGTTGCGAGCTCAATTGCAAGAACTGGAAGCTCAAAAGCTGCGAGTGTCGACCGATATCCAGACTCTTTACTATCAGGCCCTTGGTTATCAAAAACAGCTTGACTTAATCAAGGAATTTCGCGCCTTGATGGACAAGGGTTTTGAGCTGGCTCAACAGCGATTGAAAGCGGCCGAAGGGTCGAAGATTGATGTTTTGCAAACCAAAGTCCAACGTAATGAGATTGATCTTGCATATCGACAAACCCAAGCTCGCTACGACGCAGCCTGGCGGGAAATCGCGGCAACTGCCGGTATGCAAGGACTCACGCCAATGCCACTGGTCACCGAATTTCCATTGACGTCCGAAACGATGAGCTGGGATAGTGTGGCATCGACCATAGTTGCTTCCAGCCCAGAGTACGCAGCGTCCCAGGCTAGGATCAGCCAAGCACGGGCGGAACTCGCTCGACATGGAGTTCAAGCGGTGCCCAATGTTACGACTCAGTTTGGTGCAGGGTACGATAATGGCACGGACTCGGGCATGATGAACTTGCAAGTTGGCTTACCGATTCCAGTCTTTAATAAGAATCAAGGGAATATCGCAGCCGCAAGGGCAGAATACTGCCGAGCTGTGATGGAAGCCAAACGGATCGAGAATGCGATTCGAGCTAGGCTCGCCATCGTTTCAAGCGATTTCGAGACATCGTTGGAAGCGGTAAATGTTTATGGAGCGGACATTCTACCCGGTGCCAAAGAGGCTTTGACGCTCGCGGAAACGGCTTACAAAGCCGGCGAGATGGATTTCATCCAATTGTTGGTTGCGCGGCGAACGTACTTCGAATCGAATCTTCAGTATGTGAATGCTCAATCGCAACTTGCTTCGGCGCGAGCCAAAGTTGATGGCTTCGTTCTCTCAGGATCTTTGGACGCGGTTATCGATCGAAGCGGCAGTGATTCGCTTCGCGGATTGACGTTCGGACAGAAGTAGTTGAAGGTTGAGCGTTGAAGGTTGAGGGCAAGGACGCGTCTCAGCTCTAAACCTTCAACTGTCAACTTGACGACATCAATGTCAAAGTGATGACGACCGTGATTGCAGAGAGTTGGCAATCGGCTACGATTGAGCCAAAACACTTGCTTTTCAACAAATTTCTGGTTCATCGACGATTGGTACGCCTCTTGCGACTGATGCTAAGCACTGGAAGCGATTTCTTGCTTCCAACATCCCTTGGTGGTGCTTTGAGGAGCAATCGAATGAAAACACTCTACGGTTTGGCGGTCTTTGGTTTGGTGTTGTTGTTCTCCACGACTGACGCGAAAGCTCAATATCCTTCGTACGGCGGCTATGGCCAAAGCTACGGCGGACATCACTGGCATGGTGATCATCACGTCTCGCTGCCGCAAAGCTATGTTCAAGGCTATGGTAATGGCATTTCAGCTTACGGCTTCAATAACTCGATTCCCCAGCAGTACAGCAGCAACTACGCCTACCCGCAGGCAGGCGTTCCTCAGGTTTCGTCGTTCTATTCCAACAACTATTACGTTCGCCCAACGTATTCCCATCACAGTTGGCATCCAGGGCATTACTTGTTCGGACACCACTAAGATTCGGAACAGAAAATGGGGAATTGAGAATGGGGAATTGAGGAATTCGCTAAACGCCAATCAACGACAAGCACTCAACGTCCCAGATTTTGAGTCAATTTGCAGCCTTTGGCCGTCCGATCAATATAGCAGTCGTACGGTGGATTTGGTACGATCAGACGATCGAGTCGTTTACTTCAGAGACTAGTTTGTGTTCGCAGCAGCAATTCATTACCTTACGCTCTTCGCCTTCTCCGTACATGCGGCGATGGGCTGCTGCGCTCACCACCATCATCATGCCGAGACTGATGCTTGCTATGCAGTCCATGCACAGGGCGCTTGTCACCACGAGAATGATGACTCAAAGATCCAAATAGAGGCTGGAGGTCACGAAGGCTGTTGCCACCACGGGCAGATCGAAACTCATGGAAATGAAGGTGACAATGAGCATCAAGATCAATCGCCCTGTGATGGTTCACACGATTGCGACGAACCAGGCTGCAACTTCATCGCTGCTACACCGGAAACGCTCGACGTCGTATCATCGTTCACCTGGGTAGTCGCTTACATCGGTGAGCAGTCGTTATTGTCCCAAAGCGTATTGGTTGGAAATACCTTTGGCGTCCAGCGACGCGACCAATGCGTGTTGCCTGGGAGCTCACGTGTCCATTGCATTCTCATGCAATCCTGGCAGATTTGATTTCTTTCTATCGTTACAGTGCTCCTGATTTAGCTAGCCCACGCTAACTTTCGAGCGCTATCTTCGAAATCAGCAAGCTTGATCGTCCCGTGGACTTTCGTTCTGAATCACATTGATGCGGACGAGCCTTGGAGACGTCGTTCGAGCAAGTACAACCGTGAATTAGCTTTTCGCCAGTGCGATCGCTAGCCACGATTCAACAGATTCCATTTACAACCTGATGTCGTGTGAACCGCGCCTTGGCACTCAGGAAATCTACGGCTAGGAGAAAAACCAAATGAGATGGATTGTTGCCAGACTCAACACGAAGAAGACCCTAGGTATGGCCAGTGTTTTGGTGGTGATCGCCTTGGGAGCGACGTACTCACTATGGTGGCCGACTTTCTCAAGCTTCATCGATCGCACGCTACAGCAGCGGCGTGCCGTGAATGCACCAGTTGATGAACATGCCGGCCATGACCATGGTGCTGAAGGTCACGAGGATCACGCTGGGCATGATCATGCTGCACACGACGAAAGCACGGCCCTCGAATTGAACGCTCAATCGCTCAAAAATCTTGGGCTGTCCAGTGACTATTTGAAGCCAATCGAGCTCAGCGACTACAAACGCACGATAACGATCCCTGCTATCGTCGCCGCAAAGCCAGGACGAACACAAATTCGAGTTTCGTCACCGCTCAGTGGGGTGGTGACCCATGTTCATGCTGTTACTGGCGAAGCAGTTACTGCAGGGACTCTACTCTTTGAAGTCCGATTGACCTATGAAGATTTGGTCGACACGCAAACCCAGTTCCTTAAAACGCTTAGCGAGCTTGATGTCGAACGACGCGAGATCGCCCGATTGGAAGAAGTGACCCAATCGGGAGCTATCTCGGCGAAGACTCTGCTAGAGCGAAAGTATTCAAGGGACAAAACGGAGTCGTCACTTGCCGCTACCCGTGAAGCACTCAAGCTTCACGGACTTTCTGCGGCACAGATCGCAACCATTGAAACCGAACGCAAATTACTTCGTGATCTTGCCATTGTGACCCCAGACATTGATTCACATGACAAGACCGAAGAAATGCGATTGAGTCGATTACCTTTCCGGCCTGTGTCGTTCCAAACCGAGCAAGCACGTCGACCGGACCTCACGTCGCGCCCACTCATCATAGAGGACTTGAAGATCCAAAAAGGGCAAGGCGTGATGTCAGGCGAAATGCTTTGTTCTTTGTCCGATTTTTCGCAGCTCTACATTGAGGGTCAGGCGTTTGAACAAGACGCACCGACAGTCACTCGAGCGGCACAGAATGGTTGGATGATCGATGCGATCGTTCAATCGACTTCAGGACAGGAAGTTGTCCAAGGACTAAAACTGGCTTTCGTCGGCAACTCAGTTGATCCAGCCACTCGAACGTTATCGTTCTTCGTTGAACTTCCCAATCAAATACTCCGCGATGATACCAATGCCGACGGCCAACGCTTTCTCACTTGGAAATTCCGGGTTGGACAAAGGCTTCAATTGCAAGTCCCAGTAGATGTCTGGAAAGACCAAATTGTTCTTCCAGTCGATGCAGTGGTGAAGGACGGAGCCGACTGGTATGCCTTTCAACAAAACGGAGATCACTTCGATCGAATCGCTGTGCATGTCAAGCATCGCGACCAATCCTCGGTAGTGATCGATAACGACGGCGTGCTCTTCCCTGGTGACGTTGTGGCTTTGCGAGCCGCCCATCAATTGCAGATGGCTCTCAAGAATAAATCAGGCGGTGGTGTTGATCCTCACGCCGGGCACAACCACTAGGAAGGAACCGATTCATGTTAAATGCAGTTATAAGATTTGCACTCCAACAACGTTTGCTTGTCATAGCCGTCTCCATTTTCTTGGTTGCGTTCGGCGCTTGGCAAACGATGCAGATGCCGATCGATGTTTTTCCGGACCTCAATCGTCCGCGAGTCGTCATCATGACAGAAGCGCTCGGGATGGCACCCGAGGAAGTTGAGTCACTGATTACGTTTCCTATCGAAACTACGATGAACGGGGCCAACGGTGTCGAAGCAGTGCGGAGTTCGTCGGGTGTTGGAATCTCAGTGGTTTATGTGGAGTTTGCCTACGGTACTGATATCTACACCGATCGCCAGATCGTTGCGGAACGAATGCAGATGGTACAGGATCGTTTGCCACAAGGCATCCAGCCACAGCTTGCTCCGATCTCGTCGATCATGGGCCAAATCTTAATGCTCGGAATGTGGAGTGAAGATGGACAAGTCAAACCGCTCGAACTCCGCACTGCAGCAGACTGGACCGTGCGTCAAAGGCTTCTGACTATTCCTGGCGTGTCACAAGTTTTCACGATGGGGGGCCAGCGAAAACAGTTTCAAGTGCTGGTTGATCCGGAGGCAATGACACGCTTCGGCGTAACGCTCGACCAAATCGAGCAAGCCGTTCGTGAAAGCAATGAGAATGGAACGGGTGGTTACCTCGATCGACAGGGACCCAGTGAACTCCTTGTCCGTTCACTTGGTCGCATCAGTTCGCTCTCTGATTTGGAAAACTTGCCAGTCACGATTCGAAACGGTAGACCAGTTCTCCTGTCCCAAGTTGCGAAAGTGCAAGAAGGAGCCCAGATTAAGCGAGGTGATAGTTCTTGCTTTGTTCGAAAGTTTGAGAGTTCAGTGTTGAATGATGAGAGTAAAACTTCCAACTCTGAACCCACAAGTTCCGGCGCTCGACTTTTCTCCGGTGGTCCGGCCGTTGTTCTGACCGTGAACAAGCAACCTGGTGCGGATACTCGACGCGTGACCGATGACGTGATGCGTGCGATTGAAGAGCTGAAGCCATCGCTTCCACCAGGAGTCCGAATTGAAGCAACGTACTCACAGAAGTCGTTTATCGAACGAGCGATCAAAAACGTCGAAGAGGCTCTTCGCGACGGCGTTATTCTGGTTGTTATCATTCTGTTTCTATTCCTGATGAATATCCGCACTACCTTTATCACGCTCACAGCGATTCCACTCTCGCTATTCATGACGGCAATCGTGTTCGCAGTCTTTGGGCTGTCGATCAATACCATGACGCTCGGCGGCATAGCGGTCGCGATGGGGGAACTGGTCGATGATGCCATCGTCGACGTCGAAAACATCTTTAGACGCCTCAAGGAGAATCGACTGGCGGGAAATCCAGTCAATCCTTTGGTTGTCGTGTTCCGAGCGAGCGCCGAGGTGCGACGTTCGATCGTCTTCAGCACGATGATCGTGATCTTAGTATTTTTGCCGTTGTTTGCATTGTCAGGTATGGAGGGCAAGTTGTTTGCACCACTCGGAGTTGCTTACATCGTTTCGATTCTGTCGTCGTTGGTTGTGTCGTTAACAGTGACACCCGTGCTCTCTTATTGGTTACTTGGATCAAGCACAAGCAAGGCTCACGAGTCGGATGGGTTTGTGCTGCGTGGCTTCAAATGGCTCGGCGAGCGAATCATTCGATTCAGTCTTGCTTTCCCCTATCTGAACTTGGGAATCACGTTATTGCTCGTCGCGATAGCTGGCTTATTCTTATCGCGATTAGAACGCGACTTCTTACCACCCTTCAATGAAGGAACGATCCAGCTCAATGTCGTTCTGCCGCCGGGTACTTCGCTAGCAGCATCGAATGAAATCTCACGCACGGTCGAGCAATCGCTCATGGCGATCGAAGACGTGCAGCGATTTGTGCGTCGAACTGGTCGGGCGGAACTGGACGAACATGCGGAAGGGGTCAACATGAGCGAAATGCTCATTGAGCTTGATCCAAAATCGCCTCGTTCGAGAGAAGAGCAGCTCAATGAAATTCGTACAGCGATGGAAAATATACCTGGAATTGTAACCGCTGTCGAGCAACCGATCGCGCACTTGATCTCACACATGCTCTCGGGCGTCAAGGCGCAAGTAGGAATCAAGATCTATGGTGACGATCTAGACTTGCTTCGCCAAAAAGCCGAAGCGGTAAAAGCGAAAATGCAAAACGTACCTGGCGTGACCGATCTTTTGATTGAACCGCAAGTCATCATTCCACAGCTAAGGATTGAGCTAAACCGTGCGGCCCTCACACAGTACGGAATCAGTGCTGCAAAAGTCAATGATTATGTGCAAACAGCTATGAATGGAGCAGTGGTCTCCGAAGTGCTCGACGGGATGCGAACATTTGATTTAGTCGTCCGCATGAAAGACGAGGTTCGCGAAGATATCGAGGGCCTCAAGCGACTTGCGATCCACCTGCCTGAAGGCGGAACTGTTCCATTGGGAAGTCTTGCCAACATCTACGAATCGGGCGGACCGAATACCGTTAATCGCGAAAACGTGCGGCGGCGAGTGGTGATCCAGTGCAACGTCAAGGATCGCGGCGTCGTCGATGTCGTTAAGGATATTCAAACAGCGATTCAGCCAGTCGTCGCGACTTTACCTGCGGGATACTATCCGACCTACGAAGGGCAGTTTCAGAGCCAAAAGTCGGCAAGTCAGATGATCGGCATCCTGTTCGCCGTTGCTCTCATCGGAGTATTCCTGGTTCTCTACACGCTGTTCCGATCGGTCAATCTGGCGCTGCAAGTCATGGCAGCGCTACCGATGGCTTTTATTGGCTCGGTTGCGGCGCTCGTCTGGACAGGTCAAACGGTCACGATCGCGGCCATGGTTGGATTTATCTCTCTCGCAGGTATTGCGTCGCGTAACGGAGTGCTGTTGCTGCAACATTACTTACACCTAGTCGAGTTCGAGGGCGAAAGCTTTAGCAAGCCGATGATCGTTCGCGCTGGGCTTGAGCGATTGGCTCCCGTGCTCATGACCGCTTTGACGGCGGGCATTGCTTTGGTGCCACTTGTTCTTGCAGCGGGCGAACCTGGTAAAGAAATTCTCTATCCCGTAGCTACGGTCATTTTGGGTGGAGTCATTAGTTCAACGATGTTGGATTTCTTCGTTCATCCAGCATTGTTTTGGTTGTTTGGACTGCGATCGGCTGAACAAGTCGTTCGCAGCTCCAAGCAACGCATTGAGTTGAACGAGGAATCAGAGGCAGCCAAGACGCATTAGCGTCCGTTTGGTTCGAATATTCCTAAAACCGCGTGCTGTCGCACTGCGGCAGATTCAAATAGTTTCACAAAAAAGGATTGCAGAAATGAAAAGGTCTTTTGGCAACTTGGTTGTTGGTTCGCTTGCAGTGATCGCCCTTGGATTCACAACATCTACTGTTTCGGCGCAGGTTCAAGCTCAACCTGCTAGCCGAGCACAACCAGTTCAACCTGGACATGAAGGGCATTCTCATGAAGGCCACTCGCACGACGGCCACGATCACGGCAAGGAAACCATTGCGTTTCAATTGCCACAGTGGAAGACGATGCACTTTGAAGATGCTACGAAAGCTAAGCAACATGCAGAAATGGTCAAAAAGCTCGGATGTGAAGTCAAGCAAGGTCAACACTCGGGGCATATTGACTTGACCTATCGTTGCGTCGAATGGAGTTCAATGACGGTCGAAACACACGCACTCGCCGAGCAATGGATCGGATGGCTGAAAGGTTCCGGTTTCGATGTATCCCATGCTCACGCAGATCCCATTTACGCCGAGGGAAAAGAGGTAGTCGAGTTCCGTATGGTGAATTGGAAGTCGATTCACGGAAAAGGGACGGCAGACGAACAGCAATTCATCGAATTGCTCGGAAAAGTCGGCTGTGAAGTCGTCGTTGCTGAACACTCCGGACACAAAGACATCAAATTCCGTGCACCAACTTGGCGCGACGTTCATGTCGCCGAACACAAAGCTGCTGATGAGCTCGGAGCGTGGCTCAAGAAGAGCGGTTTCGAAGTCGCACCTCACAAACATTGATCCCGATTCCCATATTCAACTGAAAAGATAGGACATGAAAATGATGAGTAAGCCATTCGTAAAAATTGTGGTCGTGAGTCTTTCAATGTTAGTGGGTTGCGACAAGGTAGGTTCGAAACCAGAATCATCCAATACTCCAGCATCATCGCTCAGTATGGATATGCCTCCGCCAGCAACGGTCGAGATTCACGCCCATCCAAGCGAAGGTCCTCATCATGGATCGCTGGTCGAATTGGGAAAGGAAGAGTTTCATGCCGAGCTTGTGCACGATTCAAAATCAGTCACGATTTATATCTTAGATAGCGATGCGAAAGCTGCCGTCCCGATTGATTCGCCTGAGTTGGTGATCAACATCGTACACGATGGTAAGCCAGAACAGTTTAAGCTGACCGCCGTTCCAGACGACGGCGATCCAAGCGGCAGGTCTTCGCGATTCGTTTCCAATGATACAGAGCTAGCCAGTCATGTTGACGACGAGAAAGCTCTACCGAAACTAAGTGTTTCGATCAACGGCAAATCATATCGCGGTTTCATCAGTCACAATCATTCAGGCCATGATCATGCGCATTAAATCGCGGGAATTCTTACGTGGAACCTGAGATATTGATTCGTCGCGAATTCGGACCGAGCCGAAGAAGGAGTTTTGGAAGACAAAGGTAGGAGGTATGAGTTGCATTGAACTGTTGATTTCGATCGACATTTCTAACTTCGTCCGTTTGGCGTGGCGACTGATCGAGAACTTGCATTATCTCGATTCGCATCTGAGGATAAATTGCAAGCAGGTTCGCAATTGTGTCAGATTGCAAACAATTGGATGCTTGCCAAATGCGAGGTGGGTTTTCACCGAATCTATTGGCTAAAGCATTTGCCTTAGCGTCCCAGGGATAAGGTAACTCGGGCGGAATAGTTCGTTGCCATCTGCACTGGTCAAGGTGCTTCTTGGTTGGTCCGACGAAGTGATAGATGAAGCTTTGCATCACGGGGTTGTTTGCCCACGCTGGCGTCTGATGCAAGTTGATGTTGAAGTCTGGCGGAAGAAAGCGAATGGAGCGGCGATGAAAAGTCCACAAGTGATTGACAATCAAGCACTCATCGCAGCCGAGATCGTGCTTGCCACCGGTTGGCAATAGATTGCTGATGATTTCTGCGAACATCAAACCGAAGGCATCGGTTCCATAGAGGTACAAGCCTCCGTTCGGATGCGTCCAGGCTGGCGCTGCCAGGACGTCACAGCGTCGGGCCCATTCTTCATGTGCCATCTGATTCCAACTGGCTCGATCGACGCGTCGTTGCGGGCTCTGGCGACCCGAGACCATTGCGAAGTCTGTTGGTTCGACGAGGTCGAACGGCGATGGGCAGTCACTGCGGATTACCATGTCGTTGTCAAGCTGGAGAACATGACTGGAACCGAAGAGCGATTGCACGTGTTCGCAGACAAACATCTTCTGCCAGAACGGATGGCAAGAATGCAATGGGTTGGTGATCCAAAGAACCTGAGCGCCCCATCGCTTGGCAGCGGCTTTGTAGCTGGCTCGAACATTTGGTAGGCTTCGGCGCGGTGGCAAGTCGAGTACTGCAATCACTCGCTTCATCGTTTTTGCTCCTTGTTGGTAGGATCCTGGTGATGGAACGGGATCTTACGTGCTGGACATAGACCACATTGGGGAATTTCCTGAGTCGCAAAGAACTCCCGGACCTCAGCGTCGGTTGCGCTCGGTGGACAAGCCTTGTAGTTACGAAAGAGCTGCCAAGCTGGGATCGCTTCCAGTCGAAGTTTTCGCTCCATATTGGCGAAGTACGCGAGAGCTGGGCATTTCCAAAGGTGGCCTTTGAATAGTTGCGTGCATGATCTTTGGAGGCAGATTTTCCAAGCTGCTTTGGGGCCGCTGTCGAATGGCATTGGTTTGCCATCGATCATGCGATACTGCTGTCGCCAGCCCTTGTGCGATTCACGGACTGCAATCTGTAGAGCTGGATACGCAGCTCGCCATTCGTTGAGTCTTTGAAGCACTTCGTTGAATTTCTTTCGATATGCTGGTGCGTTGCCATGTTGCGACACATCCATGCGAAAGCCGTTGTCGATGAGCGCTCTCGGCAAAGCTGGGTGGCGATCTAAGAAGAAGCCGTTAGTGACAAAGAGCCCAGGCGAGTCCGGAAATGCGCGACGAGAAAGCTCGATGATTTGAATCAAATCGGGATTGAGCGTTGGTTCTCCACCTAGGATTGCGATTTGCTTCGGTGCAAGTCGCCCTTGCCATGCTTCAAAGTTAGCATGTGCTTCGTCAACACTGACGATGCCACCTAGGTGGAAGTTGGAATAATGCGAGCACTGTGCGCAGTA
>JAJTID010000058.1 GCA_021300155.1 Pirellula sp.
TGAAATGACTAGATTTGCATCGAATATCGTCGTGTTTGCAATTTGCATGCTGTCCCATTCTTGGTTGAGAGCAGGCTCTGAGTCTGCTCGCATCTTCCCGGTTACATTGGATGTTTGGTTGCAAGTTCCAGACGTCAAGGCTACGAAGGAGACGATGTTCGGCGGTGTTGTGGGTTCTGTGTTCGAGAAAGTCTCGAAATCTCCCCAATGGAGCACCGTCGGGAAGAATTCAAGAATCAAAAACTCCTCCTCCATGGATACCACGGGATTTTCGATTACTGAGTTAGCGGAATCCGTGGAATCGATGGACGGCGAATTCGCATTTGGCCTCTTCACAGAGCAAGGAGACAGCAAGTGGTGCTTATTCCTTGAGCCGAAAAGCGAGTATGTCGCGATAGAGATTCTTGTTTCCAATTTAGAAAAGAGGTTTGAAAAGGAAGGGTTTCATCGCGTCGAAACAAGGATTGGGGATTGTTATTTGTACACTTGGAGCAGAGGTGATACTTGTCTTGTTGCTTATACCATCCGAGACGAGAAGTTACTCGCGTCGAATTCACCCAATCAGCTAATGGAGATGACGACTCGGTGGGTTCAGGGAGGTGCAGATGGCCTTGATAGCGATCGGGAATTTGCTTCGGCGAGCAAATCGCTGTCTTCCCGCGAGAAGTCGTGTGTGAACATGTTTTTTCGGAATCAAAGGCTGATACTATGCCGTTCTGAAGGTAGCATAAAGAAACGTCTAGCGTCCGAACCTACTAGGATGATTGAGATGACGTGGATCTGGTTCGACATACTAAACTCCATGGATGCATACGGTTTACTCCCCTTTTTTCAGTCAGACGTAACTTCGACTTTTGCAAGTCTTCAGTTCCCCGATAGATCGAAAGGTGTAGAGTTGGCGCTCAGGGTCCAAGTGAACACTCTAGTCGGAGACAAACTATTTGAGCGACCCGCGAAAGCTATGCTTCCCGAAGACGGTCCCTTTGGAGCATTTGACGTTGTAAGTTACTCAGCCTTGCATGCCGATTTTTGGACTGCTTCCGATTATCTGAGGTTTAACGATAGCGACCCAAGTATTTTGAAGGCAATAGAAGAGAACAGAGAATTGGCTCGAAAGCATGGGTTCAAGCTAGGCTCACTAAATAAAGACAGTCAACATTTGCATCCGATTGCCTATCGGTGTCTTCTAGCCGACGGTTCAAGTGCGATGATCTTCAGATTTCGAAACTTAGAGAAGTCCCGTGACGTTTATTCCAAGAGGAGGTTTAGCAGTTTGGAGGGTTATCGATCGTTTGGAAACTTCATTTCCACTACCAGTCGAAAGACTTCGGATGGCATTTACCATGTGGAAAATATGACGATTCCCTTCAAGCTACCTGAATCACTAGCTAGTTCGAAGACAGCAGTATCGCCGAGGGTGTACGGGGTTCGAGGTGAATACTTTATCATAAGCAATTCCGAACGGTTCTTCACCGAACTTCCCGTCAAGCCTGAAGATTCTCTGAGTGAATCGATCGGGTATCGAATGGTCAAGCAAAAGCTCGACCAGCACTTTCCTGGAAACACGTTTGCGCTGGATTACTGGGACTTTTCGCGTTTGATCGAGGAATCGGGCCAACGTTTCGAGGACTCGAATTTTAGCGGTACGTTGCGTGTACTTGGAGCAACTTCATTTAATGATTTGTTTCGATCGATAGCAGAGGATCTCGGACCTGTCGGAGGTGCCGTGTCGAAGAATAACGACGGCTTCCGGTTGGACTACCTTATGTTAACACGACGGTGAGAGCTAGTGCCTAGACATGCCTGGCACCGGTATTCTTTGGCACCGTTTGGTTTTTCCGAGATCATGCCTTTGTCTTCCTCGTTACCACGTTGCTCGTCAACGTGGGACGATAGCCGACACCAGCCGCGAGAAGGTGAGTTCGCACATCACTGCGTTTCTTTTCAACGTAGGATGCTGGTTAGATTCTGTGCGTTGCCTGGCCATCGCTCTACGCTGACAAGCAACGTGGTGACGTCGTTCGACACGGACCCGATGTCTGGTTACGGCTATGGCCTTACGCAGACCAGCAGCGTAGTAGCCTCGGGCTTAGCATGGCTGCGACACGATCACGATGCCGGCGCGGTGTGCGTCGTTCAAGGTTTTTTCGCGGTCGATTAAGATGGTTTTGCCAGCTTCGATGGCAATTGCATGTCCACCCGCTCGCTTCATCGTTTCAATCGTGCGTGGACCAATGGTCGGCAAATCGAATCGCATGTCTTGTTGAGGTTTTGCAACCTTCACTAACGTAAATCCTCCGCGTGGACAAATTTGCCCAGTACGCTGTATGCATGCATCGGTTCCTTCGATCGCTTCCACGGCCAAGATCGTTCTGTCTCGCACCGTGACACTTTGGCCAATGTCCAATCGTCCGATTTCTTTGGCCATGTTCCATCCGAACTTGATGTCCGCTTCCATCCGTTTCGATGGCCCGCGTTTGGTCAAAACTCCCGACTCTGCGATCAACTGTGTTGCGTAGTCGGTTCCTGAAACGGTAGTCATCCCGCGCTTTTCAAAGGAGTGCACTGCAGCTCCCAGCAACGTGTCGTCTCGCGTATCTTTCTTGCCAAAGATCATCAAGGGGAAAAAAGTCTTGGCGCATTCCCAGTCGGGCAAATGCTGCACCCAGCCCCAACCGTGAAACAGGATCTTATCTTTGAAGAGTTTGCCTGATAAACAAATGCGATCGACTTTCTCTTGTTGGAAGAAGCGTTGCATTCCGCCCAATTTGCAAACGCCGATCCATCGTATTGCGTCGGCGAGTTGTTCTAGTTCAGGCGATGCATGATCATGAATCGCGGCGACGACAACACGATGTCCCTTTTCTCGAAGGGCTTTAGCAACCGTGATCGGGTACTCTCCCCAACCTGCAACAATTCCTACGGTCTGCATTACTCGCCACTCTTTGCAGTTCGAGTCTCCAATGCGTTCACTTGCTTTTCTAGCTTCTTCAAGGCAATACGCATCTCAGGGAGCCGATTCGTGGCCGCAAACAGTTTGGCCTGGTCCATCCGTGGCAGTGCAGGACTGCCAAGCATGATTTGGTCCTCCGCGACATCGGACGCGACGCCCGACTGCGCACCAATCATGGTTCGAGAACCGATGTGCGTATGATCGCGCACTCCTACTTGTCCTGCCAAGACGACATAGTCGCCTGTCGAAGAACTCCCTGCGATACCGACTTGTGAACAAATGAGATTGTGTTTCCCGATATTGCAATTGTGTGCAATCATCACCAAGTTATCGATTTTGGTACCAGCACCAATGCGTGTTGCACCATAGGTACCACGATCGACGGTTGAGTTCGCGCCGATCTCGACATCGCTTTCCACGTGGACCCAGCCCAATTGCGATGTGGAAACGTGTTTTCCATCGACCATCCGATAACCGAAGCCATGGGCTCCGAGAACGCAGTTCGCATGCAATGTGACGCGATCTTCGACCACAGTACCTGGGTATAGCACGACGCCGGGGAAGAGTTGACAATCCGAACCCACTTTGCAACCGTCCATGATGGTGACACCCCGATGGATATGGGTTCGTTCGCCAACGACGCAGGCTTCGCCGATCGAGGCTCCCGATTCCACGATCGCATTGCCCGGGACGCTTGCGCTTTCGGCAACGATCGCGCGAGGATCGATACCACTCGAAACCTTGACGATCACA
>JAJTID010000155.1 GCA_021300155.1 Pirellula sp.
GGACAGAGACGAACGTAGTGGACGTCAAATGCTCAAAAACCACCGAAACACTGGGTAAATAGCAAAAAAGCCGAGATTCTCATCTCGGCTTTTGCTGATTACCGAATTGGTCGCAGTTTCGAACCAATTCTGAAAGGCTCCCCGAGCGCAACCCTCTTCGTAACAATACCCTCTGCGCTCGAAATTCGTAAAGCCTTGCAACGCAAGGACTTACGAAGTTCGAGACCCGTTTGGTCTGTTTCTTCACGAAGAGGTTCTAACTATGGGTTAACACCCTCCCCGGGTATGATAACGACGACTCACTTTCGCAACAATAGGAAAAAGCGGCTTGTTCGCCATTCGCCGTTCCATCATTCACCGCCTGTCTACACCAGCCCGTTGACGAGAGAACCGATCAACGCGACGAACTGCATTGCGTTTCTTTCCACAGTTGGGAAGCAAAGCTCGTTCGCAAGCAGCCCGATTCGCGTGCATGTTTCGGCTCCTACACTCTCGTCACCGGGGAGCCAACTGGCATGGATCGAGTGAAACGATGCTAATGAACTAACTGGCACTCGATAGATACTCGGTCGCCGGCTCGCTGTTCCCAAAACACGAAAACTGGCGATTCATTGCCGTCACCAACTGCGACGATTGGATCTCGAGCGTTTTCAGCAATAGTTGTCGAGTTGGGAGTTCCAAGCTTCGCCAGCCGCACTTGGCCATCGCGTTTGGTGAGCCAAACGACATAAGTCCCACTCGGGTTGCTTGCGATCCAAGGTTGTTCACCGTTTTCCAACATGGTATCCGACTTGGCTTTTCCAATGGACGTGAAGACAGTGTTGCCACGACGCCAAGCGGTAACAACTTCGCCATTCGGTGCGATCGCCAACATGCCGCCGTCCATTGGGCAAGCATTTAAGCTCCAATGTTGGATTCCAAGTCGTTCTCCGAGGCCGAATGTCTCGCCATTGTTGTTGGAAGAAACCAGATACATATCACGATTCCCCTTCAATGAGTTTCGAAACAAGATATGCACGGAATCGCCTTCGGTCGCTACCGATGGATGGCAGCACTCACAAATACTTCCATCGGGAGATTGATAGACCAACTGATTCTTGCTCCAACTGGCCCCTTGATCGATCGATTTAGATGCGAAGAGCTGAGTCCGCTTCGCACGAAGGTCAAGCCAAACGCACCACAATGTTCCATCGTCACTGGCTGTCATTGCGTGCAGGCCCTCCCGCGCCGAGGCCTCAATGTCGTTGACCTTCACTGGGCCAAGCCAGCTCTTTCCGCCGTCCATTGAGCGGTACGCCAAAATGTCTCCATCAGCACCTTTGCCCTGCGGACCTCCAATCGCAGTGATGACAATAGCGTCGCCGGCATGAGCAATCCGAGGACCTCTTCGCATTCCAAGAGACATGTTAGGTACCTGAAAGGCGACGAGCGGTGAGGGCTTTTCATCAACTCCAGCTCTGCAGTAATAAACGTCATCTCCAACGCCGAATGTGACATGGGCGACGCCCCTCGAGTCAACACACGCTTGGGGTTGTTTCGGTGATCTCTCGCCGCTCCCCGAGATGATGGTGAAAGGTTCGGAACCAAAGGCGAACGCGGGAAGCAACATCAGAAGAGCTGCCAAAGTAGTCTTAAACATTCGGTGAACTCGCTTGGTCTGACACGGGTAGCCCAGAGCCAAAAAGGTAAAAAAGTGCAGGAGTGACGATTTGGTCTAGAACGGTTGATGCAATCATGCCGCCAAACAACACAATGGAAAGCGGGTAAAGGATCTCCTTACCAGGTTCACCGTACCCGAACAGCAAAGGAAGAAGTCCTACAAAGCTGGTCATGGCTGTCATCATTACGGGCGCGAGGCGTTCAAGGCTGCCGCGAATGATCATTTCCTTTCCAAATGGCATTCCATCAACTTCCATCAAGTGTTGATAATGCGAGATCATCATGATGCCATTGCGACTAACAATGCCTATGAGCGTGATGAATCCAACCCAGTGCGCCAAAGATAAATGGGTCGCCTGAATCCAGGTACCTGGCCAGAGATACCAAGCTTGGCCCACGAACTCAGAAGCTTCAGGTCTATTCACAATCAGGAGCGCAACGATCGCGCCGAACGCCGCCAACGGCACGTTCACAATCACCTGGAGTGCAGAACGTTGGGAGCCGAGAGCTTTCATCAGCAGCAGGTAAACGCCGACGATACTCAGCAGTGCAAATCCCCATAATCTGTACGTGGCCTGCTGCTGTGCTTCGAATTGTCCACTGTAGTCGAGATAATACTCACCTGGCAGCTCATGAAGAGATTGCTCAACCGGCTGGAGTGCTAGTTTGATATCGCGTACGACACTCGCCAAGTCTCGCCCTTGGACATTACAAAAAACGGCGACTCGGCGTTGAACGTGTTCACGATTGAGCACATTGGGGCCAGTCGTATCCAAGATTTCGGCAACTTGTGAAAGTGCGACCTTCGCTCCGGAAGGTGTCTCAAGAATGGTTTCTTCGATGACGCTGGGATCTCGGCGCGACTCCTCGTCATACCAGACCACTAAGCCGAAGTATTTGTCTTCCTCGATAACTTGTGAGACCACCGTACCTTTGAACGCTGTTTCCAAGACATCCGCCACATCACCAGGGGCGAGTCCGTATCGTGAGGCCTCTTCACGTTTGACTCGCATCTGCAGTTGTGAAATTTCGATCTGTGGCTCGATCTGCAGGTCGACGACCCCATCAATCTCCTGCATCCGAGCCTGGACATCATATGCCGCGGTACGCAACTCACGCAGATCAGGACCAAACACCTTAACCGCGATCTGCGCGCGAATCCCCGACATCATATGATCTAAGCGATGGGAGATCGGCTGACCGATGTTCACGGCCGCACCCGGAATACTTGAAATTCGATCGCGTAGGTCCGCAATCACCGATTCCTGCGCTCGCCCCTGGTATTCAAAGCTCCAAAGATGCGCGATCGGAATCGCTCGCAGGACAGCATTGTGCCATCCCACTTTCTCGGTCTTATGTTGAGCGAATCGCACTTCGAATTCCGTGTTGTTCACACCTTCTGCATGCTCATCCAACTCGGCACGGCCGGTCCTGCGGGCAACCGAGAGAACCTCTGGCACTTCGAGCAGGATATCTTCAACGCGTCCAGCAATTCTCTGGCTCTCGCCTAGGGAAGTTCCTGGTTCAAGTCGTAGATTGATTGTCGCTGTTCCTTCATTGAATGGAGGCAAGAACTCACCGCCCATCCAAGGAAGGGTCATGCAACTGAGCAGCACTAATACGCTTACTCCAGCGAGGACGGTCCTAGGACGACCAAGCGTCCATCGCAGCAATCGTTCGTCCCAGTGCTTCAACCAACGCATGATTAGAGGTTCGCGTTTGTCGGCTAAGAATGGCGCGCGAGGCAGTAGAACGCTCGCTAGTACAGGTGTGAAGGTTAATGCGACCACCAACGAGCACAGTAAGGCGACGATGTAGGCAATACCCAGCGGTGCGAACAGCCGCCCCTCGATTCCGGACATCATGAACAGCGGCAACACAACCAACACGACGATGAGAGTTGCGTAGACAATCGAGTTGCGAATCTCGCTCGATGCTGAGAAGATAACTTCCAGAGGCGGCTTCTGAGCTTCAGTTGGCAACTGCTTGTTTTCGCGAAGTCGACGATAAATGTTTTCAACGTCAACGATCGAATCATCGACCAGGTCACCGATGGCCACCGCGATCCCGCCAAGTGTCATCGTGTTTATGGTGATACCGAACAGGTAAAAGACGATGACAGTTAGCAATATTGACAGCGGCATGGATGACAATGAACTGATGCTTGTACGAAAGTTGCCCATCAAAAGAAACAGAATCACGATGACCCAGATAGCGCCGTCGCGTACTGCTTCACTGACGTTGTCAACCGCCGCTTCGATGAAGTGGCTCTGGCGAAAGATTTCGGATTCAAGCTTTACGTCCGCTGGCAACTCACGCTGAACCGAAGCCAGCACATCGTTTATTCTTCGGTCAAGCTTAATCGTGTCCGCGTCGGGCTGCTTTTGCACGGTAAGCATTACCGCCATACCGCCTCTCAACTCGCGGTACGGCCTAGCATGTGGTTGTCCAGTGAGATCTCTATCGCTAGCTGCTTCGTGCTCGCCATCGTTCATCTGCGCATATTCCGCAGCTCGATCGACGGCGAAATTTACATCTGGCTCAATCTTCACGACCGCAGAAGCGTCGCCGCGTTTAATCGGTCCGCCCAGTTTGACATCGGCCACATCGCCGATTCGTATGGGTACTTGCTCACGCCAAAGGATAGGAGTTGCGGCGACCTCCTCGAGAGTTAGCGACTGGCCTTGGATACGAAGTAGCGATTCTTTTTCGCCGCGATCCATTACACCACCACCCGCAAGCACATTGGCTTTTGCGGTGGCGTCCGTTAGCTGTGCAAGGGTTACATTGCGAGCCGCCAACCTCGAAGGGGAGGTGAGGACTTGATATTGCTTAAGAATTCCGCCCATCACGGAAACCTGCGATACGCCTTCAACGGCAAGGAGCCGATTGCGCACCGTGAACTCGCCCAGCGTGCGCAGCTCCATCGCTTTCGCGTCCGCCTCAAACTTCGAGCTCGGTTCAATATCGCTACGAAGCGCGAGCAACATGATCTCACCCATGATGGATGAAATAGGCGCGAGCGTCGGGTTGGTACCCGCCGGTAGTTTTGATTGAGCTAGCTGCAACTTCTCATTCACGATCTGTCGATCAATGAAGATGTCGGTTCCCCAGTCAAACTCAACCCAAATGATCGATAGACCAATGGCCGACGATGAGCGAACGCGTTTGACGCCGGTCGCTCCGTTTAAGAGTAATTCGATCGGTCGCGTCACGAGCACTTCGACTTCTTCCGGAGCCAAGCCCGGTGCTTCGGTCATAATCGTCACCGTGGGACGATTAAGGTCGGGAAACACATCGACGGGCATAGTCCGAAGCAAAGATGCTCCGACTAGCATTACGAGCAGTGAGGCAATCGCAACGATCGCCCGGTTGTGCAATGAGAAACGAATGATGCTGTCGAGCAAGGATGCTACCTCAATGATGCAAAGGCCGTCTGTAACTCACGACCACCAACGGTTACGACCAACTCACCCGCTTCGATACCGTCAACAATTTCCGTGTACGCACCGTCAGAGCGACCAATCTTTAGTCGGCGTCGATCGACGTATCCATCGTCCTTTTGAACAAAGCTGAAATAGTGCATCCCCTCGCGAAGGATGGCGGATGAGGGGATCGCAAGAGTCGATGTCGGACTTCCGATCGGCAAGACGACCGTGATCAATGCGCCTGAGCGAAGTTGCGGGACACTGGAGTTAGACTTTGGAGTAAGCCATATCCTCTGTGTGCGGGTCGACTCGTTTACGGTTGGACCGATTCGTGAAACGACGACTGGAAAGCTAATGTCAGGATTGGCAAGTATCGTGGCGATGCCATTCACTTCTCCATTTAGAGAATGGGTCTCGGGCGATCGTACATGCGCCTCAATCCATACGGATTCGAGATTGTGAATTTCGACAAGAGGCTGGCTCGCGGAAACGGTTTCGCCTAATGTGACTACGGACGAGGTAATGCGCCCTGCTATGTTGGAGCGAAGTGGAAGATAGTTGAGGATTCGCCGTTCTTTAACGATTGATTCTATTTCGCTTTCAAGTAATCCCAACGTAGAAAGCTGCCGCCTTAGGCTTTCGGCCCGCGCCTTTAACTGGTCCGCTTCCGAGCGCGTTTCCAATACGATGCGTAGTGAAACCGCATCGCCTTTGACGCCGTCAAGCCGATCAGCGCGACGAAGCGAGAGATCGGCGTCAAGCGACGTGCTGATCAGGTCGAGCTGGAGCTTGTGAAATTCAGGCGAAGCAATCTCCAATAATATTTCACCAGCCTCGACGTATCGCCCCGGGTTCAGTTTGTGCGAATAGACCGTTCCGTCTAACTGAGAGGAAAGTACACTTCGGTTCTCTGGGGGCAACGTCACGGACGCAGTGAGTTGCGTAGTCGAAGCAACTTCGCGGTGACTCGCTGGCTCGGTCCGTATCCCTAAACGTTGCTGGTCACTGCTAGAGAGCTTTAAGACGCCAAGAAAGAACAAACTCGATAACTCATGACCTCCCTTTACTACCACTCGGTCACCAGGATAAATGTCGCCTTGGAGTACTTCGACCATCGGCTCGATCTGCTTATGCGCCTCCAAAGTACGCTTACCTAACTGGATGGTTTTCTTCCGGTACTCTGCGGAAGTCCGAGTCGATGCCTCTTCAACAAAGACATAATTCTGCAGCCCGTCGCTGTACACTGCCCGCTGCGGAACGGTGAGTTTCTCATCTTGCTCTGACGTATAAATCGTGCCCCGACCAACAAGTCCAGGAATGATCGTTTGGTTTGCGAGTGTCATCCACGCTGAACTGACTTGAGTTTGGGAATCTAAACCAGCATCCATTCGATCGATAACGCCTTCTACCGAGATCGACGACGCAGGGAACTCGACCTTCACTCGGTTGCCTACTTTGGCCTTGAAAATATCCTTTTCCAAGAGTTGAAGCCGAACCCAAACTTCATCGGTATTAACTACTTCAAATAGGTGTTCCAACGCCTCCACGTACTTGCCCTCTGCAAGGTCCGAGTGAAGGATCTGGCCAGCGATAGGCGATCGAATGGGATAGTTCAACGAACCAGATGCGCTGTTTTGAAAGACATCGGGAGAAACGCCAAGAGTACGGGCGCGAATTCGTGCGACTTCCACGCGGTTCTGGCTCTGCTCAACTGCGTTTTCGATTTCCAGCAAACGTTGCATCGGCACAGCTCCGGCCAACGCAGTTGGCCTTGTCATGTCAAGCAGACGCTGATTAAGGCTTACGTCATTAACTGCTTGCTGATAATCCAGTTTGAGCAGTTCCAATTCGCGGCTACTCAACTCGGCAATGATCTGGTCCTTTTTCACAAAGTCCCCAGGACGCGATAGTAGTTTGGCGATGCGACCAGAGATCTGCGCCGAGCCGAACGCCTTTGCTTGCCACGGTGTAACGGCCTCCGCATAGACCGTCAACGTGGAAGCAACGGTGCCTACCAGAAGTTCTTCCGCTTGAAGTCCAATGGCATTCCGCGCTTGCGCTGACAATGTCAGTTGACCATTCTGTGTATCAACTTGAACACCCTTGGTGGGAAGCGGTTGATGTCCCTCGTGGCCGCTAGCCGCCGACGTAGCCAGGGCAAGCATTAACACTGCGATGAATCGAGCTTGTGATGGAAGATTCATAACCTACTTCTTGATGAAACTATCTGGATCAGGCAGCGGGTCCGTTGACTCTTTTGCGGAAGCCAAAAATTCGTCGACGCACGGAGGGCAGCAGAACTCGTAAGGCTTACCATCGATAATCCACGTAAATTTGGAATTCGCTTTTGTTCCCGAGATAGGACACAGCATGTCGCCGACTTCTGGCTTCATGTCATGTTCCGACTTCATCCCTTTGAACTTTTGCGAAGCCGTCATATTGCCATTGGCTTCGATGTCCGCAACGGTGTACCGACCGCCCGGTGTCAAATACAACTCTCGTTCTGCTTCGTTAGCGACCTTAGCCGGCATGTCGGACGATTCATCATGGCTCTCCTGCCCAGAGACAAAACCCAGACGAAATCGCTCGCCATCGATTCGAATGTTTGGAATGGTTACATCCAGCTTGCGCCCCACCAGCTCCTGTGGCAGTTGCCCCATGAAAAGCGAAGTCTTCCCAGGGCTGTCGCCGTCCTGTGGAGATGCCTCAAACGAGATTGGTTTGGAATCCGCGTCCCCTTCGGCTTTGACAAACCCTTTCAACGTCTGGCTTTCCACGTCGATAACTCGACTCTCATCCTTGCCAAGCGTGTAAAGCCGAACAGCACCTGCTGAATCGATGACCGCTTCCACGTGATAACTGTCTCTCCCCAGCGAAATCATGATGCCGCCGTGAGCACCCGGGATATGACCATGTTCACTGTCAGCGTCGCCGGCAATTGAGTTCGTTGCAGATCTCTCATCGCTTGCAACGCCAGCCTTTTCACCCTCAACGCGTGGTGCAGTCTGATCTGCGGTCTCGTCCGATTGCGACGGATTACAGCCACTAAGGAAGACCAGAGTGGTCACCGCTAGGGGCAGAATAAACAAACAACACAAGTTCCATCTTTTCATTTCTAAACACCTTCAGTTGAAACAGTAGAATCGGACGGTTACTTCTTGAGCGACGCTTCGTAAAGGTCATCAAGCTTGGACAAGAACTTGGCTGGTTCGGCCTTCATCTTCTTTACACATGGCGGGCAACAGACGTATACAAAGTGCCCATCGACAATACCGTGCTTCGAATCGGCAGAGATTTCATTGTCCGTCATCACCAAGCAGTGTCCTTGGGCTTTGGCGAAGTTGGTTCGGATCTTTTCAATGTGCTTGGCATCCGGCTTCGCCTCTAGGCATGCTTCACAACAGACATAAAGCACCTCTTTGGTTTCTGGATTCGTCATCTTGACCGGCTTGGCATGGTCAGTGAGGGACTCGCCCGACACTGGACATATCGCTTGCACAGCTATCCGCAGACGCTCGCGACGTTGCTCAGACGTTTCGTCTTTTGCTGTTTGCGCATAACTTGATGCTGCCGCAGTGAAAACGAAAAGGAGAGCGAGAATACTGTTCTTGATCATGGTTTGGTCCTCTATGGAACAAGGGAGTTGGAAAGGGATATCGAATTCATCGAAGTGGAACTTACAACTTCAGAGATGCTACCCAGTGATTCACTTCAGTCAGATCATCTGCGCCGACGATCGTCATTTGCCGATCTTGATTTCTCCAGCTAACGGCTAGTTGCCCAGCTGACTCAATAATCTTGCAAGGCATGCCCGCGCACTGCGTCTCAATTGACGGGGAGTCGCCAAACCAGACAGGTTGCTCATCTCTGTGTTCAAAAACAATCAGTGATGTGCCGTCGCTTCGCTCACAAATGGTTGCCGAGCATTTGCAGCATGGCATGTTCAAAACGTGTGTTGACACACGTGTGAACCCCTCGGGAACACTCTTGAATAATGCCGGCTGATAACCAAGATATTTCGTAGCTTCTTCGGTACCTAGTTCACGGCCGTCGTACTTCTCGCTCAGTTTGGACAAGGCGATCTGAGGTTCCGTTCTGGCTGAGCGGAATACCTCGGCAAAATCTACAGCCATGGCAGCATGATCGTGCAACGCATTAGCGGTGTCGTGATTATCGGGCGCAGCATAGCGCAGTGCCGAAACCAGGATAAGAACACCAGCAGCCGCGGCCAAAATAGAAGTGCCATAACGCTTGGCCCAATCCCTCCATTGGAATTCTGTCGAAGCAAGTGTCACAACAGGAGATTCAAGTTTGCGAGAAACTTGTTCCCATACTGCTTCCGTATCGACTATCCGCTCCGAACGTCGCATCAATACGCCCATCGAGCGGTATTCAGACATCAGCCCACGGCATGCATCGCATTGCTCAACATGCTCCTCCAGTTGGAGACAAGCCGCGGTGTCGAGCTCTTGGTCGATGTACGCCGACAAGTGCTCTGCAACCATATCGCAATTCATTCTTATGCCTCCCAGCCCAAGTGGATCAGAGAAGTCCTCAATTCGTTTCTAGCCTTGTTTAGTCGTGAACCAACGGTACCTTCGGGTATGCCCAGAACGCTTGCGATCGCTGAGTATCCAAGCCCTTCGACTTCTTTCATGTGCAAAATCGCTCGCTGCTCACCCGTGATTTGCTGCATAGCCAACTCAAGAACCTCGATATCTTCGTCTGCTTGAATCTTTTGATTAAAATCTAAAGACACTTCTCCAGCCTCCGCGACTTTTTGAATGCGCTGTTCTTCCCGTTTCATTTTTCGCAGGTACTGCAAGCTTTGATTCACAGCCATGCGGTGCGCCCATGTTTCGAGCGTCGATTCGAAACGAAACTGACTAAGCCTCGAAAACAAGTGGATAACGAAGTCCTGCATCACGTCGTCAGCATGACTATCGCCAACAATCTTTCGAATGACTCGATAGCACCTGGCTGCCAATAGCTCGTAAATGTGCTTTTGTGACTCTCGATGTCCGTTGCTGGCACGACTAATCCACAGCGTCAATTCTTCTTTAGTCAGCGGTGATGCACGATCCTCCGCTTTTCCATTCATCTCATTGGATGACTCTGTTGGTATCATTCTTCACTCCTTCCCGCCGAAAAGAGAAAACTGCCCGAAGCCTTCGGAAGCTTCGAGCAGGACTCAATCTCAGACCGTACTTGTCGTCGATCTAGCGAAGGCAGCAAGGTTGATCTACAGCACAGCAGTAAGCATTTTTCATGCAGCAGGAAGCTTCGCTAACGGAGGCCTCAGACGCTGCATTCGTGCTTTGCTGACTTCCATTTACCGAGTAGGAAACTGCGGAAAGAGCGAGAACGCTCAAAAGAGCGAGTTTTGTCAACATGATTCACCTATTTTGTATAAGAAACTAAAAAGCCAGTGGTGTGTGCCTGAAGTTAAGCACACAGCCAGTCAACAATCCCGAAGCTATCGGATTGTCGGTCTTCTCATTTCTTCCAAACACAGGCGATCGACTGCCAGGAACAACCCTCGAAGGGAATTGGAACTTCATGTCTTTGAAACACAATCCGTTGCGCACGAGGGATGACGTCCCAAGTCGCGAGGCTAGTCGCGATATACTGCACAGCAATGGACGCAGATCGAGGTTCGTGCTGAGCAGTAGCGCTAGAAATAGCTTTCGCGCATTGGCATTCGTTGCTCCCCGCAACGCTGGAAGTTCGAAGTCCCTCGGAATTCACACTTCTCGCACCGGATGCTTGGGCAGCAGCACATTTGGGGCAGTTTGGCGCTAGGGACGCGTTTGGCATCGCGTGATCAGCGCTGGCTGGCGTAGCCACTTGCGCAGTCGCCAGACTTGCAATGATCGTTCGCGAGAGGCAGCAACACGAAACTCCGCCAAAGATTTGACTGTACGCAACCGCGAACAGCAAAACGATATGGAGGGTAAGTGATGACATGACTCGTGCTTTTGCTTCAAATTTCGAGGCTTACGTGCTTTGGATGGACCTCAAGCCGCGTTCCTTCACGGAATTTCCGATTTTTTTCCGATTTTGGCTCCGCGAGTCGAAGTGCCGGCAGATTCCCCCGCGAACAGGACCATTCTACCTGAAGAATCGGTGCCGTGCCGGCATCCAACCTAGCGATACGGCCACTTCACCTCTACGCCAATAAGAGACGCAAAAATGAACCAAGAACCACGTAAACAGGCCTTCCAGATCACTGGCATGACCTGCGGCCACTGTAAATCAGCGGTTGAGTCAGCCATCCGAGCCACCGATGGCGTAACCGCTGCCCAGGTTGATTTGAAAGCAGGAAAAGCAGTTGTCGAGGGGCAATTCGTCGACAAATCAATAATGGCTTCCGTCGAAGAAGCCGGCTATGAAGCAGTAGCCTCTAGTTAGCAACCTCCAGCCAAGTGGTGGGCCTCTTAGACGAGGAGATCGATAATGATGAATGCTGACCAGACGGTCGAGATTGGCGTCAAGGGCATGACCTGCGCTGCGTGTGTCCGACGCGTCGAAAATGGACTGCGCAAGATCCCATCAGTGACCAGCGCTTCAGTCAACCTCGCGACGGAGCGTGCGGCGGTCGAGTTCGACCATTTCCCACAAGCTGGCGAACTCGAAACGATCCAACTTGCGATTACAAAGCTGGGTTATGAGCCAGTTGAGCTCTCCACGGTGCGAAACGCGGGTTCGATTGAGGACAACGATTTAGACGCTCAGCGATTGTGGCATTTGTTCGTCGGAGCAGCGATCTTTGCACTACCGATCGTTGTGCTTGCGATGGCTCCCATGTTGTCCGACGGAGTCATGAGTTTGATGATGTCCTGGTTGTCGATGGAGCAGTGGAATTGGGTCATGTTCGGCTTGGCCATTCCTGTTCAATTCTGGTTTGGCGGACGCTTCCTTCGACTAGGCGCAAAGAGCCTCTTTTCAACATCTCCCGATATGAATTCGCTGATTCTTCTGGGGACGATGGCCGCTTTCCTCTACAGCACTGTTGTCACGGTTTTTCCCCAGTGGATTCCTCCGCAATCGCGTCATGTCTACTTTGAAGCGTCAGCAGTGGTGATCACGCTGATCTTGTTAGGCAAATTCCTTGAAACGAAGTCCAGGCATCAAGCGTCTGACGCAATGAAGGTACTGCTAAAACTGGTACCGAAAATGGCCACAGTTATACGCAACGGTGAAGCGGTAACCATTCCTGCGGAGGCTGTTGTCCTTAATGATGTTGTTGAAGTCCGCCCTGGATCTGCCATCGCAGTGGACGGTGTGGTCGTTAGTGGTTCTACCTATATCGATGAGAGCATGGTGACTGGTGAGAGCGTACCAGTGGCCAAGGAAGCGGGGGACGAAGTGGTGGCAGGTACGATCAACGGCAGCGGAAGTATTCAGTTTCGAGCCACTGCCATCGGAGCCGACACGACTTTAGCGAAGATCGTGGCGTTCGTTGAATCTGCGCAGGCTTCCAAGCCGCGCATTCAAGGCATTGCTGATCGAGTCGTCGCGTACTTTGTACCCGTGGTGTTGTTGATCGCATTGCTTACTGCCCTCGCATGGCTTTTCGTAATGCCTGGCGGCTCAATCGATCAAGCACTCATCCATGCGGTCGCTGTACTCATTATTGCTTGCCCATGTGCAATGGGACTCGCGGTTCCTACGAGTGTGATGGTGGGTACGGGCAAGGCGGCGCAACAAGGGATTCTGTTTCGCTCGACGGATGCGATCGAGTCTTTGAGCCAAGTTGCATTGATCGCTTTTGATAAAACCGGAACGCTGACGGTTGGAAAACCGCACCTCTCGCTATTCCACGTATTGCCACCGTTCTCGAGTGACGACTTGCTGGCCCAACTGGCTCTCGTAGAACAGCGATCGGAGCACCCTTTGGCCACGGCTATTGTGGATGCCGCTGCCAAAGGGCCCAAGTCGCCTCTTACCGTAACCAGCTTTAACGCCATTGCAGGCGCGGGAGTTGAAGCCGAATTATCCAACGGTCACGCGATAATCATCGGCTCGGAAAAGATGATGCGAGAACGCCGCATCGAAACATCGTCGTTTGATGCACAAGTAGCTGATGCAATGTCCGAGGGGAGCGGATACTTTTTCGCGGCCGTCGATGGTTCGCTCGCCGCGATCATCATCGTGTCAGATCCGATCAAACCATCGACGCAAAGCGCAGTGGAGCATCTAAAACAATCGGGCTACGAAGTGGCGCTCATCTCAGGGGACAATGAGCGAACCGCGTTATCCATTGCAGATCGCTGCGGAATACCAGCAACGATGGTCTATGCGGAAGTACGTCCGAATGACAAGGCTGACGTGGTATACACGCTCAAGCGAGACGGACGGCGTGTGGCTTTCGTGGGCGACGGCTTGAACGATGCTCCTGCACTAACGATCGCCGATGTCGGCATCGCGATGGGCACAGGAACAGACCTTGCGATCGAGAGCGCCGACGTGATCGCCATGTCTGGCGACATTCAAAATATTCCGCGTGCGATAAGCTTGTCGAAGGCCGTGATGTTGAACATCAAGCAGAATCTGGGCTGGGCGTTTGGCTACAACGTTTTGCTTATTCCCATTGCAACCGGCCTGCTTAAACCCATGACAGGTCTGAGTCTGTCACCGATAGCGGCAGGTCTGGCGATGAGTCTCTCTAGCTTCTTTGTCGTGACAAACGCATTGCGATTAAGGTCGTGGCGATGAGTTCGGTTTCGAGCCGCGCCTGAAGCGCGGCCCGAAACAACAGACTCTTCCTTTTACTTCCCGGTTGTTGCTATGCAATCATTTCTGAACTTGCTTGAGCATGTCGCGACATTCCTTCGCGCACTCTCGGCAGGATTTAGCACATGCGGCCATATGTTCATCATCGGGAAATTTTTCACACGCAGCCGCACACTCTTCACAACACTTGGCGCAACATTCGAGCATAGGCTTAGCTAAGGGACTGTTGCGGGCACACAGTGTCGCGCATGTTTTGCAGCACTCGGCGCAGTCAGCGCACATTCTAGCGGTTGCCTGATGCTCCTTTTTCCCTTCCGAAAGCATTTTCAGGCAATGATCGAAACAGCTATCGCACTCGACTTGGCAAGCGGCACAGACTTCGGCGCATTTCTTCATTTTCGAATCCTCATGTTGGTCAGCAAATGCCGCGAGCGGAACAATCGCGGATAGGGCGAACGCGGCAACAAGTGAAAAGTGGGACATAACAAACCTCGCATTGAATTGGCTTAGATGACCTCGAAAAGTTCGAGCCTTCGTGATGAAGCCCCCGCAGCACTCATGCCGGAATGCGGTATTTCTTGCAGATAAAGCAAGTATCGAGAAAATGCCAAAAAAATCAAAA
>JAJTID010000057.1 GCA_021300155.1 Pirellula sp.
GGAAACGCAGAAGAACTTTTTCGCGTTCACTGCACCGGCAAACTGCAACAACCGTCGCGTGAGAAAGACGTTGACATCGACCAAACGCATGAGTGTGAACGGATCTTTTTCGCTCCGCACATGCTTGAGCGCCGAGAAGTTCAACACGTAGTCGTAACCGTTATCACCCGCGAGCGCGTGTCGCTCGAACGCATCGAACTCGCGACCGAGTGCATCAAAGCAGTAGGCATGAAAATCTGCATCGTTGTAACCGAGCGAAGATCGAATATCTCGAACGAGTTCAGCCAGATTGTTCTCGGAGCTATCGATCACATGCAACACTCGCGGATTGCGAGCAAAAAGCTCCCTAACGACGGCACCGCCGATCGACCCAGCACCACCGATAACGAGAAAGCGACTTTGCTGGACCTCGCGGTCCATCTGCGCGCCATGTACATTGAGGTCGTCGAGGAATAGCGATTCCTCGCGTCCGATCAGTTTTAATAGCCGTTCCGTTTGCATACTCAAGCTACCTTACGTTCGTTGAATACTAGGGGAGAAGGACCTTGCAGGTGTGCCTTTTAGATATTGATGATCTGGATGCGATGTAACGACGGTCGCTCCCGCCGCAACAAAACACCCTTGTCCAAGTTCAATACCCTGAACAACGGAGCAACCTGTGCCGAGATGGCATCCATCTCCGAGAGTGACGTCACCAGAAAGAGTGGCACCGGGGGACAAATGGCAGTAAGCCCCTATATTGCAGTCGTGATCAATACTCGCTCGTGTGTTCAACACCGTAAACTCGCCCAAAGTGACACCAGGTTGTACGATTGCACCCGCGTGCAGTTGACAACCTTTCCCAATCTTGGAATCGGGAGACACCCAAGCAAAAGGGTGAATGATGGTTACGAATCGAAAACCGCATGACTCAAACCGATTGGTAATTCTTTGCCACGGACTGGTTGATGTATTGGGCCAAATGCTTCCTACACCGAGTGCGAGTTCAACATCCTCTGACCGATACTCGTCAAGAAGCTGTTCGTCACTGATTACCCTTATATCGCTAGGCATACGCCCCTGCCGTCCAGAAACAACATCTGTTGCAGCAAGGACCTTTCGTCCCGACGCTCGAAGTGCACTACACACAACACTAGCGTGGCCTCCATTACCAATAATGATGACGGGTGAGCTCATCGGTTGCCTAATCGTGTGGACAATTGCGAGGAACTAGGGATGTTGATAAGTCGAGCGCAAAGACTGTCTGTATGCACCAGTGGTCCACGCGGACAATGTTGATACATGGGGAACGTATGGATCGGCTGCCACAGTGGTCTCGATTGGTACTTCGCAGCGTTCAACGCATGGAGAATCTCGTCGCGAACCGATGCATGCTCGGGCTTTAGAATGAAACCGTTTAACCAATAATTGCTTGTTGTACCACTCGGCTCTCGGATAAAGTCAACATCCTCGATTGTTCGAAAAGAGTCTTCGTATGCATCAGCGATTCGTCGCTTGGCTTCAATCGTCTCCGAGAGCACCTCCAATTGGGCGCATCCGAGCGCAGCATTTATATTGGGCAACCGAAAGTTGTATGCGACTTCGTCATGATAAAACTCCCACGGGTGAGCCACTTTTGCGGTCGTGGAAAGATGCTTCGCTTTATCTGCCAATGATTCGTCGTTGGTCAAGATCGCTCCACCTCCTCCCGTTGTCAAGATTTTGTTTCCATTGAAACTGACCGCGGAGATCAATCCAAACGTTCCCGTATGCTTGCCGGCATAATACGACCCAAGCGATTCTGCGGCATCCTCGACCAGCGGCAGTTCAAAACGATTGCACACATCGAGTAGCCCGTGGATATCGGCTGGATGGCCCAAGCAATGCATCGGACTCACAGCAGCAATACGTCTTCCTGTTTCTCGATTGATAAGACGACCATTCTCCAACCGAGCAATATCAGTCAAACGTTTTGATATCGCGTCCGGACACAAAGTTAATCGTGAAGGATCGACATCGACAAAATGCGGGATAGCTCCACAATGAGAAATCGCGTTGGCGGTCGCAACAAACGAAAGGGAGGGACATACGACTTCATCATCTCGCTGAACGCCAGCGAGCTGGAAACAAAGCTGGAGTGCCGCCGTACCATTTACGACGGCAACTGCGCGGGCACAACCGGTAATTTCGGCAAGTTGTTTTTCAAACTTGGTCACGTACGCTCCGGCCGACGAGACCCAACCGGTATCGATACATTCCTGCACGTAGGAAGAGGTCTTTGGAGGCAAGTAGGGTTCGTGCAGCAATACTAGAGATTCAGCACCGCCGATCGTCCGTCTAACCGCGTCTACAATTCTTGCTGCTAACATTCTGGGATTGTCATCAAGGTTATTGGGCATATTGTCGTTGACCGCTCCGCCGGTCATAGGGAGCGGAGGAAGGGGATGAACGTCGCATTGTCCGGGACTATGGTCCCAGACTACCTTTTCTTTTTCGCAACTCTTGTCTCAAACATCCACCCGTTTCACCGCTTTCGGGCTTCTCACCGAAGCGATATATCCATCGGGCAATTCGTGACGAACATACGTCAACGCATCGACCCGACAGTCATCGCCGACCTTCACACCGCTCGCAACAAAAGCGTTGCTTCCAATCATGCTTCGTTTTCCAACGATTGCATTTCCACTGATTCGAGAACCGGGCAATAGCGACGAAAAACTGCCGATACAAGCGTCATGTCCGATACTAGCGTTAAAATGCACGAGCGAGAAATCACCGACGCATGCTTTCGATGAGACCGCAACATGGGCCGCAATAAAATCCTAATCTTCGAAATCGCCAGCGTCGAATTAAAAGCACTGCACGAATCAAGAGCACTGAGGGGGTAATTAGCTGTCGGCTTCCGCGGCGACAATTTGCGGCAGGATTGCTAAGACATACGGATTTTGCGTAGCAACACATCGAAGAGATTCTGCCCGTCCCAACTATGCGAAAACTCTAGAGCACTTCCGATCGGAACAACACGATCAATTCCGGTTAAAACGTAACTTTGAAAAACTCGATGCAATTCGTCAACACAAAATCCCGCATAGGACAAAGTCTGAACGCGTCGTGTTAGTGCAAAAAAAATATCCGATATCGCCGCAGCATTGGTTTCAAGAAAGAGACCGTTACCACAGTGATGCTCGCTTTGTAACACATGCTTTAGATCTTCCACTGCAAACAATGCACGAGAAAGTCGATGGTCACTGGAAGGCTGAACCTTGATCGGAATCTCTGTTGCAAACAAATCTAGAGCAACCAATTTGTCTACGGCTGAAATTTCTTGCAGTGGTTGTCCCATGCTCGCAACGTGTTGCAAAACCAAGCCCCAAAAATCACGTTGATCGTGTTCAGCATGATTTTCTCCGACCCAAACCAGAACTCTAGGGGATGAACATGCCTGCTGTCCAAAACTAAAGGAATCGCGAGTGAACTTACGCGCTAGTTCAGCTTTCGATGAGTCATCTAACGTTTTCCAAAAATCTTTAGAAATGATCGCTATGGAGATCTTATCTGCAAAGACGAATTCACTCGCCGTCGGAGAGAGTGGACTTCTTCGGACCGCGTTGATGGTCCGATCACCTCCCCAAATCAATCTAGTATCTACTAAAATCGAAATGGCATTGGTCGTTTCGACAGAATGATCATACTGACAAAACGCATTGCTCTGGGCGATCGAGCGAAACTGAGATTCCTGAAAAAGTCCGCCTATATGCCGTAGAACGCTTTCGCCGGTTTCCGTCATCTTCGAGGGCAAACGAACAATGTTTCGGTTGCCGCATAGCAGGGATAGTACCCACGAATAAACGAACATCGTATCGATGTTGGACGGAACGATATGAAAAACGGCACCTCGCGGCGAAAGAATGGAACCGTTGGGAGATAAACGAACTTCATTTGTAAACTTGACGACGCTCGATTTTCGTAACCAAAACGCAAGGGCAGCAATCTCCGCGCGATGTCGAACATCAGGATCCGATCGCAGCTTCTCAGACAAGGAATGGCAGAAATCAATGAGATGCGGCGAAAAGGGAGAGTGCAATGGCCCTCTAGCTGCTTCATCCCAATTTGAATCACTTCGCAAAACTCTGTTGATGTCGTGCTGGAGCTGCGTCATCTCTAAACAGCATTCCATAAACTATTGCTATCACTACAGCCACGTTGCTCAGCATGCGTCAGGCGTCCCCTCACCTTTAGCGTCTTTCCCAGGCGACCGCATGGACAATCGTCTACGCCGGAAATCAACCCAAGATCTTCCGTAAGTAGACTATGCCCAGGATAACTCAGAGGCAGAATCGATAAAACTTGAATCACACCAAGCTCACCGATTGGAAGAACGGACCAGTCTTTTGCATCTCGTATTACGACATCTGCAAAAATAGGGACATGGAGTCTGCCATGTTCGCATTCAACAAAGATCGAGCCGACTTGCTCTGCCATTCCGTAATAGTCATGAATGCGACGAATCCCAGTAAATTCCTCAATCGCTTCCTTGAAAACGGAATCGTCTACCGACATTGAGTGTAGTTTTTTCCAACCTCCTCCATGAATGAGAATGGAATCAAAAAAATCAAACTCGCATCCTTGCTTCGATAACTCGATGACTAGATGTTGCCACACGATCGAGGTAAAGCCAAAAACCAGCTTAGGCGTTCCATCATGCCTGTGCAAGAACGAACGCAGTACATCCAAATCAATAGAATTATCATCATTGCGAAGGAGATAGGTTGGATCTCTTCCCATGTTCTGAAACCCCATGATCGCCGCACCACGAGCCGTAAAGGAGTTCCGATCGGTTAGAACATTTGGACTATCGACGATCAACATTGGCAATCGTTGAACTCCAAAAAATGCTTGAAGTATACGAACCAATGCATGAATTTGATTCGTAGCGGTTTCTTTGTCTAAATGAATTCGAGATACCTGCTGTCCTGTCGAACCTGACGATGTTACCGTTTTCACGATCGTTTTTCGATCGACAGAAAGCAGCTCTAGCGTTTTGAAGAGACGTACGGGCAAAAAAGGAATCGAATCCATCGCGTCCTGATTGCGATCATGAACCGCTCTAGCTTCCAGAATTGCTGAGTACATAGGACAACCATCGCGATGGAATCGAGTCAGCCTCTGCAATTCGGGGAGCAGATACGTCTCTTTGTCTGGTTGACTCAAGCCAAAGACTGGCAGTTCTCTCCAGTGAGTCAAACGCTTAAGTCCTTCGCATCAAAAAGATCGAGGAGTTCGGAGTAATTCGTTTTACCTGTTGAAGTCAGAGGAAAACAATCGATCTTCATTTTCGCTAACATGGACTTCGCTGCACGAAAATCCTGACAAAGTATCGCGATGGATTGATCAAGTGATTCGTCTGTCAATCCAACAACAAGAAGTAAATCGTCGCGTCCAGTAACGACCACTTCCAAACCATAGTGTTGCAGATGCGTTTCAAGTTCATCAAGACCAACACGATGCCCGGAGATTTTTACAAATCGATGAATACGCCCCTTCATGTAAAGAAAATCCTCTTCATCGAAATAGGCCATATCCCCAGTGGCGAGTCGGCCAGCATTTACATCACCACGGGCTAAATCCGAAACATCGTTTGCGTAGCCCATCATGACGTTTTCGCCATAAAAAACGAGTTCGCCCGTAATGTACGGTTCACGAATAACATTTCCATGATTATCAATCAGCTCAACCCGCCCACCAGGAACAGGGATCCCGACACTCTCATCTTTAGAGAGCAATCGATCCGGAGGCAAATAGGTCATTCTTGCAGTAGCCTCAGTCTGACCGTACATAACGTAGAATGACCATCTCTGCGTACGACAGAGGGATGCAAACTTTTCAATTAATCCTTTGTGGAGTCTCCCTCCCGCTTGAGTCAGAACTCGCAACGAAGGCAGATCCATCTGGTCCAATTTTAGTTTGCTCAACATTTCGAATGTCGACGGAACGCCCGAGATCAACTGAACCTGTGCACTACGATTCAACTCCCAGAATCGTCGTTCAAGGACACTTGCATCTGTGAGTGCTATCGCTCCACCAACGGTCCAATGCGAGTTGATGACCGACAACCCATAAGAGTAGTGTTGTGGTAATGACGTGATGCCAATCGATGACGAAGAGAGTCCCAAGTATTCAGCAATTTGTTGACTATTCGCTAGCAGATTCTTATATGATAGCTTAACAAGCTTCGATGAACCTGTTGTACCAGATGTGGAAAGAAGAAGCGCAAGTTCCGAATGCACTTCCGGTCCAAACGCACTTAGCCGCGTCCAACCTGATGGAGCCAAGGGGGAAAACACCACAGAGAAACGGAATTGCTTTAGGTTTCGCTCCTTGAGTGTCGGCGCCAATAACGCATCCATAAGCATGACAGGAATGCGGCGCCGTAAACAGCCTACATATGCGAACAACGAGCTAAGAGAATTATTGCATTCGATTGCTGCTAGATCATCTTCGCAAAGCTCGGAAACCGAATCGTCCGACAGTTGTGCCAATTGTCGATAACTGATTTCCTGCCCATCTGGGAGTTTAATCGCTGTACCATCGAACGATTCCAATCGGTCCCAGCTCAAATAAGCATCCCTCCATCGACGCCAATCACCTGACCTGTAACATACCGAGACATATCGCTCGCGAGAAACAAAATGACGTCGGCGACCTCTTCGGGGGTTCCAATTCGTCCCATCTTGATCGAGTTTTTTCTTTCGTGAAACTGGACCTCCGGAAGAGAACGGATCATCTCCGTATCAATCAATCCAGGCGCGACGGCATTTACTCGGATATTCGCACTAGCCAGTTCTTTGGCGAGCGATTGGGTGATGCCAATAACTGCAGCTTTGCTACCGGCGTAGACCGACTGCCCGGCATTTCCGTTTGCCCCAACGATAGAAGCTACGTTGACAATACTGCCTCCCCCCGTTCGAGCCATAAGCCGGGAAGCATACTGACAAGAATAGATAACGCCGAATGCATTGGTGGAGAAGACACGTTCAATTTGATCGGACGTTACCATTCCGATCAACGCATCTTCCAAGACACCGGCATTCGCGACCAAGACATGCAATTCACGGTGTTCGCGAAAGATCCGTTGGAAAGCGTTTTTGACGCTCTCTGGATCACTGACGTCTACCTCAATTGCAAAGAGAGAGGCACCCTGTACCTCTGATTCAATCGATTCACGTCGACTTTCGAGCGCAACTAAATCGCGCCCAAGCATTAGGACCTTGGCTCCCTGCTTCGCACATGCCAAACAAGTCGCCGCTCCGATCCCTCGGGATGCACCGGTCACTGCAACAGTACGACCAGTGAGCAAGCTCATTGCGAATCTGACAAAGAGATTCCGTGTCGGATCAGAATCTCTTTAGCGACTTGGAGAGAGCTCAAATCAAGAATGTCATTGGTATCCAGCATGATGTCACATTCGGACTCC
>JAJTID010000199.1 GCA_021300155.1 Pirellula sp.
AGACGCATCGGAGATTCTACCTCAAGCGGCTTGCGTCCTAGTTCGCTCGATTTCGAACTGAACGCAAGTTATCGATGGCGACCTCGGCAGCTCGCGATTCTGCCCTCTTGCGCTTGCTTCTAAGCTAAGCCAAAAAATTGATACGTGTCAGAGGTCAGCCGCCTCTTTTTTTGACGCCGCAATGCGTATTCGGACTGATGAGTGATTTGGTTGGCCGAATTATCAACAAAGTGGTGTGTCCCTTAGTTGGCCTCGGGCCTTTGGGGGCCCGAGCTACTACACTCTTTAAGCGGAATTCGGGATCGTCCCTCATCGGTACTTACGCGGGCCTCCTGCCCTGGCTACGGCTACGCACGGTCCTCCGGCGTCCATGCCTACAGACACGCGGGCGAGGAATCGTTGCCGCGAAGGGCAATGCATTGGAATCGTTGCTGGCGTGTATTACTTTCAAACTTCGTTCCTTCCTACTTCGCACTTCAGCGCAGCGACTCATCCCCGCCGCTCGTGCTTCGCCTTCGCGGGCTGGGACTCGCTCGCTTTGGCTCGCTCGGTCTAATCGCCCTCGGCTGCGCTATACCTCTGAGATGGAAGCATGTTTGGCCGTTCTTTCAAACTTCTCAATTCGAACTTCGAACTTCATTCTCCGCTCTCGTGCCGATGGCGATCAGACTGGCTTCCCTGCCATCCCAGCCAGTCAATCGGCGGCATCCATGACCGCCGTTTTCACTTCTTACCTTTACGGACAGACCAGCGGCCAAGCGTGCGTCTTGCAGCGGGCAACTTCCGCAACTGTGCGCTGCGGTGCGACGGCGACCGTCGTTGTCCATTCGTTGGATGCATCACTGTCGCCGCCTGTTCAGTGATCATCAAGCCATTGAAAACAGAAAACAGGATCTGACCCCAACGTAGTACCCTGGGGACTCCTCTTCAATGTTTCGAGGTTAACCATTCCTTCAGCTGTGATAGCCTGAACCGAAATGACACAAGAAATTTAGTACAATCGCGATCTGCAATCCGCTCTTTTAGAAGTAGTTCGCAGAAGTCCTGTAGACAAGAGCAACTTCCAGACTCTTCGAACATAGCGTCAACATCGGATGCAAGATCAAGTATCCCATTTATCAGCTCGCTGGGATTTAAAGGAGATGTGAATTCTAGACCGTACAAATCATGAAGAACTCCAAACGCTCGCATCGAAAAGTATTCCGGACGCAATGAGTCATCAATTATGCTATCGGGCAATTCGAAAAGAATGTTTCTGAATTGTTCCAAACTAAGTGATTTTGTTAGAAAGGCTTGGGAAATCGCTCCAGACGTCGATACCGCAACTGATGCTTCATGCGATCCAAGCACCTCAACAATCTTGAAGCAGATGTTCGTGAATTGATCTGAACTCTCGAGTAAATGTGTCATCTCGTTCAAAGCTACTCTCCGTCTCGCCAGAATGCCCGATAATCTGTTTTGTCACCACGGCCCGCGAACTTCGGACCACCTAATGTTAACCCAGCTCCTTCAACAAGTGGCGCGCAAGTACTTCTGCAAACGTTTCTTGAAGTTCCTCCTTCTATCACAATCCAGTGTTCGCCTTTTTTATCGAAAAATGTCTGCTCAGCATGCCCAATTCCCGCAACATACTCTTCCTCTGACGTTAGGCTAATTTGTCGTGGCCTTGTCGGTGCTTCTGTTGATACAAATACTTTAACATCTCCAGTGTCAACGTTTTTAGCACGAATCACCGCTGTTGTGCCATTTGTGACATCCCAAGCGCGGCGCGAGCTGTTGATTGCCTCGGCACGCTGCTGTAACGCCATCGCGCCTTGTAGTGTACCTGCGTATTTCGCGTTGTTGAAACTCTTCTTCGAAAGATTTCTCGCTGCGGCGACGAGGTTGTCCGACATCCTTCCGAGTTTAGTGACTCCGTCTGCAACGGTATTGGCGATATCGGGTAGATTCTTAGCAACAGCCACCGCGCCGAATGAAAGTGCAGTGACCAATCCCGCTGTTCCGACAATTGAATCGATTTGATCAATTGTATTGAATGACAGTTCTGCAATGCGAGACCCCAGATTGAATAGCATCCAACCACGATCAAAATCGCCACGCGCGATCAAGATCATCCCGATGTCGCGAGCGTCAAAACCAGCTTGTCCCGCGGTTTTGAGAATCGAGATAGTTAATCCTCCTGCAAGTAGTTCATTTCCTGATTTTCCTATTCCAATTGCTACTCCAACCAAGATCCCCAAGAACATCCCAGTCGGGTCGATCCCCTGAATCGGATCGCCGTGCACGTAAGCATATTTGTGGAAGCTCTGAGGATCGCTTGAGTTCCCGAAGAAGGGGTCAAGGCGGTTGAAGCGCCCGGTGGTCGCGTCGTAGAAACGGGCTCGCAAGTACTGCTGACCAATGTTGAAGTCAAACGACTCGCCGCTGTAGAGGTAAGTTGTAAGCGGTAAGGTGTTAGGCGTAAGTGAAGAAGTTGGCCAACCTTGTAAGTTGCCGTATGCGTCGAAGGTGTAGACCTGCAACCTTGCGGCATTAGCTAAGTCCTTGGCGATGGCTGCTGCGAGATCGTAAAGCACTCGAACGCTGCCGTGGCCGTCGGTGCCAAACCAGGCGTCAGACTCCAGACTCCAGGTTTCAGTTCCTGCTTCCCGTGCCAATGTGGATTGAGATATCTGGTCGTGGCCAACGGTGAAGATGACCTTTTTCGTAGCTACACCACCTTCGTAAGTGGTCTCCTGCAAGACTTGCGAATAGCCCGTGTGGTTTTCGCTATCCGTAAGAAACTCTGTACGAGATGCTATTTCCCAAAGTCCCGAGCCTAGACTATCACGTGTGAAACGCGCCGATGAAGTGCGAGTCCCGGTTGAATCGTATTCGTACGAAGTCCGCGTTCGAATCGCGCTGTTGCTCTTGATTACTGAAACACTCTCCAAGAGCCCCTGCAAATTGTACTCGACGGTCTGGGACGTATGAATTCCATCGACTGTTCCCGACTCAATGTGCTGCTGCGTCTTGTTGTATTCGTAGGTGTTCGTTTCGGGTGCACCGCCTCCGACCGTTTTCGTCTCGGTAATTAGTCGATCATTGGAATCATAAACATACGTAGTCTGCTCAGATGGATTGTAACCTTCATTTCCATCCGGCAATGATTTGGTCTGGGTTCGGCGGTTGCCGGCCAAGTCGTAGATCCAATCCAGATCGTATTGATCCGTGAGTGTTTCGGAGATCAACCGATCGACAGCGTCATACTCCCATATGAACTCGTTCGAGACAACTGGGGTCGTCCCGTCTTTGATCGAC
>JAJTID010000096.1 GCA_021300155.1 Pirellula sp.
AATGATGGAGTTGCTGGTCTCTCGAGTTCAATACGATCGATTCGAGGGAGCCCTGTCGATCTCGTACCACCCCACTGCTATTTCCGCACTGATCCAGAATGAAGAAGAGGCCGCTTGATGAATACGGTAAAGAAGAAGCTTTTTCTCAACTGCACCACACGGGAGGAGCGTCAACAATGCGATGAACCAGAATTGCCTGGCCGGTTGCCACGGATCACTCGCCTAATGGCCCTCGCCATTCGCTGTGACGAACTGTTACGCACCGGCAAAGTACGCGATCTCGAACACCTTGCGACCATTGGCAACGTCAGCCAACCGCGCATCTCGCAAATCCTCAGCCTGACGATGCTCGCCCCCGAGATCCAAGAGACTCTCCTGTTCTTGCCGCGGTTGTCCGAAGGCAAACCAGAGATTTCCGAAAAGTCTCTTCGCACGCTCACGATGCTCGACGACTGGGACGATCAGCGAAAGATATGGCAACAGTTCGGCTGCAAATCTAATCCCGAAATACCTGAGTGAAGTTTGAAGAAATCATTCAATTTCGACGCTCCGGCGTGCCAAACCGGTGTGAGTTAATTTTGGGCTGGCGCCGTCAGAACTACGACACTACCAAAGAGCCACGGGCAGATTGGGTTCGGTTAAACTCGGCAGCTGCGACAGTTTTTTCAGTTGACTCAACATCGACTTTGACTTCAAGGGCTTGAACGATCGGAAAGAGCTTCGGATCTCTCGCTGCTAATATCCGGTGGTCGCACCACAGGCTGAGGGTTTGTCGGCCTTCCAAGCTGAAGAATTGCAATACTGAAGCAACAGTACAAAACTCGCATCAACCCAAACAGTGATAATACCGAAAGTGATGTCTTCATTAAACTGACTTGCGTAAGTGGCAAATCGTGCAAGCTCATTTTGCGATTTTCCATTTTCGTTCTAGACGCAATCGGACTACCTCGGATGGTGTAATGCGATTTGATTCAACACTCAGTTTGGTAGAATGACGAATCGCAAGAATTGCAGGAATAGACGCGTCGGTCAATTTGTTCAGTCCTAAGTCTAGCGATTTGAGCTGCTTAGTTTCGAGTGATGAAATGGCCTCGTCCTCTAAACCACAATTGTTAAGGTTCAACCACTGTAGTTGTTTCAGACGATTAAGCGGCGAGAGGTCTTGGGTCTTAAACACGCTTCCGTTCAACACCAAAGACTCAATCGCTTCATGGCGGCCGATCCAATCGAGTAGTTCCGGGGTAACCATTACCTCTAGCAATGAGAGGCTTGTTAGCTGTGGAACGGTTGGCAGTTGCTCGGGTAATTCCGTCAGCTCCACTTTATTGAACGGATTCATGAAGGGATTAGTATTGTTAAGAAACATCAGTCTTCTGAGATTAGGCATAGTCGACGCAACTTCAAGCAAACTTCGCAAATCGACACCAACCTTCACGGTCAACATCGTGATCCCTGGATGTCCTCGCAACACTTCCATGCGTTCTGATGTCCAGGTGTGAGGTTCTAACCATAGCTCTGAAACAGTCGCTTCGACACGATTGGAACGATGGACCAACAAGTCGTTTCTGTAGATACTTATTCCATCGACTTCAAGATGTTGAAGCCGTGGCAAGTTCAATGTTTCAAGCACTTCCCCAACAGTTAAATTTGTTTCTGTTATGCACAAAGAGTCCAAACGCACCAACGAATTTAGACTCTTGAGATCTACTCTCGTAAGTGATGCATTCTCAATTCTCAATGACCTTAGCCTATCTCCTATTTCAACGATTAAAGCAATCGATTCGCTATTAACCAAGGGGCCTCCTATCGCCAGGTTATCCAAGTCGGGTAACTTTACGAGTCGCGCGAGGCCATGATTCGATATTTTTGTTCCGGAAATATCCAACTCCTGAATTCGAACTGCCTGGGATACTATGTCAACAGCTTTGTCGGTGACAGGCTTATTGCGAATTCTAAGTTTCCTTGATTCGGACAGCCAATGGAGCTGAAACTGTTCATCCCTTATCTGCATCCTTTCGAAGTCGAATGCAGGATCGAAATACTCATCCAAAACAAATTCCTTGCCGGGAGTATCTAAATCTTGGGCAACAACGGTAGTTGGCGCGTTCTTGGAGACAATGTCGTTGGCCGGTTCATCCTTGACCGTTGGGGGAAACTCAGTCATTGAAGTACACTCGAGAGCTGGCGTGAATGACGGCCCGTTTAAAAGGTCCATCGTCGCTTTACTTGCGTAGCAATCTTTTAAAATGAGTTTTGCAAGCGATTGACTCTGCATTAGCGATTGGGCTCCAGCTTCTGTAATGAGTGTTCCTTCCATTTCGATGCAGATGATATTTGGTAACAACGCGAGTTCATGGAGGGTCTCCTGGCTCAATTCACAACCACCAACCTTAATTCGCGTCAGTGTAGATAAAGATTGGGCAATTGTTGGTGACAAGGGGAAGCCAAGAATTGAGAGTTCTTGAAGATTCTTGAGGGATGCTAAAGATTGAATTCCCTCATTGGTCAACCGTGTATTGCTTAGATCGAGGCTATTCAAACTTTCGATGCGGACGATGTCCCTTAGATCTTCATCGGTTATATCCGTATTCTGCAAACTGAGCTGCTTCAGTCCCTGAAGAAGTGCTGCGTGTTTCCATTGTCCAGAAACATCGAAGACGGAATCGCAAAGAAACCTTGTTGGCATTGCGTCGCTTCTAACCCGACCACCAAGACGAGTCAGAGTCTCTCGGTTAAAGTCGGAATCCGCGGGCACGCCATGCTTTTGAACGCCGAGAAATTTTGGTAGCTTGGCAAGTTCTATGAGTCCCGCCAACGGTAGCTTGCAACTGCAACGATCGTTCCCCAAGAGAAGTATCCTGGAATTGCAATGATCGATCCATTGGAGCGATGGAACTGATTTCAATGACGCTACTAAGTGACGAAGACTGGGTTGGTCTAAGCAGCCGATTTTCACCGCCTTTAAATGCTTAAAACTCGAGATTCCAATAAAAAAATCGGTAGAATCTGGATCGTTTGTAAAACCGATTTGTTCAAGTCTCCTTATTGAAGACAAGTGCGCCAACGCTGAATCGTCCAAGCCACGCGTTGGGAAAACGAGAGAATTTAGGTTTCGGAATTGTGAGAAAGCAAATATGGCCTCCGTTGAAATTGAGTTATTGGGAAGATCAAGCTCAAGACTCTGAAGATTTGGAAGGTTTCGTAGTCGCTTGAAGCCGTCTGCAGCAATTGGCACCGCTGAATAATGACGAATTGTGAGATCCTTCAACGACTGGCATCCGGATATAACATCCAAAGTCTCGACGTGTATTGGGCAGAAACTAATCTGGACGTGCTTGATTCGTCGATGAGATCCAACCGATGCAATCATGAGATCGATATCACTACAGTCTTCGATAACTAAGGCTTGCATTTTAGACGGCAATTGAAGTGGGGCCGAGTCCAGCCATCTGCAATTATCGAACATAATTCTCTTTAGGTTCGGGACTCTACCTAGCCATTCCAGATCTTGGTTGTCAACTTGTGCATTTTGAAAACGAATCTCCTCCAGATAAGGAAGTTGGTAAATATGATTCTGCAGTGAACGAGGAATTCGTTCTTCGTATGCTGGTTCTATTTGGATTCGTACAACACGCTTGAACAGATGCCCTGCGTTCAGTTGCAGAACCGATTCTGGCAGCCAACTCAACCAAAACGAAGGTTCTTCAAATTCCCACTGAACCATTTGTTCGTTGTAACGTGGCATCCGCAATGCCTCGCAAACTAAATGCTGCTTTCTGGCGGTCGTTGACCACCAAGCCAAGGTGCATCCCACAAGTAGCGTGGCTAGCAAAAGGCCTCTCAGGCTAAAACGGAAAATGAAAGGTGCGCGCATTTTTTGGTTCAGTTCCATGTCAGACGACTTTACAGTTTGAGCACTGTCCGTTTCCCCTGGTTATGATCGAATTCCATTAGCTCGGCACGTTTTTAACCAATTGACCGTGAACAGCGGTCAATCGAAAGTGTCGGCTTCGGAATTTGAAAGCTTCAATTGATCGATGCCCAACAGATGAAGTATCGTGGCGTTCAAATCGTGAGCATGAACTGGATCTTGAAGGATATTGTAGCTGAAGTCATCGGTCTGGCCGATGGAAGTCCCAGGCTTTATGCCGGCCCCGGCCAGCCAGAGGTGAAACAGCGAGGATGATGAACGCGGTCATATTCGTCGGCAGTCAACTTCCTTTGACAATAGACTGTGTGTCCAATCTCGCCTCCCCAGACGACCAGTGTATCTTCCAATAATCTTCGTTTTTTCAAATCCAGCACCAACGCGCGGGAGGCTGATCGGTCATACCACACGGGAGCGAAATGTTCTTGGGGAGTTCCGAATTCTGATTTCAGCCGCAGTTTGCAAGACATTGCCGCTAAAGGACTTTGCCGGACAGACTCCGACGATTCAGGTGGCAATCGCACCAATAGTAATTTCGCTTAAGCAGCTGGGGAACAACCTGGGGACACACCACTTTATTGCAAATTCATTCATTCAAGCAACCAAACCACCTATCAGTCCGAAAACGCTTTGCGGCGGCAAAAAGAGGCGGCTGACCTCTAGAACGTTTCAATTTTTTGGCTTAGCTTAGAAGCAAGCGCAAGAGGGCAGAATCGCGAGCTGCCGAGGTCGCCATCGATAACTTGCGTTCAGTTCGAAATCGAGCGAACTAGGACGCAAGCCGCTTGAGGTAGAATCTCCGATGCGTCT
>JAJTID010000223.1 GCA_021300155.1 Pirellula sp.
ATGGATAAAGCGACCCAGTGAGTATTCCCGCCGATTGATGGTGGCATCGGACCAGTTCTTGACTCGCAGGTCGGTGAAATAGGCTTGTAACAATGCGCTAAAGCTGTGCATGAAGCTTTCCTTTTTAAGGGTGACAAATAACACGGGGCGTGAGTGGATCGGGGTATGGTTGGGCGTGATAGGCGTGATAGGCTTCGCCTTAGAAAACCGGGGCTAGCGCCCGACGGCTCAAGGAACGAGGTCTTGCTATGGTCTATGCAGAAGAGTTTTCACGAAGTGGGGGCTTGATCGCTCCCGAAATCGCACTCGTTGTTTTTAAGTCGTTGCTACGTAAAGTCTTTACGTACAATTGAACCGAACTCGGGGCAGGCTCGAACTAGGCCTTTGATTAGCACACCCCCCCCCTTGAAGTAGGGTATGGTTCAGGATCATACATTCAGGAGCTAAGAGATTTAGCGGTGCTTCAAGGCATCTGTGCTTCAAGCTCACAGAGTTGCAGGGTCGCAGAGCCCAACAACGAACCGGCTGCCATCGGTTCCGCTGCCGTCGTATGCCAGCTCGTAGACATAGCTGCGGCCTCGCTGACCGCGATGCACGACAACGTACTCTAATTCTGCAAGGCGATCTAGATGTGTTCGCACTTGAAAATCTGTCCAACCGATCGATTCACGAAACGCTCGCCGTGTAAAGCGGTAGTCCTCGCGAATGACGGACACTTCTTTGCAATTCACTCGAACGAACCTCTCCAGCGCTTGCAGGCAACGACGTGTTTGTGGTGACAACTCATCCAACGATCTCCCTAAGAGTTCTACCATCAGGCGATTCGCCAAAACCACATCTTGAGGAATCACATCGATCGATTCACATCCTTCTGCATCGACGACGATGGGACGTTGATGTTGCAATAACAATGCGATCGATTGAATGAGAGTTAGATACTTTTGGTTGTCGCGTCGCAATCGAGTTCGGTCGCTGGCAAAGGTTAACTTATCGGCAAACGGTATGTACACCTTGAGCGGCTTGAGCAACCGCTGAGCGTTGCGATGCAGTTTGAGAATCTCTGTCGACTTGCGATTCTGGTCTTCGCCAAAGCGTGTGTGGAGCATGCGTTGACGGTGCTGGATGGATTTCGTCTGCTCGTAGGATTCGTCTACCGTTAACACCAAGCAGCGGTTGGAGAGCTCCTCGTCCAGGTCCTTGCTGGTGGATGTCAGTAACAGTTGCACTGGGCCCTGCACGGTATGGATCTGGGTTACCGATTTGCCATTGGGGCCTTTGGTTACAGTGGCATGGGTCAGCTTCCCTTCGCTTTGGAGCAGCTTCAATGCGTAAGAAGCTTCCGCCAAGCCATGATCTTCGCTGATCGCCAGTGTCTTTTGACGGATGCTGCCCCCTTCCAAGTAGTACAACGATTGCGAAGTCAGGTTGCTCAATCGAAGGTAATCTTCGGGAGGAACCATCGACAGGATACTGTCCATGAGAGTCGTCTTGCCCGCCGAGCTGGACGATTGAATAAGAATGCCTAGCGGTTGGCTAAGCTTGCGTGAGATGACGGCCAGATAAATGGCCAGTTTATTGAAGGCTTCGCCTACCATCCCGCAACGTTCCAAATCCACACCGATGCGATGGGGCAAATCTGGATCTTGCAACAAGTCCATGGCCTTGCGTGTCTCATCGTCGGTGAGTGTTGGTGACTGTGGCTGGATCTCTTTGACGGCATCGATCTGGCGGTTGCGTAGATCTTCGAGTTGCAGTAGCAGGATTCCAATGTCTTTCTTGACGGTGCTTTCCTCGACAAACAGTTCGACGGCTATCGCTTGGATCAATGCGTTGCGTGATCTTGCTTTGACCAAATCGAGCGTATCGAGATAGATCAAATCTTGCCTGGTCGCTTGCAGGCAGACGCGAAGCGTTAACGAAGACATGTTCCGCTCGAGCCCACGCACTTGGTAATGGCGATCCCCTCGGGTGAAGGCGATATGCTGCGGCGTGACGGTCAGTTCAAACGTGGCTGGAGTTTCTACGGCAGTGGCTATGCTTTCCATCGTTGGCGCTTCGGCAGCAGGAATTAAATCCACAGGCATCACAGCGTCAAATGTCACAGCGTCAGGTATCACATCTTCAGGCATCACCGCAACGTGAGCAGTACGCAGCGCTGGAGGCCACTCGCCGGTACCGATGACGATCGGACCATCCTCGCGATTCTCTGCGTCGACTCGCAATGCATGGATGCCCGTGACATCGCCAAGATCATTGAAGAGTGGGATCGTCACATAGCCTCGTAGCGACTCTCGGCCGTTGGTCTTGTAGATCCCCAACGTCTCTAAGGCTTCACGGATCGAACGCCCGTGTTGCACTTGTTTGTTCGGAAGTTGGCTACCGAGCGAGCGGTCGCTGAATCCAATCTGAAGCGATTGCGCTTCGGAGAGCGAAAGGTTCAAAACAGATTGAGCCCACTGGATCGCCTTGGGGCTACCAGCCAAGCAACCTGCATAGTAATCGATGGTAGCGGCGATCGGGTTCGATTGAAAACTTGCGAGGAGCGGGAATCGTGAATGAAGTTCGGTCAGATAATCGCTTCGAACGGTGGGTGAAAGCATGAGACGTTTGGCCTTGGATGGAAAGACTGCGCGCAAGCACTACCTACAGGAATGCCGCAGCTCTTCGATTTCAACAAGGGGGCATTGGCAAGAATTCAACGAATAGTTGAACCTTCTTGCATGCAGCTACGACACGATGCGATCTACTTGGTACGTAAGGCAACCCGAATCGGTATGATGTGGTTGCATAGGTGTATCCATTTATCCATGATCAGAGTCAGGATTCGACGATGGGCAAGCATAAGAAGCCAAAAAGTAAGATCCCAGAGCGGCGTAGACCGCTCCCACCGCATCTCCAAGCTCAGGTGCAACGCATACGAGACGAAGAGCGATTGGCGGCAAGGAATAAGAATATCTCGGACGACCATGACTCCGATGACGATTGGCTCGAAGACGATGATTGGCTTGACGAGGATGGTTTCGGATGCAGCGGCTTTGAAATGATCGACTTCGGCGAAGAATTCGAATTCAACGATTCCGTTCTCATCGACGGGGTTCTCGTATCTGGCAAAGCTTTACGAGGATCTCGAAGCGAACTGCCTCGGCTCGAAGACTTCGCTTCGCTGGAGGAATACAATCTCTACCATGTCCGTTCGATGTTAGCTGCAGGCGTTTCGCCAGATGACATCGACTTAGATTTCGTCTTACCAAGTTTCGTCGAAGCGATGCAGCTAGGAACGGAAAAAGAGATACGAAGTTCCTTGGCGTGGAAAAACACGATTGAACAACTGGGACTAGAAAAAGCAGAATGCATGTTGCGATACATCAAACCTGAAGTAGACGAGGCAAGGCGCAAGAACCGTGCGCCTCGAAAGTAGTACTCCCATCGATGTTTATCCAACATCGCTCGCATGTTCGATGCCCAGTCAACCTGAACGCAGCGTGTTGGCTTCGCTGCGCCGCCATGGCCAAGAAGCACAGTACGACAAGTCGCTATCGTTGCACAGTCGCAGTGAGTTGAGCAAAATCCTTGGCTGTCGCGATGGACCGTTCGGATCCCACGAGTTCCAGTGTCGCAGTTGCGGACACCGA
>JAJTID010000141.1 GCA_021300155.1 Pirellula sp.
ACTTGGCTGAACATCCGTCCAAAGTCTTTCGTCAGTCGCTGCCAATCGGCGACCTCAATCCCCAATCGCTCCAGCAACGGAGCAAGACCATTGGGGGTGAAACCAGACTTGTCGGATCGATGCATCCTAGCCGTCAAATCCAGTAATTGCAGATAGTCCAGCGACGATAGCGGCAACACTCCCTTGTCGCTGCATCGACGTTTGTTCTTGCTCGGTTTGGGCCCCGTATCATTTTTCGAAGTCTTCAATTCGATCGGACTTAAGAACGCATCGGCATCCGATGCTACTCCAGCGGCAGTCGCTTTAGCACTTTGGTAGCGGAGCTTACCCGAAGTGAACTCACTTTTCTCAATGCTCTTGGCCATCGATGCTCGAATCGGATTCAGATCAACATACGTCGAACAAGCCACGACAGCTTCGTCATCCAAAAGGCGGACAGCTTTGAAGCGTCCTTGGAAAAATTTCCCAGTTTCTTTGTCGTCTTGGTTCGCGCGGGTGCCAATCTTTTGGCAAAGGATTCGCATCCACCAAGAAATGTCGCTAAGTCTTAGGCGAATCTTCTTCACTTCGACTGGCGAATTCGCAATCGCATCAATTTCTTTTTGCGTCGGCTCACTAACGGAGACGTAAATCGGATTCATCAATCCGAAATCATCCCAAGCAAAGAGAGTTCCGTCTGGCATGAGATTACGGTAAGCATCGCGTACTTCGACGGTCACCCAAACATCATTCCCCTGCGTAAGCTGAGTTGGTATGCCGGCAAGATTCGGATACAACGTCCGACGCGCACTTCCTGTGCCAATCTCCGCAAGCCACGCCTGACTCGCAGCTACACCCGGCACAACCTTGACAAGCACGGAAAAGTGATCTTGCCCCTGGAATGTAGTTCTGATTCTAAATTGAGTTCCAGCGAGTCGGGTCGGAAGAAGGAGCGATAAGCCATTTGTTTTTAGCTTCAATCGTTCGGTAAACCACTTCTAGCCAGATTCGCGTTGTGACGGTTTTAACGGGTTTGCTGATCAGGGGCTCTGGAATGAGCACGTGAGAAACGAAAGAGCCACGATTCGCTTGTATTGTGGGGGGTTGTGTCCTAGTTTCTTGGAGTGGCATGGTTATTTCATTGCCATTTCCGACTCCCCTGGCAACGCAATACAATGCAACTCTCTGAAATCGTTCGAGAAGTAGAGCAATCCCTGAGCAGCGACGACCCTAGTCAGATTCTGACTGTCGTATTGCTTCTCTTGCAAAGCGAAGCGTTTCAAGCGGACAAATCACCCAAAAACCACATTCGGCATGCCGTTCTAAAGCTCAGTTCGATGACTGAGCAATACGGAGCAGTTGCAAAAGAATTGGACTCGCTGGCAGATACGGAGCCGTGTGAGTTCGACCCGCAACATATCTGGACTCTCATCCGTGCGATCAAAGTGCAGAGCAAGTTTGTCGATTTGCTAACAACCACGACTCCGGCACATTCGTAGATTCATTCTCGATGGGCACATTCACATGAATGCCGTTCGGTCTATCTTCGTTTCTCGCGTTCACCCAGCGAACGTCGCATTCTGTTCAATCGAGGTCTTTTCGCTTCACCTTCTGAAGCGACTCCGAACGACTCGGGTGCTTGGCCAATTTCAACTTGTTCCCGGATTGCGACCACAGACGCCGCCGATCTCGGAGCGTTGGTCGGTTGTTCAGACAACGGATCGAGAATCAAGAGTCGATTGATTCGATGTTCAATCTCGGTGAGCGTTCCACCTTGTCCTTTGGCAACAAAGGTAAAGGCGATTCCATCGCGTCCCATTCTGCCAGTACGTCCGACTCGGTGAACATAGTCATCGCAATCGTCGGGTAGATCGTAGTTAATAATGTGAGAGATGGTGGAGACGTCGATACCTCGACCGACTACGTCTGTCGCTACAAGCACTTGCAACGAGCCATCTCGCAATTGGCGAAAAACGGAGTCACGTTGTGATTGATTCATGTTGCCGTGAATGGTGCCAATCTGTAAATGCTTCAGTTCAGGATACTGATACAATCGCTTTTCCAATTGATTGTGCAGTTTGGCGGTTCCCAATTTTGTTCGGCAAAAAATAATGGTCTGCGGTGGTACTTCTCTCCGAAGCAAAGCGATGAGCGTCTCAAATTTGCGTTCTGGTGCGACAGTCAGATAGCGTTGTTCAATGGTATCAACGGACATATCTTTCTTGGAACAATCGACATGCACAGGTTCGAACAAGTAACGATTGGCCAGTTCCTTCACTTCGTCCGCGAGCGTCGCGCTCAAAAGCAACGTCTGGCGATGCTCTGGGCAGCGCCGTAAAATCCGCTCAATGTCAGGACGAAAACCGATATCGAGCATTCGATCTGCTTCATCGAGCACAACACACCAGATACGCGAAAGGCTCAATGTGCCTCGCTGAATATGATCGATAACGCGTCCTGGGGTTCCGACCACGACTTGCACTCCTTGTTGCAATCGCTTCGTCTGCTTTTCCATGTGCTTTCCGCCAGCGACTTCCAAAACACTCGTCGGGCAGCCTTCGGCGAGCTTGACGAATTCGCCATGGACTTGAGCTGCGAGTTCGCGGGTTGGAACAAGTACGATCGCCTGTGGCTTCGAGTTCTCTCGAAGTGGATCGAGCTGCTCCAGGATCGGAATAGCAAACGACGCGGTCTTTCCCGTACCCGTTCTAGCTTGTCCTATGACGTCGTAGCCCTGCAAAGCCCATGGAATTACTTGGGCCTGAATAGGCGAGGGGGCTTCGTACCCCAATTTGCCCAAGGCCTTCATCATGATGGATGACAGTCCTAATTCCTGAAATGATTCTGCGATTTTTGTTTCCATGCGTGACTCTGCCGCTGTTGAATTTGTCAAAAAATCATTTTACGGTAGAGTTGCAAAGGCGATACGTTGCTTTCCCCATATTCCCATATTTGTTGCCCCGAAATGGCCCATTCAATCTTAGAAATCTCCGAGGATGCCCGAATTTGGGGGCATCGAACCCTTCAGCAGTTGGAGCATGCCGAATCGGGCGACGGCCTCTATTGTCCCGATTTCAGCGACCCAGCGGACCCGATTTGGGCCGTTTTTGTCGCCCAAGAGATCGAAGAAGAATGGACTCGATGGGAATCGAACACAAATCCTGCATTCTGCTCCTCGATGGAGCGACTGCTGCAGAAACTCGCTTACTGGCTTCGCCAATCGATGCAACGCCGGGATGAGGACGATGAGGTGGCCGCGTTGAAACGACTGGTGGCTGTCCAATCCGCGACCGCTCTCTACCTCAAGGTGAGAACCAGCCAACACGCCAAGACTGATGGTGCTCTGCTTCAAGTGGCCTTTGCATCCGGCCATCAAACCGCCATCACAATGGGCGTAGACTTGTTGCTACAGCAACCACCCGACGCTTGGACGTCGGCATCGCTGGCGCTTTCACCACTTCTTCAATACCGCGAGTGGGATCTAGATTCCGTCTTTCCTCGAATCCTGGAAAGCTCGAACCCATCGATTTTGGCGTCAGCTTTGGACATCGCCAACCACCTAGTCGCTCAGAAGCGTGTCGACGAACATCCTTGTCAAACCAAGGCTCCGGAACTGACCGTATTGCTGGGTGGTATAGCTCAACGACTCGGTCTGCTGGAAGAAAATCCGAGCAAATTTGGGGATACACCGGAAGCTATCCAACGGATCTTGTTTGACTCCGTGTCGTTGTGTGTTTCTCTTTGCCATACCATGTCGTTGATCGGTGACGAAAAGTGCGTAGGGAAGTTGATGCAAGCGTCCGAACTAAAGCACCGTCGTATTCGCACCGAAGCGGCTTTCGCGCTCGCGAAATTGAATCAAGAACATGGAACCACCATGCTCTTGGAAATGGCGCAAGACCCGGCCGTGAGAATACGCGTATTAGCCTACGCAGACGAGCTTGGTTTCCTCGATCGAATCGATGAAAAGCATCGCTCGGTACTGGCAGTTGCTGAATCGCAACTGGCACAGTGGTTAGCGCAAGTCGAGCAGATGGGGCTTCCTCCGACTAAGATTGAATTGCTTGAACAACGCACGTTAAGTTGGCCTGGCTTCGAAGCTCCACAAGAGTGTTTCGTGTTTCGATTCGGCTATGAAATGCACGATGGCGAATTCAGCAATGTGGGATTCGCAGGACCTGTGGCGAAAGCCTTTTCTCTGGATCTGGGAAATGTACCACTCGATGACGCATTTTCCATGTTTGCAGGCTGGGACATCGAACATCCTGAAGCGTATGAAACGATTGCCAACAGATTAGCTGTTGCGGAATCCAGGTTGATGGACGAATGGCGCGTTGTTCTGGAGTTGGAGCACTTTGATTCCGTCGAACCTGCCTTCTTTGCACACTTCTTCGAACAGAATGTCTTGGTGGGATACGGAGTCCGAGAAGGCAGAAGTCAGGCGATCGCTTTCGATGGACATGACCTCATCGTACCAACCTATTTGCCCTCGAACCAAGACGCGCTGTGGCTGACCTATTACCTCTGGCGCGGTCGAGAGTTCTTTAAGACGTTCGCATAGGGCCGATTCGTCGATGCAGTTTACGTAAACCGAATCTCACGAACCTACTGCAGCGACAGCGATTCGACATAATCAATCAACGAAGCTAGCTCCATAACGGTGTAGTCGTTCATAACACCCGCCGGCATGACGGATATCTGAGACGTTTTTCGCTCCTCAATATCTTCCTTCATGATCGTCTTCTCTAGCCCCTTTTGGTCCCGAAGGGTAACGCGATCTGCGAGCTCATTCGTGACAAATCCCGTGTAAACTTCACCGGAATCGGTTCGAATCAGATTCGTTGCAAACCCTTGTGCAATCGTCTTACTTGGTTCCAAAATAGCAGCAATCAACTCTGGTCGCTTGTATGTCTTGGCAATCGTTCCTAGGTAAGGACCTTTCTGCACTTCGTCTTGCCGCACCGTATGGCAAGCTGCACAGTTCGCTTTCGTGAACACTTCTCGTCCGTTCGTTACGTCACCTTTCATGGACACAACCTGGGATAGAACTGTATCCGCTGCCAACGTCCCGACCTTGGGCGTTTTGTCTTCAACCTTGGGCTGAATCTTGAGTTGATTGATTACCGTTTTCGCGATCTTGGCAATCTCTTTGTCGGAACCGAGAGCAGCTTCCAATATCTTGCTATCCAAATGGTGACTTTCCATTTCCGCCGCCGCTTGCATCAACCGGATCTGTCTCGCAGATTGCCCCCAGGCTTGGTCGAGATTCTTCTGTGCCAATTGTTTCGACTCGGGGCTGCTATCCACTCTCGATGCAACCACAATCATGGCTGCATCAGCCCAAAACCCAATTTCGGTATCGTTGGCAAGCGATAACTTCTCTAGCGCAACTAGGTGCGACTCCAAACTGCGCGATTTGAGCAAAGCCGCTCGTGCATCGGTATTCTCTTTGGACTTCTTTCCATTCTTCTGCTTGAGTTTGGACAATCCAGAGAGCATTGCGGTCACCGAAGCTTCTGATTCCATGCGCGAGAGCGCAACCACAGCCGATGCAAGCACTTCGACAGAAGTATTCTCGCCATCGATGGCTCTCGTCAAGAAGGTCATGGCATCCTTTGGCAACTCCTTTGCCTTTGCGATCTGCAAAACAGCAGTCCCTAACAACTGATCGTTCGTCTTAGCCAATTGCAAGATACGTTCGAGCGACTCGTTGTTCTCTATGCGGTTCTTTTGCATCGTCTCCAGTAGAAACGCGGCATCGTCAGCATTAGCTTTGTCGAGCATTTGACGCAACGCATTTCCTATCTTCACTGTCTCTTGCCATGGTTCCGGTTGGTAATACGGTCCACGTGTGTCAGGCCGCGTACCCCAAGAATCCCCATTCCATTCGCCATCCACGAAATGCAGTCTACACAATGCAAACAAAATGTCTTGCTTCATTTCTGCATCTACGACTCTGTTCAGCCGAGCGATCAAACCATCCACAACTTCAGTGCGATGCATCATCGCAAGCGCTCGCAATATCGACCTCGACTTCCCTACGCCATTTCTGTCGATGGCTTGGAAGCAAGCTTCAAACGCATTGCGTTTCGCAGCACAACGGATAGCGACGTGAACAACAACTGGATCGGCGTGCCCCATCGCTTCCACTAATTGCGCATCGGTTGCTGTGGTCTGCAATTCATCCAGTAGATTGCGCAACGGGCTCCTACTGGCAACACCTGATTCGAGCAATTTTCGATAGGCGGAGTTGCCCCGTCGCATGAGTTCGCGTTGAGCTTCCATTCGACGGCGATAGCTATCCGACTTCATTGTTTCAATCAATTGCTCGTCGGTAGCTTTGGCAAAGTCCAGCATCGGAGCTGGTTTGAAGTCTTTGGGACGTACACAAACGATATAGCCGACATCGGGTCCTGCCCAGTTAAAGGTCGCTCCCTTCCAACTGGCGCAGTAGACTCGACTATTGCCATCGACATCCGCATCGGTTGGACGTGACATCTTGATGAACGACTCGGGCTTGGCTGTTTCTTCGAATGTTGCACCATACGGTTTCACGGTGTGGCGATAAAGCGACCCCGTCCCCCAGTCGGCAGTGAAAGGTGCATTGCCCCACTTCCCGAATCCCGGCTCGTCAATATAAACAGCCCCGCAACCAGAACCTCCTCCGTAATCGGCCAACGGCTTCACACATTCGTCTGGAAAATTCTTGTACAACCGAGGATACCCGTGATCGTCCGTTCCCGTGAAGTGGTGCAGTCGAACATCCCAACCTCCTCCGTCGTTGGTGTTGTCTCGAGTAAACATGTCCATCTGCGGGCTGATAGCAACCTCGAGAATATTACGAGTTCCAGTCGAATAGATTTCTAATCCCGATCCATCGGGTCTGACTCGGATGACGCCTCCGCCGCGATGCGTCAGTTTGCGTCCATCGGCACCTTCGGCATTCATAAAGCCAAAGTCGCCCCCGGCAATATAAAGCCAACCGTCTACACCTAAGCTAATACCATTGGTTGTATGATCGGCCGGACGTTTGTCGAATCCGAAGGCTAGGTTCTTGACGAGTGTCTTTTGCTCCTCGGCAACACCATCCCCATCACGATCAATAAACGCGCTCAGGTGGGGTGGATGCATAACAAACAAGCGGTCATGATCCCATAACAAACCTCGTGGCGAATCGATTTCGCAGAAGACTTTCGTTTCGTCCGCACGTCCATCACCATCCAAATCTCTCAACCGAATGATTCGTCCGCGTTGAGGATCGCGTCCTAAAGAACCATTTCCATCGGAACTGACATAAAGTGTTCCGTCGACCGAAGCAGCAACAAACACCGGATAATTCACAGCCGGTGGCGATGCAAACACGGTCGCTTCGAACCCTTCTGCTACTTGAACATCCTTCAAGATCGCGGCTTCGTCGGCTTGGGATAACTTTTCGATTCGAGGAATAGTGTTGCCTGATTTCTCGTAGGCATCACCTTGAAGTGGAGCAAATGCGTTCTTCTTGGATTTGGTATCTGCGGGCCAAAGCGTGCCAATCGTCTTGCTGACGAGTTTGACTTCGCGAATGCTACACCATGAACCGGACGGTGCCCCGAGTCCCGTGATACGCACGAACTTTATCGCGTCTTTGGAACTCATCGCCATGGGTCGTCCATTGGACGACGCGTTTTCGCTGGTCGATTGATCGGAAAGCATGATCCAATCTTTGCCGTTGGTAGATCCTTCGATACGGTATCGATAGTCTCGGTCAGCAAACTCCCAGACAATCTGAACTTCATCGATCGTATGAGGCTTTTCGAATTCCAACTGAATCCATTCAGGATATCCACCTCCATCCGCACACCATCGCGTGTCTTTCTTTCCATCGATTGCCAAGTGGGCGTCCTGCGAAGCTTGCGAACTAGATGCCGTCATTTTGGCCAACGTCGCATTGGCGGGCATCTTTGCGAAGTTGCTCGGCTTCTTGAACTTCGTCTTGTCGATAAACGTTACTTTGTTCTCGCCTGCATATGGCGTGAGATACTCTGGCGTTAGTTTGTTGCAGGCCCAAAGCAACCCACGAGTCACGAGTTCCAGATAACGTTCGTCTTGGACGGTCTCTGTGTTGTGTCCGATGGTAGTGCTGAAGCTTCGGGCACCTTGAGATTCGTTTACCCAAGCGACGACGGCTTCATCGATGCGCGATTTGTCTCCTTTGCCGACGCGTTGTTTTCCAATCGCCAAGGGTTTCGCGTCGAATAGCTTGACATTGTTGTAGAGCTCTTCTTTGATGGTTGTCCAATCGCTTAGAGGTGCCGTGATCGGATGCTTTTCTGCAACGAACTGAATATCAATCGGTTCTTGAGGTCCGTGTCCACTCGATTGCAAACCCAAATGCCGAAACCAAGCATCTGTTCCAGTTCGAAAGCTGTGCATGGCGCAATGCAAATGAACAGCAGGTATTTTCTGATGCGTTTGAATGATTCGATTCAGAAGGGCTGGGTCTTTGATGTCCGCAGCGCATTCGTCGTGAATTATAACATCGTACCCTTCTGCCCAATTCAACCCGCCATAGAGAGGCAAAACCGGTTCGGTCGAAGAGTTGTCGGTCCAATACACGTCCACTTGCACGTTGGCGCGGGACTGAATTCCTTTGCATAACGCCTCTTGCTGTTTGGCGTAGTCGTGACAGCACCCGCCTGCGATCAGTAGAGCGCGAATTGTCTTCGGCTGGGTATCTTGCCCAAAAATGCTTGCGGTGCCAAAAACGAAAAAGGTCAGCAAAGCAAGGGTAGGAATCTTCATCGGTGGGATTGGATGGGAAGGAGTGAAGGGGTGAAGGTCTTGGATGCCGAACCGCTGAGGCGTCGGCAATGCATGCAATATATCTTGATTCAAGAAGCACGGCATGTCGAAACGGAAATCTTGACGGTTAGCAATTCTAATTCGGCGTTCATCGCCGGAGTGGATCCCTAGGAAATGACGATTGAATCCTGATTTATTGTTGGATCCTTCTGGAGTATAACACAGTATCCCTTATCTTCCTTTTCGTGAGGCCGACCATGTGTCGTTCCCGTTTCGCTAAGCCTTTCTGTTTGATAGTCTCAGTTCTGCTAACCACTAGCCCTTGGTTTCCGGACAGCAGGCAACAAATGTCATTTGGCCAGGAAGCCCTGCCTTCGAATCGAAGAACTGTCATGGATGCGATTCGTTCCATCGACACTTTGAATGAGAAGGAAGCCGAGTCGCTGGTTGCTTTTCTCGAACAGAGTATTGAAAAGGATAGCGTCGACACCCTCGCGCACTGTGGGCTTGCGATCATGCAGTTTCGTGCGCGATCGTTTGATGCTGCAAAGCTGTCGTTTGAAAAGGCGGGAGCCGCTAACGCAGCACGTCCCACGCGCCTCACAACGGCTAAGTTTCAGCTCGTCTGTGCTATCAATACCGAAGACGCCGAATTAGCGACATCCCTTTTTCAATCGCTACTCAACGCGTGCCAGCGGGAATCGACTCCCATTGCACTTCGGAAATCCTATTGCGAGTGGATGGGTGAAGTGATTGGCGTGCTGGATTTCGAAGAAGCCAAGTCACCGATTGCATCGGAGATCCTTACCAAAGCAAAGAAGTCTCTAATGGGAATAGCGGAAACCAAATTGGCTCAGGCGTTTACCGATCGATATACACTCTCTCACCTAAAGGCATTGGAGATCCGTAAGGCTTTACTTCGCTTTGAGGAGATCGGGGAAGCTGGTTTACAAGAGCTAGACAAATCGCTTTCGGACGATATCGAAAAGGCTGAACAAACACTGGCCGATGCGTTGAAGGAGTCACGAGAAATTTCGAATGAAACGCAGACAGCACTCAAGACTCTGCGATTAGAGCTGCTGAGTATTCGAGATCAGCTGCGCAAAAACGAAGCAGAATCGGCAAGACCAGGTCCTGGCATGCCAATCCCAGTACCTCAACCCCTCGGTCCGCCACCAAGACCCATTCGCGAAGCGATCTACGTTGACCCCTTCTACCTTCGATTAGTTGTCGAAATCGTCGATGGGAGACGAATTGAAAGATACGTTCGCGAGCGTCGAGACTTTCGCGACATCGAAGCAGAACGTAACAACATTTTCCAAAGGCAAATGATCCAGTACCAATCGCTCATGGATAGCTACAATATTCAGCAAGCAAACTATTCCCAATACCAAAAAGACTTAGCTGCTTGGCGAAAAAGCGAAGACGAGAGACGCAAACAGTTGGCACAGCAACGTCGCGATCTAGAAGGAATCAGCGTTGCAACCAAAGCAAACATTGATGCGATCGAGAGCAAGAAGAAGGATACTTCGGAAGTTACAGCGATTCGCAATCAAATTTCTCTATGGAAAACGGAGCGAGATTCGTATCGGAGCGTTTTGGAAGCAACAAAGTCCGGAAATCCACATCGGGCGCTTCGACCTCGGACGCTTTCTCCTTCATTAATCACAGACGAGAAGAACTTACTCTTGAAGCAGCTCGCAGAGATCCAGTAACGATCTTATAAGCCATCTCGGCTACCCGTTACTTTTCGCAAGAACTCGACCAGAGCTCGTTGCTACCCCACTTCAACTTGAGCGAACATGGGCAAGACGTCATGGAATAGGTCCTACACCCGTAAAAGCTAATCTCTTTTTTGCACGGGCGGCCCGATCATCGCAACCACCTTAATCTCAGCAGTCGAACTGTTCTTGTAACCGCTTCGCTCAACCGCCGCTTCTAACAGGGATCGCACTCGATCTGCATAAGATCCGGTTCCAGATACGTCAATCGATACGGGCACACCAGGTTTAAGCAAGAAAACGGACGGATCCAGTACCTGAAGGCCAATGGAGGGCGTGAATAGCATGCGATAAACCTCGATGTTAGGAACCATACCGATTTAGCGTTAAAGTCATTCTGCAGTTCTCGAGCCTAGCTGCGGAAATTCTCGCTCGAAATCCAACGCGCGATAGGACCACAGGTGGAGTCCTTTTCCATCGGCACGTTTTATCTGGAAACGCGGCCTCGAAACATCCATTCCCAAACGGGAGTGTCGCTTCGTCGTTGTGCATATGTCCCTCTACTATTGCCACTGGACACGGTTCAGTCATTAAAGTTCAGGACCTTTTGCACATCGAATACACGAACCGGCTCGCTTTGTGTTGCTATTTCACTTGCACGGTCACTTTCTCGATACGTCCGGTGAATGCATTACGCTCGCCTTCACCGTAGCTCTTGTCTACTGCGGTGCCCGTGTCTATTCCGGTGTCAGCGGTATCGTCCAGGGAAAAGGTGTTAGGCTGCGTATACTTGATCGTTCCTGAACCAGCGACTTCATCGTCGATGGAAAGGGTCACAGTCCCACCCTTGCCGCGCTCGTTGGGATTGCCATCGTAAGCAAAGGACATTTTCACGGAATGCCTACCTGGAGTGAGCGACTTCTTGCCTGCGGTAACAAAGCTTTCCAGACCGAGAAAGTTATAGGTATACATCGGCATGTTGTCCTTTATCCAGAAACACCAGCCGCCAAACTGCCCCCCTTGTGCCAAAAGCACACCATTACTCTTCGTGCCCACTTCCACCACGGCGGTGATTTCCACCGATGTATTCTTCACATTGATGAACGCGTTCTCTGGAATGTAGACCATGCCTGGGAAAACAGTCAGCGATTTTCGCCCATCCATCAGGTCAGGCCGACCGGCCACCTTGGCATCGAAACGCTCGATGGTCCGATCGTCGATCGGTAACACATGATTTGCGATTGCTTCTGTTGTAAAGAGGTTCTGTAGTTCCTTCAGTTTGGATGCGTTCTTGGAGGCCAGGTCGGTGCTCATGCTGAAGTCCTCATCCACGTTGTAGAGTTCCCATGCATCCTCGGTGAGAACATGACGCGGCCTTCCTTCCCACGGCGCTTTGTGCACCGTGCCTGCAAACCAGCCATCGTGGTAGATTCCGCGGTTGCCAGCAATTTCAAAATACTGCGTCTTTCGTTTACCCGTCGCGGTGGCATTGTCGAAGCTGTACGCCATACTTACGCCCTCGATGGGGCGTTGTGCAACGCCGTTCACCATTCGTGGAGCTGGCACCTTGGCTGCTTCGAACACGGTGGGGGCGATATCGATCACGTGGTGAAACTGATTGCGCACTTCGCCCTTGGCCTTGATACCATTTGGCCAGTGAATCACCAAACCATTACGCGTACCACCAAAATTGCTCGCCACCTGTTTCGTCCAAGTGAAGGGGGTGTTGCCTGCCACAGCCCATCCAGCCGCGAAGTGGTTGAAGCAATCGGGGCCACCCAATTCGTCATAGTGTGCCATCTGCATGTCCAGCGTCTCCTGCACGCCGTTAAAGTAGGTCATTTCGTTGTACATTCCGATCATCCCGCCCTCGGCACTGGAACCGTTATCACCCACCTGATAAACGATCAGGGTATTGTCCAATTGTCCCATCGCCGCGAGTGCATCCACCAGGCGCCCGACCTCATGGTCGGTATGTGAAGCGAAACCTGCAAACACTTCCATTTGTCGGGCGAAGAGCTTTTGTTCAGCCGGAGTTAGCTTGTTCCAATCCTTAATATCGGCGGGCTTCGGAGCTAGCTTGGTTCCTTTGGGAACAACGCCAAGCGCGATCTGTCGGGCCAGCGTCTGTTCACGTAGCTTGTCCCAGCCATTGTCGAACTGGCCTTTGTATTTGGCGATCCACTCTTTGGGAGCATGGTGCGGGGCGTGGGTGGCACCTGTAGAGAAGTACATCATAAATGGCTTATCAGGCGTTAGAGCCTTCTCCGCACGCATCCATGCGATGGCATGGTCCGTCATGTCGGTGGTGAAGTGGTAGTTCGGATCTCCTACAGGCTTGCGCATAGGGGTGGTTCCGTGGGTGATCATCGGATCCCATTGGTTGGTCTCACCGCCGATGAAGCCATAAAACTCATCAAAGCCGCTACGTGTCGGCCAACGATCGAAAGGTCCGCTAACACTCCCTTCCCAAGGCGGCGTTTCGTGATACTTTCCATAGGCAGCGGTGGCAAAGCCGTTTTGTCGTAGAACCTCGGCCATAGGGGTAATAGTGTCGGGGCGAATCCCAGTGTTACCTGGGAAAGCCGTGGCCACCTCCATGATCGCGCCGGCGTTGTTGCTATGGTGGTTGTAGCCAGTAAGCAAGGCAGTGCGTGTGGGGCTGCAAAGAGCCGTGGTGTGCATGCGGTTGTACTTCAATCCGTTGGCCGCAAGGCGGTCCAAAGTAGGCATAGCGCAAGGCCCTCCAAAGGCGCTGCTATGTCCAAAACCGATGTCATCGATGAGGATCACGATTACGTTAGGCGCTCCGGCCGGCGCCTTCAACTCGAATCGCTGCGGCGCCTTTGCATCGCGTGCATCGAGCGTGGTGATGGACGCGGGCTTCGGCTGCGGTATCGGAAGAACAGTTCGGTCTATGTCTTGAGCCTCTGCAGTAAAGGTCAAGATTAGGCTGCATAGGGCGGCGAGAAACTTTGTTTTCATGACGAAGGACCTCATTCTAGTACTAAATGCTAATCAGCTTTACCCAGGTTCCCACCTCGATCTGACGTTCGCCCATTGTAGCTCCAATACCATCGCTAGGTCCACCGGCAACCCAGCTAGGTATCGGTGCAATTGAAAGACAGCAACTCCACCAATCCAACCCGTAAATCTAACGCTACGTGAACTGTGAATGACACGGCCGATCGTAAAGGGGCCGCCACTCTGCGCATTCTTTGGCAACGTATGCTGTGAATCGTCCTGTGTTAAATTTCTCCTTTTTCACAAAATCCCAAAAGGCGACGGGGTTTGGAATGCTTGTTACCGAACTTACTTTTGTTCTCGAGTTCTGTCTTCTATAGCCAGAAGCCCTGCATTGTCTCGAATCGAAACATGTTTGCAGCCTAACGGCTCAGGAATCGACCTGACTGGTCCAGAAAACGTATTGTTTACTACCTGGATACGATCGCCACCGGGAGCAAAAGTCATCGCATGAGCCGCATGCGAACCACTGATGAATAGATTTCCTTCGACGATGACATTTCCATACGTTCCGTTCGGCTCATGTGTTGTGAAGTACAACTCTGGATATAGTTCGTAGTCACCTGTTATAAAAGTGCGTCGGCCGAACTTCGGGTCGGGTTGGCACTTGGTGGTGTTGTTGACGAAAATATTATTCGACAACACGAAATTGCGAGGCTGATTGATCCATGAGCCGCGTCCTCCACCACGGAACGTATTGCCAGAAATGACAATATCTTCGCAAGACTTCTCCACGCTGATGACTCGAGATCCATTGGTGCCATCCACGATGTTGCCAGTCACCGACGCATTCTTGCAGTACTCAGCAAGAAAGAAGGCACCCATGCGTGAACCCGTGATATGATTGCCGCTAAAAACGACGCCATTACATTTCTGGATGTGCATGGTGTCGCCCAAAGCGCTGAATCGACACCCTTGAACAGTGACATTCCGACAACCGACGAAATCAAATGCGCCCTTTCCTGGGCCGCTTCCTTTAGGAGCATATAGTGCAAGATGCGACTGAAATAGATTCGTGATCAACTTGATGTCAGATCCTGCTCCCGCCGAAAATCGAATGGCGGGTCCATGAACTGAATCCGAAATGCGAATAAAGTTTGGTTGGCTTTCAATAACGAAGTACTGACGGCCCTTCACGATGTTTTTGGGAAGCTCCGTACCAAAGAAGCAAACGGAGTCGTATCCTCGTTCGGACTCAGAACCGACACGTGATTGCGAAACCGGCAGTACTTTTTTGTTATCGAAGGAAATTCGATCATCATTTTCCGCAATCCGCAACTCTGTGCTTATCAAGTCATGACGAAAGTACTTCTGAGCCATTGCTCGATGTACATCGTCAAATTCCTCAGGCCAAACCATGATCTGCCAGAGAAATCCATAGTCCCACATGAACTTACCAGTGCGCTCAAAATTGCAATTCTCGAGTGAGACATTCTGCGCGAATGTCGCGATGTCCCGTTCGCTCCCTGTCTGTGCCGCTCCAAGAACCGTGACAGCCGCACCTGCAAGCCCGTTGCTGGAGATGTCGCTGAACTTCAGTTCTTTCGTTTCACCGCCAACCGTCGTTGATATGACGATTGCACGCGTGCTCGCATTCGGAGGCCAAGTGTTCCGAGCCCTTGCTGGGTCAAACACATGACCTTCGAAGTGTCCTCCTCGCCAGCGGAAGTTACAGATGTCTTGGCCGCTAAAGAGAACAATGCGAGCCTGGTCTTCGAGTGAATCAGGAAGATGAAATCTGCATCCATCCGCGTTTACACTTAAGTTGGACTTCAGTTCGATCGGTTGCAAACCATCCAGAAAATAATCGCCAGGAGGGAGCAATATTGTCGAATACTCTTTAGCTTGTGAAAAGAGCGTGCGTAGTTTGTGACTGTCGTCAGCATTGGCAATTGCCCCAAGAGTCGACAGAACAAAAGTGATGATAAGACAAAAGCGGATTTTCATTTCCTTCTAAAATCTAGGGATAACGATGAACAACGAGTCGCCACGCTAGGATCTACGGCTTGACCAGCAACGGTGCCCACATTTCTTGCTTCACTTCAGGGATTTGGCCAGACGCGGGCATCGTTGTTTTGATCGCATCCCGCAATTGTCTGGATAATGCTGCCAGCGTCTCGGATTGCTTTGAATCGGAAGCCAAGTTGGTCAGTTCGTTTGGATCCGATTGATGATCGTAGAGTTCCTTCCCTTCCGTTCCAGAGTCCCATTCGGTATATCGCCATCGTTCGGTTCGAAGTGAATAACCAAAAAACTGTTTGGCATCGGCTGCGTTTTGGTTGCGGCCCGGTTTCGGACGCGTGACTTGCGTAATCGCCCAGCCTCTCCCTTTGGCATTCGTATCCTTGAGAATCGGCACCAAGCTCTGACCTTGCAAATTGCTAGGTTTGGGTACATTGCATAACTCTGCCAGTGTCGGAAACAAATCGATATGCGATACTGGCGCTTTAGAGACGGAGTTCGGTTTAGTGATTCCAGGAGCTACGATCAGTAAAGGCACACGCGCGCTTTCCTCAAACAAACTCATCTTCTGCCATAGGCCATGTTCACCGGTGTGGTACCCATGATCACTAGTGAAAACGATGATTGTATTATTCGACAGCCCTAGTCGATCTAGTTCGTTGATTACGACTCCCACTTGAGCGTCCATAAAGCTGATGCTTGCATAGTAGGCTTGCATCGCTTGTCGACGAAGATCGTCTGTGAGTTTGTCCTGTTCTTTCTTGTAACTGCCAAGTGCGGCTTTGGGCAGGTCCTTTTGATCCTCGGCGACATTTTGAACCACGCGCATTTGGGATTCTGGATGCCAACCAAAATAAGGATCCTTTGGAGCAACGTAAGGAGTATGCGGTCGGAAGAAACCCAATGCTAAAAAAAATGGTCGACTTTTATCGCGAGCGCATCGCTCCAAGACCCAATTGGCATCTGAAGCCATCTTTGCGTCCGTGTGGTGCTCGTCGCTCTTGGGCGACGCATACCAACTGAGAGTGCCACCAAACTGATTGGGGGTTAGTGTTGTGATCTTTGGATGTTCTTCTAATCGGTCGACACCGGCAGGGTTAAGCTCGAGTTCCCACGAAGCAGGATCGTCATGCCCGTTCGTTCCGATCGAGTTTGGAACATTATAGTGGTACAGTTTTCCGATCCTCGCAGCGAAGTAGCCCGCATTTCGGAATGCCTGCGAGAGGCTCAGTTGGTCGGGAATCGATTGACGAAAGATTTGGCTATTCTTGTGAATACCAGTACTGTTGGGATATAGACCCGTTAGCAGAGAATTGCGACTGGGACCACACAAAGGGAATGCGCAGTATGCCAAATCAAATCGAACGCCACGGGCCGCGAGTTTGTCGATATTCGGCGTCTTGGCCTTTGGATCACCATAGCAACCAAGCAAATTGTTTAAGTCATCGGAGATGATGAAGAGAACATTCTTCTTCGTCTCTTGAGCCGTTGCGACAGCGCTTGAAAGAAGAAACAAACCCAGAGCGAGCCAAGATTTCATAAGAGTTACTTTCACCAACGAATCAGAGAGGATACTTTGCAATTTCAGGCCGGGCCAAACCACAATACCTTCCGAAAGGCATTCCGGAGAAGTATACCAACCTATTGTATCCTCGCGGAACATGCAGCGACTGCTAACACCACATAGCGACAAAAGTCTCGAATTTCCAAGAGTTTCCACCATACGCTTTGCCGCCAAACGCCTGGCAAGCTCCAGGCGCAAATGGCATTCTAATTGCGACTTCACTCTTTCGTTTTGCTTCATGCTTTGTGCTGATGAGGCTACTACGCTGCTCGTCAGCGTCGGGCCGTAGCCACAATCAGACAGCGGATACGTGTCGCAATACGCCACGATGCTGCTCGTCAGAGTGAAGCAATGGTCAGACCCGCGGATGGGCACTTGACCAGCATCCTTCGTTGATAAGCAATGCAGTGATGCCGAAACCTACCTTGGCTTGGTTGGTTTCGGCTATCGTCCCACGTTGACGAGCAACGTTCTAATGCTCAACTAGATCGTTCCTGACCGTCTTCGCACGACCCAACTGACGAACCAGATCATCAGAATGGATAACAACACCAGAGGGCGATCCCAAATGGAACTGCGTTTCACTTCTGCAGGGCTATTCTCCAGAACTCTTTGTTCAAAGCGATCGACCAAGCTTGAAATCTGATCGTCGCGTATCACTTCCCCTCCGCTCATGACGGCGATGCGTTGCATAACGTCCGGTCGCGCGTCTGCTTCGAGTCTTTCAAACCATGGGTCGCGTACTTCTACCGAAGATTCAGCCAAAACTTGGTCGCTGGTCGTGTCCATCACTTTGGCCGTATAATAGCCTACTTCGAGAGTCCCCATATCGACACGAAACAAGTCCGAGGACTCTTCGGTGGCTGTTAACGAAAAACGCTTTGGCAAAACGGAATCCTGCGATTCCAAAATCACCGCGAGAGATAACTCATTGGATGTCGACAAGAAGTCATCCACATTGCTGACAAGTACCGATGCTGTGATCTTATCACCTGTCAAGAATGCTGCTTTGTCTGGACGTAGCGAAACACGTTGCCCAGGTAAGAGATCTTGCTGCGAAACAATCCACTGCACCAGAGACTGCCAAAGTGTTGAATACACTTTTTCCTTATCCGAATGTTCGGGTGGTAAAAAAGCCCAACGCCACATGCCCGAACCCTCGACAACCACACTTGTTCCGTTCCCGATCGGCTGATACGTTACGATCGGTGTCGGTTTGTTGACTCCATCGGAAGTGCTTTGCAACAACACTTGCGGCAACCCAGGCCTCACGACCGGACTACCTGCTGTCGCAAGGGATGGCATCATGGCCAGCACTTCCGACGGTTGTTCACCAAGCGAATCAAAGACGGCAGAATCAAATCCGTATCGACTCATCCGAGCTCGAATTCTCTCTTCACCTCCATTGGCCCAATTGACAGGGAGCATTTTTTCGAAGTTTTTCGAGACACGTTGGGCTGGCTCTCCACGCGCACAAACGAGACAACCTCCTTTGGTGGCTAACCACTCGACCAAATTGTTGAGACCGTTCTCCGAAAGATAAACTTCGGCATCCCGTCCCAAAACAATAACGCGAAACTTCTCCAACAGCTCCATCGATTCCAATGGTGACTCCGCTTGCTCCAACATAAGCCAATCGGTCGCTTCCATCTCAGAAGCCAATGGTCCCTCAAGTTCCGATGGGTGCGCATCGGAGTTATCCGCAGAAGGATTCACGCTGGGCTTTGGCATCTCGGGGCGAGGATATCGCTTTCTCAAGAACCGATTGGGACCGACCTTTACCATACTGGTCAGTTGCATCACGCGATTCGTGCCCAGATTGGCGGACAAGAATTTACTGTCCCAATACGGCTTGCCTTCCAGAAGTAAACAACCGATCGGCTCATCTAGCCTTTGCACCGTTATGCTCGTTCGATTGTCCGACTCCGTTGCTTCACCTTCGATTCCCGATGCTACTATTTCAAATCGGGTCAATGCATCCGGTAAGGGCTTGTTATAAACAAATCGAATCTCTTGGTTTGATTCGTCGGTCAATCGGACAGTCCGCGTTTGCACGATCTCGTTGTTGAGCATTACCGAGATCTGTGTCGACTCCCCTTCGAGCCCAGAATGTCCGATCTTGCACTTGAGAGAAACGGGTAAGCCAGCGTACGTAATCATGCGAGGATTGCGAGCGGCAATCGACAAGTTACGGGCGGCGACATCCTGCCCAAGCGTAATGGTGTAGATTGGGCAATTCATGGCACGGGATTCCATCGCGGCGCTCAACACAGACTCGATTGTAGATGCATTGTGAGCTCCATCGCTCACGAGCAATATGCCGCGATTCCCTTCTCCCGTACTGCCTCGAATGACATCTCGAATCGTTGTTGCAATGTCGGTGCGATGTCCGCGTTGCACCACTTGATTTGAATCGTTCACGCCTATGTCCATAGTCGTCGACTCCGCAGACCGTAGCTCTTCGTCAAAGACTCCTTTCTCTACATCCACCGTTTCGGTCGATTGAATGGCCGATGTTAGTTTCTGTGCTGCAGCGAGTCGTGTTGCATCTGGCAGAGACGGAACGTCGGCAATGTCCATGCTCATGCTTTGGTCGATCAGAACAAGCAGCGATGGCTTGCCAGCAAATGGCGGCAATTCCTCGACCCACGTCGGATTCAAAGCGATCAACAATGGACCTACGAGTCCAACTCCGAAAAGGATCGTGAACAAGGTCCGTTGCCAAACGGACAAAGACAGACTAGGCCTGGCCCAATACATGGCAAGGACCGCAATCGAAACAAAGACGATACCCCACCACAACGGCATGGGTATACGAGGTTCGATGCTCCACGTTCCAAAAGTAATCAAGTTCACGGGCGTCATTGGCAGCATCTGCAAGTCTCTTTACTTGCGTTGGATGTCAAAACATTGCAAGTGATCTTGATCACGAATGTAGAGCCTCCCCTGATGAATGACTGGGTGTGGCCAGCTTTCCCCATCGTGCGTTGGTAGTTTGAACGAGCTAAGTAGTTTGTATTTTTTGGGGTTGGTATCAATCAAAGCCATCGTGCTGTCTTGATAGCGAAAATAGAGTTTATCGTCTGCCGCAACAATGGCTGCGGAACCGGAGCCTGCGCCTCGCTCTTTTCCCCAGACATTCTCGCCTGTTTTCCATCGGATGCACGCAGGAAAGCCATTGTTGTGTCCATGCCCCATGTACACAAAGTCGCCAATCATCACCATGCCACCGTGATGGTTTTGCAACTCTTTGTTGGTCTTGTAGTAAACTTCTTTGACTTCAAGTCGCTTACCACTCTTCTTCACTTGAAGTAGCGCACTACCGCCGTCATCATATCCCGTCGAGCAAAACACGTAGTCATTCTTGACGATCGGAGTTGGGATGTTCGCAGTCCTGTTTGCGACGCGATCGTAGTTCCAAAGTAGCTCACCAGTCTCTGCGGAATAGCTGACGATGCCATGTCCTATCAGTTGTATGTACTGTTTTACTTTCCCTGCGTTGGAGATCACCACAGAAGAATAACCGGCTCCATCGTTCCCTTTGAGATTCCCTTCAGGAGCAGGTCCAGTCCATATCGTATCGCCGTTGGATTTGTTGAGAGCGACTACCATCGCCTTCTTGCCGCCGGGAGTGCAGATCAATTTGTCACCTTCGATTAGTGGAGACTCGCTGACCCCCCATCCCGATTCCATTTTTCCATCAAAGTCCGTTGTGAAACTCTTTTTCCAGACTGTCTCGCCAGTTTCGGAATTGCAGCAGACTAACATTCCATCGAAAGAGACCGCGTAAACTCGGTTCATTTGCGGATCAATGGTAGGCGTGCCGTTCGGTGCTTTCTTTGAGGAATCAAAGGGTGTTCTCCAAACCAATTCCCCGTTCTTGATCTCTCGGCAGATGAGGTGAACTTGATCCCCCACGTTTCCGATCGTAAAGAATCGTCCGTTCGCTATCGACAAGCTCGACATCCCTTTCCCCATTCCCTCGACTTGGTACACAAGCGATGGACCGGCGTCACCCCACGTATTAGCTAGTCCCTTTTCGGTGGATATGCCATCGCGATTCGGGCCTCTCCACTGATACCAATCTTTGGTTGTCGAATCCTCACCGTAGCAAGAGCTGCAATGTCCGTCGAGCAACAATGTTGAAACAAAGCAAAAACAAAAAACTGCGAATCGATTCAGTTTCATGGTTGTCATTTTTCGCTCGCACATGTTCCGTTTAGTGTTCACACAGATATCCATTCTCAATCCCAACCCGAAGCCTGAGGGCTTGTTGCCTTAATCCCATCCCGACGCGTAAGCGAGGGATTCTGTGTGATTGTAAGTCCTTCGCTCACGCAGCGGGTTGTGAAAAACATTTTGCCTCGTTGGCGCACTAGTGACTATCAGCACCGCCAGATAATTGGCTTTCCACTTCGTCCGCTTGCCAGGCGATTGCAGAAATAATCTTGGCTAGTTCCGCAGCATTGGTCAGACTTGCTAAGACATTCGACTTGAGCACCAATATCTCACCGTCATCGGTTCGCTTCATGGCGAAAGCACCGTGCACAACCGAGTCGTTGTTGCGCAGGATCGTCATTGCCGCCGCTTGATTGATCGCCCCACAGGGAGACCATATACCGACCAAAGCGTTGCCCTCGCTATCTTTGCGATCAAGTTCTACAAAGACACGTTGCCGTCGCGACGCGGCCAACGGAACGCCGAGTTGAAGTTTTCCATCATCGATTGATTGAACTGCCCAACCGAGTTTTTCTCCTAACGCTCCTAACGCTGACGATAGATCGGCTTCCGTCGGCACACGAGCGTTGCTGAAATCGAGCTTTGGAACGGGTGAAGCCGCAACGCCTGGCAGTGCTTGCATACCTCCGCCTGCCTGTGCGTTAAGCATCGAAGGGAGCATCATGCTCAGTCCGATACCCAGCGGTCCGTTCGCGCCTGCTGCTCCCGTGGCTTGCATGGCATTGGCCGCGCTATAAGTCGCGTAGGACCGCAGATCCCCCAGGACCGCCATACTTGCTCGCGCGTCGATCGCCTTCTGCACTTCTTCAGGTGCTGAGATGCTACTGATGAAAAACTCTGTCAGCTCCAAACCGAACTTGGAAAATTGATCCCCTAATTTGATACGTGCTGCCGCACTAATGTCGTCCATGCGGGTAGGCATGTCCAACAATCCAATCCCAGAGCTTGCAATCAGGTCAGTGATTCCCGCGACAATCAAATCTCGCAAGTAATTGAGAATTTCGTCGGTTGTAAATTTGCCTTGCGTACCCACAATCGTATTCAGCAACAGCGAGCCATCGACGACTCGATAGGCGAATTTGCCATAGCCTTTCAATCGAACGATTCCAAAGTTAGGATCCTTGACCGTGATAGGAGTTCTCGTTCCCCAACGTTGGTCGATGAACGTCTGTTTGCCGATGTAGTAAACACAGGCTTGGAATGGCGAACGCTCGAAAGGAGCAGTTAGAATCTTGCCGATCAGAGGTATGTTCGCAGTGGTCAACGTGTAACGACCCGGTCCAAACGCATCCATGGCTCGGCCATCGCGAAAGAATATTGCCTCTTGGTTCTGGTGGACGATCAACTGTGCCCCAAACTGAATCGCCGCTGTACCAGATTCGGGGACGCGTGCGACTAAGGATTGATTGGATTGATCGATGTAGTCAATGACTTCAAGGCGAAACACGAAAGATCCTCAATTCATGAGAGAAAGTAGTGATACAGTTTGCCGTCGATCATTCTAGCAAGGATTCGGGAATCGGTCGGCTATTCAAACGCAATTTCGCTGAATCCGCAGCGCAGCCCCAGACGCTTTGCTTTGCACCCTGAAAGCTTTGCTTTGCAGTCCTAGACGCTTTGCTGCGCAGCCAAAATGTCAGACCCAATCGTTAACATTTCCTGGCAATCGAGAAATCGGTGATTGGACTCGAACAATGCAGCAACCGAGGCCTTGTGAATCTTCATTTTCAGCCCTCCAACACCCAATGCACCGTAATCTGCACGCGTACCACGTTGCACCCCTTTGTCCATGATTCCGATCCCTTCGATGCCGGCGGGGGATACTGCGTTTAGGTCAATCGCGACTTGCAGAGACTTTCCAAACTCCAACTGTTGGGCAGACATCAGTTTGACTCCTGCCGCCCCGCAAGCGATAACAGCATTGGCCCGATAAAGTGCAGCGGCCAATAGCTCGGGATCTTCGGAACGCAATGGTATCAGCCGCGACGGATCGACATTGGCTCGAGCCAATTGATCGATGGTTTCTTGCGAACGCTCAACCGAACGCGAACCTACAAAAACCTTGCCGCCGAGGTTTGCCAAAATGCGGCACACACGCTGACCCACTGGCCCTGTTCCTGCCAAGACGATGGAAATCGAATCGTTGATTTGGATATGTTGTTGCGCACAAAGAACGGCTGCGGCGGCTGTGCTGTTGGCCCCGTTGCTGTCCAGCATAATCGATACGCGAAACGGATCGGAAAGAGTATCACGGGCTGCAGCAGCAACCGCTTCGCCGTGCACAACATTACTGCCACCTACGAAGATCGCTGTGTTGTGAAGATCATGCGGCCCACGTGTATACATAGCACCATGAACAAGATCGCGAACGTCCTCAGCCCGAACGTTTGCGTACTGGAAGAGGTGATCCACCCCTGCGTCTACAGCCACCACACCATCAAACACGCTGGCTTTATTGTCCGTATCCAATTGAATCAAAATCTTGCGCTTAGCCATCACTTACTTTCCCGACCCGTTGGCGAAGGTATTAGAATTGCTGCGCAAGGGTAACGTGAGCTTCGGAATTTGGCAAGTTTCCAGACCAATTTCGACTCGGTTCGAACTCAATGAGCCGTTCATCATCGGTCCCGCAAGTAGGACAACATCTCAAATGGATCAAGAATTTGGCACGTCCATTTCATTCGTTCAAAAACTTGAAGAAGCGGACTGTCAGTCGCCCTCAAATCAAGAATGTCCTTGTCGCGGGTAACAAGTACATCGGCCTTCGCAGCAATAGCCAAATCGATGTACTTTGCATCTTTGGGATCGCGATCCATTACGAACGCGCTTGCAACGTCCTTCAAATGGACTGAACAAAATTGAATCCGATCCATGAACTCGCCAACGGTAGAAATCGTTAGCGATGAAAATTTTCGCTGGAGTGATGGACGCGTCAAGACATCTCGAATTTCTTCGAGGCATGCATCGGAGATGAGCAGTTCCAATTCACCTATTTCGGCAAGTTCTAAGAGTGCCGATGCTGGACCAGTGGACCTCGTAGCAGCTTGCAGAAAGATCATGCAGTCGAAAACGACTCGCAACCTGTCCAATTACTTTTGCCCTTGCTTGGCTTCGTGGACTTCGTCTCGAGCGTTTTCGAGGAGGCAATCGAGCTCAGAGTCCTGAATGCCTGAAGAAGCGACTTGTTCGCGAAACGGAGCCAAGATTTCGGCGAAAGTCCGCCCGCCGATAACCCCTCTCCGGATTAATTCTGCGGCATAGGTTTCCACGGATTGGCCACGCAGAGCCGCTTGCTCGGCCAGTTTCCGTTCTGTTCCGTCTGGAATGTTGATGCTAATGACCATGTTCGCTCCATAAGTCGAAATTCTCGCCACATTTCCATTGTAACATTAACTTTGTGTCATCGACAAATGAAGATCTGGCAATATCCGCGAGGTTAGCATCTCGACAGAAATAGCTGGGGGTGCGCAGCACCAAGCTTTCCGCCAGTCCTTGAAATTGCATCTGAACGTCACTCAATATCGATCAAGTTTTTTAAACGAGCTCTTGTCTCTGTATCCAGCGACTTGATGTAGTCGGTTAAGGCCTTAGCTACAAAGCTATTCGCTAGGTCATTTGCCTCTTTGTCAATTCGATCAGCTTCCTTGAGGAGCTTAGAAATCGTTTGCGGATCATCCAGATACTTTTGCACTTGTTGGTTTTCAAAAAAAGCTCTGATTCTACAACATAGAGATCCCCTCATGCCGTGTTGTGAAAACAGCACAAGCTGATCATGATTCAATACCCGCCTTATCGCTGTTGCAGCCATTTCTTCATTTTCGCGAAGGACACGTTGAGTCTCAATTGCCCGTCCCTGAATAAATGCTTCGTCATGCTCTACTTCACTCCGCGAATTGCTGCGAGCATGTAGGTCAAGCATTAAATTGTGCAATTCATCTGTCAGCCTAGGATTATTGCCAAATATCTCCGGTGAGAATTCTTTTGCGCACGCCCCCATTATCGTGTAGTAGCGGAATGGTGCATCGAGAATCGGCGGCGAACTACCGCTTGGATGTTCGCCTGGCAAGAATTTTGTTCCAACCAGGTCTACAACTCGGTTTCGAAAATCGGGTGGTGCGGTTTTGATTAGTTGCCTGAAGGCATCCCTTCGATAGAAAGCAGCATTACCTTCCGTCTTCAAAAATTTATCCATGCTTCGCTGGACTTCTTTTAGTGGTTTCTCGTCCAGTCCTAAATACTTCATAGCTTCAGGCCTAAAAACGATGAACACTGGCGAATTGGGTAATAAACGCTCCGCGACGACGTATCTCGAGAACTTTCGAAACAAGTCTGGGGATAATATACTTTCCAATTTCTCCTCTAGTTCTCGATCGAGTTTTTCAACGATCAACGCCCTCGAACCGGCGACGGACTTTCTGTCCTTAATCAATTCACGAATCAAGAGTCGGTGTGTCTCTTCAAATCGTTTTGTAGCTTCCTCGCCCAGGACCTTTAATTCCCCTGCCATCGTGTCATCCAAACCAATCTTGGCATGAATACTCGGCACAGTATTGAGCAATTTGAGGGCACCGAAGCCACGCGCATCGGAGATAATGGTCTCTGCAGACGGCGGAAGCTGAGCAGTGCAATTATTGACTTGCGTAAACGATCCTAGAAAAAAGCATATTGCGATCTGCAAAGGAATTGCCTTCATCATTCATCCTCTTCGATTGCGCAACCAACGGGGACATCTCATTTGCTATCCTTTGGATTCTAGCAATTCGCTTGTTCGTGTTCGAGATCCCTCAATTATAGCAAGCACAAATAGTGCTGGACGGACCGCCTGATGAATAAGCCGATAAGGCCCCTCTATCACCTCACGGACCGTCACATCTCCAAATCCCGCTCAATTGACGAATCGCGTTGGCGGTCCATTCAGCGTTCATTCGGATAGACCAAACTTCCTGCGAACTTCACCCACTTTGATCTGGCGTTCCGTTCATAATGTTTTGATGAAAGCAGATTGATTTTACAGTCCAAATCGCGACGAACACGCAATCGGCGGTTGTCACCGCCGCCTAAGTTCTGTCGCTCCTATGTAGCTTTTTTACTAAGCAATGATCTTTTCGATGACTTGTCCATGAACATCCGTCAGACGAAAGTTTCGGCCTGCATAACGGTAGGTGAGCCGTTCATGATCCAAACCCAATAGATGAAGCATGGTGGCATGCCAATCGTGGATATGGCATTTGTCTTCGACTGCTTGATAACCATGATCGTCCGTAGCACCATAACTCATGCCGCCGCGAACTCCACCGCCGGCCATCCAAGTGGTGTAGCCTTTATGGTTGTGGTCCCGTCCGTCTCCACTTTGACCATCCGGTGTTCTTCCGAATTCGCCGCCCCAAACGACTAATGTATCCTTGAGCAATCCACGCTTCTTCAAGTCCATTAGCAAACCTGCAATCGGTTTATCGATCTCTTTGCAGTTTTGTGGCAGTTGTGTCGAAAGCCGTTGATGGTGGTCCCAGTTGCCATGAGTCACTTCGACAAATCGGACGCCTGACTCGATAAACCTTCGAGCCATCAAGCATTGCTTACCGAAGTCACTGCTATCGCCTTGATTGATGCCGTACATCGCAAGTGTGCTATCGGATTCACCGGAAATGTCCATCAACTGCGGAACGACATCTTGCATGCGAAACGCTAACTCATAGGACTCAATGATTCCTTCCACCTCTGGTTGCACAACGTCTCGTTGCAACTTTTGTCGATTCAAATCCTGCAAGAACGCGATCTGATTCTTCTGTTCTTTCTTGGTCATGCGACTGTTGGAGATATCTGGCAGTTGTTGCCCAGCCTCAGCCGGATTCCGATTCCCCAATGCTCCCATGCCGCGGCCCTGAGGACGGCCAACTTTCGTGCCAGCGTATACCGCTGGTAAAAACGAACTACCAAAGTTTTGAGCCGATGCCACCGGTGGATTCAATGCGATAAAACCGGGCATGCTCTCATTCTCGGTCCCAAGTCCATAAAGGGTCCATGCCCCGAGCGAAGGTCGTACAAACTGCGCGGTACCTGTGTGCATTTGCGTCATGGCTCGTGTGTGCACAGGTTGATCGCAATGCATGGAACGAATCAAACAGAGTTCATCAGCATGCTTCCCAATCTCAGGAAACAACTCGGAAATCCAGAGGCCGCTTTTCCCTTGTTGCTTAAACTTCCATGGGGAAGCTAACAATTTGCCTCCACCCGACTTCCCACCCTTGCCAGCATCGCTGGCCAATTTCGGTTTGTAATCAAAGGTGTCAACGTGGGACGGTCCTCCTTGCATACACAGGAAGATGACTCGCTTTGCTCTCGCCTTAAAATGCGGAGCTTTCGGAGCCAGCGGGTTGGCGGCTGCAGCCGTCTCTTGTGCGTGCAACGTGCTGAGGCCTGAGAATGCTAAATAACCGAAGCCTGCAGATGCGGATTGGAGCAACTCGCGTCGAGTTGGAAAGTTCATCATGATTCACCTCGTAAATGTTCTCTAGAATGTTGAACAAGTGTTGTTGAAAGCTCAGTCAATAAAGCGAAACTCAGCAGAACCAAAGAGCGCTTGGCAGAATTGACTCAATGTTCGGAATGTCTTTTGATCGCGAGCCACATTACTCGAAATGCTATTGGCGGCTCGGAAGAATTCGTTGGCCGATTGGATCTCTTGGCGATTTGCTTTTCGACCGTAAACTTTTTCGAAAGCAACCCCAATACGTTGCGTGTTATCGCTACCGATCTTCATCAATTGGCGAGCCAGTGCATCACTTTGCTCTAGAACAAAGGGGCTATTCAGCATGTAAAGCGATTGCTCAGGCGTATTGGATCGTTCGCGTTCACCTACGATAAGACTAGGCTCGGCGAAATCGAAAACATCCAATGCTCTTGGCAAAGAATTCCTCGCAATCGGCAAGTAGACCGATCGATGGTAGTTTGGAGCTTCGAAAGGACTGCTGGTGCGACCGCTTGCTAACAAACGAAAGGCACTGCCCGCTTCGCGATCCTTAGACAAGATTGCGGAGACTGCCCCAGGTGGTAACGAGATCGGGCCATTAGGGCCCAAAGCCACTTGGCCAAAGGATGCAATCACCGATGCTCGCGGCCTATCCAATTCGAGTTGCCCACTGATCGCCAGCATCGAATCACGTATCGTCTCTGCGTCCAATCGACGAACGCATGATCTTGCAAAGTAGTGATTGTCAGGATCCGCTTCGAAGCGATCGACATCAAACTTCGAAGAAAGACGATATACTCGCGATGTTACGATCGCACGTATCATATGCTTGATTGACCATCGGTTCTCCATGAATTCGATTGCCAGGTGATCGAGTAACTCAGGATGAGAGGGCGCGGGCCCCGACATGCCAAAGTTGTCTGTTTCTTCGACAATCGCATTCCCAAGGAGTTGTTTCCAAATGCGATTGACCATCACCCGCGCTGTCAACGGGTTCTCCTTCGAGGTTAACCAATCCGCCAGCTCCAATCGACCGGATGCGTTGGCTGGCAGTTTCCGATTCGAATCGTTTAGTACTTCGACAAAACCGCGGGGAACTTCTTGCGCAGGTTGATCAATCTCACCACGCACTAACAATCGTGCTGGCCTGGGTCGGTCTGCATCTTGTACTCCCATGCACATCGAGATCGGCTTGCCGTCCTCGTCAAACGATTTGATACGGTTCGTAACTGACGCGATCGCTTGATCAAGAATGGCGACACTTATAAAGCTATTGCGATTCTCGCTGCTCGGTTGACGCTGGGCCCGTCGCGCTTCCGCGTATTGCTCTTCGAGTTGTTTGAGCTGCGTCTTCAGCTCCGCGAGTTCCTTCTTTGGAATGGGCCGATCGTCTTTCTTGAGATCAGGTACCGGCAACTCGATGAGATTACTCGGCTGTCGATTGCGAAGACTTCGCGTACCACCAAAGCAAGTCTCAGTGCTTTGAAATATGCCCGCCAATGCGTAGTAGTCAGTTTGTGAAATTGGGTCAAACTTGTGATCGTGACACCGTGCACATGCTACCGACACACCGAGTATGACACGCGTCGTGGTATCGATCTGCTCATCGACGAGGTCCGCTTTGAATTGGCGAGGGTTCTGTTCTTGAATTGATTTAGGACCTAAAGCTAGAAAGCCTGTTGCAATCAAGTTTTCAGTCCACTCTTGATCCGATTTGACAGGGAGCAGATCTCCCGCAATTTGTTGGCGAATGAACTTATCGTACGGTTTGTCCGCATTGAACGAGTCAATCACATAATCTCGATATCGCCATGCGTGTGGGAATGTGACTTCGACTTCTTTGCCCGTTGTTTCTGCATAACGAGCGACATCTAGCCAATGTCGCCCCCAGCGCTCACCGAACTGCGGACGCTTTAATAAATCATCGATGAGCGAGCTCAACGCGGATTCAGGATTCTTATTGAATGATTCCACAAAAGCGTCGCGTTCCGATGATGTTGGAGGCAAGCCGATCAAATCGTTGAAGAGTCGCTTCACTAGTATTTCTGGCGCGACATCTTCTGCAGGCTGAAGCGATTTCTCTTGCCAGCGTTCCGCGACGTACTTATCAATTGCCGTCTTCGCCCATGAAGAAAAAGCTGAATCTTTGGGAGGCGTCTGTTTTGGCTTTGTGAAAGACCAGAATTTTTTGCCTTCGGCGATATCTGTTGGAGTTACTCTGGAATGGACCGTGACACCTACTTTGACGCGTGGGTCTGGAGCTCCCATCTCAATCCATTTCCGAAAGTCTTCGATGACCGCCGGTGGAAGTTTGTTTTTCGGTGGCATTTGGTAGTCTTGATAATTGATCGCACTCCAAAGCGTGCTCTCTTGTAGGCTCCCCGGAACGATCGCCGGCCCCGATTCTCCTCCTGCAAGCAACGCATCGCGATGGTCAACGGCCAATCCACCGCGAACTCCTTGACCGTCGACCGAATGGCAACGATAGCAATGCTCGACCAATACCGGCCGGATCTTAGATTCAAAGAACTGGACCGACTCCGGTGTAAGCTTTTGTTCGTCTTCGGCTCTCACATCGATGGCAAGCAGACTGAACGTTCCAAAACAGCAAGCGAGCAAAAGTGATTTCGTCATAATCATTCGTCGTTGGCAAAATAGGTTTTTCAAGTGGGACTAGCGTTTGTTTGTCTTACGAACGCAGCGAATGAGCCGAAACGCGCTAGCGTCGGTTTGTCGTTTTATTCCTCACCCGAAGCGTGAGCGAGGAATTCTGTGTCCCTCGCTCACGCTTCGGGTTGGGATGGATCATTTGCGGTAAGCACTACGCCCTCCCCTCGCTTCGCTCGCCACTCCCGAAACTGCTGATTTGGGCCCGGCTAGTTGCTTCTTGGTGAGCCGTCGGGCGCTAGCCCCGGTTTAGTGGCTTCGCCACAGGCGACAACCGGGGCTAGCGCCCGACGGCTCATTAAGTCATCCTCCCAGTGGGAGGGTGGCTTATAGGGCAATGATGGCGACGGCAGCCTTAGTTGCTGCCGGGGCGTTTTGGTTTTACGGCGCCGCCGGCATCTTCGCTTCCTCGGCCTGGTCGGTCGCCACGTTGCTCCATCATCTCCGCGGCTCGCTTCATTTCTTCACGAGAGATTGCGCCATCGCCATCTTGATCCATCCTCGATACTCGCTCCTTCATTCTCTCTGGAATCTCATCGCCGGAAAGCTTTCCATCTTTATTCTTGTCGGATGACTCGAACATGCGAATCATCATCGCACCTCCGAACTGCCCGCCTTGCCCTTCTTCTCCCATCCTCGCCATCATCTGAGGCATCGAGGCAGGATCAGGTCGCAATTCTTCCGCGTTGATGATTCCGTCGCCGTTCTTATCGAGCTTGAGAATTGCCTTGGAAGCGTTTTCAATTTCCGTTACAGAGAGCTCGCCATTTCCGTCGGAGTCGAGGGCCGTCATAATCGGCAAAAACTTCATCATCTGACCAGCCATCGGTCCCATCGGCCCGCCAGGTCCCATCGGCCCCCCAGGACCGCCAAATCCCGGCCTTCCCTCTTGCCCGGGTCGCCCTTCACCGGGTCGCCCTTCACCGGGCCTAAAACCAGGGCGTCGTTCTCCGGCACCAGCCTTTCCCCTTTCCCCCTTTCCTTTTTCATCGCGATCTTGCTGAGCCTGAACAGGAATGGTTGAGACAGATGCCAATAACAAGAAGGCAAAAAGGTGCTTTTTCATAGCCGAATTCTCCTAGAGAGAAGGAATGTTGCGTGTTGGTACATTGGGGATACCGAAACAGGCTTGTCGATATCCACGAAGCATTTGGAAATTTTCCCAACAAAGTTTCCGATCCATTATGCGATATAGTTTTAGTGTGAATCGACAAATGCACGCAAAACACTCCAATCAGCGAACGAATGACGCAACATCTTCTGAGCTGAAGGGTTATCAATAGTTCGAAACCGGCAGGAATGGCGGCGACCGGCCCCAGAAATGCAATGTTCCCCCAAGAACCTTTATCGATCGAAGATGAACGAGAATTCCTCAGGAAGGGTGGTGAAGCCGCTCTCGCAGACGCGTTGCTTTTCTACCATTCCAAGCTGGAACGCATTGTCCAATTCCGAATGGAGCCCGCATTGCGAGCGAGAATCGATACAGCCGATGTTTTGCAAGAGTCATACCTTCAGATATCACGCAGGGCCCAAGAGTTTATCGATGGTGTCCCTGTCTCCCTCTTTGTGTGGATTCGCCAACGCGTGGTCCAAACTTTGATTGACATGCAACGCATTCACTTCAGTGACAAACGAAATGCAAACCGTGAGAAAGAGCTACCCTCGACTGATTATGGTCAGACAAGCTGCTTGTCGATTGCTCGATTCCTGCTCGACGATCGAACTTCCCCTAGCATGGCGGCAGCGCGATCCGAAGAGTTCGAACGACTTCAATCCGCGTTACAAGCCATGAACGATACCGATCGAGAAGTGTTGGCGATGCGTCACTTTGAGCAACTTAACAACTTGCAAGTCGCAGAGGCACTGAACCTGTCGCCGACTGCGGCCAGCAACCGGTACATCCGAGCCGTTGCAAAGTTAGGGGATATCATGAAGACACTATCGACGAAAGACGCGTAATGGATGCGGCAGATCGTGGGGATGATGTTGTTGATGATGGAGTACGTCATCCTGTCGATATTCTCGCGGAAGAGTACGCGGAGAGACTTCGACGCGGCGAACGACCTGCCATCAGCGAGTATGAAAAAAAGCACCCTGAGTATGCGTCATTGATCCGAACCGTCTTTGAGTCGATTGCGACCGTCGAGAGAATATCATCACAGAAGTTAAGTGACTCAGCAACCTTTCCGCAAACCGCGCGACAAACAACTCCTCAAGTTCTAGGTGATTTTCAAATACTCCGAGAGATTGGGCGTGGTGGAATGGGAGTGGTCTATGAAGCCATTCAGCAATCGCTTCATCGCAGGGTCGCCCTCAAAGTCATCAACGCAGCGGTTTCGACAAATGACCAGCATCGAACTCGCTTCCAACGCGAGGCTGAATCGGCTGCAGGTTTGCACCATACGAACATCGTCCAAGTTTACGGTTCAGGTGAAGAACAAGGGATCCAGTATTATGCGATGCAGCTAATCGATGGCGTGACATTGAGCGACGTTATTCAGTGCCTTCGGAGCATGTTGACACCAAACGCAGCAAATACCAAACCTATCTATCCGACGAATCGCTTTTCCATCCGAGATGCCGCTAACTACTTGTTAGAAACGACCGTTTCCCATCGAAACGGAATCGCTGCTTCCAAACGTGAATTGGAATCTAAGTCATCTTTCCGTCGTTCCTCAAGAAATCAGTCAACCTGGGCAGGCGGGAAAACAGCTTCCGAGGAACAAAACAACGCGCCACCGTTCGCGGAAGAAATGACTTTGGAGATGCATCAGTCGACGGGTGATGTAAACTCCAGCTCGGAACAACCCGTTGCACCTGCATCGAGCAAAGCTAATCCGCATTCCTTCAGCCTGCCCAAGAACTATATCCGCAATGTCGCGAAACTGATCGCGAATGTAGCAAACGCCTTGGAGTATGCGCATCGCCAGCAGGTTTTGCATCGCGACATCAAGCCAGCGAACTTGCTTCTCGATAAAGAAGGGACAGTTTGGATCACCGACTTTGGTTTGGCCAGACGCATGGACTTAGATAGTGCAACTCAAACGGGCGAAGTTCTCGGTACGTTGCGATACATGGCTCCAGAACAAATCGCAGGCGGCGGTGACGCGAGGATTGATATTTATAGTCTCGGAATATGTCTATTCGAATTGCTAACACTCACACCTGCATTCGAAGCCCCGAAGCTTCGGCTATTAGACCCAAATCGTCATTCGGTCTTACAGACATCTCCATTGCGCAATTCACTGATCCCGCGCGACCTGCAGACCATCACGCTCAAAGCCTGCGCAATCGATCCCGAGCATCGCTACCGAAACGCAAGCGAATTCGAGCTCGATCTCCGATTGTTTTTAGAAGACCGTCCGATTCGAGCTCGAAAGACAACGCAGTTCGAAGCATTAACACGTTGGGCTCGGCGAAATCCCGCAATCGCATCGCTGGCTGCCCTATCTGGCATCATGCTCGTTTCCATCGCGTGCATGCTTGCTGTCTGGAACCGCCAACAGCATTTGTCATTGATCGAAATCGGCGATTTGTACGAGAAAGCCGAGACTAACTTGCGGGAGAAGTCGAAGGCTTTGGACGACGTCAAGAAAGAGAAATCGCGTGCAGAAGCAAACCTTGCGTTGGCCACCAACGCCTTCGATGCCATCTTTGATAACATCGCGTCTCGCGGTAGTACACTCGCCAGCACCATCGACTTCGAGTCAGAAGAGCTCGATTTGAGCGGAACAGCACTCAGTGAAGCGGATGTGGATTTGCTAGAGTCTTTGCTGAGTTACTTCGAACAACTTGGTGAGAAAAACTCCGTTGATTTGCGAGACGAAACGGCTGACGCTTGGAAGCGAGTCGGGGACATTCAACAGAAGATGGGGAAACTAGATGAATCTCATGAATCCTACGAGAAGGCTCTTCTGTTGCTTCAGACCATTGCGAAGCACGCCAACTTTGATTCAACCAACGGTGCTGGTCAACGACTACTCTTGTCGCAGATTGGAGTGTTGCAAGAAATGATTCAAACCTCTGCGATGCGAGGCCGAATGATGATTGCGATCGATCGTTATAAGGAAGCTCGTACGCTCATCGAGTCGTCGGGGGACCTTGCTAAATCATCCGAGGGGCGATTCGCACTTGCAAAACTCATCAACAGTATTGGCTCGTTTTCAGCGCGAGTGCAACGGCCGAATGGTCCACGCGTTCCGAATGGTCCATTATCCTTTTTTGGCCCTCCAGATTCTAGGGGAGCTGAGGGACGAACTGGGCCGGGGTTACTCCCGGCAGCGGATATGCGTGCACGCATCGGAACGGAGCTGAACCAGGAAGCATTGTCGATATTGAAGGAACTAGTAGAAGAGTCGCCAGACAAAGCGTCTTATGCTGTATCTTTGGCGCGTGCGTTACGCGATGAGGTCCGTTTTGCCAGACAACGAGGTGATCGTTCTGAAGCGGAACAAGCGTTAAGCCGCTCGTTATCGATTCTTGAGAGTTTGGTGACCAAGAATCCGGAGGCCCGTGGATTTCAATACGAGCTCGCAGAGACCCTTGTTGTAACTAGTGGTTGGCGACCACAGGATGCAGAAAACCTTGATCGAGCGCTCCATGTTTGCGATGAACTGCTGAAGGCCAGCCCATACAATTCAGCATATCTCGCACTGAAAGCGACAGCCCTATCTCGAATGAGCATGGCTCAACGCCCAGCGAATCGGAACAGGTCGCTGGAGTTGCTTTTACAAGCGACGTTGATTCAACAAGACCTCATGGATCGATTTCCCGACGTTCCGATTTACAGCATGAATCTGGTGGAATCCCTCATTCGATTGACGGAACTCGAACCGAAACCGTTGAAAGCAAAAGAGCACTTGGACAGGGCGTTCCAGATAGTCGCGTCGCGTGGAGGAAAAGGGGTACAAAACAAATTAACCCCCTATCTCGAGCGATTAAAGGAACGTCGTCGCGCGTTAGATTCGGCCCCTTGAACCAGCGAGGTTAATTCAAATGTCCATTCGACTAGGTCGTTAGCGTAGTAAACTTTCATTGGGACATGTAGCAAATTCGCTTGCATTCTCGCCAGCCGGGATTTCTCAGGCGGTTAAGCATCCCAAAAATCGAGAATAACGCTTTTCGAGTAGTTCGCTGTCCGGTACTTTTATGGAACCGCGGGCGGAACATTTTCCGTTCGGATCTCCCTCTAAAGGCCCTTTATGAAATTCAAGTTTCCCGTCGTTATCATCGATGAAGATTTCCGTTCAGGCAATGCATCAGGGTTGGGGATTCGGGCGTTAGCAGAAGCGATCGAACAAGAGGGGATCGAAGTCGCTGGTGTGACGAATTACGGCGACCTCTCACAGTTCGCACAACAACAAAGCCGTGCCTCGGCTTTTATCTTGTCGATCGATGACGATGAGTTCGCGTCGGACAAATCGATGGGAACGGCACTCGAGAACATTCGGAATTTCATTTCCGAGATCCGAGTCAAGAATTCGGATATCCCCATTTTCTTGTACGGTGAGACTCGCACTTCACGTCATATTCCCAATGACATTTTGCGCGAGTTGCACGGCTTCATTCATATGTTTGAAGACACACCGGAGTTCGTTGCACGCCATATTTTGCGTGAAGCAAAGTCGTACCTGGATGGCTTAGCACCGCCGTTCTTCCGCGCGTTGGTTCACTATGCCAACGATGGTTCCTATTCGTGGCATTGCCCAGGTCACTCGGGTGGCGTTGCTTTTTTGAAGAGTCCTGTCGGTCAGATGTTTCATCAGTTTTTTGGTGAAAACATGCTGCGAGCCGACGTTTGCAATGCGGTCGAAGAGTTAGGTCAATTGCTGGATCACACGGGCCCAGTCGCTGCTTCGGAGAGAAATGCTGCACGAATCTTTGGCGCGGACCACTGCTTCTTTGTAACGAACGGAACATCGACTTCCAACAAAATCGTATGGCACTCGACAGTCGCCAACGGAGACATCGTCGTCGTCGATCGTAATTGCCACAAATCTGTTTTACACTCCATCATCATGACGGGCGCTGTGCCTGTGTTCCTTACCCCCACACGGAACAATCTCGGGATCATCGGGCCCATCCCGTTGGAAGAGTTCCGGATGGAGAATATTCAGAAGAAGATCGATGCAAATCCGTTCGCTCGCGAAGCTCAAGCGAAACATCCCGATCGCAAACCTCGCATTTTGACGATCACCCAAAGTACTTACGATGGAATTATCTACAACGTCGAGGAACTACGGCGAATGTTGGACGGTGAGATTGGTACACTTCATTTTGATGAAGCGTGGTTGCCTCATGCCGCTTTCCATCAGTTTTATAAGAACTTTCATGCGATCGGTCCGAATCGTCCTGCACCAAAAGAGTCGATGATCTTCGCGACCCACTCGACTCACAAATTGCTCGCGGGCATCTCGCAAGCGTCGCATATTTTGGTTCGCGAACCCGTCACTAAGAAACTGGACCGGCACACATTTAACGAAGCCTACTTGATGCACGCTTCAACTTCGCCTCAGTACGCGATTATCGCTTCCTGCGATGTGGCTGCAGCGATGATGGAACCGCCTGGCGGAACGGCGCTAGTTGCCGAGTCCATCATGGAAGCGATCGATTTCCGACGAGCCATGCGAAAAGTGGACGAAGAATGGGGTAGCGATTGGTGGTTTAAAGTCTGGGGACCTGACAATTTAGCGGAAGAAGGAGTCGGAGCACGCGAAGACTGGATGTTGCATGCAGGTGACAAGTGGCACGGTTTTGGAAATCTAGCGCCTGGTTTCAACATGCTGGATCCGATCAAGGCGACCGTGATCACCCCAGGCCTCGACGTCTCGGGACAATTTGCGGAGACAGGAATCCCTGCTTCGATCGTAACGCGTTATTTGTCGGAGCATGGCGTTATTGTCGAGAAGACTGGACTTTATTCCTTCTTCATTATGTTCACGATCGGAATCACAAAGGGTCGCTGGAACACCTTGCTCAGCGCTTTGCAACAATTCAAAGACGACTATGATAAGAACCAACCGATGTGGAAAATCTTGCCAGAGTTTTGTCAGCAGTATCCGAAGTACGAACGCATCGGACTCAAGGATCTCTGCCAGCAGATTCACGACACCTACACCAAGTATGATGTCGCCCGCGTTACGACGGAAATGTATCTTTCCCCGATGCAGCCAGCCATGAAGCCTTCGGATGCGTTCGCGATGATGGCTCACGATGAAGTGGATCGCGTGGAGATCGACAATCTCGAGGGCAGAGCAACGGCTGTGCTTCTTACTCCGTATCCACCTGGAATCCCTTTGTTGATCCCCGGAGAACGTTTCAACAAACTGATTATCGAGTATCTACGGTTTGCTCAGATGTTCAACGATAAGTTCCCGGGTTTCGATACCGACATTCATGGACTGGTCGAAGAAGAGATCGATGGAAAGCGGCGCTTCTATGTCGATTGTGTTCGAATGAAGGAAACGGACGAAGAAATAGCCGAACATACCAAAACAATGGGTCGCAAACCTGCGGTCGTTTGACGGCAAGAGTTAGAAAAGATACCGCTGGTGGGACTCGAACCCACACGGGACTTTACGCCCCAGCAGATTTTAAATCTGCTGCGTCTGCCATTTCGCCACAGCGGCATCAGGCCACAGTTTAGCGATACCTGATCAAGACGGCTAGTGCGTCTTGAAAATGACTGCTCGCTTGACAGATGAGACTAGGAGCGACTTAGGCGACCGCGAGATCGAGGTCGGACGCTGTCTTATTCGACGGTTTCAGGAGCTTTCAATGGGTTTTCGGTTGTTTGCTGAGACTGTTGAGCCCGGCAGATTTCGATCGAGATATCTTGGACGGACTCCAGAATGCTAAGCTCTAAGTCCATTTCGTTTTCGGATTCCAGTTCAAGAGGGATCGGTTCCGAAACGGTAGGCTCCATCATGTCGTCGTAGTAAGAGAAAAATTCATCAACGGACCGGCAGACCACTTCGGAAAGCATCGGCTGCCATTCTTCACAAGACAGATGAGTGACAGGATAGCTCGAGGTGACGAGATCCCTCAAAACGAAACGCTCAGAGTCACCTGGCGTAGGAATGTTGTCGAGTGAGTTACAATCGACATCGCTCCAGGCGGCAGCCAAGGATGCATTGCGATTCCCTTTTCGCAAACTTTCGCGTTGAGCGACGGACTTCCGCAATTGATCCCACCCTAGTGCATTCACAAACTTATTGGGGTCAACGTTCGCTTGAATAGAATTGCGGTTCATGGAATGATCCAGTGGAGTAACGAAAGCTCTTTCGAATAGATAAGTCAGGATCGCGACCAGGACGACTCGAACCATTCGAGGTCAGCCATATTTGGGCTGGAGACTGCGGGGTCATAACGTTTATTCCGACAAGATGAAGCAATCAGACGGCTTGTACTGAAGAACAACGGCGTGGAACATTGAGGAATTTAAATGCAAATCGAACTTCTTCCCTCGCGATTCGGATTTCGCGACTTGGCCCGAATGATCTAAAATGGCTCAGCTTTTAAGGACGTTTTGAAATGCCCCGGGGTTAGGTCTGAACATGCTAAGAATCGCGATTGCATTACTTTTTACATTCTCTCTTGGCCACTCCGCTTACAGCCAAGGAGTTCTGTTTCGATGGAAGTTGGTTCCTGGAACGAAACTTTATTCCGACGTCGAGCAAGTGATGGAGCAATCTCCACCCGGGGTAACCACGCCTGTTAAGCAGATGACACGGATCACCCAACTCTGGGAAGTCAAGAACAAGAATGAGGATGGCTCGGTCCAAATCGTGACCGTACTCCAACGAGCGCAACTCTCGATGGATATTCCCGGTGCTGGGAGTGTGGAAATGGATACCGACAAAACGGAAGACTTTGGCTTTGCAAAGCAAATCGGTCAAATGTTCCGCCCGATGATTGGAGTGGAATGTTTTAATACGATGGCAGCGAATGGCAAGATATCCAATGTTGTCATCCCGGATGAAGCATTGAAAGGCTTTCGTTCGATCCCCATGGGCTCATCCATGGAGCCTGTTTTGAAGGACTCCATCGAGAAAGGCTCACCGGTTTTCCCTGACGCACCAATACTTCCCGGTCACACTTGGACGCAGGTCACGGAAACGAAGAATGACACTGGCATTCTCGAATCAACCAATCAATACAAGTACATTGGCCCGGTCATGTTCGAGGGCAGACAAATCCACCAATTCAACGTCAGCACGAAGATGGATTTTAAGGGCGAAGGCAAATTCAAGGCAAAGATTACAGTTCCTTCTCAAGATATCCAAGGTAAACTTTGGTTCGACAATGAAAATGGTTATTTGGTGGTCAGCGAGCTTAGTCAAAACATGACGATGAACATTCAAATACCAGATCAACCTTTGGTTGAGCAAAAGGTAGTCCAGAAAATGAAAACCGGATTCAGGCAAGAGAAGAAATAAACATGACAATTGTATCGTCCGTCGGAAAGCCAGCGCCCGAGCTGCTGGCTCCCGCAGGAAACTGGGAATGTATCCACGCCGCGATTGAGAATGGAGCCGATGCCGTCTACTTTGGCCTCGATGTCGGATTCAACGCACGTGCACGAGCCGTGAACTTTTCGATGGACGACTTGCCAACATTGATGCAAACCTTGCATCGTCGTGGAGTCGTCGGTTACGTCACGCTCAATACCCTTGTCTTTACCGATGAGCTTGCGCAATTCGAAGAAAATGTTGCGGAGCTTGCCAAAGCGGGCGTCGATGCCGTTTTGGTTCAAGATCTTGGGGCCGCAAGACTCATTCGTCAGATCTGTCCAGAACTTTCGATCCATGCAAGTACGCAAATGACGATGGTTTCCGCAGAGACCATTCATGCGATCGAATCGTTGGGTATCGATCGTGTCGTGCTGGCTCGTGAATTGTCGTTGAAGGAGATCAAGAAGATAACATCGGCAACCACCAAGCCGGTGGAGTGCTTCGTGCACGGAGCACTTTGCGTTGCATACAGTGGACAATGCCTTACGAGTGAGTCGCTCGGTGGCAGAAGTGCGAACCGAGGCCAATGCGCTCAGGCTTGCAGACTCAACTACGACTTGATCTGCGACGGGCAGTATAAAAATCTCGGAGACAACCGCTATCTACTTTCACCTCAGGATCTTGCGGGATACGAATACATTCCACAGCTCATCGACGCTGGAGTGTGCTCTCTTAAAATCGAGGGCCGACTCAAGACACCGGAGTATGTGGCGAACATAGTAGGCCATTATCGACAAGCGATCGATGACGCCATGCAGGGCAAAGAAACGCACTGGTCATCCACAGCACGACGTGAAATGGAACTAAGCTTTTCACGAGGTTTCAGCCCGGGCTGGCTCGAAGGTTGCAATCACAAACGATTGGTATCTGGTGAAAGCAGTGCTAAAAAAGGAGTGAAGGCGGGGCACGTCGTGCGAGTGAGAGGCGAACGCGTACTAGTCGATCTCGATGTCCCGCTGATGCCTGGTGACGGAGTCGTATTCGATGGCGACCGAATCGCAGGGGAAGAGATTGGCGGGCGTATCTTCCAAGTCTTTCTTCACGGCAAGAGAATCGATCAACCTACCTCGGGTCGAGTGGAGTTGGCCTTTCAGCACGGATTGATCAACGAAGACAATGTGCGGAGCGGTATACCTCTTTGGCAAACGGATTCTCCGCAACTAACCAAGCGATTAAGGAGCACCTTTGAGACGAAACAACCTCGCTTCAAAAAAGAGGTGGAGATGTCCATCATTGTTCGTGTGGGTGAACCCGTCCAATGTTCTGTTTGGGTGAAGAAGCATCCGGACGTTAAACTTGATTGGTCACACGAGTATCTGCCCGAAGTCGCGAGAAAGCATCCGCTGAGCGAAGGGCCGTTGCTAGAGCAATTGAATCGACTCGGCAATACGCCTTATGTTCTTTCCAAGATCCACGCCACCATAGACGGGAATCCGATGCTACCACTCAGTGTGATGGGTGATATCCGAAAGTCGCTGGTGGAGCATCTGGATCGATTACTCCTGGAACGTCCCCCGCGAATAGTTGCGACAGGACGATCCGCTTTGATGCTGCGGGAGGTCGAAACGAAAGCGGATTCCATGAATGGTGCGAAGCCTCAACTTGTGGTTCTGGTTCGTTCGTTGAGTCAGTTAGAGGCAGTGCTTCGAGAAGGCCAAAAACTTGTACATGCGGACTTCCACGATATTCGAGAGTATGAGAAAGCGGTTTCAATGGCTCACGAAGCGGGAGCACAGATTTATTTGGCATCGCTTCGGATTCAGAAACCTGGGGAGACCGGGCTCTTTCGAGCTATGGAAAAACGTCCTGCAGATGGCTGGTTGGTTCGCAACTTGGCTGCACTAGACTATGCGCGTCGAGCAGGCATTCCTACGATTGCAGACTTTAGCCTCAATGCGACGAATCCTCTGACGGCCGACTGGCTGATCGAGAAAGGCGCTCATCGTTTTACGGCATCCTACGATTTGAATCGAGACCAATTGACCGAGTTAGTGGCTGCCGTCCCTAGATCGTGGATTGAAGTGGTGATTCACCAACATATGCCGATGTTCCATATGGAGCACTGTGTTTTTTGCACGGTGCTATCGCCTGGAACCAACAAAACGAATTGCGGCCGTCCATGCGACCGGCACGATGTGAAACTACGCGATCGAATAGGAGTAGAGCACGTATTGCACGCTGATATTGGTTGCCGCAATACACTCTACAATGGTCATGCGCAAAGTGGATCCGAGGCGACTCCAACATTGATCCGGCTCGGTGTGCAGCATTTTCGAGTCGAGTTACTGCGCGATGCGAGCCATCCAGAGGTCGCCGAAGTTCTTTCTTTGTATCGAAACCTATTGGAAGGAGCCCTTGAGGGTACAGAGGTCTGGAAGAGACTCAAAGCGACCAATCGCCTTGGAGTCACGCGTGGAACGCTGGAACACCCAAGGAATCCATTGGCCATTCTTTAGGCTATGTTTTCGGACAATCAGATCTCGGGGCAAGTGATGGTTACGCTCAGTTTTTTGGGTGAATCACAGGTCCGGATGCAGGGAGCAATGCAACGCATTCGATACAGCCAAATAAAGAACGCATGGAGAACTTTAATCGCGAACTCTTCATTTGCTTTACCGTCAACTGCTGTGCTGAAGCCAGCGTTACTGCCGAGGACCACGGCCGCGGCCTCGTCCTCCGCCGCCAGTATTTCGTTGATGATTCTCGGTATTGGCAGCGACAATTCCTTCGAGAGCTTCTGCCCAGGATGGGATTTTTCCGCTCTTCGTAACAGCCGAGACGGCTTCACGGTCTTCGTCTCCACCGCGACGATCATCTTCCTCAGACATCTGACGTTTGGGTCTATCGCCTCTCGCTCTGTCGCTTCTCGGCCTGCGACTTGAATGTTTGATTTCGTCGTCTTCGTCCACTCTATCGCTGGGAGTACGAACCGTTGGACCGAAATCATCGTCATCCACCGGGACGAAGCCGACATTGTCATCAATACCATCGCCGAAACCATCTGCAGCCGGCAACCTTTCACCAGCAACGCGTTCAGCTCTAGGGCCTCTGCCTCTTTCGTTTCGAGCCGGCCTGTCCGCATTTCGGTTCCCATCCGCGCTGCGGTGCCGTGACCCTCGGGGCGTCTCGCTCGACTCGGATCGACGACCCTCGCTGCGCAGTTCACCACTCTGTGAACCGCTGCTATGGGCTAAATCTCTCGTTGCCGAGTCCCTTGCATCACCACGTCCGCCTGATCGCGGGCTTCGGCTTTCGCTGCGAGTTTCATTACTGCGAACATCACTGCTTCCGCGAGTATCTTCGGGAGAACGTGGGCGTCTTCCCTCAGTGGGTCGCTCTTCCTGGCCGCGAGAATCCGAACGACTTCTCGAGCTTGAGCCGCTGCGACTGTCGGGACGATCACTTCGGACTCGATCTCGTCCGCTGCTTCTGGATGCGCTAGTGTCTTCCGCACTGCTTTCAAGTTCGACTGAATCAGCGATATCCCTCGATGGCTCGGCTAGCTCGCCTTCTGCTCTGCCTCGACGTGGTGGTCTGCGGTGGGACCGTCTTTCGGGTGCAGCTTCGCCGATTGGGCGATCCGTGTCGCCCCGTTCTCTGTGGCGGCTTTGCGAAGATCTCGGTTCGACCGCCATTGAATCCGGATCCTCGATTCTGGAATCCGAAGTTCTTTCGATAGAGGTTCTAGGGGCTCTTTCTTCTCGAAAGGACGAATCGGGGCGTTGCTCTCGGTTGCCGCCACCCCGCTGTGGTCTTTCGTCCCGCAGCGGTCTTTCCCCGTCACCCCGAGGAGTTCTTTCGCCATCGCGCGGAGGCCGTTCGCCCGAAACCCGTGGTTGTCTTTCGCCGCGTGGCTGGCTCTCACTAGTTCGCGGCTGCCGATCGCCACCTTTTCGCCGAGGGGCCCCAAATGAAACGACTGGCTCATCGGAACCAGTCTGCGAGCTTTCCAACGGAGCGGCGTCAGTAGTAGAATCTTTCGAATCCCAAAAGCTAGTCTTCTCTCGTTTGGAGCTAACTCTACTGGAATCCTTTACGCTGCGCTCGGATGGTTTTGGGCGAGCATCAGCTTGTTCGGATTCTACCGATGGCACCAAAGAATCCGATTCTGAAGGCTGGATCCCAAAGAATGAAGTGACTGCGTCCCACGAGGATCGCAAACGGGATGGTTCTTTGGCTTTTTCGACTGGCTTTGTAGGTTCAGGAAGCGAAGAATCGCTTTTCGCTTTCGTAGCGTCCGATTTTTTTGCGGCTGGGGTGATGGAGGGAGTACCTAGTAAGTTTGCCAAACTATTCCAATGATCTGACATACCGATTCGCTAACGTAATTGTTTCGTAATGGTTGAATATATTTTCCGTCCCGATTCGTGGTTCCAATCCACGGATGAGCCGTATCGGGAGAATTCCCCATTTCGTGAGATTTAGGCCGAAAGTGCCTTCTGCACGCTTGATTTTCGTTCGAGGATTCCAGCCCAAAATATAGCACTACTCGGGAATCTTCGGGATGCTAGTCTCATGAATCTTGGGAAAAAGCAATCTAGATTGGGGATTACAGCGGAAGAAAGTTGACACTTGGGGGTATCCAGCCTTAATCTTAATAGGGCAGCGGTTTGACTTTTCTGCCGTTTCCGGACCACCGTTCTCTTCAGCTTTTCTGTAGGAGTCCATGATGACCCTTTCGAAATTCAAATTCCAGTTCTTATCGCATGCGGTTTTACGGACAATAGGATTCGTTGCAGCGGTTGGTGTTGTCGCTTTGGTAAGCTGGTGTTCACCGCCTGCTTTGTATGCGCAAGGGGCCCCGGCGAAGGGGAAGTTTACTGTCGAACCCGTAAAGCTGTCAGATGACAAAGCTAGATCAGCCAAAGAGAAAGAGAAGACCAACGAGCTTCGAGGTGACAAGGCTGACTTAACTGCGATGACGGAGTATTACGGCGGTTATGTGATCCCAAAGCTCACAGAAGCTGTACCGACAGAAATCAACGCGCGCCGCAGAGAAATCGAATCCGATCTTGAGCTTATCAGCAAGAACAAGAGTAAAGCGGTACGCGATAGTTTCAATAAGAAGACTTACGAACTATTCTCAGCAGTCGCAAAGAACAAAGCATACGATCCAATAACTCGAATCACATCTATGATTGTGTTGACACAATTAGTTCGAGAACCTGCTGGGAAAAATCCACCAGTTCCGGAACCGGACGTGCTCAACGATTTGTATCGCATCCTTGATCCCAAAAAACTTTCGAATCCAGACGAACGAGAACTCGATGCGGTGCTTTACATCGCTATCAAATCGCTCGAAAGGTATTTGCGTGCCCAGCCAACGAATCCAGCAGATGGCTTTCCTGACAACAAACAACGAGCGTTCGTAGCTAGGATTGCTGAGCATATGACCGTGACTCCGCCTGTTCCCCGATTGCTGGAAGGACATCAGAAGATGATGGAACAGGCTCTTCAAACCATGACCATGTTTGCAACCAAGAGCAAGGGCGAAACACAAAAACTCGCCTCGGGGTCAGTGCTTAAATTCATCGTCGCTGTTTTCAATGACGAGCGATCATCCGAATGGCTGAAAGAAGTAGCGTGCGCTTGCCTCGGACAAATCACACCATCGACATTGACACCGGAAGAAACCACGAAGCTTGAAAATGAAATTTCGAAATTTGCGATCAGCTCCCTAAAGGACTGGCGAGTTAAGATCGCCATGTCAGGTAGCTTGGCATCTGCCGGTGGAATGGGTATGGGCGGTATGGGAGGCATGCTCGGCGGAGATGGATACGGCAGTGAAGGCATGGGTGGAGAAGGTGGATTTGGTGGAGAAGGTGGAATGGGTGGAATGGGTGGAATGGGTGGAATGGGTGGTCAACCAAAAGCTAATGTGAATTTGCCTCCTGAAGTGAGGAATGCGAAACGAATCATCCATCAGCGGCTAGAACGAATTCATTTGGCATTGAATGGGTTTCCACGCAAATATCCAGATTCGAATCCACTAGCGAAGAGTCCTCCCAAAGGATTGATCACTCTCGTTTCAGACGATGAGAAGCCAAAAGTTCAAGAAGCCATCGAAAAACTTGACAAGCTCCAAGTCGACCTGAGCGGACAATATGCAGATTTGGGTAGCTTATCGAATGGTGTGCGAGTCAATCTCAGGGAGTTTCGCCTTGCTTGTGTAGAGATCTCTGGTGAGGCAAAGGAGAAGGCTGAGAACGATGCGTTGAATCCATTCTCGAATCCCGGATCAGGCGAATAGCACATCTCCCAGAACCAGGAGCTGGAGATCAATATGTTTGAGTCGTTTGTTTCGGTTTCCAACACATGCGAAAGTGAGGGCCGACGTTGACGACTTCATATTCTGGGCTGGTAACTTCCCAGCCATGTTTTGAGTAAAAACCAACTGCCTTGCGCCGAGCGTTGCACCAAAGAGAAACTCCCTTTTGGCGAGCCCACTCATGTGCAGCGTCGAGCAACAGTGCCCCGAACCCAAGTCCACGATACCCATCCGCGACAGCCATTCCTCGTAGTTGCCCGGACTGAGGTTCTTCAGGTAATTTCACATCGGACAACAAAATCGTAAGGCAAGCTGCCATCTTATTGTTTTTGTATCCGACCATGTGAACCGTCGTACTGAGTTCGTCACCGGGAAATTGTGACTGCTCCATGGATAGTCCGAGTGGTTTGCGCAGCACGTCGTAACGAAGTTGAATAATGGCTGAAAGAGCTTCCGAGCCGTAGAATGCTCTAATTTCAAAAGTCATGCTCTTCTTTTTCCTGACGCTTCAAAGCGTTTTAAGGGTGTCTGTACTTGTGGAGGGTAAATGCTATCTTGAGGGTATGTAAAGATACCTGTCGACTCGAATTTTTGGAGCATCGTTTGTATGGCAAGACCTGTAACATTGTTCACTGGCCAGTGGGCCGATCTACCACTGACGAAGATGGCGCAATTGACAAAGGATTTTGGCTACGATGGCATCGAACTTGCCTGCTGGGGTGATCACTTCGAGGTAGAAAAAGCCAACTCGGATCCGACATATTGCGATAAGAAGCGGGCATTCTTGGATGGTATGGGACTGCAATGCCATGCCATCAGCGCTCACTTGGTTGGCCAAGCAGTATTGGACAATATTGACGCTCGCCATAAAGCGATTCTTCCCCCCTATGTTTGGGGAGATGGAAACCCAGCGGGCGTGAATGAACGAGCGATTGAAGAACTAAAGGCAACCGCTCGCGCCGCCAAGAAATTTGGTGTCGGAGTAGTGAATGGATTTACCGGATCCAGCATCTGGCACTTGAACTATTCATTCCCACCAGTGCCTCAATCGATGATCGACGACGGCTTCGCTCTTCTTGCAAAACGATTTAATCCGATCTTGGATGAGTTTGCCAAGAACGGTGTTCGCTTTGCTCTCGAAGTTCACCCGACTGAGATTGCCTTTGATCTCTATTCGGCTCAGATGGCACTCAAAGCATTGGATCATCGGCCTGAATTCGGATTCAACTTTGACCCTAGCCATTTGATTTGGCAAGGGATCGATCCAGTCGAATTTATTCGTGCATTCCCTGACCGTATCTATCACGTTCACATCAAGGACGCCACAACCAAACTGAATGGTCGATCTGGCATTCTTAGTAGTCACTTGAACTTTGGTGACCCGAGAAGAGGCTGGGATTTCCGAAGCCCAGGTCGTGGCAGTGTTAATTTTGAAGAGATCATTCGCGCCTTGAACGAGATCGGTTACGACGGTCCACTCAGCGTTGAGTGGGAAGATAGCGGTATGGATCGTGAGTTCGGAGCTGCAGAAGCGGCTGGGTTTGTTAAGAATCTGGACTTCGCGCCGAGCGGCCGCGCCTTTGACTCGGCATTTGAAAAGGCATAATGAAGAACGCTGAACTACTTTTCTTGCCAAGTGATGCGGCCCTTCGATTTCTGCCAGAAGGGCCGTATCCACGGAATACAGATTCTTTCTCATGGGTTGCAATTCAACATGGAGCGGACAAACAGTTTGGCTCTGTGAATGTTTACAACTTTTCGACAAGGGAAAACACCAACTATCTATTGCCAGGCCGTCCAGGCTTCGCGTTTTCAACGAACAAAGGAAACTTTGTCGTCGGCTGCGAGCGGACGGTTGGCATTTTCTCTCCGCATGATAATTCCTTTCGTCCGTTCCTCGAAGGCATCGACTCGCATGTGTCTGGAACCGTCATCAACGATGGTTTGACTTGGAACGGGAACCTCATTTTTGGCACGAAAGACTTGGAATTCAAAACCAAGAAGGCCGGTCTCTATTTCTGGCGTGGAGCAGATAAGAAGCTATTCCAATTGCGCGACGATCAAGTCTGCAGCAATGGTAAGTGCATCGTTTCCGAAGGGGCAGGTTGGATTGAGCTTCTCGATATCGATTCGCCCACGCGTTGCGTGATGCGATACAAGATCGATCTCGAGGCTGGAAAGATTGTCTCGGAGTCGATCGCCGTGGATCTTCGTCACGATGAAGCGGTTCCAGATGGAATGACTTTATCGCTGGACGGGAAGAGCGTCATCATTTCACTATACAATCCGAACCCCGCCGAGTTCGGTCGAACGATCCAGGTCAGCTTGAGCAATGGTCAAGTCGAGAACGAATGGCGTTCGGCAAAGAGTCCACAAGCTACCTGCCCACAATGGTTTGTCTTTCACGAAGAGTTATGGCTCATCATTACGACAGCGGTCGAACATATGCCCAGCGATCGGCAATTGCAATCGAATCAGGCAGGAGCGATTTTTGCTGTTCCGTTTGGCAAGATCCATGACCGAACAAGCTACGATAAACTAACCCAGTCATTCGTCGAGTAAATGTACTTAGGTACACAACTTAGCCGCATTCAATCCATCTGCTGGGACAGGTGCGCCGAAGATTAACGTCCACCAAAAATTCCCGGCATGATGGAAAATGCATGCCACTTTTGTCGGCTGAATCTACTGGACCAATTCCGGGAGATACTTCACAGGGATAGTTCCATGGCTAAGTACTTCTTCGTGAAATTTGCCTATCTGAAATTGTGCTCCACGCTTTCGCTGCACTTGCTGACGAAGCCTATAAAAAGCAGTTCGACCAATGAAGTATGTGGATAGCTGACACGAACTTTGTTTCGCTCGGAGAACTTTTCCTGCGGCTTCTCCAGTGGTCTGAAAGCCGCGATCCACTAAGAGTGCCATCGCTTCTTCATCGGTCATGGCATCGCAATGCATGCGGTGATCAAGAATCGCATTGAGCACGGCTCGCATATAGAACTTCAATTGATGCAATCGAAGGGATAGGTCACCATTTCCGTACCCTTGATCTAGCATCATTTGTTCTGTGTAGACCGCCCATCCCTCGGCGAAAACACCAGAGTAGAGAACTTTGCGAATCAAGGATTCGTGTCGGTTTCCGTAATCCAATTGAACATAGTGACCAGGGTAAGCTTCATGAATGGTCAGAACCTGGAGCATTGCCGAGTTATATTCTTGCAAGAGTGCTTCTTTTCGTTCTTCGGGCCACTCTTCCGGTGGAGGAGCAATGGCGTAAAGACTCTTTGCAGTCGCGTCCAGTGGAGGTGCGGGATTTAAATAGGCGAGAGAGAAGCCGCGTTGGAACTCAGGCATAAGGATAATGGAACATTGGTCCGGACTCGGAAGGGTCAAGAGATTCTTCTGACGAATGAAATCCTTGATTTTGTTGACGGTGCTTTTGGCGTCGTCCACCAAGGACTCCGAAGAGCCGTGGTCTTTGCCGAGTTCTTTCAATACGCGTCGAATCGTTTCTCGACGGCCGTCTGCATCATCGGGCGGGAGTGGCTCACTTTGAAAAGTTCTGTGCCATAGTTGTTTTGCGACGTAGTACATCTCGAGCTCAACACGAGTGGATTCTGATTCGGCAATATCGATCACTTCTTGTGCGGTTAGGCCTGCGTCCAGTTCCATTGCCAATTTCTCTGCAAACTTCGCTTTGCCGATCCGCCAGTCACCTGTGGATCGCGGCAACACATCGTCTTCGAGAAATTTTTTGTAGTCACGAAGTGCAGCGGCCGCTTGTCGCGAGGGTGATGCCAACGAGCTCACTTGAGGTGATTCATCTGCAATCGCGAAGATGTCTTTCTCGTAAAACGAGATTGCACCCTCCGTCCGTTTGATCGCAACCTCCGTGATTTCTTTGGGTGGATTCTTGATAGAGGCTTTCGCAGCTGCGATAACTTTGGGAATCTCTGCAATACGGGTCGTCGCGTTTGCAATATTGCGATGCTTAGGTAGGGTCGATTGAGTGAACAGCCCGAAGACACTATCCGAACAATAGATCAAATAGATACGCGGATCATTTGCAAAATCATCGCTGTTGGCTGATTGCCACAATCGATACTGAAGAAAATTTTGCCATATCTCGAGGTCGATTTCTCCATTCCTTGAAAGGGACTTCGATTTAGCGAATTGCTTGAGCGAAAGAAGCGTATCGGCGTCGCGTTCTTTGTCTGCCTGTCTTGCTTCGGGGGATAAGTCGTCCATCAAGCCATCGAATTGCCGGTTCCCTTGTTGCGAAGCGAAAACAGGGTGACGTTTACACTCTTCGTCCAACCAAGTGCGAAACATGGTACGCAACTCCGAATCGGCCGGCTGTTGCTGTGCAATGGACGAGTCGCAACTGCTAAACGTGGCGATGCACCATACCGTAAACGAAGCCAGGAACGGTACCCATTGTCCACGCATCGTAACACTCTCTAGATGATCAAAACAGGAATTGGCTAGCAAGCTCGCCCGATACTCGAAATCACAACATTCGAAGCTGCTGATTTTGACGACGACGCCAAGATTGTACCACATGCGTTGCAAACATCTTCTATCTGAATCGAGAGCATCGGTTTACAATCTGTTTTTCTTTGGCTCTTGAGAGATCGCGGCAATGTGTCGCATTGTACTCCACGATTCTGTTGTCCGATGGGTCCGACTCTTTCTATCGGCATGGGACCGATCATGCCAACTGTCGGCGTTTCGACAGCTACGGACAAATGCATCGGCCCGGTATCTGATCCAACAAAGATTTTGGCGCGACGAATCAAGCTGCGAAGTTGTTTTAAAGATGTTGCGGGAGCTAACTCCGCGCATCCGTCGCTTTGTTGGACTACGGCTTCGGCAGCCATGTTCTCTTCATCGCCCGACCAAAGGACTAGGGTCATAAGCCCCCATTGAGAAAAAAGATATCTGGCTATTGCAGCGTATCGATCGCTTGGCCAAATTTTGCTAGGCCAACCGGCACCGACATTCACGATCGCGAACGGTTGGTCACGACATTGGTTTTTGACAACGGAATTTGCAAAACGACTATCAGCATCCTCTTCAGGCAACCGATACTCGATCTTCGTTGTTTCTACTCCTAGCAGTTGCAGGAGCTCCAGTCCTCGCTCAACGATGTGCGAGCTTTTCGGGTGTATGCGTCGGTTGTTTAACCAGCGGCTCAATTCGCGTCCATCAAAGTCTCCTTTCTCGAAGCCACATCGTAATGGTGCTCCCGATGCAAATGCCAGAAGTGAGCTTTTCGTGAGCCCCTGCAAGTCGATGGTTGCAGTAGGTTGCCACCGCCGAATTACTTTCGCAGCTCCATAGAAATCGCCAACCGAACGAAACGTATCTTTCGAGAGTACGATGAGATCGTCGAGATCCGGGTGGCCTTCCAATAACTGCGCCCCAGCTGGTTCCACCACCCAGCCCAGTTTGGCCTTAGGAAAGGCTCTGCGTAACGCGCATAGAACCGGAGTACTCAATACGACATCGCCGATCGCAGATAGCCTGACGATGAGAATTCGCTGTTCCATGGGATTCCTTTCTTGATCGCTTCGTTACGGTCCAAACGAATGAGGCTGAGCACCTAATGGTTCGTAATCCTACACGAAAGCAAAGACTTCCAGATAGTACGGAAAACGGCGAAAAGCCGTTCCCTAGGAATCCACGGTTAAGAATCGCGTACCAGCGATTATCGAGAGATTGTCCCGAACTGATTTCCAGCGTTTTGCGGGACCGGCGGTAGGTTGAGAGCTGGAACTGAACTTGGGTCGCTCGGCGCAGCTGGGCTCGCTCCGTTTGGCTGCCAGAGGCCTTGAACGTTCGAGTTGATAGCCGATGCTTGCTGAAAAACACTCTGTGCCTGGTTCAAGTATTGATTGCCCTGCTGAGCAACATTCTGAATCGCTTGGGCTCCGCCCATGCTGGCCATCAAATCGCGAGCTGGCTTCAAATTCGGGTCGATTTGCAACGCATTGGTCAGGAATTGTTGCGTTGCGGGAACATTCTTACGAGAAAAATGAAGGTAGGCCATTTGATAGTTTGCCATCGCAGGGTTATGTACTTGTGTCAGTTCGCCAAGGGCAGCTTCGGGGTTTCCCATGTCAAGCAATACTCCAGCCAACGCGCTTCGATGACTCGGGTTTTTCGGCTCCAAGTTCACTGCTTTCTGAAGCTGGTCCTTGGCTGCATTGAGGTTACCCGTTTTTACATACAATCCACCGAGTTCCGCATAGCTTGCTCCGGAGTTCGGAGCGATTTCAATGGCTTTGTTATAGAAGCTGATTGATTTTTCAGATTCATTTTGGCGATCGTAAAGTCTTGCCATACTCAGCATCGCTGAAACGCATTTAGGGTCTGCTTCGAGGGCTTTGCTGTAATTATCGAGTGCCTTGCCATACTCACCCTTGGATTCGTTCAGTTGCCCCGTCATGACGTAGACCTCAGGACCAATCGAGTTGCTCTTGGAGAGCGAGTTAGTGGCAGAGTCCGCGGGTGAAGTCGACGTTGGGGTGGTAAATGGAGACGTGATGGCTGTCTTGGCTTTTCCGTATGCGGACGAAACAGCCGTCCCCATCGTCGAGAACTGCCCCTTCACTGCTTTCGTAGTCGATGCGAGCGATCCTGCAACCCCAGCACCCGGTGCCGCATCGCCACCCATCTTCCGAGTTGGCCAAATGGACGACTTCATTCCAGGTGAAGTTGTACATCCAAACGTTGTCATTGTGAGAACGACGATGCAGAACTTAAGCATCAAAGGATGTCGAGTGGAAAGTTTGGTTAACATGTTCGGAATGACCTAGCGGCGTGGATGGAAAATCTCGGCTATAGCTCTGATTCGGCAGAGGAGTAGTTTGCCCTTGAAGAATAGTCGTTACAGACCTCAAAATCCGCAACATAGATAATCTGCGAGGTTTATTAGACAGCCTATCTTCCCATCGCGTGGTTCTGTCAAAAGTGAGATTGACTTCCGCATGCTGGTTCTTCTATTGATGCCCCATTCAGACATGAAAGCTTTGTCGTTTGATCGAGCATTTGCGGGAATACTCGATCGGCCATCCTCCTGGGTTGGAGTCGCATAGAATCCCTTTGAAACACTTACTGGGTCGATTGTTTCAGAAGGTGCTTCACGACAGAGCTTAAGACTGTGTGCTGGGGTCGGCTATGCTTACCCCAGCACCAGGAAATGAGAAAAGGCCGAGAGAAATCTCTCGGCCTTTTCTATTTCAACGTATCTACGGATAAAGCAACACTGCGAAATCAAAAGTGAAGCCTCATCAGGTTCACCACAGACCATTGGAGTTCACTTGGAATCCGAAGGATTCTCGAGAGATGGTGGTCGCCCCGTAGATGCTGGGCTCGGTTGGGAGGAATTGCTCGACGGTTCAGGTACGACTTCAGGTCTCGACATCACTTCCATCGGAACTCTCGATGATTTAGGGTCAGGTGGGGGTTGATCTCCTTTCGGCACTTCCGGAACCACCGGAGCAGTCAGCTTGAAGTACCTATCAAGCTCGCTTGTGCTTGGTAGCGCTTTATCGTCTTCTAGTGTTGCAGCCTTTGCCTTGAGCTCGTCAAGCATTCTATCAGCTTCGTATTGCAGCCCCTCTGTAGCCTTCAACCTTCTATACTCAACAAACCAATGAAGAACAAAATCCGGGGTATTCTCTTCCTCCGTGAGCCTGTTGTATCGACGAATAGCTTTGAAGACGGAGTCACCAACCTCTTCTTCGATCAGAATCGGGTATCGCCGAAATGCTTCATCCCATAGAGCCCACGCTTTATCGTAATTCTCTAAAGCGCCCTTCACATCTCCTAAGTCGATCATCTTGTCGGCTTCGAAGAGTAGACGTCGTGCGTCGACTGTATAGTTCTTTTGCTCCGCCGTCGCGCGATCAGCCCAGTAACCGTAGTTGACATTGCTTCTGTAGATCTCCGTGATTCGCAAACGCTCTTCACGTTGGCTCAGTTCTGTTACGATTTGCAAAAGTGAGGCTTGTACTTCCTTTGGACACTCCGCTACAACTTGTTGATAAGATGGCTTGAGCGACTGATTCGTTGCGAAGATCTTTTCGCGGTCATCAGGTGTTTGCTCTTCCTCTGGTTTTTTCAAAAGCAGTTTCGTCGCATCATCCAGTCGCTCAAAACGTCGATCGGAAATCTTTTGTGCAATTCCCTCGGTCTTCTCGTCGAATACGGATTTCAGCTCTCGAATCTTCTCCATCTCTTGCACGGTTTCCAGAAGTTTGATCTGGCCATCGCCACTCCACGGAATGGACATACGTCCATAATCAGCCCACTCTCTACCACCCTGTTCCCACGCGAATTTAGAGCGGTCGTCCAAGATTCCTTCGGTCTGAATCGCTTCACCGTAATACATTTGCCACAACGGGGAATAGCAATAAAGTAGGTGGGGCGTTTTCGCGATTTTGTTCCCACTTTGGTAGGACGCGACTGCCTTGTTAAACCATAGCTTTCCCACTCGCCAATTGTCAGGACGTTGGTCGTAGCCAAGGGCATTCGTCTCCACTGCGAGTCCGTTTTCAGTGAAGTAGTTGTGAAAGTCTGTGTCCTTTCGGAACAACTCCCGATATTGCTTTTTCTCGTCGAACTTTCCGAGCTTGTTGCCAACATAATGACCTAGGTCATACTCGAGAATTGGTTTCTTGTCGTTGTACTTGGTCCCGCGAACCAGGTAGTCGATCCCCTTCTTTACCCATTCGTATCGGAGCCGGTAATCCTCGAATTCTGGAGACACATTGAAGCTCATATTGTGAGCTTGGTGTTGCCAAACGCTGATGAAATGTGGTTGCAAAAGTGCGATCTGATTGAGTGTCGCAGAGAATCGATCGAAGTATTTTTCTTCTTTGTAGTAATCTGCTTTGATCCAGAGAATAGACGAAGCAATGCCTCTCATTCCAAGGGTCGCGAGCTTCATGCTTTCGCTCGTCGGATCCAACTGTCCTAAATTGGATTGTCCGAGTGAATGCCTGTCTCTTAACCTAGAAATTGTCCCCTTTACCGGACGCCCCAAGCCGTAGAGCGGCAGCAACAATCCGATGATTGCCACAATGTAAATCGTTTTTCTTCTCAAGCTTTTATTCATTGACTCTAACCCGCCATTTCTCGTGTCTTGAGGAAGAAGTAGGCAATGATGCTCGTCATTAAAAAGTACCCAATTGCTATCGTTAAATGTCTCGCCAAGAGTCCTTCGAACAAGTTCACGCCGTGCGCGATAAACTCGGACGTCTCCAATGAATACAGATCCGGAAGCGAATACTTCAGAGCGGCAACACTATAAAGAATCCCCTTGTCGATCCCGCGAATCACGTTCTCGATCACTTCATTCCCTAGGTCCAATTCCGTTCCAGAACCACTTTGGAGTGGCAATCGAACAAGTGCCTCGACAGGGCCACCGCCAGCTAATTTACCAGAAACCAAATCGTCGACGAACCAACCAAACATCCCGAGCACGATCACCGAGACCGTTGCAATCACGGCAACGGGACCGGACAAGAACGTCGAAAACATTACACCGAAGCAAATGACAATGAACATTCTCAACCAAATGCTGATGATCCCTTTGGTGAAGTTCCATTCAAAGGAACTTTCCTTTGCACGCAGATAACAATCCGCTGCCGCCATTCCAAGATACTGCCCACGGTCCAAGCAGCGGACAACGATCTCAAAGGAGCCGTCCTTTGCAATATCCGTGAAGAAATCTAAGTCCGCTGGCTGCAAGTCCTTGATCCCCTTAAGCTTCAGCGGGATAGACTTTTGATCGATAAGAAATTCTTTGACTTTGAACTGGATTCGATCGCTTTCGACTTTGCCATCGATGCTTCTAAATTTCACTTCGACACCTACAGGAGTAACAATGTCGCCCTTGTAGGTTCTAAAGGCGGATAAAGTAAAATCAAAATTCAACGTCTCAGAAAAGGACGAAGGGCGGATACCATCAAAACGCCAAACGGCGCTCATGAGCGAATCACCTTCGATGTATTTGTGGTACTCCGACATGTAACCGACGTTCAATCCGATGCCTTCTTCACCATCCCGGCCCGTGAAGCGAAGCATCCCATAGATCGGGTTTCTTGCAGTCAAGTCATCCACTTGATCGAGCACTACCAACTTGCCATCGACCTTACGAACAATATGTCGGTGCCCCTTGACCGTCTCTGTCGTTCCTTCACCTGTTTCGTCGAGGGTAAAGGTGTGCGTATGGTTGTGCTCTTTCTTTGTTTCTCCAGCCAATCCGTTCGCTTGCACTGCGGCGACTTCGTGAGAGTGACGCAACCCACGAACCACGAACATGTAGCTCATCACGCCAAAAACCAATAAACACAGAGTTCCAACACCCGCGAATCCGAGAACTCGACCGAGGAATATTTCCGTGGGGCGAACTGGCTTTGTCACGATCGTGTACATCACGCGATTGGAGATGTCGCGAGGAATGCTGAACGTACTCAGAAACAGAGCCATGAGAAACATCAGGTAGCTCGTGGCAGTCAACACCGTTGGGATGTAAAGCTGGGCTGGGTTCGCTGCGTTTCGGTCGAGAAACCAACCTGCAAACATGATCCCGATCACAAACACCAAAACCACGATCAAGACTTTATTTCGGATCGCTTCTTTAAACGATAGTTTCGCAATCGCGAAGACGCGACGAAAGGACATTTTTGGAATGTCGATGGTGAACAGTTCGCCGATGACTTTTGATACCTGAAGGAACCCTTCGCTCGGTCCATGCTTGAGCGTAGCTACAAGGAAGCCGATCAAAAAACCGACGATGGAGAGAATCAGCGCAATGCCGAGGCCCCAGAGTAGCCCCCAATGATTAAACAACCACTCCTGGTAGTTCCAAAACTGATCCGGTGTAAGACGCATAACTCGTTAGCTCTATTCGCTTGGCTGTTCTACTGTGATTTGGTGATAACGTTCGAATTAGTTTGCATTCGAAGATCGACGTCCAGGACGATTCTCGCTATCGCGAACAATGTCGAGGAACAACTCTTCCATCGTTGTTGTGGGGTTGTCCATTTTGACAACTTCCCCGTTCGCCTTCGCAATCAATTCGCGAATTTGAGTCTTGGTGTTCTCATCCAAACCTTTCGCATGGATCTGAGTCACATCTTGAACTTTGAGCAGACTATCGACTCGCCCCAGCTCTTTCAGATCGCCTTGGTGAAGAATCGCAACACGGTCGCACACATCTTGGACGTCGGCCAGTTGGTGAGAACATAAAAGGATGGTTTTTCCTTGCTCGCGAAGCCGTACGATGAGGTCCTTCATTTCGCGAGTTCCGATCGGGTCCAAACCGGTTGTCGGTTCGTCGAGGACCAAGAACTCCGGCTCATTGATCAGCGCTTGGGCCAAACCAATACGTCGGGTCATCCCCTTGGAGTATTCCTTCAGCTGTCGTCGGCGGTGTTTTTGCAACCCGACCATGTTGATCAAATGTTCAGCTCGTTCGCGTCGAACACTAGCGGGCATGTCGAACAGACGGCCGTAGAAGTCGAGTGTTTCTTCCGCGTTCAAAAATTTGTAGAGGTACGATTCCTCCGGCAAATAACCGATTCGCTCGTTTTTCGCCACGTCGGTGGCTTCTTTCCCGAATACAAACGCTCTTCCGGATGTTGGGAAAAGAAGACCAAGCATTAGTTTGATAGTTGTCGATTTTCCCGAGCCGTTTGGCCCCAGCAATCCAAAAATCTCTCCCCGACGTACTTCGATGTCGAGCGACTTCAGAGCCTGAACCTTTTTTCGACCCCAGAAATCTCTGTAGATTTTGCCCAAACTTCTCGTCTCTACGATAATGTCCGGGTTAGAAGTTGAAGATGGAGCGGAATTCGAAACGGCGGTAGCTACTGTTGACATGGAATACTAAACTGAAAAGTGATCGACGAGCCGCATGTTTCCACGGCCATGACTGCGAGCAGAGGCTACCACATGATTTGGCAACCTACGCCCCTTAGCGGCGGTTTACGCGACTTTCCTTCGAGCGGTTCAGGAAACTATCGCAGAGAGAAGGAACTATAAATTCGATTTCCCCCGCATACAAGCGACGAGCGCCGCCGAAACTCGACTTGGCCAAAAATAGCGTCTGGGGCTCCAAGATTCTAACTTCTCGTTAAGATTTACTGTTCTGACTTGAATCGCACTCGAAATAGGGCAATCCGGCGTTCATGGATCGTGTCCATCCCCATTACGTAGAGGCAATACGCTACCTCTACGACCGACTGAACTACGAGAAATCGACCGATAAGCCTTACAATAAGCAAAACTATCGGCTAGCTCGAATGGACGCACTGCTCAGTGAACTTGGGCGACCGAACCTCAGAGTTCCCGTCATTCATATCGCCGGAACCAAAGGAAAAGGCTCGGTTTCCTGGTTGATCGCGGAAACACTGCGGTACGCAGGCAAACGTGTCGGGCTCTACACTTCGCCGCATTTGGTACAACTAGAAGAGCGTTTTGTTGTCGACGCGAGTATCGCCAGCACCGAATCCATTGTTACCCTGCTGCCGAGAATTGCCAAAGCTGCCGAAAAGATCGAGAGCAAACACGGCCAAGCTACCTTCTTCGAGCTGACAACCGCCCTCGCTTGGTGCCATTTCGAAGCACAGGATACAGAGGTAAATGTGATTGAGGTCGGGTTAGGAGGCAGGCTGGATTCGACCAATGTGTGCCAAAGCCTCTTGTCGATCATCACTTCCATCAGTTTTGACCACCAAGCGCAACTGGGAAATACGTTGGAAGCGATTGCAACGGAAAAGGCAGGCATCATCAAGCCCGGAGCCTTCGTCATTCACGGCGTTCGCCCCAGCGAAGCTCGCGATGTCATCCGAAACCAAGCCGAGAAGTGCAATTGCGGAATATGGGAGCTAGGCCGCGATTTTGAAGTGAAACGAAACAGCCCCGCCCACGGCCAGCAAAGCCGTGCTTTCGATTTCACTCCGTTGTCCGAAGTCAGTGAGGCCAAAGTCCGTGGATTGACGCGGTTGCCAGCCTTTGAACTGAAAATGCTGGGGTCCCACCAATCCGAAAATGCAGCGGTTGCCATCGCCGCTTGCCAAAAGTTAATCCAACTCGGCTGGCAAATACCAACAGACGCAATGCGTCGTGCCCTTTCTTCGACCCAAGTCGCTTGCCGAATCGAGGTCGTTCAGACAGAGCCGCTGACCATTGTGGATGCGGCTCACAATATCGCTTCGATGACATCTCTCCTTCAAACCCTTCGTGAGTCGTTTTCTCCTGCAATGAAGACGGTCGTCTTTTCTTCGTCGAAAGATAAAGAGTATCAAGCGATGCTCGAACTGATCATGGGATACGCTGATCGAGTCATCCTGACTCAATATTCGAATAACCCTCGATTTGTCCCCGTAGAAAAGCTCGCCTCGGAAGCTGAGTTGCTACATTCAAAATATCCAGCAGTCGAAGTCCTCACGTCGCCGAACTCCGAAATAGCCATGCAGTATGCAGCATCAAATTCGTCCGAAAAGGAATTGATCTGCTATACCGGTTCGTTCTTTCTGGCGTCTGAGGTTCGGCCTGCGTTCGAGTGATACCCTTAGGAATAGTCTGGGAATAAAATCCGTATTTGAGAATTGACCGGAATCGTTCATGATAGCTTCAGCCGTAAGGCAGGAGGAAATCATGGATGGATATTCTACGGCCTTGGAAGGCCAAATGCTGCGATTCTATCGTTC